>NZ_JBXAHC010000019.1:0-96666 GCF_058794735.1 Janthinobacterium sp. GW823-FHT06H09 | reverse complement strand
CACTCATTGCCCAGACGATATTTCATGGTATTGCCGCCCAGACCGAAGCAGCCTTGCGAACCGCCGCCGCCCGAGGTATTGCTGCCGGCGCCGGCGCGCAGGTAGCCATGGAAGCCTTCGGAATCGGATGGGTACATAGGGTCGGCGGCAGCGGAACCGCTGGCGATGGCCAAAACGATGGCAGCTGGCAGTGTCTTCAACACGGCCTTCAACATGTTGCGATGCAGCATGGTAAGTCTCCTCAGTAGTTATTTTTTATCTAGTCATTCGTGGCCGAATGTACTGGCCAGAATTCTTTCCAGCAGGGACATAGTAACTATACTACGAACAAATATCAACATATTATGTTGTAATCCTACGACTACTCTGCGACACTTTATTTGCGTACCGACAAGCGAGTTGACTGCCCTGTTTTTTTCGCTGGCGCCACCGCATCTGGCACGGTGGACAGGCATTTGCGAAGGCATCCCGCATTTTTCGGCACGCGGCACGTATACGAATTAAAATCCTTGGTTTTTGCCCATAACGACAGTGCGCGGCCACGACCACGCACGCAGACGAGACAAAGCACCGCCATGAAAATTGATGAAAAAATGGAAGTAGCAGGCAGCGATCCAGCGGAGCGTTTCAGTGAAGGCCCGCGCCTGCTGGCAGACATCGGCGGCACCAATGCCCGCTTCGTGCTGGAAACGCGCCAGGGCCACCTGGAAGCGGTCGCCGTGCTGCCCTGCGACGACTACGCGTCGCTGCTCGACGCCATCACCGCATATATGGATAGCAGCGAGGCGCGCGCCGCCGGTTCGGCGCGCGTGCGCCATGCGGCCATCGCCATCGCCAATCCCATCGACGACGACAATATCCGCATGATGAACCATCACTGGTTCTTCTCGATCGAGGCGATGCGCGCCGCACTGGGCCTCGACACCTTGCTGGTGGTGAACGACTTCACGGCGCTGGCCATGGCCCTGCCCTATCTGCGGCCCGACCAGCGCCAGCAGATCGGCGGCGGCATGGCGCGCGCCGACAGCGTCATCGGTTTGCTTGGTTCGGGCACGGGCCTGGGCGTGTCGGGCATGATCCCCGCGGAAGACCGCTGGATCGCGCTGGGCAGCGAAGGCGGCCACGTCAGCTTCGCCCCCTGCGACCAGCGCGAGATGGACGTGCTGTCCTTCGCCTGGCGCGAACTGTCGCACGTCTCGGCCGAGCGCCTCGCCTCCGGGCGCGGGCTGGAACTGATCTACCGCGCCCTGTCCGACCGGGCTGGCCGGCATGACGTCCCGCCGCTGCTGGCGGCCGACATCACCAGCCGCGCCCTGAACAATGAATGCGACGTGTGCCTGGAAGCGGTCGACTGCTTCTGCGCCATCCTCGGCTCCATCGCCGGCAACGTGGCCATGACCCTGGGCGCCCTGGGCGGCATCTATATAGGCGGGGGCATCGTGCCGCGCCTGGGGCCTTTGTTCGAACGGTCGCAGTTCCGCGCCCGCTTCGAGCAAAAGGGCCGCCTGAACGAATACCTGGCGCAGATCCCCACGTTTCTGATCACGGCCGAACTGCCTACTTTTCTGGGCATCGCCGCCATCCTCGCGCAAAAGCTCAAGCGCGCCCATACCGGCGCGCCCGTGCTCGAATCCGTGCGCCAGGCGCGCGGGCGCATGAGCCCATCGGAATGCAAGGTGGCCGACTGGGTATTGAAAGAGCCGAACGCCATGCTGACCCTGCCGATCGCCGAAATCGCCCAGCGGGTCGGCGTGAGCCAGCCGACCGTGATGCGCTTTTGCCGCTCGATCGGCGTGCAGGGCCTGGCCGATTTCAAATTAAAACTCGCTTCCGGCCTGACGGGCGGCGCCATCACGGTGGCGCACTGCCACGTGGAGATTTCGGACTCCGACGCGGAACTGGCGCGCAAGGTGCTGGGCAATAACGCTTCAGCCGCGCTGGCCATGCGCGACATGCTCGACGTGAAGGCGCTGACGGCGGCCATCGAACTGCTGCGCGGCGCGCAGCGCGTGGAATTGCTGGCCGTGGGCAGCGCCCGCGTGGTGGCCGACGACATGCAGCACAAGCTGCTCAATCTGGGCATCGTCAGCAGCTTCTTTGCCGATCCGCAGGCGCAGGAAATGAGCGCCGCCATGCTCAAGCCGGGCGACGTGGCGCTGGTCATTTCCCGTTCGGGCGCCCTGCCCGACCTGCTGCGTACCGTCAAGGTGGCGCAGGGCTGCGGCGCCCGCGTGCTGGCGATCACGGCCAGCGGTTCGCCATTGGCCAAGCTGGCCGACGTGCTGCTGACCCTGAACCACCCGGAAGGCAACCTCAATTTCGTGCCCATGATCGTGCGCCTGCTGCAGCTGATGATGCTCGATATCCTGTCGGTGGGACTGGCGCGGCGCGACACGGCGCAGCGCACCAGCGCCGCCCAGCTGGAAGAGGGTCAACTGCACGGCATGCGCATCAGCGGCAAGCTGAAATTCGGTGGCCACCTCGAATAAAGCGGCGCATGCCGCCCACGCCGCCGCCGACACGGCCAGCGGCGCCACCGTGCATGACGTGGCGCGCCTGGCCGGCGTCTCGGCCATGACGGTATCGCGCGTCATCAACGGGCGCGCCAGCGTCAGCGCGGCCACGCGCGACAAGGTCGAGGCGGCCATCGCCAGCCTGCGTTACCAGCCCAACCTGGCGGCCCGTGCCGCCCGCACGGGCACCCTGCGCATCGGCTTGCTATACAGCAACCCCAGCGCGGCCTTCCTCAGTGAATTTCTCGTCGGCGCCATGGACCAGTGCCGCCAGGGCGGCGGCCAGCTGCTGCTCGAACGCTGCGAAGACCTCGATAGCCAGCGCGCCGGCATCGATTGCCTGGTGGCGGCCGGCGTGGACGGCATCCTCGTGCCGCCGCCCCTGTGCGATTCACCGGAAGTGCTGGCGCAGCTCAATACCATGGGTATCCCCGCCATCGCCGTGGCCACGGCGCGCCCCTCGCCCGGCGTCTCGGCCGTGCGCATCGACGACTACGAGGGCGCGCTGGCCATGACGCGCCATTTGATCTCACTGGGCCACCGCGACATCGGCTTCATCGAAGGCGACCCGGCGCACACGCCCGCCCTGCTGCGCCGCCAGGCCTTCGAGGACGCCATGCGGGAAGCGGGCTTGCAGGTGCCGCCGCACAGGGTGGCGCAAGGCTATTTTACCTACCGTTCGGGGCTCGACGCGGCGCGCCGGCTGCTGGCGCACGAACCGCACCCCAGCGCCATCTTCGCCAGCAATGACGACATGGCCGCCGCCACCCTGGCCGTGGCGCACGGCATGGGCTTGCAGGTGCCGGCGCAATTGAGCGTGTGCGGCTTCGACGACACGCCCGTCGCCAGCACCGTCTGGCCCGAGCTGACCACCATCCACCAGCCCATCGCCGACATGGCGCGCGCCGCCGTCAAGCTCGTCATCGACGAGATACGCCAGCGCCGCGCCGGGGAGACGGCGCCCGCCACGCATCACTTGATGGAATTTACCCTGGTAGAGCGCGCATCGTCGGGCAGCTATGCGCCGCCGACGGCACAGGGCCAGCGCAGGCCTTGACGTTGCCGGAACAGGCGATGCCACCACCCGCCATTCCGGCGCACCCGGCCCTACAACGCCTCGGTCAAGGCGGGGCTGCCGATGGAAGTGACGGCATAACCGTTGCGGCCAGCGCTTTTTGCCTTGTAGAGCGCCGTATCGGCCGCCGTCAAGAATGCCCCCGCCGTCGTATCGCCCCGGGTGCAGAACGCCAAGCCGACACTGGTGGTGACATGCAGACCGATACCGCCGCAATCAAAGTGCACGGCCATCCCTTGCACGATTTTCTTGCCCAGTACCGCGAGCTCGGACTGCTCCGTCAGTTGTTCAAAAATAATGACAAACTCGTCGCCGGCAAGGCGGGCCACCGTGTCGGAGGCCCGGACGCAAGCTTTGAGCCGTTTGGCAAATTCAATCAATACCAGATCGCCGATACCATGCCCATACGTGTCATTTATTTTTTTGAAATAGTCGATATCCAGATACGCCAGCGCCAGGCCCGTGCCAGCGCGCCGCGCACGCGTCAATGCCGCGGCCAGCGCCTCGTCAAACATGCGCCTGTTGTGCAGGCCCGTCAGCATGTCAGTACGCGCCAGAGCGGCGAGGTTGTTTTCCGCCGCTTCCCTCTGCAGCGACAGCGCATAGAATGCACGGCTCAGCTTTCCAAACTCGTCTTTACGGGCGATATCAAACACCGCAATATCGGCATTGCCTGAGCGTATGCTCGCCACATGCCGGCCCAGATCGCCCAAAGGACGCAAGAGCAGCATCACCGCGATCCAGCCGGCACAACTGGCCAGGAAGGCTACGCCTGACGAAGCAATGATGACTTTGGCATACATATCGGTGACCGGCGTGAATGCCTCGCTTTCAGGATAGACGGCGCCGATGATCCAATCTGCCGCGCGCAAATGCTTGTACGTCATAATTGCCTGCACGCCCAGCTTGGTTTTACCTTGCGTCCAACCGTCGAATCCCCGCAATGCGGCCAAGGTGGAAGGGGTTGCGCCGCCCGTTTCATCATGCACCCGCTTCAGGACGCGCGCCGGGTCCGGATGGTGGAGTATCGTGCCGTCGTCGGTCAACATAAACAGATAACCGCTCTTGCCCGGCTTGAGCTGCTCCCACTGGCCAAAAAATGTCGGGCTTTGCAAATTGAGACCGCCAGCGATTACATACAGCAATTTGCCGGCTTTGTCATAGATCGGTTCGGTTACCAGCACAACGGGCTTGCCCGACAGCTGGCTCTTGAATGGACGCGATATCACGCCTTCCCTGAGCTTCACGGTATCGATAAAATATTCGCGCGCAGCGAAATTGAGCTTGCCGGCCACGCGCCGGTCATTCATGCTGGCAATCAGTTTCCCGGTAGCATCAAAGGCGACGAGATTGAAAAATTCCTCGCGCAGAGTTGGATGATTTTCTATAAATGCCTGCATCCGCTGCGGATGTTCATACACATCCGCAGGCAGCCCTTCCGCCAGCACCTTGAGCAGCGCTTTCTTGGCATTCAAGTCTTCGTCGATATATGCCGCGGCACTGGTCAGCAAGGCATATTGCTGATTGCCGATGACGGATACCATCTGCCCTTGCGCGACAGACAGCGATGTGAGCGCAACAGAACCCGTTGCACACAGCACCAGTACGCCCACGAGCACAGTCATCTTGAATTTGAAGCTCCGGGGATTGAAAAACTTCCAGATCTTATGCATGCGGACTTCCTTCTCAGCGCCCGTGCTCTGTAAAGCGCACGGACCCGGCCAAGTGGCGCCATGCATGGCAATGGGAAGCACGGCATATTGGTCAGCGCATGACTTCGAACCTATCCCCGGATGAATACACTCCCAGAACAGGCTCTTGACATGGCAAGAGAGCAAATCTTACGCCTATTCTCGCAAAAAGGGCGCCCTGGCGCCGCTGAATAGACACGCCATCCCCACATCATCGCCATATCGTACGCTCCAGCAACGATTCCACCACTTGCACCGCTGGCGGTGAACCGCCTGCCGCCAGCAGGCGCCCGCCACGCATCCTCTGATGGCGCTTACCTTGATGTAACGGGCGTCGACAGGGCCAGCGCGCTAGTCACACGCGGCCAGGCAGGCTCAGGGCTGCATCCCGGGCACTTGCATTTCCGCCTTGCGCGCCGCGATCTGGCCGCCCATGGCCAGCAGATCGAGTTGCGCCTCGCGCGCGCGCGGAAAAATCTCGCCCTCCTCTTCCTGTACGTGCTGCTCGATCTGCCTGGACAAGACCTTGACCTTGGCGTCGTACAAGTCTTCGCCGGGCGCCATGGCGACGATTTGCGCGATCAATTCCTTGGCCGAGGCGTGCTCGACGATGGCTTCGTCGATCAAGTCTTCGTTCAGGCGGCTGGCCTCGCGCACGGCCGGATAAAAGATTTCCTCTTCCGCCATCGCATGCTTGCTCAATTCCTCGCAGATTTTCAGCGCCAGCTTGCGTTTGCTGGCGAGCGACCTGTCGCTGAGCCCCTCGTACTGTTCGAACAAGTCCTTCACCGTCTGATGATCTTGCGTCAGCAGTTCGATCGCATCCATGTCTTGCATACCGGCATTTTGCTGGGAAACGGACGCTGCCTGATGGGATTGGGTGGCCATGATGTGTTCTCCAGGTGTGCAATGAAGTCCCCATTCTAGACAGGGCCATGCGGCGTGCATGTAGGAGGATTGCCAACGTCAAGGTAGGCCTGGCGGGAAGGTCAACGCGTTTCGATGCAGATCAAGCTGACCATGATAAATTTTTGCATTGCGTAAAAAATATGCGTGGTGCGCCTGCCTGCCAGCGCACCGCGCCATACGACTTAACGCAGCTGCGTGCGCTGCGCCAGCGATTCCACCAGGTCCACCGAAGGCGGCGAGCCGCCGGCCGCCAGGCAGGCGCCTGCTCCGGCCGCGACGGCAAAGCGCAAGTGCTGGCCGCCGTCCGCATAGGGCCGGTACATCAGGCTGTACAGCAAGCCGCCGATGCTGGCGTCGCCCGCGCCCACCGAGTCGACCACCTCGATGGCGGGCGGGGCCGCCTGCCATGTCTGTTCGCCCCGGTACAGCGCCGCACCTTGCGCGCCACGCGTATACAAATACGTGGCCTGCGGATTCCAGCCGCGCAGCACGGCAAACGCGCCATCGATATCGTCGTGGCGGAACAGGCCCGCCAGGTCTTCATCGGACACCTTGATCACGTCGGCCAGCTCCGTCATGCGGCGCAGGGTGGCGTCGTAGCGCGCATCCATCATGATGCGGAAATTCGGGTCATAGCTGATTTTCACGCCAGCCGCCTTGAGCTCCTGCGCCAGCGCCACCAGCTTGCCCGCCAGCGGTTCGCGCGCCAGGCTGATGCCGCCGAAATGCACCCATTGCGCGCCCTGCATCCAGCCGGCCGGCAGCTGCGCCGCGTCGAAATGCAGGTCGGCGCTGTCGTCGCCGATGAAGTAATACGTGGGAGGATGCAGTTCATGCACGATGGCCAGCAGCGGCGATTTCGCGCGGCGCTGCAAGAAGCGCATGTCCAGGCCTGCCGCGTCGGTCGCTTGCGCCAGCGCGTCGCCGAAGACGTCGAGGCTGACGGCGCCCGCAAAGGCGCTGGGCACGCCCAGGCGCGCCATCACGCGCGCCACGTTCCAGGTCGAGCCGCCCACCTGGCTGCTCCAGGCGTCCGCGCCCGTGCGCAGCATGTCCGTCAGCGCTTCGCCGGCCGACACGAATTGTGGAAATTCGCGCGGGAAGGCGGCGCTCATGCGGCACCTTTGAGCACGTTCAACACTTCATAGCAGGCGCCCATGGTGTGGTAATCGGTCTTGCCGGCCGGGCTTTTCTCGTTGCTGATTTTCTGGTTTTCGGGCGTCAGGATGCGGTACCAGGCGCCGTGTTCGTGGTCGACGAAATGCTTCCAGCTGTAGTCCCATATCTTGTCGTAGCTTTGCCAGTAGGCGTCGTCGCCCGTGCGTGCGGCCAGCACGGCGGCGGCGGCGAAGCTTTCCGCCTGCACCCAGAAATATTTGTCGCCGTCGCAGATTTCATCGTGCGGGCCAAAACCGTAGTGGATGCCGCCATGCGCGCCATCCCAGGCCTTGGCCAGCGCCGTGTCGTACAGTTCGCGCGCGCGCGGCAGCAGCCACTCCGATGGTCCGGCCATGAACCTGGCGTGGCGCTCCATGATCAGGAGCAGCTTGGCCCATTCCGTGAAGTGGCCGGGCTGGTAGCCCCAGGGACGGAAGATATTGCTCTTGTCGTGCAGGTTGTAATCCCAGTCGATAGCCCAGTCGCTCTTGTAGTGTTCCCAGATCATGCCGTTGGCCAGGCCCGCCTGGCGCACCGTGATGTTGTGCGCCAGCGTTTCGGCGCGGTGCAGATAGCGCGCCTCGCCCGTCGCCTCGAACGCGGCCAGCATGGCTTCGCACGCATGCATGTTCGCGTTCTGGCCACGGTAGCCGTCCAGGGTGGACCAGTCGGCGCTGGCCACGTCCGCATACAGGCCGTGCTCGGGCAGCCAGAAGCGCTGCTCCATCAGTTCGAAGGTCTCGTCCAGGTAGGCGCGCGCTTCCGGCACGCCGGCCTGCAAGGCATGCGCATAGGCGAGCAGCACGAAGGCCAGGCCATAGCAGTGGTTGGCGCCGTCTTCGACCGTCTTGACGCCGTCTTTCCACGACAGTTGCCAGGCGTAGCCGCCCGTGTCCGGATCGCGGTGCACGTCGCGCAAGAAGGCCACGCCATGGCGCAGCGCTGCCTGGTAATCGTCGCCGCCGAAATGGCGGTAAGCCATGGCGTAATTGAAGATGAAGCGCGTGCTGCTGACCAGGTGACGCGTGGCAGCGTCGTAGACGGTGCCGTCGTCGAGGAAGAAGTGGTAAAAGCCGCCGCTCGGGTCAAACGCGCGCGGGTGGTAGAAGTGCATCGTGTGCTGGATGTGCTTTTCAAGCATGGCCCTGGAGCGAAAATCGGGATTCATGGGTCTCTCATGATATTGTTATCGATAACAATGATGATAGCATGCCGTTTCCGCCCCGTCTCGTCCACTTAAGGGAGCGTGGCTGACTTGCGCTTTTCACGCCACAGCGCCGCCTTGGCCGGGTCGGCCGCCTGTCCCAGCTCGCCCTTATCGTACACCTTGACCAGCCGCTCCATGGCTTCCGCGTCGCCCTGCTTCGCCGCCAGCAGGTACAACTCGAAGGGCTGGGGCGCCGGCCCTTGCCGGGTAGGGCCGCCGCGGCCCTGCTCCAGCAGCCGCGCGAAGCCCGTCTGGCCCGGGGGACTCTTGGCGATGGCCGCCATTTCATACCAGCCCAGCGCCGCCTCGTCACTCTGCGGCACGCCCTGCCCCACTTCATACGAGTAGGCCACATTGTTCAAGCCCGGCGGATCGAGCGCCTTGGCCGCCCGCATGTACCAGCCGAACGCTTCCCTGCGCTGCGCGTCATCGTGCGCCGTCTTCATCAGGCGGTAGCCGATTTCATTGTAGGCGGGAATGAAACCGTTTTCGGCATAGAACTTCAGCCAGTGCAGCGCGTGCGCCTGTTCTTCCGGGCTGCTGTGGATGTTTTCAAAGTGCTGGGCCACCATGAAGTTGGCCAGTTCCACGCCTTGCGCGGCGCCCTTGCGCGACCAGTATTCGCCCAGCTTGCGGTCGATGGGTATGCCCTGCCCCAGCGTATAGGCGACGCCCAGGAATGCCTGCGCCGGGCCATAGCCGCCTTCGGCCGATTTCCGCATCCACGCCAGGCCGGCGTCAACGTCACGCGGCGTGCCCTCGCCCTCGTGCAGCATCTGCGCCAGCTCCAGCTGGGCGGCCGCATCGCCCCCTTCGGCGGCGCGGCGCGTCTTTTCGTAGGCGGTGATTTTTTCCGGCGACAGGTCGGCCGGGCGGTTGACCACGGCCTGCACCTTCGCGCGCATGTCGTCGAGGCCGGACATATCGAATTCGGCCAGAGCCGGATGCTGGCGCGGTTCTTTGGAGGGCGCAGGCTGCGCCAGCACGGGCTGCGCCAGCGCCAGGGTCAATAACAATACGATGGTCTTCATTTCTTCTCGCTTTCCGCCAGCCTGGCGCGCCATTCGGCGGCGTCTTCGGCATTCGCCTGTTGTCCCAGTTCACCCTTCACGTACACGTCGAGCATGCGCCGCATGGCGGGCAAGTCGCCGCTCCATCCCGCCCGCTCGTACCAGACCAGGGCCAGCTTGTCCGACTGCGCCACGCCCAGACCCAGCTCGTGCGCGCGGGCCAGGTTGCGCATGCCGGCCGGTTCCTTTTCACGCGCCGATCTGTCATACCAGCGGAAGGCCTCGCCGCGCTCCTGCTCATCGGCGGCTGCGCGCATCAGGTGCTCGCCCAGCGCATTATAGGCAGGAATAAAGTGTTCTTCGAGCGCGGCCTTCTTCAGCCAGATGATGGCCAGCGCCTGTTCTTCGGCAGGGCTGCTGCCATCGATGAATTCCAGCGCCAGCATGGTTTGCGCCAGCGCGTCGCCCTGCGCCACGCCCTTGCGCAGCCAGTACTCTCCCTGCACGCGGTCGATGGGCACCTTGCCGCCCACCGTGTAGGCCAGCCCCAAAGCTGCCTGCGCCGGCGCATAGCCGCCTTCGGCCGACTTGCGTATCCAGGCCATCGAGTGCGCCGTGTCTTGCGGCGCGCCGACGCCCAGCTGCAGCATGCGCGCCAGTTCCAGCTGCGCCTCCACGTCGCCCGTTTCAGCCATACGCCGGGTCTCGGCAAACTCGGCGATGCTTTCCGGGCTATGGCTGGCCGCATCGGCCCGTGCCTTGATGGCGATCAGCTGCAGATCGAGCAAGGTAGGCGAGGTTTGCGCCAGTACAGGCAGCGGCAATAGCAAAGGGAGCAGCAATAGTAATTTCCTGGTCATGCGGCGGTGTCGACAAGAAGAAAACACGCATGGTAGCCGATGCCATGCGGGACAGGTGCGCACGGTAGGCGAAGTTTGACAGGGGGCGTTGGCAGGCTTACATTGCACGGGCTCACCACTGACACAGGAATGCCATGAACCTTCTATCGAAAACCGCCCTGACCCTTCTGCTCGCCGCAGCCTGCGTGGGTGCCAGCGCCGCAGACACCCAGCTGGCCGGCTGCGCCGCCAAGCGCGAAAGCATCCGCAGCGAATTGCAGCAGGCGCAGGAACAGGGCCTGTCCGACAAGGTCGCGGGCCTGACGCGCGCGCTCGACGAAGTCAACGCCCACTGCCGCGACAGTACCCTGATCGAACGCCACAACAAGAAAATCGTCAAGGCGCAGGCCAAGGTGAACCAGACTGAGCGTTCGCTGCGCCTGGCCCAGGAAGCGAATAAACAGCCGAAGAAAATCGCCAAGCTGGAAGGCAAGCTGGAAAAAGCCAGGGCCGAATTGGCGGCCCTGCAGGCGCAGCAGCCTTAAGCTTTCTCGCCCAGCAGCTGATAAATGCTGGAGAAATCCAGCGCGCCCGCCCCCGCCTTGCTGTGCAAGCTATATAGATTGCGCGACAGGGCGCCCAGCGGCACGCTCGCCCCACTGGCCAAGGCGCTTTCCACGGCCAGGCCCAGGTCTTTCAGCATCAGGTCGACGCCGAAGCCGCCCGTGTAGCCGCGCGACGCGGGCACGTTCTCGGCCACGCCGGGACACGGGTTGTACACCTCCAGGGTCCAGTTGCGGCCCGAGCTTTTCGCCATCACGTCCGACACCACTTTCGGATCGAGGCCATTGGCCACGCCCAGGCGTATCGCCTCGCTGGTGCCGATCATCAAAATCCCCAGCAGCATGTTGTTGCAGATCTTGACCGTCTGCCCGCAGCCGGAGCCGCCCGCATGGAAGATCGCCTTGCCCATCACGTCCAGGTAGGGGCGCGCCGCCGCCAGCGCGGATTCTTCACCGCCCACCATGAACGTCAAGGTGCCGTTGGTGGCGCCCGCCGTACCGCCCGACACGGGCGCGTCCAGCATGGGCATACCCTTTTCCTCGGCCGCGCGGCCCACCTGGCGCGCCGCCTCGGTGGAAATCGTCGAACAGTCGATCAGCAAGGTGCCGGGCCGCGCCTGCGCCAGGATGCCTGCGTCGCCCAAAGGGTTACCCAAATAAGCGCCCAGCACGTGGCGGCTGGCCGGCAGCATGGTGATGACGATGTCGGCCTGGCCTATCGCCGCGCCCTGGTCGTCCGAGACGAGGCCGCCGCCGGCGGCGAACTGCCGCACGCTGGCCGGCAGCAAGTCGAAACCCGTCACCGCATGGCCGGCCCGCACGAGGTTTTGCGCCATGGGTAAGCCCATGTTGCCCAGGCCGATGAAAACGATATTGGTGCTCATCGCCGCCTCCTTATTTCATCGCAATGGTGGTATTGACGCCGCTGCCGCCATCGTCCGGGGCGAACCAGCGCGCCGTGACGGTCTTGGTCTGCGTCCAGAAATACAGGGCTTGCTTGCCGTTCGGGCCCAGGTCGCCCAGTTTCGACGCGCGCGAGCCCGTGAAGCTGAAATAGGCGACGGGCACGGGGATGGCCACGTTGATGCCCACCTGCCCCACGTCGATCTCGTTCTGGAACTTGCGCCCCGCCCAGCCGGACGAGGTGAAGATCGAGGTGCCGTTGCCGTTCGGGTTGGCGTTGATGAAGGCGATCGCTTCGTCGAGCGTCTCCGTCTCGACCACGCACATGGCGGGGCCGAAGATTTCCTGCGTGTAGACGGCGTTCGAAGCAGCCACCTTCGAGAAAATCGTCGGGCCCATGAAGTTGCCGCCCTCGTAGCCGGCCACCTTGTGGCCGCGGCCGTCGAGCAGCAGCTGCGCGCCCTCATCCACACCCGCCTGGATCAGCTTTTCCGCGCGCTGCATGGCCGCCTTGGACACCATCGGACCCAGGTCGGCCGTGCGGTCGCTGCCAGGTCCCACTTTCAGCGCTTGCGAGCGGGCAACGATTTCCGGCAGCCAGGAGCGGGCCTCACCCACCAGCACGACGACGGAATTGGCCATGCAGCGCTGGCCGGCCGCGCCGAACGCGGCGCCGATCAGGTTATTGATCGCCTGTTCCTTGTTGGCGTCGGCCAGCACCACGCAATGGTTTTTCGCGCCCATCATCGATTGTGCGCGCTTGCCCGATTCGCTGGCGCGGCGGTAGACATGCGTGCCCACATGGGTGGAGCCGATGAAGGACACGGCCTTGATGTCGGGATGGTCGCACAGCATGTTGACGACGTCGGCGCCGCCATGCACGACGTTCAGCACGCCCGCCGGCAAGCCCGCCTGGTACATCAGTTCGACCAGGTACATGGTCGATGACGGGTCCTGCTCCGACGGTTTCAGGACAAACGTATTGCCGCAGGCGATAGCGATGGGGAACATGAAGCATGGCAGCATGACGGGGAAATTGAAGGCCGTGATGCCGGCGCCCACGCCCAGCGGCTGGTAGATATTGTAGACATCGACGCCCGTGGCCGCGTTTTCCGCGATTTCGCCCAGCTGCAGGGTGGCGATCGAGCACGCGTGCTCCACCACTTCCAGACCGCGCATCACTTCCCCTTCCGCGTCCGGCAGGGTCTTGCCATGTTCGCGGGTGATCAGTTCGGCCAGGGCGCCGATGTTTTCACGGATCAGCTGCTGGTACTTGAGCATGATGCGCATGCGCGCCGCCAGCGGGGTATTACGCCAGGTTTTAAACGCTTCCTTGGCCGTGGCGACGGCCAGATTGACTTCGTCGGGCGTGGAAAACGGCACCCTGGCGACGATGTCCTGCGTGGCCGGGTTGACAACGTCGCGCCATTCCGTGCTGGCCGAGGCGTGATGCTTGCCGGCGATGTGCAGGGGGATGGCGGGGACTGAGGTGAGGGCTTGGTTCATGATTGAGGCTCCGGGTGTGCGATGTTTGTTCAGCTAAACCCAACGGCGTAAAGCTGGGGTCAGACCCGACGGGTCTGACCCCGGAATTATTTTTTAACGAGATTGCACGCCGCCCCATCCATCGGCTTGAACGCCTGGTCGGCGGGAATGGTGGACAGCACTTTCAGGTAGTCCCACGCGCCTTTCGATTCGGCCGGGGTCTTCACCTGCACCAGGTACATGTCGTGGATGACGCGGCCGTCGGGGCGGATCGAGGCGTTGTTCATGACGGCGTCCTTGATCGGCAGCTCGCGCATTTTCTGGGCGACGATCTTCGAGTCGTCGCTTTTCGCGGCCGCCACCGATTTCAGGTAGTGGTAGACGCTCGAATACACGCCCGCCTGCACCATGGTCGGCTTGGCGCCCTTGTTGAGCGCCTCGAAGCGCTTGGCGAAGGCGCGGCTGCGGTCATCGAAATCCCAGTAAAAGCCGTCCGCGTAGACGAGGCCCTGGGCCGTTTCCAGCCCCAGCGCGTGCACGTCGGAGAGGAATACCAGCAAGGCGGCCAGGCGCTGGTCCTTGCCGCTGCCGATGCGGAATTCGCGCGCCTGCTTGATGGCCGAGACGGTGTCCGCGCCGCCGTTGGCCAGGCCGATCACCTGTGCTTTCGACCCTTGCGCCTGCACCAGGAAGGACGAGAAATCCGACGCGTTGAGCGGATGGCGCACGGCGCCCAGCACCGTGCCGCCATTGCGCTTGACGACTTCGCTGGCATCCTTTTCCAGCGAATGGCCGAACGCATAATCAACGGTGACGAAATACCACGACTTCTGTCCCAGCTTGGTCAGCGCCGCCGCCGTGCCGGCCGCCTGCGAATACGTGTCGAACATCCAGTGGAAGCCGTTCGGCGAGCAATCCTCGTTCGTCAGGCGTCCCGTGGCCGGGCCGCTGAACATGGCGATGCCGCCCTTCTCCTTCATCAGTTTTTGCACGGACAGGGCCACCGAGGAATTGGTCAGATCGGCGATGGCGTCGACCTTGTCGCGGTCGATCCATTCGCGCGCCTTGGAGGCGGCGATGTCGGCCTTGTTCAGGTGATCGGCCGAGAGGATTTCGATCTTCATGCCCTTGCATTCAGCCTTCAGACAATCCTCGACGGCCATCTGGCTGGCGACGACGGAGCCGCGCCCGCCCATGGCCGAATACGGGCCGGACATGTCGGTCAGGATGCCGACCTTGACGACGCCATCGGAAATCTGCGCGTGCGCGCCTGTGAAAGACAGGGAAAGCGCCAGCGCGCCCATGGCCAGAACGGTTTTTTTCATGCGTGTCTCCAGGTGAACGGGTTTTCTTATATGTTTAGATGCATTCTGCATGTGTAAAAATATGCGTTCAAGTGGAATTAATGCATAATTCCTTTGCAAAAATGCACAAGGAGAACAAAGTGCTCGATTGGGACAATGTACGGGTCTTCCTGGAACTGACGCGCAGCGCGGGACTCGTCGACGCGGCGAAAAAGCTGGGCATCGACCATTCCACCGTGTCGCGGCGCATGCGCAAGTTCGAGGAGCAGGTGGGCACGCAGCTGTTCGACCGCAATTACGTGGGCTACCAGCTGACGCCCGAGGGCCACCGCCTGATGGAATACGCGGAAACCATGGAAAGCACGGTGTTTGCCGCCACCGAGGAATTGGGCGAACACAACCGATTGCTGTCGGGCCAGGTGCGCCTGGGTGCCACGGAGGGCTTCGGCGCCATCGTGCTGGCGCCCCATTTGGCGCAGTTTTGCGGACGATACCCGCACATCAGCGTGGACCTGATCGCCGTGCCCCGCTTCGTCAGCCTGTCCAAGCGCGAGGCGGACGTAGCCATTTCCATCGAACGGCCCCTGTCCGGCCCCTACGTGGTGACGAAATTGTCCGACTACCGGCTGAAACTGTATGCCACGCCAGCCTACCTGGCGCGCCACGCAGCGATCACCAGCGTGGCGCAGCTGGCGCAGCACCCGATCATCGGCTATGTGGACGACCTGGTCTTCAGTTCGGAGCTGCGCTACATGGACAACGTGGCACCCGATTCCCTGCGCGCGTTTCGCAGCACCAGCGTCATCGCCCAGTACCACGCGGCGCGCGCGGGCCAGGCACTGGCGATCCTGCCCTGCTTCGTGGCGCAGCAGTCGAACGAACTGGTGCCCGTGCTCGACGGCGAGATCGACCTGCTGCGCGCCTTCTGGATGATTTCGCCCAGCGAGCGGCGCAACATCGCCCGGGTCAGCGCCCTGTGGAACTACCTGCGCAGCGCCATCGATTTGAATCACGCCTATCTGATGGGCGAGACGGCCACGCCCAGCTGGCCAACTTGAGCACACTGCGGCGCGCTACACTGTCGCCACATATTAATTACTAACGACGCCTGATAAAACCGTAGCGAGCGGAAGGGAGTTGTGGTCGAGACGCGCAACTGTACGAAGGTACAGTGAGCATCGCAGGCCGCGACTACCGACGCGCAGTAGGTTTTGGCAGGTGTTTCAGGAGATCGCCATGCTGATAGATGCAAACCAGGCCGTACTGGTCATTGTCGACCTGCAAGGCCGCTTGATGCCGGCCATCCACGACGCCGGCCTGGTGCTGGCGCAAAACCTGCGCCTGGCCAGAATCGCCCACCTGCTCGACGTGCCCGTGCTGGGCACGGAACAGAACCGCCAGGGACTGGGGCCGAACGTGGAAGAGATCGCCGTGCTGTGCGAACGGACCTTGCACAAGACGCATTTCGGCGCCTGTGCCGACGGCTTGCAGGCGATCTTGCCGCCCGGACGCAAACAGATCGTCGTCACCGGTTGCGAAGCCCATGTGTGCATGCTGCAGACGGCCATCGGCCTGCTCGAACTCGGGTATGACGTCATCATCGCCATCGACGCCGTCGGTTCGCGCCAGGCCGCCAGCCGCGACGCGGCGCTGGCCCGCCTGGGCAAGCTGGGCGCGCAGCTGGTGACGGTGGAAATGCTGGCCTTTGAATGGCTACGCGACTGCAAGCACCCGCGTTTCCGCGAGGTATTGGCGCTGATCAAATAGGCACTCCTTTACGCAGGATCAAACCCATCGGCTGCCCGTTTGCTAGCTTGGTAACAGCGTCGCCATCTTGAACGGCGCAACTGTCCAACCGAGCTGGAGAACCATCATGGCCTATATCCTGCGGGGCAAGCTGTGCGGCTTGATCTGTGCCGAATGTCCGGAACCGTTGTCGCACGTCATCGTGCGCCTGTACCGGCCGCGCGACACGCAAAACGTCACGGCCCTGGCCGTGGCCAGCGCCAAGGAGACCTTCGCCATCCTCTCTGACGAGGAAGTGCAGGCGAAAGCCCCCTTCCTGCTGGCCGAAGCGCGCACGGATGACGACGGCAACTACAGTTTCACCCTGGAAGGCGATTACCAGGGCGAGGCTGTGGAGGTCGATATCCTGTGCCCCACCGTGCCCCATTTGAAACCGGGACCGAAAGACCCCGTGCCGCTGCAATTTTCCATCACCACCCTCCAGCCCCGCTGGCGCCAGGTCGACAACGATTTCGTCGCTGTCTGGGACTATTGCCTGCCGCAACGCTTCTGGTGCCTGGTGCGCGCCCGTTTCGGCGCCTGGACCATCTGCGGCCGCCTGCGCACCTGCGACGCGCCGCACACGCCGATCGCGGGCGCCACCGTGCGCGCGTTCGACGCGGACTGGCTGCAGGACGATGCGCTGGGCGTTGCGGTGACGGACACCAACGGGCGCTTCCGCATCGACTACCTGACGTCGGACTTCACGCTGACGCCATTCTCGCCGTTCATCAACGTGGAATTTGCCAGCGGACCCGACGTGTACTTCACGGCGCAGCTGGGCAGCGTGACCATCCTGTCGGAAACGCAGGCGAACGGGCGCCAGCCGGGCCGCGAAAACGTGGGCCACTGTTTCTGCGTGGAATTGTGCTCGAAAGACGTCTTGCCGCCCGACGTGGAAGGCGTGCCCCACTGGCAGCAGGTGGAAGTGTTCGACATCCACCCCTTCCCCTCGATGGCGGGCTTTTCCGCGCAAGGCTATGCGGGCGGCCCCGGCGCCTCGTACGTGTTCGCCGGCGGCGTCACGTTGAAAGGCAATTGCCCGCTGCGCAACAGCGCCATTCCCGCCAATCCGCTCGAATACCGCTTCCTCATCGGCGAATGGTCCTGGCCGGGCGGCAGCGACGACCCGACAGCCTTGCCGACGGTGGCGCCGGCCAGCCTGGCGCCGTTGACGCAAGTGCTCGGCACGCTCGTCGGCTATGTGTTTTATACGAACGGACTGGGCCTGGCCGACTCGGCGCAGGTGATCGTCGATGCGGGCGACTTGAAACCGGGCGGCTGGATACGCGTGGACGGCAAGCCCGTCACCGTGGACATGCGCGACGGCACGACGGCCGTCGTCAACGTGGCGCCCAACATCTTCCTGCGCACCTTCGATTTGCTCGCCGTGAATACGCCCGCCATCACCAGCCTGCATCCGGCCAAGCTGCCTGGCGGCTTGCCCATCCTCGACGCGGGCCGCAGCCTGACGGCGGCCGAAAGCGAACCGATACGCCGCTACCGCCTGGGTTTCGAAGTGCGTGACGGAAATACCCTGGCGCTCGTGGCCACGGACGGGCTCGACTCGATCGTCTTCGACAACTCGCCCGTCATCGTGGCGCTGGACCTGGAAGAATTGCGCAGCAATGCCTGCAATCCCATCGCGGGCGGCCTCGTGCATATCCTGTACACGATAGACCACCCGCATTTGCGCTTTTTCAATATCACGATTTCCAACAACAACGGCATCCAGCATCCGCCGCCACCGCTGCCGGCCGCCAGTTTCACGCCGCCTCCACCGCCCAGCAATTATCTGTTCCGCGGCGGCGCGGGCGGGCCTCACCTGTCAGGCAACAATGGCGGCTTCCCCGTCAACGTGGCGCTCGACCCGCCGTGCGCCTACAGGGTGGCCATCGGTTGGCAGACGCGGCATTACCTGGCGTCCAGCCACAGCATTGACAGGCTGTACTGCAAATAGAATAGGCTTGATTCAGAAGTAACGCACCCACGCCTGCTTCGACGCGCGCTTGTAGCTGGCAAACGCGCGGCAGGGGAAGTACAGCACGGGCATCAGCAGCAAGGCCAGCAGCCAGACTTGCCAGATATGTTCGACGCCGTAGCGGGTGCCGTGATTGGCGCCCAGCACGGCCGTCAAGGTCAGGCCGATGGCCAGCAGCAGATACAGATGCAGCAAGTAGTAAAACATGGGCGCGCCGCCAAAGGTGGCGCAAGCCCGCGTGAACCCGTTATCGACGCTTTCCAGCCAGGCCAGGCCCAGCAAGCCAAGGCCCAGGGTGAACAGCAAAAAGTCCAGCGATGGCGGATACTTGGTGAAGTTCAGCACGCTCATGGCCGTGCGCAAGGCCGTGTCGCCCGCCACCCACGGCAGGGTTTCACCATACAGATTGAAGCCGCGCAGCAGGCCCAGCAGCAGCAAGCTGCCCGCGCCCAGCGCCAGCAGCCAGCGCCGCCGTGCCGTGGCAGAAAATGCGCGCGCATACAGGGGCCCGGCCGCATAACCGAGCACGATCACGCCTATCCATGGCAGCAACGGATAGCTGACCTTGATTTTCATCGCGCCGTCCGCCACCAGGTAACCGCGTTGCAGCAGCACCGTCAGCGCGTAATAGCCAAGGCTGCCCTGTTCGGCGCGCAAGCCGGTCATCAAATGCTGGCCCGCGATCATCGCCACACCGAGCACGAGCAGCACTTTCAAGGGCAACTTGTGCAGCACGGCCAGCGCCATCATGGCCAGGCCGATGACCCAGATCACCTGCAGGTACAGCACGGCGGGCGGAAACGCGCCGCTCCACGCGAAATTGACGAACACCAGTTCCAGCACCACCAGCAGCAAGCCCCGCTTGAACAGGAAACCGCTAGCACTGCGAGGACCGGCGGCCGGATGCGCGTACAACCAGGCGGACAGTCCCGTCAGGAAAACGAACATGGGCGCGCAGACGTGGGCGGCCAGGCGCGTGAAGAACAGGGCCGGATCGACGTGGGTCGCATCCATGGGGTCGCTGACCTGGTGATGTAAAAAGACGGTCTCGCGCACATGGTCGAACAGCATGATCAGCATGACGAGGCCGCGCATGACATCGATGACGGCGATGCGGGTGCGCAGGGTGGCGGGAGAAGTCAGGGGAGCAGTCATTGGTTGATGTATAAAAACTTTAGTGAGTCGGCAGTGTTATTTCACCCCACCAGCAAAATCTGGGGTCAGACCCGCCGGGTCTGACCCCGGCTCTATGCTGCTGGGTTCGAACAATGATGTGGCATGTACAGAGCCCCACAGTTAAAACCGGTAATGCGCATTCAGGGTCACCGTGCGCTCCGCCCCCGGCGCCACCCACAGTTGGCTGTAGGAACTCGCATAGTAGCTGCGGTTGAACAGGTTTTCCACGCTCAAAGCCAATCGCAGTCTGGCGTTGGGCGCATATGACGCCAACAACCTGGCCGTCGTATAGGCCGGCAGGGTAAATTGGCTGCTGACGGCCACGTCGCCCAGGCGCTCGCCCACATACTGAAAACCGCCGCCCACGCTGGCCGTGCCCGTACCCAGCGCGAATTGCTGCGTGGCCAGCAGGTTGGCGCTGTGGCGCGGCACGTTGGCGAAGCGGCTGCCCGTCACGATCGTATTGTCGCCGCGCGTGACGGTGGCGTTGGTGTAGGCATAGGCGCCCGAGACGCGCAAGCCGCGCGCCAGTTCGCCCGACACGTCCAGTTCCAGGCCCCGGCTGCCCACCTCGCCCGCCGCGATGGCGAAGTCCGTGTTGGCGGGATTGGTCGTCAGCACATTGCTCTTGCGGATGTCGTACACGGCCACGGTGCCCGTCAGCTTGCCCGTTTCCAGCTTGGCGCCCAGTTCATACGAGCGGCTGCGCTCGGCCGGGAAAGCCTGGTTATCGATGCTGATGCCGCTGTTGGGCCGGAAACCCTTCGCCGCGCTCGCGTACAGCGACCACATTGTCGACGGCTGGTAGACGAGGCCCGCGCGCGGGCTGGTGGCCGACAGCGACTGGCGGTTGCTCACGTTCAGGCGATGGTTCGCCACATCCTGCGTGTAGCTGTCGCGGCGCACACCAACGAGCGCCTTCCATTGGGCGCCCAGGTCGATCTGGTCCTGCGCGTACAGGCCGCGCGCCCGTTGCCCTTCCTGCGTGTCGATGGACCGGGCCAGCGGCGCGGCCTTGCCACCATACACGGGATTGAAAATGTCGATGGCATAGGCATTCGCGGCGCTGGGGTTGCGCCGCAGCTGTACCCGGTGGTCGTCGAAATGGTAGGCGTCCACGCCGGCCAGCACCTCGTGCGCCAGCGCGCCCGTTTTGAACTTGCCCAGCACTTCAAGGCGGGCGGAGACGTCGGTGGCCGAGAAATCGCGGTGGCGGCGCTGCCGGTTCAGGGTGCGGCCATCGGCCAGCAGCTTGTTCGCCTCGGTCGAATAACCGCGCAATTCGCTGTCGCGGCAGGAAGCGCCCGCCTGCACAGTCCAGTCGTCGGACAGCGCGTGGTGGATGAACAGCTGCTGCCCCAGCGACTTGACCGTCATAGGGCCGTCGCCCGGTTCGCCCAGGAAACGCGACACGGGCACGGCCCCCAGCTTGCCGTTCACGGCCACCACGCCCCGGTCGAACGGCGCGCGCTGGCGCACCGCTTCGATTTCATACGAGACGGTCGTGTGCTCGCCCGCCAGCCAGATAAACGAGGGAGAAAACAGGCTGCGCTCGACTTTCAGCGTATCGCGGAAGCTGTGCCCTTCCTCGTGCGCGGCGTTCAGGCGGTAGGCGATGGTGTCGCTCAACGGTCCCGTCAAGTCGACGGCGGCGCGGCGCGTGCGGAAGCTGCCCAGCGCAACATCGGCGCTGTATTCCGGCGCGAACTTCGGCTTTTTCGTCGTGATGTTCACCGTGCCGCCCGGCTCGCCCCGGCCGTACAGGGCCGATGCGGGGCCTTTGAGCACTTCCACATTCTGCGTATTGCCGCCGTCGCGCATGCCGTTGTAGCCGCGGCTGGAACTGAAGCCGTTGACCATGTAGTCGGAACCGAAATTCGGGTCGCCCGTGAAACCGCGCATGGCATAGCTGTCCCACAGGCCGCCCAGCGGACTTTGTTTTGAAATACCGCTGGCCAGGTCCAGCGCGCCCGCCAAAGTCGTCACGCCCGCGTCGCGCAGCAGGTCGCTTGTGAGCACGCGCACGCTTTGCGGCAAGTCCATCAATAAAGCGTCCGTCTTGGTGGCGCCCGTGGCGGACAGACTGCGGTAATGCTGGCGCTCGGCCTTGACGGTAACGACATCGCCGGCCTGCACATCATCGATTGCCAGTGACCAGGGGCTGGCGGCGGCAAGTAACAGCGCCACGGGGCGGCGTAAAAACACGGGCATGGAATTCCTGACGAAGGCGCAAATCAATGCAATAGGCTTGCATTATAATTGATAATCAATTCTCATTAAAGCCTTCATGAACAATCTGCGCCAAAAACTCCACGAACACCTGCACCTTGGCGGCGCGCAGCTGACGCGGGTGGAACAGCGCCCACAAGTCCGGTCCCCGCGTGCGGAACGGCTGCAGCACGGGCACCAGGGTCCCCTCGCGCAAAGGCTGCAAGACGGAAACGGATAGCGCCTGCACGATGCCGCAACCGGCCTGGGCAGCGGCGATCATCGATTCGATATGGTCGAAAGACAAGGCGGCAGCGGGCGTGTGGGCGTACGGCTCGCCTGCTTCCCCATCCTGGAACAGCCAGGGCCGCACCTGGCGCGCTTTCGGATACAGGAAATGCAGGCAGGCAAACTGGTCCAGTTCCTGCGGCTTGCGCGGCATGCCATGCCGGGCGATGAAGGCGGGGGAAGCGCAGCACAGATAATCCATGGTCAGCAAGCTGCGCGCCACCAGCGACGAATCCTGCGGTTCGCCGATGCGCAGCATCACGTCGATGCCCTCTTCCACCATGTCGACCAGGCGGTCGCTGACCGTCAGGCGCAGGGAAATATCGGGATAGGCGGCGGTAAAGCGGGGCAAGGCGGGCGCCACCAGATTGCGGCTGATGCTGCTGGGCATATCCACGCGCAGGCTGCCCGAGGGTTTCCCTGCCGCCTGTTCCAGACTGGATTCCAGCGCCGCCATGCCGGCCAGCACCTGGCGCGCCTGCGCGTGGCACTGCTGGCCTTCGGCCGTGAGCGACATGCTGCGCGTCGTGCGCTGCAAGAGGCGCACGCCGAAATGCTTTTCCAGCGCCGCCACCTGGTTCGTCACGGACGAGGTGGAAATGCCCAGGCGCTGCGCCGCCTTGCTGAAGCCGCCCGCTTCGACCACGGCGCAAAACACCTTCATCGCTTCCAGTTTGTCCATGCCTTCCCTTCCTGTTTGTCAGGCGATTATCCACGATTCCGCAATAGTGCATCGGGCCGCGCCCGGTTTTTCTTTATTCCCTTCCCGCCTAGACTGGGGGCATCAACCACAGGAGAATCCCATGCAAGCCCTCGTCCTCACCAGCTTCGCCACCCGCATGACCATCGAGCAGCTGCCCGTGCCGCAGCCCGGCCCCGGGCAAGTCCTCGTGCGCATCGCCGCCAGCGGCGTCAATCCGCTCGACGCGAAAATCGCCGCCGGCGCCGCGCCGCACGCCCGGCCGCGCCTGCCCGCCATCCTCGGCATCGACGTGGCCGGCACCGTAGCTGCCGTGGGCGAAGGCGTGACGACTTTTCACGTTGGCGCAACAGTCTATGGCATGGCGGGCGGCATCGGCGGCATCCAGGGTTCGCTGGCCGAGTACGGCATCTTCGACGCCGCCCTGCTGGCGCCCGTGCCGCAAGGACTGAGCCTGCGCGAGGCGGCCGCCCTGCCCCTCGTCTTCATCACGGCCTGGGAAGGGCTGGTCGACCGCGCCCACGTGAAGGCGGGCGACAGCGTGCTCGTGCATGGCGGCGCGGGCGGCGTGGGCCACATGGCCGTGCAGCTCGCCGTCGCCCTGGGCGCGAAGGTGTCTGCCACGGGCAGCGCCGCCAGCCGCGCGGCCATCGAAGCGCTGGGCGCGCGCTTCATCGATTACCGCACCAGCACGGTCGATGACTACGTGGCCGAGCATACGGGCGGCGCCGGCTTCGACATCGTCTACGACACGGTGGGCGGCACCACCCTGGACGCCAGTTTCAAGGCGGCACGCATGTATGGCGGCCACGTCGTCAGCTGCCTCGGCTGGGGCACGTTCGCCCTGAGCCCGCTGACGGCGCGCGCGGCGACTTACTCGGGCGTGTTCACCCTGCTGCCCCTGTTGAGCGGCGAGCATCACGCGCACCATGGCGCCATCCTGCGCGAAGCCAACAAGTTAATAGAGACGGGCAAGCTGCAGGTGCGGCTCGATCCACGCCGCTTTAGCTTGCGCACGGCACACGAGGCGCATGTGGCACAGATGGACGGCAGCGCGCGCGGCAAGCTGGTGGTGAATGTGGCGGATTGAAGGCAGGCTTGTTTCTCAAGCGCGCAAGCGCTAATATACAAGCATTAACTTGCATATTGAGGTGAGGCGAAAATGCTGCGTGAACAACTGGAAAAACTGCTGGCGCAGGGCCGCGACAGCGCCCTGCTGCGCTTTGGCCTGGGCGACGCCTGCCTGAAAGACAATGACGCCGAGCAAGCCGTCATCCACCTGGCGCAGGCGACGCAACAGCAAACAAGCTATTCCGCCGCCTGGAAGCTGCTGGGCAAGGCCCTGCTCCAGCTGGGCAGGCTGGATGAAGCGCAGGCTGCCTGGACCACGGGCGTCACAGTGGCCCAGCAGCAAGGCGACCTGCAAGCCGTCAAGGAAATGACGGTGTTCCTGAAACGCCTGCAAAAACAGCGGCAGGCGGCAGAATAAAACGATTAATGCACGTGCGCGGCGGCCTTGGCATCAAGAGGCACCGCCTCGCCCCGTTCCTTCGCCAGCCGCTTGGCCAGCAAGCCGCCCGCTTCGGTCGCATAGGCGCGGCAGGCGTTGGCGTCGATCAGGGGATTGTCCGTACCGCTGCGCCTGGCGGCCTTGCCCAGCACGTCCGTCGTGCCCGGATGCACGGGGATGATGATGTCGCATGGCAAGGCCGCCACCTTGGCGATGCTCGCTTCGAACGAGGCAGAAATATCGGGCGTGCCGCCTTTGCCTGTATAAGTGAAATCGCCGCTCGCATAAGGATTCAGGCTGTCCGCATACACCACATTCAGGCAGCGTGCATCTTCGCATGAGGTCCAAGTCCACGTCGTGCCGCCGGGCGTGTGGCCCGGCGTCATGTGGGCCGTGAGCACCAGGGGGCCCACCTTGACGGTATCGCCCTCGCCCACCACCTTGACCTTGGCCACCTTGGCCACATGCACGACGGGATTGGCCTGGTATTGCGGGTCATCCTTGCCATTCGTGCCGCTTTGCAGGCCCAGGGCACCCGAGGCGCTGGCCATGACGGTGGCACCGCTCGCCCGCTGCAGCGCGGCAATGCCGCCCGCATGGTCCCAATGGGCGTGCGAATTGAGGATGACTTTCACATCCTCGATGCGAAAGCCCAGCGTCTTGATGTTCGCGATGATCAGGGGCGCCGATTGCGGCAGCGCGCCGTCGAGCAGGATGTGGCCCTGCGGGCTCGTCACCAGCACGGCGGACAGGCCTGCCGTGCCCACATACCAGCTATTGCCATAGATATTGAACGGCTTGACGGGCCCATTCCATTCCTTGCAATTGTCGCAATTAACAGGTTTATCCTGCACCGGCGCGGGGGTCTTCGCCTGCACCGTGCCCGCCGCCATGGTCGCAACCGTAGCCAGCATCAACTTCGCCAATAGTGTCATTGTCATCTCCAGAGTGTAAAAAGAAAGGCGGCCGCACGCGCGGCGCGCCCGGGGGGGGTATCAATGCATGCGGCCTGGGCTCCCGGCCAGGGTGTCGCGGATGTGTCCGGCGTCTAGCGAACGCCGCTGCGCGCCGTCGGCGTCGAGCAGCACCACGGTGACGTGCTTGCCGCCGCTGCGCATGCGCATGGTCAGGCAGCTGCCCGCCTCGTGGCTGCTGCCCGTCTTGGACAATACAATGTCCCAGCCCTTGCCGCCGACCAACGGATTGGTGTTGCGCAGGGTGCGGACCTTGCCATTGACGGCCACGCTCGCTTGCGGATGGCTGGTGATGCGCGCAATGTCCGGATAGCGCGCGGCGGCCGCGACGATCTTTGCCACCTCGCTGGCCGTCGACGTATTCGCGGGCGAACTGCCGACAGGGTCCGTCAGGTTGGTGCGGCGCAAGCCCAGGTGGCGTATCTTCGCTTGCAAGGCTTGCTGAAAAGCCGCGTTGCCGCCGGGATAAGTGCGCGCCAGCGCGGCGGCGGCGCGGTTTTCGGATGGCAGCAGCGCCAGTTGCAACAGCGCGCCGCGCGACACGGCCACGCCGTCGGCCAGCAGGCTGCGGCGCTGCAAGGATGCATCGCCATCGGCGCGCACGATGCGCAGCTGTTCGTCGGGGGCCAGGCCCGCGTCGAGCACCACCATGGCCGTCATCAGCTTGGTGATCGAGGCGATGGGCACGACGGCGTCCGCGTCTTTCGCCATCAGCACCTGGCCCGTGCTGTCGTCAAATACCAGCATGTGTTTCGCGCTGACGGGGAAGTCCAGCATCGCGGCGGCGGCATCGGCCAGCATCGTCCCGTTGACGGCAGGCTTGCCCTGCACCTGCAGCAGCAAGGTGGCGCAGGCCAGCAGCAAGGCGGGCACGGCCAGTTTCCAGCCGGCCGTATCACGCCCGGGCGCCATCAGGCGTTCGATGCGCGTGAGCAGCGCCCCGCCCCGGGCCGACATCAGCAAGCCGGCATGTTGCGGGATGGCCGTGTGCAGGGACAAGGCATGCAGCGCCGTGGCCAGCTGCTGCGGGTCTTGCAGTGCTTGCGCGGCCAGCGCGTCGGCCACCTGTTCCCGTTCGGCCCGCATGCGCGCCGACAGCCACCAGACGACGGGGTGAAAAAACAGCAGCGCCTCGGCCACGCTTTGCAGCAGGTTGACCAGGTAATCCCAGCGCCGCACGTGCGCCAGTTCATGCGCCAGCAGCGCTTCGAGCAAGGCGACGGGCATGCCGCTCAGCAAGGCGGCCGGCAGCAGGATGACGGGGCGCCAGAATCCCACCGTGACGGGGCTGGACAATCCCCCGTGCAGCTTCAGCGGCACTTTCCGACTGCCGTGCAAGCCCATGCGCAGCGCCAGCGCATCGAGGCGCGCCTGCCAGATGGCGGGCGCGGCCACTGCCTGGCGGCGCAGCTTGCCGACCCAGGCCAGGCCCAGGCACAGGCGCAAACTCATCAGGGCGACACCGGCGCTCCAGGCCAGCACCAGGGCCGGCATCCACGCTTGCAGCGCGGCGCGCCAGGCGGGCGGAGCGTCCACCGTCAGCCGGGCCGGCGATGCGCCCGACAGCAGGGACAGCAGGTGCACAAAAGGAATACAAACGCACAGCAGCAGCGCCAGCGCGCAGACGGCATAGCGCCAGCGCGCGCTGGCCTGACGCAGCAGCCAGAGCAGGACGGCGGACACGGCACCGACGATCAAGCCCTGCCAGACGAAATACAGCAAGACCCAGCCCAGCGCAGGGACCAGCTTGCCCAACTCGATGCCCAAGCGCATGTCCACATTCATGGCTGTTTGCCATCCTTGCTGCGCAGAATTTTTTCAATTTCCAGGCGTTCCGCGTCGCTCACGTGCTCGCGCAGCGCCGTCAGCACCAGCGCCTTGCCGGAGCCGGAAAACACCTTGCCGATCAAGTCCTTGAGCAGACTCGTTTGCAGCTTTTCCTGCGCATCGACGGCCGCATACAGCTGCGGTCGCTGGCTTTCGTCGCGGCTCAGCAAGCCCTTGCCATGCATCAGCTGCAACTGGCGCAGCACGGTGGCGTAACTGGCGTCGGCACGCTCTTCGGCCAGGGCGTCGTACACGGCGCGCGCGTCGGACGGACCGCGCCGCCACAGGATGCGCAGCAGATCCAGTTCGGCGGCCGTGGGATGGGGAGTGGAGGTATTTTTTAACATGACGCTAGAATATCCATTCTAGAACTCTATGTCTAGAACTTTTTTTCTAGCGCATGTCTGACTAAAAATCGCGCAAGCGGTCAAACAAGGCATACAGCGCCGCCACATCCGGCAGCGGCACTTGCGCCAGCACCTGCTCCAGCGCCACATAGATTTCATCGCGCTCCACCGTTTCGATTACGCTGGAACGCCGCTCGATCTGGTTGAACACGCCGACATAGGCGGTGACCATCTCCTGCGCCACGGCTTGCGCCGTCCCGGCATCGTTCGCCCCGTCGAGCGTGCGCGCCGTGGCCAGCAGCTTTTTATACGCCTGCGCGGCTTTTTTGGCATACGCCGCCGCAATGTGCGCGCTGCCATCCCAGTCGCGGAACGGATTGTCCAGGTTTTCCGCCAGCCATTCCGGCTTGCGCGGCCGCGTCACCGACAGGTCCAGACCCAGCACCGCCGCCTTTTTATAACTGGCCTTGATGGCCTTGGCGGCGTCGGCCGGCAGGCTGGTCAGGCACAGGCTGGACAAGGCCGGCAACTGCGCCGGCACGGGGAAGTCGTCGGCACCGTAGCCGAACAGTTCATACGCGGTGAAGGAGCGCAAACGGTCCAGTCTGGCGATGCTGGCCACGTTTGACGCCAGCCCCGGCTTGCCCCACACGGTCAGGTCCGTCAGCAAGGGGAAACGCTGCGCCACCATGTCGAAATCCACGGCCGGCATGGCGCTCAGCGACAGGCGCGCCAGCTGGTCGAGGCCGTGGAATGGCGTCAGGGCGCCGGAACACTGCAGGCGCAGGAAGCGCCCTGCATGCGGGTCGTCGATGCGCAGCGCGGACGACGGCGCGCCATTCAGTATCAGGGTGCTCAAACCCTCGTTCAGGCGCAGCGAGCGCAAGCCTGCGCCATGCACGACGAGACGGCTGACATTGCTGTTGCGCAAGTCGAGTTCGCTCTCCGTCGAGGATTGCCAGTGCACTTCGTTGATGATGGGGTTGCCGTTGATGTAGGCGGCCAGCGCCGCGCTGCCGTGGCGCGTCTCGATGGTCGTCAGGCAAGGCAGCTGGTCCAGTTCGGACAGGTCGCTGATCGCCTGCAGAATGTCGTCGCCGATGCGGCTCGTCTTCTGGCGCACGGCCTGGCCGCCGACCATCACTTCCTCGCTCGATGCCGCCTTGAAGCGCTGGCGCCGGGCAGGGTCGACCTGCTCCCAGCGGCGCTGGCGGTACACGCTGTCGCCCATGTGCCAGCCGCCGCTGTAGCTTTTCACTGCCGTCTCGACCAGCGGCGCGACATTGGCCACCAGGCTGTAGTGGCGCGGCACCGT
Organism: Janthinobacterium sp. GW823-FHT06H09; assembly: GCF_058794735.1. Classification (NCBI taxonomy): domain Bacteria; kingdom Pseudomonadati; phylum Pseudomonadota; class Betaproteobacteria; order Burkholderiales; family Oxalobacteraceae; genus Janthinobacterium; species Janthinobacterium sp. GW823-FHT06H09. Next base: position 67,898 of record NZ_JBXAHC010000019.1, on the reverse strand, counting down.
CGCGCTGGCAAAGCTGTGGTCGTGGCGCTTGTTCCAGAAATAGTAATCGCACACCAGGGGGCGCATCGCCTGCACGGCGTGCGCATCGGGCAAGGTGTCGCCCGTCCAGTCCAGCTGCAAAATGGCGGCCAGCGGGGCGCTGCCGGACGCGGCATCGTCGATGGCCGTGACCTGGCAAGCCACATACTGCTGCAGCCTGTGCGAAAACACACTGTAGATATCTCCAACCTTGGCAAGCACGCTGATTTCCTTGTAGCAAACAATGAGGCCAGCACGATAGCAAAGATTGGCGGCGCGCGGCGTACGCACCGCCTGAGTGCCTGCCCTGGTCAATCCGCGTGCAGCTTGTGGTGCATGCGCCGCAAGCCCAGCCAGACGGCCGCCGCCACGAACGGCACCAGGGCGCCGACGAGGATTTCCGGATTCACGGGCAGCCCCATCACCTTGGCCGCCTTGCCCGTATAGCTGAACAGGCCGATCACGTAATACGAGATGGCGGCCACGGACAAGCCCTCCACCGCTTGCTGCAAGCGCAGTTGCTGGGCCGCGCGGGCGTTCATCGATTGCAGGATTTGCCGGTTTTGCAATTCCTGCACGATGCCCACGCGCGTGCGCAGCAAGTCGTTGGTGTTGGCAATGCGCTGCGCCATCGCTTCCTGGCGGCTGGACATCGCTTCGCACGTATTCATGGCGGGCGTCAAACGGCGGTCCATGAATTCCTCGACAGTGGGGATGCCCTCGATGCGCACTTCGCGCAACTCGTCGATGCGCGCCTTGACGAGGCCCATATAGGCTTTCGAGGCGGAAAAACGGTAGCTATTGTCGAGCGACAGCTTTTCAATGCGGGCCGCCAGGCGCGTGATGCGGTCGAGCAAGCCTTGCTCGGAGACGCCCTCGTCGCCGGCTCCCGGGGCATCGTCCGTATCGACCATGGCGGCGGCCAGGGTGGCCAGTTCGTTCTCGATGGCATTGAGCGATGGCGCCGCCTGCATGGCGTAGGGCAAGCCCAGTAAAGCCATCATGCGGTAGGTTTCGATTTCCAGCACGCGCTGCACCAATCGGCCCGACTGCTGCGAGCGCATGCCCGCGTCGCGGATGACGAAACGGCTGAAGCCGTCAGACTGGATGGTGAAATCCGTCCACAATTCGCCGCCCTGCAGCACCTTGCTGCCGGCTAGGGTATTGCCCTCGAACACGCGCGACAAGCCTTGCATGAAGATTTCGGCCGGCTCCGTTGCCTGCTCGAGCACCACGTGGGCGGCCACCATCAGCTTGCCCTTCAAGCCCACCAGCCATTGTTGCGGCAACTGTTCCAGGGGCATGCGTTCGAACGCCTGCTCCAGGGGCAAGGCGGCGCCCGGATGTTCGGCGAAGGTAAACGTGGCAAATTCCGTGTGGCATTCCCATTTCAGGCGGAAGCGGCCAAAGTCGTAATAGAAATACTTGGCTTCGGCAGCGGGCGGCGTGACGCCGAAATGCGTGCACAGGGCCGCCAGGGTAGCGTGCTGGGCCGCCATATTCGACGCACCGGGCGCCGCGCTGTCATCCTTGTAGACGGCCAGGTGGGTGATCAGCTCGGGGGCATCGAGCTGCAAAAACGGCCGCGAGTGGATTTCCGCAGCCAGCGGCACGCGCAAGGCGTGGTTCAAACTGGAGTTAATCAAGTGCATGATAGCCAAAGGTAAAGTTGCAAAACTGCTTAGACCCGCGCGCGTGCTGTGCTGCCCGCAGCGAGGGTCTGATTGTCACAGTGTAACAAAGCAGAATGCATGCCATCCTTTTCCAGGGCCCGTCATATTGTTTTGACAACCCCTACCACGCCCTGCCCCACCCCTTGCCGGCTGCCCAGCCACCAGAATGCGGCGGCCAGCACGACGGCCGAAGCCTGTCCCAGCGCCAGTTTGAATGCGCTGTCGAACAGCAACGGTGCGACAAAACCGGACACCAGCGCAAACACCAGCATTTGCACGAAGTTTTGCAGGGATGCGGCCAAGCCCCGCATCTGCGGGAAAATGTCGAGCGTCGACATGGTCATGCCCGGCAAGGCCAGCGACATGCCGAACGCGTACAGCATCACGGGCACGACGGCGAATGGGATGCTGGCCGCAAACCAATGGTTGTAAGCAATATTGATCGCACCCGTGGCCGCCATGGCCAGCAAGCCCCAGCGCACCAGCACGGTGCTTTTCACCACGTGGGCCAGCTTGCCCGACAGCGCCGAGCCCAGCACCAGTCCCGCCACCATGGGGATGAACATCCAGCCGAACGCCGTTTCCGGCAGATGCAGCAACTCCAAAATAAAATGCGGGGCCGAGGCGATGTACAGGGCAAAGCCGCCAAAGGCGAAGGCCACGGCCAGCGAACGCAAGAGGAATGCCCGGTGGCGCAAGGCCAGCCAGTAATTGCGCGCGATGTTGCCTGGATGGAAAGGCTGACGTTGCTCGACAGCTAAACTTTCCGGCAAGCCTTTCAGACAGGCGAGCGCCAGCAGCACGGTGACGGAAAAGGTGAACACGAACGTCGATTGCCAGCCGTAGGCCACGTGCAGCCAGCCGCCGATGATGGGGGCGATGGCGGGCGCGATGCCGAACACCATCATGATATTGGCCAGCATCTTTTGCGCGGCGGCGCCAGCTAAACTGTCGCGCACGATAGCTTGGCCGATCACCCTGCCCGCGCCGGCCGAGGCGCCCTGCATGCCGCGGAAGAACAGCAGCCAGCCAAAGCTGGGGGCGAAGGCAGCGCCGATGGAACCGGCGGCAAAGATCAGGAGCGAAGCGAGAATCACGGGACGGCGGCCGAACGAGTCGGACAAGGTGCCGTAGAACAAGGTCATGAAGGCATACGCGGCCAGGTAGACGCTCAGGGTCTGCTGCACCAGCACGCTGCTGACGTCGAAATGCGTGCCGATCGCGGGAAACGATGGCAGGAAGGTATCGGTAGCGAACGGGCCCAGCATGGCCAGCCCGGCCAGCACCAGGGTCAGGTTTCTGGTTTTCATGCAAGCTCCTGCGCAGAATGCTGGCGGCGCAAGCCGTCCAGGGCCGCCAGCGAGAAGGCGGCAATATGCCGGGCGATATCGGCAATACCCGCCTCGTCATAGGTGATCTCCGGCACCACCAGTTCATGCACGATGCGCGAACGGGCATAGAACACCACCTGGCCAATCACGCTGAACACGCATTTCTGCACCACGTCGTCTGGCATGGCCGGCCCTACCACGCCACGGATCAAGCCCGTAAACAGGGCGTGCTGCGGGCGCACATTGCGCTCGGCCAGCTTGTGGATGGCGGCAGTCGGCTCGATCAGCTCGCGCGCCACCAGCCGGCTGAACAAGGACGCCGGCCCCGCGCGCAGCATGTCGGAGACGAGCGCTTCGATTGCCAGGCGCAACTGTTCCACGGGCGGCAACTGCGCCTGCGCGCTGGCGGCGGCCACGTCGGCAGCCGAGGCGCGCGCCAGTTCGCGTGCATGGTCGAAGGCGGCCAGATACAGCTCTTCCTTGCCATGAAAATAATAATTGACCATCGCCACGTTGACGTGGGCCGCCTCGCAGATCCTGCGCACGGACGCGAGCTTGTAGCCTTCGTCGGCAAACAGCTGGAGCGCCGCCTGCAGGATGCGCGCGCGCGCCGGTTCGTTTTCTTTCTCTTCCGCCATGCCATTCCCATCATTTAAACAGCTGTTTAATATTGTGCAGAATTATATCAAACAACCGTTTAACTTTCAGATGGACGCAAAAAAGCCCGGCGTACCGGGCTTTTCAAGGGACAGCGGCAGGCTTAGTGTTTCATCGCCGGCATCGCAGCTGACGTCGAGCTGGCGCCCAGCGGACGGGCCACGGCATTGACTTCGATCGTTTCGCGGCGCTTGTCCTCGCCTTCGACGACCAGGGTCAGCGGGATCTTGTCGCCCGCCTTCACCTGCCCTTTCAGGTCCAGCAGCATCACGTGGTAGCCGCCCGGCTTCAGTTCCACCGCTTTTCCGGCTGGCAAGGCGATTTCCTTGACCTGGCGCATGCGCATCATATTGTCCGCCATGCTCATTTCATGGATTTCCGCCACGCCCGCCACGGGCGAGCGCACTTCCAGCAGCCGCATGGCTTTCGGCGCCGTGATCTGCATGAAGGCGCCCGTGGCTTTTTGCTGCGGCACGGTGGCGCGCACCCACGGGTCGGTGATCTGCACGGACGTCTGGGCAGCGGCGGAGAAGGACAGCACGGTCAGGGCCGTGGCCAGCAGGGTTTTCAGATGGGTCATGATCATTTCCTCGGTAGTTATAAGGTGTATTTCGATTTCATCAGGGTCTTGATGTCCTGCACGCACTCATCGCCCGTCAACTGGTGCTTCAAGCCCAGGCGCATGCGCCCCTCGGTGTCGAGCACATAGCTGATGGCCGTGTGGTCCATCGTGTACGAACTGCCGCTCGGCACGCGGCGGTAGAAGACCTTGTAATTGAAGGCCGTCTGCGCCGTGTCCTTCGGGTCCGTGCGCAAGCCCAGGAAGCTGGGGTCGAAGGCGCGCATGTATTCGCCCAGCAGCTCGGGCGTATCGCGCTCGGGGTCGATGCTGATGAAGATCACTTGCAGTTTATCGCCATCGGCGCCCAGTTTCTGGCGGATTTCCAGCGCGCGCGACAGGGCTGTCGGGCACACGTCCGGGCATTGCGTGAAGCCAAAGAAGACCATCACATACTTGCCCTTGAAGTCGGCCAGGGTGTAGACCTTGCCGTCGGGGCCGCTCAACTTGAAGTCGGGCTTGTAATCGCCTCCCGTCAGGTCGAGGCCGTTGTAATGGGGTTTCGGCGCTTGTTCGCAAGCGGCAAGCGTGAGCAATCCCGCCGTGCCGGCGAGAAGGAAAAGACGACGTTTCATGGCATTCTGGCCCGATGGGCGTAGTGGAGACGGTTAAGACGTGGAAGGTATGACTGCTGCGTTCAGGCAGCCGAAGGCGGGCCGCGCGGGCTGGCGGCCAGCCACGCGAACGGCGCTTTGGGCGCCTGGTAAAACAATGGCGGATAGTGGTCGTGGCCCGTGATGACGGCCAGCGGCGAGGATGAGGACGGCGGCAAACCCACGCTGCCCGCATGGCTCATGCAGAACGGGCAATGCTCGATGTGGTGCAGCACGGAATCGGTGGTGGATCTGGCGGCTGGCGCCAGGTCCGCCTGCGTATAGACGGCGCCGCTGGCCGAACAGATTTCGACGGCGGCATTGTTCGCGTTCGCATGCCGCGAAGCAAACGCATACGACAGGGACGGCGAAAGCGCATTGAGCAGTATCGCCAGGCAGGCGAACCACATATGCCACTGTTTGCGTTTCAATAAAGATCCCATGGCCCCGATTATAACGGAGTCTGGCTATCCGGGCGCCTGTCCCCGCAGGAACAGGCTGGGACGCACGCCGGCCACGTCCACGCAGGCGTCGCAAAATGCGGGGATCGAGGCAAAGCCGGAGCCGGCCGCCACCTGCGCCAGGTCGCGCTCGCCGTCGTCCCCATCGGCGTCCGCTTGCGCCGCCGTATGCAGCGCGTGCGCCAAACGCTGTTCGCGTACCAGGCTGAGCAATGCCTCGCCCTCGGCAAACAGGCGCGCGCGCGCCTTGTGCGGCGTCACTTGCCACAGGGCCGCCAGCCGTGCCGCCGTCCATTTGCCTTGCGGCGTATCAAAGATGTGCTGCGCCAGCGCCTGGCTCCAGCGCTTGCCGCCGCCGTGGCCGCCATCGGCTTCATCGTCTTCCAGCGCCAAGGTGAACACGGCCGGCTTGCCCCGCCCCGGCATCACGTCGCAGGCAAAGCGCAAGAACGCGGGCACGACGAAGCTGTCGCCGCTGCCCAGCTTCTTGGTGGCGATTTCATTATGCAAGGTGACAAAACCCTGGCGCACGGTAACGCGCAGCCGGAGCGGAAAGCGCAAGCCCAGCAAGTGCAGAGGATGATCGGAAACGAGTGCCATGCGTCAATTCAATGTCATAAGCCAGCCGCCAGCATGCCACACATCGCGCGCCCAGTCTGTCATCACAGCGACGCTACGCCATAACGGCGCAAGCCATCGAGGTCGACGACCCGGATCGACTGGTAGGCGATGCTGATCAGCTTGAGCTCGGCCAGATGGCCCAGCGCCTGGTTCACGCGCTGGCGCGAAATGCCCGTCAGCAAGCCGATTTCTTCCTGCGACAGCTCAAGCACGCTGGAGGTGCGCGGGTATAACATGGGGTGGAACAGCTGCGCGATCGCTTGCGCCACCTGCGCGTCGACGGCCAGCAGGCGCTGGTTCTGGATGGTGGCGATGAATTGCCCCATGCGCTCGTTCAGCTGGCGGATGACGAAGGCATTGAAGGAAAGGCTCTCGGCCAGCAGCAGATGAAACAGATCCACGGGCACGAGGATGATGCTCGATGCGCGCACGGCCACCACGTCGTAGCGGCGCAATTCGCGCTTGAGCACGCTGCCCTCGCCGCTCCAGCCGCCGGCCGGCACGCCGGAAAACGTGGCGCCGCGCCCATCGGCGTTGTAGACGGCCAGCTTGATCAAGCCCGTGTGCACGCCGATCCAGTGCGCCGACGGTTCGCCGCGCCGCGTGATGAAGGCGCCCGCCTCGAAATGCCGGAGCACGCTGCCGGCGCGCAACAGAGTCTGATGCCGCGCGTCGAGGGCCGCGAACCAGTCGTGGCTGTCGAGTTCCGGCATTGCAAGTTCTACACTATCGTTGCTATCCATTCCATCCTTCAGACCTGTCACTAAGATGACAGTGATTTTCCAGCGCCGGTGCTATGCTAACCGGTATCAATCCCGAAACAGGGAGCTACAGAATTTTATTTAACAGGAGACAAGCATGACTGCTGATTTCAACACCGGCCTCGGCAAAAACAGCGCCAACTACGCGGCCCTCACCCCGCTCGACTATATCGCCAGGGCAGCCGCAGTATATGGCAATCGCCTGGCAATTGCACATGGCAGCCTGCGCCAGACGTGGCGCGAGACCTATGCGCGCACGCGCCGCCTGGCCTCCGGCTTGATCAAGCTGGGCGTGGGCACGGGCGATACGGTGGCCGTGATGCTGCCGAACACGCCCGCCATGGTGGAAGCGAGCTTTGGCGTTCCCATGGCCGGCGCCGTCCTCAATGCGCTGAACATCCGCCTCGACCTGGCCTCCTTGACCTTCATGCTGCGCCACGGCCAGGCGAAAGTCTTGCTGGCCGACACGGAATTTGCCGAGCTGGCGCGCCAGATGGCAGCGCAGATTCCAGGCTTGCGCGTGATCCAGGTCAATGACGTGCTGGGCCCCGAAGTGGATGCGTTTTCCGACCTCGACTATGAAACCTTGCTAGCCAGCGGCGACCCCGATTACGACTGGCAGCCGCCGGCGGACGAGTGGGATGCCATCGCACTGAATTACACGTCCGGCACCACGGGCGACCCGAAAGGCGTCGTCTACCACCACCGCGGCGCGGCCTTGAATGCCCTGTCGAACATATTAGAGTGGGACATGCCCAAGCATGCCGTCTACCTGTGGACCTTGCCGATGTTCCACTGCAATGGCTGGTGCTTTCCGTGGACCGTGGCCGCGCGCGCGGGCGTGAACGTGTGCCTGCGCAAGTTCGAACCGAAACTCGTGTTCGACCTGATGCGCGAATTGCGCATCACCCACTATTGCGCAGCGCCCATCGTGCATGCGGCGCTGGCCAACGCGCCCGCCAACTGGCGCGAGGGAATCGACTGGACCGTGCGCGGCATGGTGGCCGGCGCGCCGCCGCCGGCGGCCATGGTGGCGAAGATCGAAGCCATGGGTTTTGATTTGATCCACTCGTATGGCTTGACGGAAGTGTACGGCCCCGCCGCCATCTGCGCCGAACAGGACGAGTGGGCCGCCTTGAGCCAGGAAGAGCGGGCCGTATTGAAATCGCGCCAGGGCGTGCGCTACCACTTGCAAAGCGCCGTGGCCGTGCTGGACCCGGAAACCATGGAACCGGTGGCGGCCGATGGCGAACAGATTGGCGAGATCATGTTCCGTGGCAACATCTGCATGAAGGGTTATTTAAAGAATGAAAAGGCGACGCAGGAAGCGTTCGCGGGCGGCTGGTTCCACACGGGCGACCTCGGCGTGATGTATCCGGACGGCTACATCAAGCTGAAGGACCGCAGCAAGGACATCATCATCTCGGGCGGCGAAAACATTTCCAGCGTGGAAGTGGAAGATGCGCTGTACCATCACCCGCAAGTGCTGGCCGCCGCCGTCATCGCCCAGCCCGACGAGAAATGGGGCGAGACGCCGTGCGCCTTCGTCGAATTGCGCGAAGGGGCGACGGTGACGGAAGCGGAATTGATCGCCTTCTGCAAGAACAACCTGGCGGGCTTCAAGGTGCCGAAAGCCATTTATTTCGGCCCCCTGCCCCGCACATCGACGGGCAAGATCCAGAAGTTCGAATTGCGCAAGCGCATGCATTCGGACAAGGCCATCGACGTCTAGACGCTTAATTGTCCTTGCCAGCCAGCCACGCCGGCTGCGCCACCACCAGGCGCGCAAAGCTGGCGATGCTGGCCACGGCGGCAAATCCTGCCGCCAGGCACAGTGCATACGTCGTGCCCCGGCTGGCCGAGACCGTGAAGCAGTAGGCGACGAGCGCCGCGCCCGTCGCCTGGCCGATCAGGCGCGAGGTGGCCACCACGCCGCTGGCGCCGCCGGCCCGCTCGGGCGGCGCGCTGCCCATGATTGCTTTCAGATTGGGCGCCTGGAAAAAGCCGAAACCGATGCCGCACAAGGCCATGCGCCAGCCGATGTCGAACGCACTCGGATGCGCCGGTATCCACACGAGCGTCAGCAAGCCGCCCGCCAGCGCCGCCAGGCCGATGCCGCCCAGCACGCCCGGCGAATACCGGTCGCTGAGCCGTCCGGCCACGGGTGCCATCACGGCCACCAGCACGGCCCACGGCGTCATCAAGAATCCCGTTTCCACGGGAGAGCGGCCCAGGGTGACTTCAAAATAGAATGGCAGCGAAACGAAGGCCAGGCCTTGCGCGGAAAACGTGCAGATGGCCGTCAGCGACGACAGCAAGAACAGGGGACGACGGAACAGGTCGATCGGCAGCATCGGTGCCGCATGCCCCGCCTGTCGGCGCAGCAGCAAGATAAAAAAGACCACCACGGCCACCAGTTCCGGCAGCAAGGTCGACAGGTCCGCGTGATGGGCCGCGTCGCCGAACAGCAAGATGAGCAAGCCGAAGGCGCCCACGTTGTACAGCGCCGTGCGCGCATCGAGCGTGTGGCCAGACAGTTTTGTCGCCGGCAGCATGCGGCTGGCCAGGAAAAAGCCGGCCACGCCCAGCGGCACGTTGATGGCGAACAGCCATGGCCACGACGCCGTCGCCAGGATCAGCGAGGCGGCCGTGGGCCCGATGGCGAACGCGACGGCCACCACCAGCGCATTGTTGCCGAACGCGCGGCCCAGCAAATGTTTAGGGTACAGGGCGCGCAGCAGCGCCGTGTTGACGCTCATCATGGCACTGGCGCCGACGCCCTGGAACAGGCGCGCCACCACCAGCGAGGGCAAGGACCAGGCCAGCGCGCAGGCGAGCGACGCCAAAGTAAACAGGAACATGCCGGAGATAAACACCCGCCGGTAGCCGGCGATTTCGCCGAGGGCGGAAAACGGCAGCAAGGTCGCCACCATGGCCAGCTGGTACACATTCACGATCCAGACGGAGGCGGCCGGTGTCGTGTGCAGCTCGCTGGCGATGGCCGGCAAGGCCGTGTTGGCGATCGCCGTATCGAGCGAGGCCATGCCCACGCCGATGGCCAGCGCCAGCATGGCCCATAAACGGGCGCCGGGCGGCAAGCCGTCCTCGCCCACGAGGAAAGGCTGCGCCTTGTTTTTCTGCTTCATCATGTTGCCTGTTCGTCTAGCCCGTCCGGGGCGGCATACGGTACCGCAGCCAAGACACTAGCATGGATGGACGGACTCTGCCGGGCAGGCCCGTCGATTTCACCCTACATCACTTCTGGCAGTCGATCACTTTAAAATCTTTCGAATAACAGATGCGCAGCTCGCCCGAGTGCTTTTCATAGCCGAGCCAGCGGCCTTTCAGCTGCGGGTTGTGCTGCTTCATCCACTGGAACAACTCGTTTTTCGGCATGGTGGAATCCGGCAACTTCAAGGCCTGGAACAGTTCGCGTTCCTTCTCGAAATACTGCTTGGCCGTATCGAAATCGCAGGCGCCATGCTTTTCCCATTCACCCTGCAGCAAGGCTTCGCCGGGCTGCATGCACATGTACGGCAGGATGTCCGACGGCGCCAGCTTCGGCAAATTGCCCTTGCAGTAACGCGGATGCAGCTCCGTCTTGCGCGGCGGCGTCACGGAAATGTCTTCGCACGTGCCCGGGTTATTCGACTGTGCCCACAAGCCATGCACGATCCAGCCGAAGTGATTGCTCTCGGCACACTGAAAAGCGGCCTTCTTCGACACTGCGCCGCGGCGGCGCTGGCTGTCGCAGAAGCCTGGCGACCACGACAGCGCCAGCATGAAGTAATCGGTGGGCACGTTCGTGCTTTGCTTGTAGCAGGTGTTTTTCTCGTCCGACGGCTTGACGTCGTAGTCGTAATAACTGACGTTGCGCGGAATGGCGCAGGCGGCGTCGGCCGCGTGGACGGCGCCGGCCGACAGGCTGAGGAAAACGGCGGCCAAGGCAGGCAGGATAGAGCGAATTTTCATCGTATTTCCTTCAAGATATAAAAACGCCGGCAACTGGGTGCCGGCGCGGTAGTGAAATTACACCATCAACTTAGCAGACGGTATGCATCCAGCCGTGCGTATCCGGTGCCGTGCCATGCTGCAAGCCCAGCAGCGCTTCGCGCAGAGCCAGGGTGACGGCGCCGTTTTCATTGTTGTTGATGGTCATTTCAAAGCCATTGGCCTTGGCCACGCCCACGGGCGTGATGACGGCTGCCGTGCCGCAGGCGAACACTTCGGTCATGCGGCCCGAGGCGATGTCGTCGCGCCATTGCTGGACGGACAATTTACGCTCTTCCGTCGCATAGCCGAGGTCTTTTGCCATTTCCAGCAGGCTGCGGCGGGTGATGCCTGGCAACAAGGTACCCGTCAATTCCGGCGTCACGACGGTGACTTTCTCGCCATCCTTGTAGACGAAGAACAGATTCATGCCGCCCATTTCCTCGATGAACTCGCGGTGCACGGCGTCGAGCCACACGACCTGGTCGCAGCCCTTCTCTTGCGCTTGCGACTGGGCCATCAGGCTGGCCGCGTAATTGCCCGCGCACTTGGCTTCGCCCGTGCCGCCTGGCGCGGCGCGCACGAAGTCTTCGCTGATCCACACGGTGACGGGTTTCACGCCTTTCGGGAAGTAGGCGCCGGCCGGCGAGGCGAACAGCACGAACAGGTATTCTTCCGATGGACGCACGCCCAGGTAGGGGTCGGTGGCGATCATCAGCGGACGCATGTACAGGCTCTCGCCCGTGTTCTTCGGCACCCAGTTACGGTCTTGCGCGATCAGCGCATCGCCCGCTTCCAGGAACAGCTCGACGGGAATGGCCGGCATGGCCAGGCGCGCGGCGCTGCGGTTGAAGCGCTCGGCATTTTGTTCCGGGCGGAAAGTCTTGATGCTGCCATCGGGCTGGGCAAACGCTTTATAACCTTCGAAGATGGCCTGGCCGTAGTGCAGCGACGAGGCGGACGGGTCCAGCGTCAAAGGGCCGTAGGCCTTCAGTTCGCCCTGCTGCCACTTGCCGTCGCGGTAAGGAATCACCACCATGTGGTCCGTGAAGATGCGGCCAAACGCCGGGTTGACCATGCGCGCGGCGCGCTCGGCGTCGGACAGGGGGTGGGCGGACGGGGTGACGACGAGATTCGGTGTGGAAGTGGTCATGGCAGCAATCGGAACTAGTGAACAGTATCCCTATTGTAGCGCCTCCAGCGCCCGATCAGGCAAACGAGAATGGCCATCGCCAGGTGAAAACAAGAAGCCATCATTTGCGAATGATTCTCGTTTGCGTTACTATGTCAATCCTCCTTCTTCCCCGCCATGCCTGACGCCCCGCATGGCGGCGCTATCGAAAGCCGCTTCATGACGACCTCCTCCCTTCCACACTCCCTGCCGCGCGCCGGCGCCGATGAGGCGACGCAGACTCGTCAGCTTGCCGTCCCGCAACAACGGCGCTGGCACTGGAGCTGGAAGCAGGTCTGGTTTCAATTGCACTGGTTTATCGGCATCACGGCCGGCACGGTGCTGGTGATCATCGGACTGAGCGGCGCCACCCTGGCCTTCAAGGATGAATTGCTCGACGTTATGAACCCCGGCGTGCGCCATGTCCCCGTGGAAACGCGCGCACCGCTGATGCCGGCCCAACTGAGCAGCATTGCCGCAGCCGAACACGGCCAGCGCGTGGCCTCGGTCACCATGTATGCGCAGGCGGGCGCGGCGCCCCGCCTGTTTTTCGCGCCGAAGCATGGCCAGCGGCGCGGCGCATCCATTTATATGCATCCGTACACGGGCGCGACCCAGCCGGCGCTGGCGGGCGCCGCATTTTTCGAATGGACGGAGTCCTTGCACCGCTGGCTGCTGCTGCCGCGCGACCCGGGCCGGCAAGTGGCGGGCGCGCTGGCCCTGTGCCTGCTGGGCCTGGAACTGTCCGGCCTGTACCTGCGCTGGCCCCGCCGTCCGCTGGACTGGCGCACCTGGCTGACCTTCGACCCTGCATTAAAAGGTCGCTCCTTTTTGTGGAATCTGCACGCCGTGGCCGGCACCTGGTGCCTGGTCGTCTATGTGGCGCTGACCCTGACGGGCATCTACTGGAGCTATGACGTGGTGCGCGACAATATCGACGCCTGGGCCGGCAAGCCCCCGCGCACGGCGCAGGCGCCCGGCAAGAAAGAGGCGCCGCAGGAGCCATCGCCTGTCGCCGACATCGGCCTGGCCTGGAGCGTTTTCCAGCAGCATGCCCCCGGCTGGACCCTGGCCACGGTGCGTCTGCCCGTGCGCCCCGGCGAAGCCGTGCAATTCACGTGGCTGGCCGGCGATGCGCCGCACGAACGGGCGCGCAGCCGCATGAGCATTGCGCCGGCCGACGGCACGCTCACGGAAAACGAACCGTACAGCCAGCAGGCGCTGGGGCAGCGCCTCGTCAACATCATTTATCCGCTGCACATGGGCACGTATTTCGGCTTGCCCGGCCGCATCATCGTCACCCTGGCCAGCCTGGGCCTGCCCCTGTTCGCCATCACGGGCTGGATGCTGTACCTGGGCCGCCGCAAGGCCAAGCGGGCTGTGCAAGCGCAGCGCGCGCTGCTGGGCGCCGGCGCGCCGGGTAAGACGGACACAGGTTTACCGACCCTGGTGGCCTACGCCAGCCAGTCGGGACAGGCCGAGCGCCTGGCGCTGGAAAGCGCGCGCGCCTTGCAGCAGGCCGGCGTGGCCGTCGACGTGCAGTCGCTGGACCGTTTCGATCCCGCGCAATTGCGCCAGTACGAACGGGCCCTGATCGTCGCCAGCACCTTTGGCGAAGGCGAGGCGCCGGACGGCACGCGCCGCTTCGCGCGCCTGCTGCAACAAACGGTGGGCACGCCGCTGGCGGGCCTGGAATTCGGCATGCTGGCCCTGGGCGACCGCCATTACGGCGCCTTCTGCGGCTTTGGCCATGCGCTGGCGCAACAATTGCAAGCACTGGGCGCCACGCCCATGTTCCCGCTGATCGAAGTGGACAAGCATGACCCCGCCGCCCTGGCCGCCTGGTCGCAAGCGCTGGCCAGCTGTAGCGGCAGCGCCATCGACGCCATCGGCGTACAGGAAGAAGCGTCGTACGCCGAATGGCGCCTGACGCGCCGCGTGCTGCTGAACCCGGGCAGCCTGGGCGGCGAACTGCATGAAATCACCTTGACGGGCCCCGCCGATGCTGACTGGGAAGCGGGCGCGCTGGCGGAAATCATCGCCTGCAACGCGGATGGCAGCGAGGGCGACGCGCAAAGTGCCCAGCATGCGCCGCGCAGCTATTCGCTCGCGTCGCTGCCCTCCGATGGCAAACTGCAGTTGCTGGTGCGCCAGGAGCGCCACGCGGGCGGCACAAACGACGGGTACGGTCTCTGTTCCGGCTGGCTCACGCGCTTCGCCCCGCTGGGCGCCGGCATCCGTTTGCGCCTGCAAGCCAATCCCGCCTTCGCGCCCGCCCTGGTCGACGTGCCCTGCATTTATATCGGCAATGGTTCCGGCCTGGCAGGCCTGCGGTCGCACCTGCGCGCGCGCCAGCGGGCGGGGCTGGCCCGTAACTGGCTGCTGTTCGGCGAGCGCCAGCAAGCTGTTGACAGCGTCTGCGGCGCAGAGTTGCAAGGCTGGCTGGACGCTGGCCACCTGGCGCGCCTGGACCGTGTCTTTTCGCGCGACGGCAACGAGGGCGGCAAACGCGAATACGTGCAGGACCGCCTGCGCGCCAACGTCGGCGAGCTGCGCGATTGGCTGGCGCAAGGCGCCATCGTCTACGTGTGCGGCAGCCTGCAAGGCATGGCGGCGGGAATCGATGCTGTACTGCAAGAAGTGCTGGGACAGGACGGTCTCGACGCCCTGCTGGCGGCCGGGCGCTACCGCCGCGACGTGTATTGATCTGCCTCAGCACATTGCCAGCGCCGCCCGGCTATGTGGGCCGCCGCACGGTCAGCGCCGGCCATCGGACTACAGTAGCGGCATGGCGGCATATCCGCGCCGCCCCCACCCACTGTTTGCGAGGCTAGCCATGAAAAACCCCTGGATGAGCATGTACCTGAGCGCCGCCAACCGCGTCGCCAACACGGCGCGCGGCCACGCCACGGCCGCCGTCAAGCGCGAAGCGGCGAAAAATACGCGGCAATTGACGCAAGTGTGGTTCGACTCTTTCCTGCCCGCCGCAGGCAAGCCGCGGCGCAGCCGCAAGGCCAAATAAGAGGCGTCACTGGTGCAGTGCATCACAGCAACTAGTTGAAGTTTCAATCAGATGAACTAAACTGCAAGCATGGTAGTACATAGGACGTGACCGGCAGGCGCCGCATCCCCGCGCCGCCGCCGGGACACCGGGAGACGACCATGTTGACGCTCAAAGTGCTGCTCTGCCTCGCCTTGTCGGCCCTGATGCTCGTGCCCCTCGTGCTGAGGGATGCGATGCAGACGTCGGCCGGACAGCAGTTGCAGGTGCCGAATGTCGATGCGCAAGCTCTGTGGGCCCGCTGGCCTCGGCAATAAGACGCGCGGCTGAGAAAACGTCGCTGGCTGCGTTGCTTTGACTTGCCGTACTAGCGTACTGTCTGCGTCAAAGACGCCTTGCCAGCGGCGTTTTTCAGCGGCGCTCGGTAACACGGCGCATCGTTAAAAACCGCTTTGTTGCGGGTGGGGAATTGTTCCCTTCGTCGATTTGTTTTTGTCTTGTTTTCCTCTTCCCCCTTCACCATATTTTTGATCCAGATCATGGATTTCGCCCTTCGCTGCGTCCACACTGGAACAGTCCGCTTCGCGCCGCGACGGACTTCACCGGGGGCATCGGCATGGGTAAATCGCATTGGAAAGATGAGATGGCGCTGGGCGTTCCCGCCATCGACGAGGCGCATGAGGCGCTGTTTCAGGAGCTGGCACGGCTGGGGCAGTTAAGCGACCAGCATTTCAGCGTGGCGTTTCGCGAGCTGATTGCGGCCGTCGAACGCGATTTCCGAGAGGAAGAGGATTTGATGGAGCAAATCGGCTTTCCCTCGCTGGCCAACCACCGCGAACAGCATGCCCGCGTGCTCAGCGGCTTGCACCATGCCTGGGCCGCCGTCGATGAAGGCGACCTGGAACAGGGCCGCCATGCGCTGTCGCTGTTGCCGCAGTGGCTGATCTTCCACCAGGCCACCATGGACCTGGCCCTGGCGGCGGCGCTGGAACTGGTGCAGCGCCAGCCTAACTAGCAGTTCATTACAGCAACAGCACCGTCGCCTGCTCGGGCATGACCACGCGGTAGTGTCCCGGGTATTTGTCTTCGCCGTCGAAAATCTTGCAAAACACGGGCTGGTTGATGTCGTTGACGGCCGCCTCGTTCATGGGCAGCGTTGCGATCAGCTGTTCTCCATCCATCAATTGCAAGGCGCTGCCCCGCTCGGCCGCGCAAAAGGCCAGCGATTGCACGTCGCTGGCGAACGGCCGCTTGTACCACGGCGTGATGGCCCGCACGGCGCGCCGGGCGTCGCGCAAGACCTGCCCCACGCGCGTGACGTTCCACGCATCGCGCGCCACGGACGGCTGCAGCACGATATTGGCCGTCAGCTCGCCCCTGCCCTTGTTCACCAAAAACGTGCCGTCCTGCGCGGCAATATCATCGTTGAGCGGCACGACAAACACGCCGCCGGCCGACACCTTGATCGGCATGGGGGCGCCATTGCCTTGCAAGGCCACGCGCACATCGTCGATGGTGGCGCTCAGCTTGGCAGGAATCAGGCGCAGGGCCATGACCACGCTGCCGCTCGACACTTGCCACACTTTCCTGGCCGTCAGATAACTTTCACGGTATGCCGTGAACCGCACGTGCGGCGCCTTGGCATCGCTGGTGGCCGTGATCGTCACCGTTTGCGGTGGCAAGGCTTCCTCTGCTGGCGCCGTTGCCTTGGGTGCTGATGCCGCGGATGTGGCCGGCGCAAGCGGTGGCGCAACGGCATCGGCGGCGGGCGGCACGCTGGCGCTCTGCAGCGGCGCGGGAGCAGCCGGCGGCGGCGCGTGTTCCTGGGCCTGACCCAGCGAGACGACACACAACCATCCGGCACAAGCGATCCATGTACGCATGCATTTCTTTCATTAAGGAAAATATTTGTCAGCGCCTGCATTATCGCAGAAGGCAAGCCGATGCGCCGCCCCGGGTCTGCCTGCACTCCCGCCTGCACTCCTTTGGTGCACACGCTTGATTATTTGGCAAATATCACCTATATTGATAATGATTCCTATTTACAAAAGTGACAGGAATCGCGCGCCTTTCTTTTCCACTGCCCGTCCGCGCCGGGCCTTGCGGTGGAACTGCTATCCAAGCCAGACCACGGGCCAGCGTTACGCCATCCCCCAGCTACTGCGCAGCTCGCCAGACGAGATAGGAACACTCACGACTAAAAATATCCAGGAAAATAATGCAATCAACGACAGCCTTCTCATCTTCGCGCCAGCCCGCCTTGCGCGCCCTCCCCCGTTTATTACACATCAGCCTGCTCAGTCTTGCCGCCGGCGTGGCCCTGCCGGCACAGGCCGCCGACGCCGCCGCGGCCGACGTGACCATGCCCGCCGTCACCGTGCTGGGCCAGTCGACCGCGACGACGGAAGGCACGCAGTCGTACACGGCCGGCGAAGCGCGCAGCGCCACGCGCATGGACCTGTCGCTGCGCGAGACGCCGCAATCGGTCAGCGTCATCACGCGCCAGCTGCTCGACGACCTGGGCGCCGTGCGGCTGGACCAGGCGCTGGCGCAGACGACAGGCATCCAGGTGGGCCAGAACGACACGGAGCGCACGACATTTTATGCGCGCGGCTTCGGCATCAACAATATCCAGATCGACGGCATGGCGCGCGGCGGCAATGCGCCGCTGCAAGACACGATCCTGTATGACCGCATCGAGGTCGTGCGCGGCGCCACGGGCCTGATGGGCGGCAAGGGCGACCCGTCCGCCACCATCAACATGATACGCAAGCGGCCGGCGAAGGACTTCGAGGCCAGCGCCGGCCTCATCATGAGCCGCTGGGATGACCAGAGGATCGAGGCCGACCTGTCCACGCCCCTGAACGCGGAGGGCAGCGTGCGCGCGCGCGCGGCCCTGGCCTGGCAAAAACGCGATTCCTACCTGGACATGTACCACGAGCGCAAGACGGTGGGCATGGCCATCCTTGAAGCGGACGTGCGTCCCGGCACCCTGCTGACGGCGGGCGTCGACTTCCAGGACAACAAGCCGACAGGCGCCACCTGGGGCGCCGTGCCGTACTGGAATGCGGACGGCAGCCTGGCCAGGTTGCCGCGCGACACCAGCCTCACGACGCCCTGGAGCACCTGGGCCAACAAGCAGCACACCATCTTCACGTCGCTGGACCAGCGCCTGCCCGGCAACTGGAATCTGCACCTCGGTTATGCGCGCACGGAAAGCACGAACCGCACCACCGTCGCCTACGCGGGCGGCGGCCATCCCGATCCGGCCACGGGCGAAGGCATGCTCCTGTGGACGGGCGCCTATGGCCCGGGCAAGACCACGGGCGATAATTTCGACGTCTACGCCAGCGGCCCCTTCACCTTGCTGGGGCGCAAGCATACGGCCATCGCCGGCTGGAACGGCGGCAACCAGCGCGCCCGCTCGCTGGGCGGCGAGGCGGAAATCAACTACCCGAACGTCGTCCCCGATTACCGCAGCTGGACGGGCAACATCCCCCGCCCCGTGTTCCACCCGGACGGCTCGCACACGGAAACCGTGACGCGCCTGGCGGGCGGCTATGTGGCCACACGTTTGAGCCTGGCCGACCCGCTGCATGTGATCATCGGCGCGCGCAGCAGTACTTACCGCACGGATACGCGCAACTACGATACACGAGGCGTGCACACGGACAACAGCGACTTCGTGGAAACGCGCAATGAAGTCACGCCGTATGTGGGCGCCGTGTTCGATATCAACAAGCAGTATTCGGCCTACGCCAGCTTCACGCAGCTGTTCAACCCGCAATCGAGCAAGGACCGCAACAACAAGTTCCTGGCGCCGGAAACGGGAGACAATGCGGAACTGGGTATCAAGGGCGAATTTTATGAAGGCAAGCTGAACGCGTCGGCCGCCCTGTTCCATACGAAGAAAAAGAACATGGCGGAACTCGACCGCACGGTGCCGCCCGGCTTCTTGCTGCCCGACGGCGGCCAGGCCATGGTGGCCAATGGCGCCGGCGTGACGGCCAAGGGCGTCGAGTTCGACGTCTCCGGCCAGTTATCGCCCGCCTGGGAAGCGAGCGGCGGCTATACCTATCTGCACGCGGCCGAGGCCGATGGCCGC
Organism: Janthinobacterium sp. GW823-FHT06H09; assembly: GCF_058794735.1. Lineage (NCBI taxonomy): Bacteria > Pseudomonadati > Pseudomonadota > Betaproteobacteria > Burkholderiales > Oxalobacteraceae > Janthinobacterium > Janthinobacterium sp. GW823-FHT06H09. The sequence continues at coordinate 48,897 of NZ_JBXAHC010000019.1, read as the reverse complement.
CGCGCCGCCACCACGCAGCCGCGCCATTTGCTGCGCCTGGCCACCAGCTACCGCTTCGACGGCCGCCTGGCCGGTTTGAGGGCGGGCGCCAGCATGACGGCGCAAAGCGCCACCTACAGCGAATCGTGGTACGGCCGCCCGCCATCGGGAACCATCACCGACATTCCGCAAGCGGGCTATGCGCTGCTCAACGCCATGGCCAGCTATGCGCTCAACCGCCACGCCAGCGTGCAGCTGAACGTGAATAACTTGCTCGATAAAAAGTACTACCGCAACGTGGGCTTCTTCGACGGCGTCTTCTGGGGCGAACCGCGCAACATCAGCCTGGCCGTGCGCACGATGTTTTAAGCGCGCCAGTGCGCGGGCGCCGGCAGGGTAAAGCCGTCGAGCAAGGGACCGCCCACGGGCGCCAGCACGGCGGCGGCGACTTGCCCGAACGCGCGCTGGCCGGCCGGCAAGTCGGCGGCGGCCAGGCGCAGCGCGCCGTCAAGCTGCCCGGCGATGACGGCGTCGAAGGCCTGCAGGCGGCGGAACAGATGCTTGCCGCCGCCGCTCCACTGCCCCGCCGCGCGCAGGTGCAGGTCGGCCAGCGCTTCGTACAGCTGGCAAGCGACGGCCAGCGCCTCGCCCGGGTGCGTGCTGTCGACCAGGTCTTCCAGCGCGGTGGTGATGGCGTAGCGGCGGCGCTGCAGGTTTTCCGCGTCGAGCGCGGGCGGCCCGGCCGTGTCGAAAGCGTGCGCCAGCGCGTGCAGCTGCGCGTAGGCGTCGCCGGCGGCGACGATGTTTTCCCCTTCGACGACCATCATCGCCAGCGGCACCGTGCCGCCCGGCGCATCCATTTCCTTGCAAAAATACGTGAACGTGGCCACGTCGTGCGCAAACAGTTCCACCGTGCGCCCCTCGGCCACGAGGGTGTCGCGCCAGGCGCAATCGACGTGGTCGAACAGCAGCAGCAAGTCGATATCGGAAGTAGGCGTTTGCCGGCCTGTGGCGAACGAGCCGCCGATGATGGCCGCCACGGCCGTGGGATAGCGCTCGTGCACCAGCCGCTGGGCAATCGCGCGAATGGTCTCATAGGTGGGGATCGTCGTCAAAGCCGGTGCTCCATGTCGATAAAACACTATCCTACACGCAATACGCAGGCTGCCGCCAGCCTGCTACACTGGCGCCATCTGATCAAGGAACCAACATGGAATACGACTGCATCGTGGTGCCCTCGCCCGTGGGCGAGCTGACCCTGGTGGCGCGCGGGGAAGCCCTGGCCGCCATCCTGTGGGAAAACGACAAGCCGAACCGTGTGCGCCTGGGCGACATGCGCGTCGATGACGGTTGCGCCGTGCTGCAGGAAACGGCGCGCCAGCTGGATGAATATTTTGCCGGCACGCGCCAGCATTTTGAAGTGCCGCTCGATTTTGCCGGCACGCCATTTCAGCAGGAAGTGTGGCGTGCGCTGCTGACGATACCGTATGGCCAGACGCGCAGCTATGGCGAGATCGCGCGCCAGATCGGCCGCCCCGCCGCCGTGCGCGCCGTGGGCGCCGCCAACGGCAAGAATCCCATTTCCATCATCGCCCCCTGCCACCGCGTCGTCGGTGCCACGGGCGAGCTGACGGGCTTTGCGGGCGGTCTGCATGCCAAGGAAACCCTGTTGGCGCTGGAAGGCATTTCCCTGTCCAGCGACCGCGAAGCGCTGAAAACGGGCCACGCCCGCCGCCGCGCCGTGCATGTCGATACGGCGCAAGGCTGTTTATTTTAAGCGGCGCCATCGCTCCCATGTGGGATACTCACGCCCTCCGTTCAAGCCAACACATCCTATGCCTTACCTTGTCATCGCGTTCTTTGTCGTACTGTACTTACTCGCCACCTTCTTTTTCCACATCCCCGCCCTGGTTGCCCTCGTGTATGGCGTGCTGAGCCTGGGATGCTTCGTTGCCTATGCGATCGACAAGTCCGCCGCCAAGGAGGGCCGCTGGCGCACCCCGGAGCGCACCTTGCTGCTGCTGGGACTGCTGTGCGGCTGGCCGGGCGCCGTGCTGGCCCAGCAATGGCTGCGCCACAAGTCCAGCAAGCGCTCGTTCCGCATCGTGTTCTGGATCACGGTCGCCCTCAATATCGGCGCTTTCGTGTATTTCAGCATGCATTACGCGGCGCCCGATATCGGCACGGACGTCGCCCCCATCGAGTTATAAGGTCACTCTCCCAGCAGGCGCAGCGATTCCAGCCAGTCCGCCTTCCAATCGCGCAGCAACGGTTGCGTGGCGAACGCCTTTTTCAAATGCGCCATCGGCACGCGGTGCACATCGTGCAAGCCGAACGCCAGGGTCACCGGATGCCACAAATGGCTGTTCTTGCCGCCGCGCGAATTCTTGCGCACGCGCGCGCCATCGTCGCCAAAGATGCCCACGCCGCTGGCCAGGCCCTGGTCCAGGTCGACCTTGCCCACGCCGGCAAAAGCAGTCAGGATCTGTTCGCGGCCCAGGCCCTTCAAGGCGCTGGGCAAGACCACGGGTGCCTTGTCCGCTGCCGTGTCGGCCGGCGGCGGATGCTGCAGTTCCTTGAGCAAACGCAACAGGTCGCGCTCCTGGAAGTGCAGGCCGTCCAGCGGCACGCGCAAGCCCTGCCCCTTGAGTTCAATGGGGAGATTGCCCGAGTCGCGCGTAAAACGCAGCCAGACATCACCGGCGCCCGCGGCCAGGTGCTGCTTGTCCTCGATGAACACGACGGGTGCCGCATAGCGCGTCACGCCGTCATGGAACAGCTCGGCCCAGGCTGCGCTGTAGTCGAGCCAGATAAACGGCAAGCCGCCCTGCTCGAGCAGGCGCGCCAGGGTCCACGGGGTGCCCGTCTGTTGCGCCAGCCAGGCACAGGCGTCAAGTGCGGTGGCGCGGTACGGCAGGGATAGGGAAGTCATGGCAATTCCGTCGGTCAAAGTGGAGCGCAGTGTAGCAGACGCCGCCATCCGCCCCTGCGGCAGGCGCATCCTGCGCGCCATTCCTGCGCGATGTGCTAGGCTGGATGCATCAGTCCGCGCCAAGACCACCCCGGCCCCATGGCGCACCACCGCGAGGGGAATATCATGCATTCCAGCACCAACGCCGCCACCACGCCCGCCCCGCCACCGGAGCGCGATTCGCCCACGCCGGCCAACGAAGGCCACGCCGAGGAAGCGCTCGATGAAGCGCTGAAGGAAAGTTTTCCGGCCAGCGACCCGATCGCCATTGCCACCCCAAAACCGGTCAGCAAGTCGCCGGCCTGAGTCCCGCCTTTCCTGGCCGGCCAGGCGCGGCCCCGGGTGCACAAGGCCGGTCACCAAGGTCACGCCAGCAATTTGAACACGCGCATGTCCTGCATCATGCTGTCCGCCTGCTCCTGCATGCTGGCCGCTGCCGCCGCCGACTGCTCGACCAGGGCGGCATTCTGCTGGGTCACCGCATCCATCTGACTGATGGCCTGATTCACCTGTTTGATGCCATCGTTTTGTTCCTGGCTGGCGACGGCGATTTCCCCCATGATGCCCGCGACTTGCTGGACAGAGGAGACGATTTGCTTCATCGTGCCGCCCGCTTCATCGGCCAGATTGCTGCCAAGCTCGACTTTTTCGACCGACTCGGCAATCAGCTGCTTGATCTCTTTGGCGGCCGTGGCGGAACGTTGCGCCAGGGCGCGCACCTCCGATGCGACGACAGCAAAACCGCGCCCCAGCTCACCGGCGCGCGCCGCTTCGACAGCCGCGTTCAGGGCCAGAATATTCGTTTGAAACGCGATGCCGTCGATCACGGAAATAATCTCGACGATACGGTTCGAGCTGTCCTTGATGGATACCATGGTCGCGACGACACGTTCGACCACCTGCCCGCCCTGCACCGCTACCGCTGAAGCCGACAAGACCAGTTGATTGGCTTGCTGAGCGCTTTCGGCATTCTGCTGCACATTGCTGGTTAACTGCTGCATCGCCGACGATGTTTGCTCCAGTGCACCGGCCTGAGCCTCGGTTCTGGCCGAGAGGTCCAAATTGCCAGCAGCAATTTCCTGCGAGGCAGTCGAGATGGTTTCAGTACCACCACGCACACGGCCCACCGTATGACGCAGGCTCTCCGTCATGCTTTTCAGAGCACGCATCAATTCGCCCGGCTCGTCGCGATAGTCGGTCGCGATATGGCTGCGCAGGTCACCGGAAGCGACAATGCGGGCAACGTGCACGGCGTCCCGCAGTGGCTTGGTAATACTCTTGCTAATGAGCACAGCCACCCCAATCGCCGTGCCCAGCGAGACCAGCAGTATCGCCAACAGCAAGCTGCCCGCCACCGTGATGCGCGCGCTCGAATCCGCCTCTATCGCCGACGCGCGTTGGCTGGTCATCTCGACCAGTTGCTTGATGGCCTGCAGATGCTGGGCGTAGCTGATCGTCATTTTTTTCATCGCAACGGTGGCGCCGGCCTTGTCCTGTGCCTCTATTGCGGGGATGAACTGTTGCAGTGCAACCGTGTAGAAGGCCAGCGCCGGCGCATGCGCCTTGTTCAGCAGCAGCCCGGCGATATCGGCATCCAGTGTCGCGCCCTTCCAGAATGCATGGCGCTCATCGTAATCACGTTTGAGCGTGTTAAATCGTGCGATTAACTGCGCCTGTTCGGCACGATCCTCGGTCGCCAGCAGCTGAAAACTGACCAGATAGGATTCCAGTATGTACTCCGGCGGTGGCAACACGTCCGCAATCAGATCCTTGCTTTGCACTATTTTCTGATAAACAGGGCCGTTCACTTTCCATTCTTGCAGAGTCTTGAACGACCACAGGCCATAGAGGATGAAACCGACCGAAAAGATCACAATCAGTACAGCCAGACGGTGCGTTAGCTTGAGTCCCCTTATCATGCTCATAATATTTTCCTTGAATTAACTATGCTTGCCTCTGGTTCAGCTACCGAGATGACATTGCTCTCGCATGAGTGAGAGGCGATCATTCGAAGTCAAATTCATTGCCAAATCATCACTCTATATTTGTAGGAAGCAACTTATTTTACAGCTAAATTTTGGCGATTTAAAGTAAATTTAATAAAAATAAATGAAAACAACAAAAATAAAACAAAAATCACAAATTTATTATCAAATGACGTGAAGTGTGCAAGGGCAAGTGTTAGCGAATTTCCGCCTGTGCAGACCGGCCCGATCCGCGGACGTACGTCGCGTCGATGACAATGCAGGGAGCGGGCAATGAAAAAGCCGTGCGTTCGGCAAGGCTCAGTGAAGTTCTGCCGGTACGGCGGCGAATACCGTGTTGGCCGTACAACAAATCTTTCCTCTTTCACGGCATGGCGGGATTTGCTTGACTGAAATCCGCGAAAAACCATAAAAATGCCCCGCCGGGCGGCAATGGCAAAACCATTGCACCGGGCGGGGCAAATCAAATTCAGGCGCGACTAGTTCGGCGTGTCGCGGTACTGCTCGGGCGTCGTGTCGCCATCGGCGACTTCATACCACATCGCATTGAGCACGGCGAACGTCGCCGCCAGCGGAAGACCCAGTATCCAGGCGAAGTACCACATAATTATTTCCTTTCTTCAATTCCAGCTTGATCGTTTTTACTATCAAACTAACGACACCTAACAAAACCGTAGTGAGCGGCAGCGATTTGTGGTCGAGAAGCGCAACCGTACTCCAGTACGGTGAGCATCGCCGGCCGCAAAGGGCGACGCGCAGTAGGTTTAGTTAGGTATTCTCAATAAGCGTGACCGGTGTCGTCTTCGATGGCTTTGCCGTCAACCTTACCCCACAGCACTTTATACACCCACGTCGTGTACGCCACGATGAGGGGAATGAAGACGGCCGTGACGACCAGCATGATGAACAGGGTCATGTGGCTGGACGAGGAATCCCACACCGTCAGGCTGGCGCGCGGATCGATCGACGATGGCAGGATGAACGGGAACATGGCCGCGCCCACGCTGAGGATGATGCCGGCAATGCTGGCCGCGCTGGCCAGCAAGGCGGGTACTTCGCGGCGCGCGCGCAGCAAGGCGAACGCCAGCAAGGGGCCCAGCAAGCCGGCCGCAGGGGCGATCCAGGTCCACGGATGGGCGGCAAAGTTGAGGAACCAGGCGCCCACGTGCACTTGCGCCGTTTTCAGCATCGGGTTCGACGGGCCATCGACGACGACGGCGCTGGTGACGCGGTAGCCATCGACCCACAGCCACAGGGCCGCGCCGGCTGCCGCATACAGCACGACCGTGGCGATTGCCGCCACGCTGCCGTAGCGGCGCGAACGTTCCGCCACCGCACCGTCCGTTTTCACTTGCAGCCAGGTGGCGCCATGCATCACCAGCATGGCCACCGAGACGAGGCCGCACAGCAAGGCGAACGGGTTGAGCAGCGCAAAGAAGCTGCCGTCATAGAAGATATGCATGTCCGGCGAAAAACGGAACGGCACGCCCTGCAGCACATTGCCGATGGCTACGCCGCAGATCAGGGCCGGCACGAAGCCGCCCACGAACAGGGCCGCGTCCCAGCGGGCGCGCCAGCGGGGGTCTTCGCGCTTGCTGCGGAACTTGAACGCCACGGGGCGCACGATCAGCGCCACGAGGATGACGAACATGGCCAGGTAGAAGCCAGAGAACGAGACGGCGTACAGCTGCGGCCAGGCGGCAAAGATGGCGCCGCCGCCGAGGATCAGCCATACCTGGTTGCCTTCCCATACGGGCCCGATGCTGTTGATGATGACGCGGCGCTCGAGGTCCGTCTTGCCGGCGAACGGCAGCAGGATGCCCGTGCCCAGGTCGAAGCCGTCCGTGATGGCAAAGCCCACCAGCAAAATGCCGATCAGCAGCCACCAGATCAGGCGCAGGGTTTCATAGGAAATCATTTCATGCAAAATCATGGTCTGGTCCTCCTCAGGCGCGTTGAGTATGAATGGCTGCGGCCGCTGGCACGGGAGCCCGCGGCGTCTCTTCCGGCCCCTTGCGGATGGCCTTGAGCATGAGCTTCATTTCGATAATCAACAGCACGGTGTAGATGGCGGCAAAGCCGGCGATGGTAATCAGGAGCGTCGACGCCCCCAGGTTGGAGACGGCCACGGCCGTCGGCAGCACGCCTTCGATGACCCACGGCTGGCGGCCCACTTCGGCCACGATCCAGCCCGCCTCGATGGCCACCCACGGCAACGGGATGGCGAACACGGCCAGCTTCAGCAGCCAGCGGTGCTTGTCCAGGGTGCGGCGTGTCGACAGGATGAAGAAGGTGCCGGTCAACAAGATAAAGAACATGCCCAGGCCCACCATCACGCGGAAGGACCAGAACAAGGGCCCCACGGGCGGCACGGTGTCGAGCGCGGCCTGGCGGATCTGCTCGGGCGTGGCCTGGCGCGGATCGTCGACATAGCGTTTCAGCAGCAAGGCATAGCCCATGGACTGGCCTTTCGACTCGAACACGTCCTTCGCCTCTTGCGGCACAGGCGCACCTGGCGCCACGCTGCGGATGGTTTGCAGCGCGTCGTACGCCTTGATGCCATCCTGGATCAGCAGCTCGCCGCGGTCGACCAATTGCTCGATGCCGGGGATTTCCGTCGTCAGCGAACGCGTGCCGATCAAGCCCATCACCATCGGGATATGCACGGCGTAATGCGTTTCACGCGCTTTCGCGTCGGGAAAGCCGATGGCCGTGAAGGCGGCGGGTGCCGGCTCCGTGGTCCACATGGCTTCGATCGCGGCCAGCTTCATTTTCTGGTGTTCGGACGACAGGTAGCCGCTTTCGTCACCGAGCACCACGACTGACAAGGTGGCGGCCAGGCCGAACGAGGCGGCCACCGTCATCGAGCGCTTGGCCAGCTGCACGTGGCGGCCCTTCAGCAGATACCAGGCGGAAATACCCAGCACGAAGATGGCCGCCGCCGTGTAGCCGGCCGACACCGTATGCACGAATTTCGCCTGTGCCACGGGGTTCGTCAGCACGGCGCCGAAATCCGTCACTTCCATGCGCATGGTCTGCGGATTGAAGGCCGCGCCGACGGGATTTTGCATCCAGCCGTTGGCGATCAAAATCCACAGGGCCGAGAAGTTCGAGCCGATGGCCACCAGCCAGGTGGTGACCAGGTGGCCCCGCTTCGACAGCTTGTCCCAGCCGAAGAAAAACAGGCCGACGAAGGTCGCTTCCAGGAAGAAAGCCATCAAGCCCTCGATGGCCAGCGGCGCGCCGAAAATGTCGCCCACATAATGGCTGTAATAGCTCCAGTTCATGCCGAACTGGAATTCCATGACGACGCCCGTCGCCACGCCCATGGCGAAGTTGATGCCGAACAAGACACCCCAGAACTTGGTCATGTCGCGCCAGATGGGGCGGCTCGTCATCACATAGACCGTCTCCATGATGGCGAGGATCACTGACAGCCCTATCGTCAGCGGAACGAATATAAAGTGGTACAGAGCTGTCAGCGCGAACTGCAGTCTGGATAAAGCGACAATATCGAAGTCCATATGATTTCCTTGGTATTTCCCTACTGTGTGTAAACTTGGTATCTATCTGATGCGATTCGATTGGTCCGCCGCCCTCACGCTGGCATACGGACCGCCTGTGTCTCCAGTCTTCCCTTCACTCCTTAATCTGCGCGCAGGCCCGCCAGCGCCGCCTCGAAGGCTGGCGTGCCACGGCGCGCGTCGCCGACGATACGGCCATCGCGCAGGCTGACCAGCCGGTCCGCCAGCGCCGCTTCGCGCCGCAAGTGGGTGGCGATCAGCAAGCTGCGCCCTTCGCTGCGCGCGGCCAGGCGCTGCAGGACATCGATCGCCGTCTGCGCATTGAGCGCTTCCGTCGCCTCGTCCAGCAGCCACAAGGTCGATGCGTGCAGGAACAGCCGCGCCAGCGCCAAGCGGCGCGCCTGGCCGCCCGACAAGCCCAGGCCGCCCTCGCCCAGCATGGTATCGAGGCCGTCCGCGAAGGCCCGCACTTCGTCGTCCAGGCCGGCTGCCTGCAGCGCCGCCCACAGCTGCGCGTCGCTGGCGGACGGGTCGGCCAGGCGCAGGTTGTCGCGCAAGCTGTCCTGGAACAATTCCGTCTTCTGGGTGAACAAACAGGCGCGGCCCGCGTGCACCGTGCCCGACAGCGGCGCCAGCTCGCGCGCGGCGATGGCCAGCAAGGTCGACTTGCCCGCGCCGCTGGGGCCGATCAAGGCCACGCGCTCGCCCTCGCCGATGTGCAGCGATACATCATGCAAGATGGCGACATGGCTGCCCGCATGTGCGGCGCTGACCTGTTCCAGGCGCAAGCCCGGTGCGCTGTCAGCCGGCGGCACTGCGATCTCCTGAGCATCGAGGCGCGGCGCCAGGCGGCGCATGGCCAGCAGCATGCGCCCCGCTTCCAGCGCGCCACGGCGCAGTCCCGCAAACGGTTCCACGGCTGTCAATGCAATCAACAGGGCCAGGGCCGCCAGCGGCACGTTCAGCGCCTGCTGCTGCACCAGCGCGGCCACGGCCAGCAGCACCCCTGCCAGGGTCGCGCTGCCCGCCACGCCATACGCGGCGCCGGCCGCCGTCTCCAGGCGCAGCAGGGCAACATCGGCTTGCGCCAGCGAGCGGTCGATCTCTCCCAGCGCGGCGCACTGGGCGTCGATGCGGCCCGCCATCACCAGGTCCGTCTGGCCCGCCACCAGGTCGATGGTGGCGGAACGCAGTTTTTCGATGGCGCGTGTACGCACGATGGCGGGACGGCGGGCGCCGCGCGCCAGAAGCCAGCTGATGCCGCCGCCGGCGGCCAGCAGCCACGCGGCCAGGCCCAGGCCCAGCTGCCACTGCATCACGCCCAACGCCACGCCGGCCAGCAGGGCCACGCACAGTGCCGTGAAGGCGGGCACCAGCAGGCGCAGATACAGCGATTCGAGCGCGTCGATATCGGCCGTCAGGCGGAACAGCAGCCTGGCGGGCTGGCGCAGCAGGCGGCTGGCCGCTTCCGGACGCGACCAGCCGCGAAACAGCTGCACGCGGATGGCCGCCAGGGCGGCGAACGTGGCGTCGTGCGTGACGAGGCGCTCCGCATAGCGCGAGCCAGTGCGGCCGATAGCCAGCAGGCGGATGCCGGCCGACGGGCCGAACACGTCGAACAGGATGGCCGTCGAGGCATGCAGGCCGGCGATCGAGGTGGCCGTGATGAACCAGCCGGACAAGCCCAGCAAGGCCATGCCGGCCACGGCCGTCAGGGCCGCCAGCACGGCGCCCCCGATCAGCTTGCGGGGCTGGGCCAGCAGCAATTGCCGCAGCACGGGGTGCGATATCAGCGATGTTTTCATGCGCGCGCCTCTGCCTTCTGCGTCTGCGCATGCGCCTGGGCATCAACTTGCACCGTGCGCTGCAGCCGGCCAGCCAGCACGGGGTCGTGCGTGGCGACAAGCATCGTCTTGCCTTTTGCCAGGGCCAGCAAGGCGTCCGTGACGCGCGCCGCCGTTTCGCTGTCCAGGTGGGCCGTCGGCTCATCGACCAGCAGCAAGTCCGCATGCGGATGCAGGGCCACGCGGGCCAAGGCCAGGCGCACGGCTTCACCGCCGGACAAGCCCTGGCCGCCATCGCTGAGCATGACGGCCGGCTGCGCCTGCGCCACGCTGGCCAGGTCGGCCAGGTGCAGCGCCTGCGTCACGTGCGCGGCGTTCGCACCTGCCCGGCCCAGTGTCACGTTCTGGCTGACGGACGCGGCAAACACGTGCGGACGCTGGCCCATCCAGGCCATGCGCTGGCGCACGGTATTGACCGTACCGTCATTCAGGCGCACGCCGCCGATGCGGATGTCGCCGCCGCCGGCGGGCAGCAAGCCGGCCAGCAAGGACAGCAAGGTGGTCTTGCCCGCGCCGCTGGCGCCCAGCAGGGCCACGTGTTCGCCGGCGCGCACGCTCAAGTCCAAGCCGTCGAACACGGGCGCTTCGCCGGGATGGGCAAAGCGCAGTTGATGGATGTCAATGGCGGGCGGCGGCGCCACCGCCATGGCGGCGGCGGAGACGGCGGCAACTTCCGCACCAAAGCCCGGCAAAGGCACGCCCTCGGCGGCCAGATCGTGCAGTCCGGCCAGGCCCGCCTCGCCGGCCGCCTTGTCGTGCCAGACGGCGGCCAGCTCGCGCAGCGGCTCGAAGAACGCGGGCGCCAGCAGCAGGATGAACAAGCCCTGCCCCAACGTCAGTTCGCGGCCCCAGGTGCCGAAATCGAGGCTGCCCAGCAGCGAGAAGCCGATGAAGGCGGCCACCATGGCCACGCCCAGCGCGGAAAACAGTTCCAGCACGGCGGACGACAAAAAGGCGATGCGCAGCACCACCATCGTACGCCGGCGCACGGATTGCGACGAGACGTCCAGCCGCGCGGCCGTGGCATCGACGGCATCGAGCGCGCGCAAGGTGGCCAGGCCGCGCAGGCGGTCCAGCAGAAAGGCGTTCATGCTGCCCATTTCCACCATCTGCGCGCGGCTGGCCGCCTGCGCACCCATGCCCACGAGGGCCATGAAGACGGGAATCAGAGGCGCGGCGATGAGCAGGATCAGCGCGGCGATCCACGACAGCGGCGTCACCACGGCGAGGATCACGAGCGGCACGAGCATGACTTTCCAGCGCGCCGGCTTGTAGCGCACCAGATACGGCACGATGGCTTCGGCCTGCTCGGCAATGACGCTGGCCGCCTGGCCTGACTGGGCGCGCTGGCGGTCCAGCGGCGAACGGCGCGCCAGCGCCTGCGCCACTTGCCCGCGCAAGGTGGACAGGTGCGCGCGCGCGGCCGCATACATGCGCCGCGCGCCCCACGCTTCGCAGCCGGCGCGCAGCATGCCCAGCAGCAGCACGCCGGCGGCCGGCAACAGGGCCGCGCGCCACGGCGCGCCATCGAGCATGGCTTGGACGGCCCAGGCCAGCAAGGCCGCTTGCGGCAGCCACAGCAAGGCGGCGCCGCCTTGCGCCAGACTGGCGGCACGGGGAAGAATAAAGCGGGGCAAGGACAGTGGCGAGGTCGTCATCTTATATTTTTTGAGTTTTCAGAATTTTCTGTAAATTCGATTTTTTGTATAATACTGCGAAACATGACATATATCAATTGACCCTGGCGGTTTGGCGTGAAAAAATTCAGATAATTATGAAAACTCAAAATATCCAAATGACGCCGCTGATCCTGACCTTCGTCAGCCATTTCGGCGAGATGGGCAGCCGCTGGGGCTTTAACCGCACGGTGGGGCAAGTGTACGCCTTGTTGTTTGTCGCGGAGCATCCTTTGCACGCGGATGAAATCGCGGAGCACCTGAGTTTTTCGCGCTCGAACGTGAGCATCGGCCTGAAGGAATTGCAGGGCTGGGGCTTGATCCGCCAGTCGCGCATCCCCGGCGACCGGCGCGAGTATTTTTCCTCGCTGGGCGACGTGTGGCAAATCTTCCGCGTGGTGGCCGCCGAGCGCCGCCGCCGCGAGGTGGCCCCGACCTTGACAGTGCTGCGCGAAGCGCTGCTGGCCCCGGCCACGGAACCCGTGGATCAATATGCGCAGGAGCGCATGCGCGAAATGTATGAACTGGTCGACCTGGCCAACACCTGGTTCGACGACTTGCAGCGCCTGTCGCCCGAATCGATGGCGCAACTGATGAAAATGGGCGCCAAGGTACAAAAGCTGCTCAACGCCAAGGATCGCCTGTTTGGCGTCAGCAACAACAGCGACTGAAGCACCCGCCTCCCCTTTTCCCAAGTCCGAACGCCGCTAGCACAAGCTGGCGCGCCTTGTCACGCTATTTCCTAACGTCATGTTGGCCATCGCTAGCACATCCATACATAGCCGCATGCGATGTTGTCAAGCAAACCAATAGAATTATTAAAATTGTATTAATTTACATCAAGAGTAAGCTTGCATTTGCGTACTCAATACGCGCAGGAAATAGCAGCTAAAAACGGGCAATGGGATGACTTCCCCGGCAGGCAGGGGCGTATCCCTACACGATGTAGCAACTGTCTCAAGCACAAGGGGATTTTCATGAAAAGCATAAAAAGCATTGCCGTCAAGGCATCCATGCTGGCCGCAATGACCGTACTGGCAAGTGCAGCGCAAGCGGCCACCTGGGTCGATGTGGGGCCGGCCAGCGGTTTCGTCATTGCCGGCAGCACCGTCACCTATTCGCCATCACCGGCATTGGAGGTGAAATATTATGACGATAATCTGGTGCCGCAGAGCCCCTCGGACATCCAGGGCTACATCAATGGCGTGTTCGGCAGCAGCCTGGGCGCCGCCGTTTCGTATTGCGACAGCGCCACTTCGGGCTGCACTGCCGGCACCACGGCAGGCCTGAGCGGCGGGGTCAATTCCTATACGAGCGCGGCCGCCTATGACTATCTGGCCATCCACTTCGGCCAGGGCGAACTGGTGTTCCACTGGGCCGCGCCAGTGGCTGCCGGCACCACGTTCACGGTGGAAGGCCTGCCCAAGGATCTGAGCAACTACAGGGCCTTCATTTCCGCCGTGCCGGAACCTGAAACCTATGCCATGCTGCTCGCCGGCCTGGGCCTGCTGGGCTTCCTGGCACGCCGCCGCCAGGGAAAGTAAGCATCACCAGCGGCAGCGGCGCAACGGCGTCCGCTGCCGCCTCCATGCCAGCCGCATCTTTACGCCGCGCTTGCGGCGCCAGGCACGCTTTTTACACCATTTTTAGATCCCTCTCGCTATGCTCGACGGCATCCACTGCTGATCGACGAGGGAGATCTCATGCACGAACAACCGTTTCAGCCACGCGCGCGCAGCGTGATCCGCCAGCACTTGCCCGCGCGGGAACGGCTGCGCCTGGCCCGGCTGTCCAGCAAGAAAATGGGGTCGCTACTATCCGCGCTGCTGTTCGCGGCGCCGCTGTTGTATTTGCTGAGCGTGGTACTGTTTGCGCAGCCGTGACACGGCAGGCAGGCAAAAGATGAAGAGTGATGGCAATGCGACAGGCTGTCGCGTGCATGACCAGCATGAACTGGTCCGCCCAGAGGGAATCGAACCCCCATTCACGGTTTAGAAGACCGTTGTCCTATCCGTTGAACGATGGGCGGAAAGGTGCAGCATTTTAGTCTATGCGCGCCAGCAATGCCAAGGCGTCGCACAATAGAAAACGGGCTGTCATTTCTGACAGCCCGCTTATGACTTTGGTCGGAGTACAAGGATTCGAACCTTGGACCCCCTGGTCCCAAACCAGGTGCGCTACCGGGCTGCGCCACACTCCGAAGACAAGATAATAACGCCCCTGCCCAATTTCGTCAATTGCCCCAGGCGAATTAGATGGAAATAACTATCGCGCCTGCTTGAAGAGGCTTGCTGAAAACGTTCAGGGCAAGGCAGTGCAACGCCGCCTTGGGCGTTTTCAGCTGCCGACCTTGTCGGCGATGCGGCGCGCCATGCTCTCGGCCTTCTCCTTGTCCTTCGCCTCCACCATCACACGGATCAGCGGTTCGGTGCCCGAAGCGCGGATCAGCACGCGGCCCGTGTCGCCCAGTTCGGCCTCGACCAGCTCTTTCTCGGCCACCATGGCGGCATTCTTCTGCCAGTCGAAACCGGGCGCCACGCGCAGATTGATCAGGGTTTGCGGGAACAGCACCAGTTCGGCCAGGCATTGCTGCAGGCTTTGGCCGCTGCGCTTGAGCGCGGACAATACTTGCAGCGCAGAGACGATGCCGTCGCCCGTCGTGTGGCGGTCCAGACACAGCAAATGGCCCGAGCCCTCGCCGCCCAGTATCCAGCCCTTTTCCTTCATGACTTCCAGCACGTAGCGGTCGCCCACCTTGGCGCGCGCAAAGCCGATGCCCTGCTGCTTGAACAGCACTTCCAGCGCCATATTCGTCATCAACGTGCCGACGGCGCCGGCCACGGGACCCGTCGCCAGACGGTCCTTGACCATGACGTACAACAATTCGTCGCCGTTGTACAAGCGGCCCGTGGCGTCGCACATGATCAGGCGGTCGGCGTCGCCGTCAAGGGCGATGCCCAGGTCCGCGCCGTGCTCGACGACGGCTTCGGCCATGGCCTTGGTTGCCGTGGCGCCAAAGCCCGCATTGATGTTGAAGCCATCGGGCTTGTTGCCGATGGCGATGACTTCCGCGCCCAGTTCATGGAAGACGTGCGGCGCGATATGGTAGGCGGCGCCATGCGCGCAATCGACGACGATCTTCAGGCCGCGCAAGTCCAGCTCGTTCGGGAAGGTGCTCTTGCAAAATTCGATGTAGCGGCCCTGGGCATCGTCGAGGCGCTTGGCGCGGCCCAGCTTGTCCGACGCCACGCAAGCCATGGGCTCGTCGAGCGCCGCTTCGATTTCCAGTTCCACGCTGTCGGGCAGCTTGGTGCCCTGGCCGGAAAAGAACTTGATGCCATTGTCGTGATACGGATTGTGCGAGGCGGAAATGACCACACCAGCCGACAGGCGCAGCGCCCGCGTCAGGTAAGCGATCGCCGGCGTCGGCATGGGGCCGGCCAGCATCACGTCCACGCCGGCGGCCGACAGGCCCGCTTCCAGCGCCGCTTCCAGCATGTAGCCGGAAATGCGCGTGTCCTTGCCGATCAGTACCGTCGGGCGCGCCTTGCCGCCCTGCGACTTGGCCAGCACCTTGCCGGCCGCATAGCCGAGGCGCATGACGAAGTCGGGGGTGATCGGAGCGGTGCCCACCAGGCCGCGAATGCCATCGGTGCCAAAATATTTACGCGTCATAAATTTCTCTTTTTGTTGTTTATAATGAATCTTACAGCTTCAATGCGCCATGCGCCAGACCTTCAGGGCATCGACGGTTTCTGCTACATCATGCACACGAATAATTTCCGCGCCTTGCGCTACCGCCGCAAGCGCACCGGCAACACTGCCGGCCAGGCGCTGCTCGACGGGACGTCCCGTCACGGCGCCGATCATCGACTTGCGCGACAGGCCCGCCAGCACAGGCAGGTCCAGCTCGCTGCGCAGCTGGCGCGTGGCGCGCAATAAAGCGTAGTTCTGCTCCACCGTTTTGCCAAAGCCGAAGCCGGGATCGACGCACAGGCGTTCGCGGGCGATGCCGGCGGCCGTCATGGTGTCGATGCGTTCGCGCAGGAAGTCGATGACTTCGCGCACCACGTCGTCGTACTGCGGCTGGGCTTGCATGGTTTCTGGCACGTTTTGCATGTGCATGATGCACAGCGCGCAATCGCTGTCCCGCACGGCCTCGATGGCGCCCGGCGCGCGAAAACCGTTGATGTCGTTGATCATGTCGGCGCCTGCCAGGATGGCTTCGCGCATGACTTCCGGCTTGTACGTGTCGACGGACAAGGGCTTGCCGCAGTCGCGCAAGGCGTACAGCACCGGCATGACGCGCTGCAACTCATCGTGCAGCGGCAGCGGCGGCGCGCCGGGGCGGCTCGATTCGCCGCCGATATCGATGATGTCGGCGCCATCAAGCATCATCTGCTCGGCGCGCGACAGGGCAAATTCCAGGTGCTGGTATTGGCCCGCATCGGAAAACGAGTCGGGCGTGATGTTCAGGATGCCCATCACCAGCGCCTGCGCGCCGGACAGGTTGAAGCCGAAACGGCCGAATTGCAAATAGTGTCGCATGTGAATCTTTGTAGTCGTCAGGAAAAAACTGCTGCTGGAACGAAAAAGGGCAAGGATTGCTCCTTACCCTCGTTCTTGCCATCCCCTTGCGTGCCGCCCGTCAGGGCCGCACTAATCAGGCTGGTGCCGTCACGTTTGGCGAGATGCCGCCCGTGCCGCTGTCGCCCGCATTGCGGCGTGGCGGAATGACTTTCGGTGGACGCGGCTCCAGGCCGGCCATGATGTCATTGATTTGCTCTGCATCAATGGTTTCCCATTCCAGCAACGCTTTCGTCATCATTTCGACCTTGTCGCGGTTGCCTTCCAGCAAGGTGCGCGCCAAAGCATATTGCTTGTCGAGAATGTTGCGGATTTCAGCATCGACCTTTTGCTGGGTCGCTTCCGAGATCGTCTTGGTGGCGCCACCGAAGAAACCTTCGTTTTCGCTGTCTTCGTAGACCATCACGCCCATGCTGTCGGACATGCCGAAGCGGGTCACCATGGAACGGGCCAGCTTGGTGGCGCGCGAGAAGTCGTTCGACGCGCCGGTGGACATCTGCCCCACGAAAATCTCTTCGGCAATACGGCCGCCGAACAGGATGGAAATTTCTTCCAGCATCTTGTCCTTGTAGGCGGACAAGTTGTCGTGCTCCGGCAGCTGCCAGGTCAGGCCCAGGGCCCAGCCGCGCGGCATGATCGTCACTTTATGCACGGGATCGGCTTTCGGCAGCAACTTGGCGACGACGGCGTGACCGGACTCATGGTAAGCCGTATTGCGACGCTCTTCCTCGCGGATGATCATCGATTTACGCTCGGGACCCATGTAGATCTTGTCTTTCGCATCTTCAAAGTCAGCCATTTCCACCAGGCGCTTGCTGCGGCGGGCGGCGAACAAGGCTGCTTCGTTGACCAGGTTGGCCAGGTCGGCGCCCGAGAAACCGGGGGTGCCGCGGGCCAGGATATCGGCTTTCACGTCAGTACCGATAGGCACTTTCCGCATATGCACGTTCAAGATCTGTTCGCGGCCGCGGATATCGGGCAAGCCGACGGACACCTGGCGGTCGAAGCGGCCCGGACGCAGCAAGGCTTTGTCGAGCACGTCGGCGCGGTTGGTGGCGGCCACGACGATGACGCCGGAGTTCGCTTCAAAACCGTCCATCTCGACCAGCAACTGGTTCAGGGTCTGTTCGCGCTCGTCATTGCCGCCGCCCATGCCGGCACCGCGGTGACGACCGACAGCGTCGATCTCATCGATGAAGATGATGCACGGCGAATGCTTTTTCGCGTTTTCGAACATGTCGCGCACGCGGCTGGCACCCACGCCGACGAACATTTCCACGAAGTCGGAACCGGAAATCGAGAAGAACGGCACCTTGGCTTCGCCGGCGATGGCGCGCGCCAGCAGGGTTTTACCCGTGCCAGGAGGACCGACCATCAGCACGCCGCGGGGAATGCGGCCGCCCAGTTTCTGGAATTTGCTCGGATCCTTGAGGAAGTCGACCACTTCGTTGACTTCTTCTTTCGCTTCGTCGCAACCGGCGACATCGGCGAAGGTGACGGTGTTGCTGGCTTCATCCATCATGCGTGCCTTCGACTTGCCGAACGAGAATGCCCCACCCTTGCCGCCGCCTTGCATCTGACGCATGAAGAAGACCCAGACGCCGATCAACAGCAGCATGGGGAACCAGGAAACAAAAATAGTTTGCAGGAAAGACGCTTCCTCAGGCGGACGCACATCGAAATGCACGCCATTGTCGCGCAAGTCGCCGATCAGGCCCTTGTCGAGGCTGGTGGCAGTGGTACGCACCTTGGTGTCGTCCATCAGCTTGGCGGTGATCGACGAACCTTCGATCACGACATCCTTGACGCGCTTGGCTTTGACTTCATCCAGCAAATCGGAATAAGCGATGGCCTTGCTGCCGCCTGTGGCGCCATGACTGTCGAATTGCTTGAACAGCATGAACAACAGCAGCAATACGACTACCCAGATGGCAGATTTGGAAAACATGTTATTCACGAAGACTCCTTGGATGCAGTGCGCATCTCTTTACCTATAGCTAGAAACACGATTTTACTCGCAATAAGCGGGCCGTGCCAAAGCCCGCCGATCCGTGCGCGCGAAAAAACCGCGTTCACGCAAAAAAATGCAGTATAAACAATTTAGGCTTTTATGCCATCAGACGCTACTGCACTTCTCGTTCCCATGTGCGGATTCCCTCTTAAATATCAAGGGCGGGATCATCTTCTTCTACGGCATTTTTCAGCGGATTCTTGATTCCACGGCCCATCAGGAAGATTTCCGACGATTTATCGCGGCTGGCCTTCGGCTTTTTCTGTACCACGACCTTGAATTCAGCGCGGAATTTCTCCACGATCTGGCTGAAACCCATGTCTTTAAAGCATTTCACCAGCAATACGCCAGACGGCTTCAGGTGCAATTGCGAAAATTCGATGGCCAGGTCGATCAGATGTTCCATGCGCGCGGCATCCGCCGTGGCAATGCCCGACAGGTTGGGCGCCATGTCCGACAGCACCAGATCGACCTTGCGGCCTTGCAACACCACTTCCAGCTGGCGCAATACGCGCGCTTCGCGGAAGTCGCCCTGGATGAAGTGGAAATCGGCGATCGGCTCCATTTCCAGCATGTCCAGGCCAATCAGGGTACCATTGACCCCGCCGCCATCCTTGCCGGCCAGCTTGCGCCGCGTGTACTGGGCCCAGCTGCCGGGAGTACAACCAAGGTCGACAATCACCTGGCCAGGTTTGATCAGTTTCTCGTCTTCATCGATTTCTTTGAGCTTGTATGCTGCCCGGGCGCGGTAGCCCTCTTTTTGCGCCAACTTCACATAAGGATCATTTATGTGGTCGTGCAACCAGTTTTTGTTTAATTTCTTCTTTGCCATTCGCGTAGAATACTGCTTTTAAGGGAATTACTAAATATTATTATGCTAAAACTTACACCCGTAGAGCGCAGCGCACTGCGCGCCGAAGCACACGCGCTGAAGCCTATCGTCATCATTGGCGAAGCGGGCTTGACACCTGCTGTCCTCAAAGAGATCGACCTTGGCCTGGATTCGCACGGCCTGATTAAAGTCCGCGTGTTCGGCGACGACCGCGAAGCCCGCGTCGGAATGTACGATACGATTTGCGGCAATCTCGGCGCCGCCCCGGTACAACATATTGGCAAACTGCTGGTAATCTACCGTCCGAAAAAAGAAGTGGTTAAGGAGAAGGTCAGCGCCGGCAAAGGCATGCGCGAAGTGACCATCGTCAAGGCCAGCGCCAGCGGCACCAAGCGCCCCAGCGTGACGAAAGTCATGATCAAGGGCAATGAGCGCGTTACCGAAGGCGGTTCCATCAAGCGTGCCAAGCCACGTCAGAAAAGCGCCAAGAAAAGCGCACTGGGCAGCAAGTAAGCCTGTTCACCCGGCCACCGCGAGGCGGCCGGGCTTGAAACAAGAAGCGGAGCACGGGATATCCCCTGCTCCGCTTTTTTATTGCAATTGCGCTTGTCGGATTACACGGCGCCAAGGCGCCGCTAATCCGACCTACGATATCGACCATCAGTCATGTAGGTCGGATTAGCGCGCAGCGCGTAATCCGACAAACACCAGCGATTACTGCTGCTTCCAGATCAGCACGCCCGCCAGCAGGCTTTGCACGGCAAAGATCAGGGTCGACACGCCATGCAGCATACCGAAGCGGCTGCGCATGGCCTCGTCCATAATGCCCGACGGCGCTTGCGCCTTGAGTTCGGCCATCAGCGGCGAAATGCCGAAATGGCTGAGCAGCGCGCACACCAGCATGGACAGCACCAGCGCGCCCAGCAGGCGGCGGCGTTTCAGTTCCAGCGCACCTGGCGCCCATTGCAGCAAGGCCAGCAGTACCAGCGCGCAGGCGATGGACAGCCAGGCCTCGGCGCGGAACATGCTGCCGGCGATATTGCCGGCCAGCACGCGGTCGCTCAGGGTGCCGAACAGGGTAGGCGCCACGATGAAGCCGATGGTCCACAGGCTGCCCGCCCACAGGGTGGCAACGAGGAGGCGCACGCGGCCCAGCATCAGATGTACAGTACTTCCAGGATTTCGTATTCGCGCGGGCCGGACGGCGCCTGCACTTCCACCACGTCGCCGGCGTACTTGCCGATCAGCGCGCGGGCGATCGGGGACGTCACGGAAACCTTGTTCATTTTCAGGTCGGCTTCATCAAGGCCCACGATCTGGTACGTGACTTTCTGGCCCGATTCCAGGTCCTCCAGGTTCACGGTCGAGGCAAACACCACGCGGCCTTCCGCGTCGAGCGCGGTCGGGTCGATGATTTGCGCTGCGCCCAGCTTGCCTTCGAGCTCGGCGATGCGGCCTTCGACGAAGGCCTGGCGTTCCTTGGCGGCATCGTACTCGGCGTTTTCCGACAGATCTCCGTGCGAACGCGCTTCGGCGATCGCATCGATGACGATGCGGCGTTCCTTGGTCTTCAAATGATGCAGCTCTTCCTTCAGGAGTTCTGCGCCGTATTTGGTCAATGGGACTGAGGTCATGTTATCTCTACTATCTGCTAGTTATCGGCGCCGTTGTCCGTGTTTTGCCACGGTTAACGGACTTACCAAGTGAAAACCACAGAGGCCGCGCGCTGCTCTGCACGGAACTCTGTGGTTGATAAGCATGCAGTGTACCGCCTAACGGCGGCCACTGCAAATGACACGCGGACTATGCTTGCTGCAGGGTCTTGTGCAGGCCTTGCAAATCGTACACACGCAACTCATCCAGATGGCGGATGCCTTCGACGGCCGCTTCCGCGCCCGCGATGGTCGTGTAGGTCGTCACGCGCGAGGCCAGGGCCGACGTGCGGATGGCCCGCGAATCGACGATGGCGCTGCGCTTTTCTTCCACGGTGTTAATCACCAGCACGATTTCATGGTTCTTGATCATGTCGACCACGTGCGGACGGCCTTCGATCACCTTGTTCACTGGCGTGACGGCGATGCCGGCAGCAGCGATCACGGCGGCGGTGCCCTTGGTGGCGACCACGGTGAAACCGGACTCGACCAGGTCGCGCGCCACTTGCACGGCGCGCGGCTTGTCCGACGCTTTCACGCTGATGAAAACCTTGCCCGATTTTGGCAG
This sequence comes from Janthinobacterium sp. GW823-FHT06H09, assembly GCF_058794735.1. NCBI lineage: Bacteria > Pseudomonadati > Pseudomonadota > Betaproteobacteria > Burkholderiales > Oxalobacteraceae > Janthinobacterium > Janthinobacterium sp. GW823-FHT06H09. Next base: position 27,268 of record NZ_JBXAHC010000019.1, on the reverse strand, counting down.
GTTGACGCCGGCGCCCAGTTGCGATTTCACAAACGCTTCGCCGAAGGTCAGGCCCACGCCCATGACTTCGCCCGTCGATTTCATTTCAGGGCCGAGGATGGTGTCCACGCCCGGGAACTTGACGAACGGGAACACGGCTTCCTTGACGCTGAAATATGGCGGCACGACTTCCTGCGTGATGCCTTGCGACGCCAGCGACTGGCCGACCATGCAGCGCGCGGCGATCTTCGCCAGTTGCAGACCCGTGGCTTTCGAGACGAAAGGCACGGTGCGCGACGCGCGTGGATTGACTTCCAGCACGAAGACGACATCTTTCATTGCGCCATCGATCTCCTGTTTCTGGATAGCAAATTGCACGTTCATCAGGCCGACCACGTTCAAACCCTTGGCCATCAGCGCCGTCTGGCGTTTCAGTTCTTCAATGGTTTCCGGTGCCAGCGAGTATGGCGGCAAGGAGCAAGCCGAGTCGCCCGAGTGGACGCCAGCCTGTTCGATGTGTTCCATCACGCCGCCGATGAAGGTCGTTTCGCCGTCGGAGATGCAATCGACGTCGCACTCGATGGCGTCGTTCAGGAAGCGGTCCAGCAGCACCGGCGAATCGTGCGAGACCTTGACGGCTTCGCGCATGTAGCGCTCGAGGTCGCGTTGCTCGTGGACGATTTCCATGGCGCGACCGCCCAGCACGTACGATGGACGCACCACCAGCGGGTAGCCGATTTCCTGCGCCAGCGCCAGAGCGTCGGCTTCCGTGCGCGCGGTGCGGTTAGGCGGCTGGCGCAGTTCCAGCTTGTGCAGCATCTGCTGGAAACGCTCGCGGTCTTCGGCCGCATCGATCATGTCGGGCGAGGTGCCGATGATCGGCACGCCATTCGCTTCCAGGTCCAGCGCCAGTTTCAGTGGCGTCTGGCCGCCGTACTGCACGATCACGCCCACCGGCTTTTCGATGGCGACGATTTCCAGCACGTCTTCCAGCGTCAGCGATTCAAAGTACAGGCGGTCCGAGGTATCGTAGTCGGTCGAAACCGTTTCTGGGTTGCAATTGACCATGATGGTTTCGTAGCCGTCTTCGCGCATGGCGAGGGCCGCGTGGACGCAGCAATAGTCAAACTCGATACCCTGGCCGATACGGTTCGGGCCACCGCCCAGCACCATGATCTTTTTCTTGTCGGTCGGATTCGATTCGCACTCTTCGTCGTACGTGGAATACATGTACGCCGTGTCGGTCGAGAATTCCGCCGCGCACGTGTCGACGCGCTTGTAGACGGGACGGATGTTCAGCGCATGGCGCTGCTGGCGCACGGCCGTGTCGGTCGTCTGCAACAGGAAACCCAGGCGGCGGTCCGAGAAGCCCTTCTGTTTCAACTTGTACAGGGTGTTCTTGTCCAGGTTTTCCAGCTTCTGCGTATCGAGCCACAGTTCCAGGTCGACGATTTCCTTGATCTGGATCAGGAACCATGGGTCGATCTTGGTCAGCTGGTGCACTTCTTCCAGAGTAAAACCCTGGGCAAACGCGTCGCCCACATACCAGATGCGCTCAGGACCAGGCTCGCCCAGTTCTTCTTCGATCTTTTCGCGGTCCTTGGTCTTTTCGTTCATGCCGTCCACGCCCACTTCCAGGCCGCGCAAGGCTTTCTGGAACGATTCCTGGAAGGTACGGCCGATGGCCATCACTTCTCCGACGGATTTCATCTGCGTCGTCAGGTGGTGGTCGGCGGTCGGGAATTTCTCGAACGTGAAACGGGGAATCTTGGTGACGACGTAATCGATCGACGGTTCGAACGATGCCGGCGTGGCGCCGCCCGTGATTTCATTGCGCAGCTCGTCCAGGGTGAAACCCACGGCCAGCTTGGCGGCGATCTTGGCGATCGGGAAACCCGTCGCTTTCGATGCCAGGGCCGACGAACGCGATACGCGCGGGTTCATCTCGATGACGATCATGCGGCCATCGACAGGATTGATCGAGAATTGCACGTTCGAGCCGCCCGTGTCGACGCCGATCTCGCGCAGCACTGCCAGACTGGCATTGCGCATGATCTGGTATTCCTTGTCCGTCAGCGTTTGCGCAGGAGCGACGGTAATCGAGTCGCCCGTGTGCACGCCCATCGGGTCGAGGTTTTCGATCGAGCAGATGATGATGCAGTTGTCCGCCTTGTCGCGCACCACTTCCATCTCGTACTCTTTCCAGCCCAGCAACGATTCTTCGATCAGCAGCTCTTTCGTCGGCGATGCTTCCAGGCCGCGCTTGCAGATGGTTTCGAATTCTTCTTCGTTGTAGGCGATGCCGCCGCCGGAACCGCCCATGGTGAACGATGGACGGATGATGGTCGGGAAGCCCAGGGTGCGCTGCACGGCCCACGATTCTTCCATCGAGTGCGCCACGCCGGAACGGGCCGAACCGAGGCCGATCTTGGTCATCGCATCCTTGAACTTGGAGCGGTCTTCGGCCTTGTCGATGGCTTCCGGCGACGCGCCGATCAGCTCGACGTTGTATTTTGCCAGCACGCCATTGTTGAACAGGTCCAGCGCGCAGTTCAGCGCCGTCTGGCCGCCCATCGTCGGCAGGATCGCGTCAGGACGCTCCTTGGCGATGATGCGCTCGACAACCGACCAGGTGATCGGTTCGATGTAGGTCACGTCGGCCATTTCCGGGTCCGTCATGATGGTCGCGGGATTGCTGTTGACCAGGATGACTTTGTAGCCCTCTTCGCGCAGGGCCTTGCACGCTTGCGCGCCGGAATAATCGAATTCGCAGGCCTGGCCGATCACGATCGGGCCAGCGCCAATAATCAGAATACTTTTGATATCTAAACGTTTAGGCATTTTTCTTTTTCTCCTCCGCAGCCATCAAGTTGATGAAGCGGTCAAACAGGTAAGCAACATCCATCGGGCCCGGCGACGCTTCAGGGTGGCCCTGGAAGCAGAAGGCCGGCTTGTCCGTGCGGGCAAAGCCTTGCAGGGAGCCGTCGAACAGCGATTCATGGGTCACGCGGCAATTCGCGGGCAAGGTTGCCGCGTCGACTGCGAAACCGTGGTTTTGCGAGGTAATCAAGACCTGTTTCGTTTCCAGGTCTTGCACCGGGTGGTTGGCGCCGTGGTGGCCGAACTTCATCTTCAAGGTTTTCGCGCCGGAAGCGAGCGCCATGATCTGGTGGCCGAGGCAGATGCCGAAGGTCGGGATACCCTTCTCGATCAACTCGCGGGTCGCCGCGATGGCGTAGTCGCACGGTTCCGGATCGCCGGGACCGTTCGACAGGAAGATGCCGTCCGGATTCAGCGCCAGGGCATCGGCCGCCGTCGCTTGCGCGGGCAGCACGGTGACTTTGCAGCCGCGCGCCGTCAGCATGCGCAGGATGTTGCGCTTGACGCCGTAGTCGAAGGCGACCACGTGGTATTTCGCGTCCGCGTCGGCCAGCTGGCCATAGCCTTCGCCCAGGGTCCATTCCGTTTCGCGGTATTCATACGGCGCCTTGGCCGAGACGACCTTGGCCAGGTCCATGCCGGCCAGGCCGGGGAAGGAGCGGGCCAGTTCCAGCGCTTGGGCGCTAGATGGCTCGTTGCCTTGCGTACCGACGAGGATGGCGCCGCCCTGCGCACCTTTTTCACGCAGGATGCGCGTGAGCTTGCGTGTATCGATGCCGGCGATGGCGACGATATTTTCAGCTTTCAGGTAATCGGACAGGGAGAGCGTGGAACGGAAATTGGATGCCAGCAATGGCAGATCGCGGATGATGAGGCCAGCGGCGTGTACCTTGGAAGACTCGACGTCTTCGGGATTGACGCCCGTATTGCCGATATGCGGATAGGTCAGGGTGACCATCTGGCGGCAATAGCTTGGGTCGGTAAGGATTTCCTGATACCCGGTCATCGAGGTGTTGAAAACAACCTCGCCCGTGGTATGACCGGCGGCACCGATCGAAAAACCTTTAAAGATCGTTCCATCAGCAAGCGCTAATATGGCTGGAACGGCAGGGCCAGAAAAAAATGGCGGCAAGGGCAACTCCTGATAAAGTTACCGTAGCTGCGCCACGTCAGACCGACCGCCTAGATACCCGAGCCAGATGCACTCAGGGTGTTTCAACGGTCATTTTGAATGAGGGGATGGGTAGTCGCTACGGTATATGTGTGATTGGCTAAACCTTTGAATTATAACCAAAAGGAAGCTTTTCCACAAGGAAGAAAATTCAGAAAGCCCGGCATTTTTTTGCGCAGCAACATAAATCCTGCGCCCCAAGAAAAAAGCCGCCCGGCTTGCGCGGAGCGGCTAGTTCTGCAGCTACGCGTAGTACTTAGGCCGTCAGAGCTGCAATACCCGCTTTGGCGATTTGCGCATCCTCGGCTGATTTCACGCCCGAGACGCCGACGGCGCCCACGTAGTGGCCGTCGTACACGATGGGCACGCCGCCTTCGAGCAAGCCGTCGATTTCCGGGGCGCTCAGGAACGACACGCGGCCGCCGTTGATCATCTCTTCATAGATGCGCGATTCGCGGCGGCCCAGCGCGGCCGTCTTGGCTTTCGATGGGGCGATGTGCGACGAGATCGGCGCCACGCCATCCATGCGCTGCAGCCATACCAGATGGCCGCCGTCGTCGACGATGGCGATCGTGACCGCCCAGTTATTCTTGACCGCTTCCGCTTCGGCGGCGGCAGCGATTTTCTTTACGTCGTCCAGGGTCAAAATCGGTTTCGATTGCATGAGACATCCTTGTTATGTTAAAGCAAAATTGTATACGAAATGCGCAGCGGCGCGATCGCGTCATGATCGCCTACTGCTCGCGTTTGGCTTTCAGCTTTTGCTTGAGCTGCGCCATGACGGCAAACGTCGCCTGCTCGCCCGCCAGGATGGCCTGGTTGCGGCTGTTGAAATCGTTGCCCTTCATGGTGCCCAGGCTGGGCTGGATCACCACGTCCGCATCTTTCAATTCAAACTGATTGATGCGCTGACCCATGATGGCGAAGGTTTGCATGATGACTTCCATCGAACTGATGGCCTTTTGCGTATCCGTTTGCGACGAAATATTCACGGCGATGATGAAGTCGGCACCCATGTCGCGCGCAAAGCGCACGGGGACGGGAGCGACGAGGCCGCCATCGACATAGGTATGGCCGGCGATCGTCACGGGCTGGAACACACCGGGCACGGCCGACGAGGCGCGCACGGCCATGCCGGTGTTACCGCGCTGGAACAGGATCGGCTGGCCATTTTTCAGATCGGTCGCCACTACGCCAAACGGAATCTTGAGTTTTTCCAGCGGCACGCCGCCGACCGCCTTGTTGACATAGCTTTGCAGCGCTTCGCCTTTCAGCACGCCGGACGACTTGCCGAACAGGGGCAAGGCCCAGTCGGAAATGGCCGCCTCGTCCATGTCGAAGGCCATCTTTTGCAGGGCGAAGCCCGAGTTGCCTGCCGCATACAGGGCGCCCACCACGCTGCCGGCGCTGGTGCCGGTGACGATGTCGGCATGGATGCCCTGCGATTCGAGCGCCTTGATCACGCCGATATGTGCAAAGCCGCGTGCCGCGCCGCCGCCCAGCGCCAGGCCGATCTTGATCTTGCGGGGAGCGACGACGGGTTCGAGCGGCGTCAATACTTGTACGGGTTTCGGGGCGGTGGTATCGCAACCGGCCAGCACGAAGGCGGCCAGGGCAAGCAGGGTCAGGCGTTTAGGGAACATGGTGACAGAAGAGAACCGCGCGCGGCAGTGGCAATAAAGGAGAGCCGATTGTAGCGCAAGCGGAGCCGGCAGCACTGAAGGCGGTCTTAAATGTTTATAGTGACAAGATTGCGAACCGTGCGCGCCACGCCGACTGCTAGACTGGCGCCTGGTTCCCCACCTCACCACCTCCTGGCTTATGAAAACAGACCTGTTCCGCTTCATCGCGCACCCATGCTTGCTCGTTGCCACCCTGCTCGGTGCAGCCTGCGCCAACGCCACCCCCGCCGCGGCGCAGCGCCCAGATAGCATCGCGGAAAGGATGGCGGGCTTTACCTGCACGGGTAACATACAGATTTCCAATGATCAGGGGGAGCACACGATTGAACTCAGCTTCGACGCCCCCGACCGGCACGGCGCGCAAGGCACCCACATCATTGACGGGCGCGGCAAAGCGAGTAATTTCTACGATTGCCGGCAAAGCGGCGACAGCTTGTCTTGCACATATGACGCGGGGCCAAGCAGCGGCCCGCTGACCATGCGCTTTAGCGGCAACTTGACGCAAGTAAAGGGCGAATTCAATTCCCCGTTTGAAAACAGCACCGCCTTGCCATTTTCCGCTCGCTGCCAAAAATCGGAGCAATAGCAGCGTCCGCTCTATTGCCCCCCTGCCCCTGGGATAGCTTGTGCGCATACCGAAGCGCCCCACCTCTTCTCACTCGCCGAATCGCTCAACATGTCCAACGAATATCAATTTTCCGACAGCCGCGCCCTGAGCGCGCCATTTGCGCAACAGCTATCGGGGCAGCCGCCCGATGGCGCCCTCGCCTGGCTGAGCACCATCCTCGCCACGCAGGCACCCATGCTGCGCTCGTCGAACGCCATCCTGCTGGCCTACACGGGCAATCCGGCCGCAATCGCCTGGATCGACGCCAATATCGGCTCGCCCGTGGCGGGACAATGGGGCGTGGCGGCGGCCCTGCTGGACACGCCGTGGCCGCAAATCGTTGACTGGCTGCAACGGGGCGGCGCACACCGGCTGATGGCGCTCGATACCCTGCTGGCCTACCGCAAGCGAGCCGTCAACATGTCGCCGCTGGAACAGGTCGCCGCCCCCGTGCTGCCGCAGGCGCCCGCGCGCGCCGAACTCGACGCCGCGCTGGCCGCCTGCCTGGCGGCATCTTCCACGCCGCGCATCCAGGCTGCCATCCACTCGATCAACAAGCATGTGGACGAGATCCTGCGCGGCGGCCCGCGCGGCGTGGCCGTCGCCGACTTGCCGCGCCTGTACCTCGACCCGGCACCGTTCAAGGATGCGCCCGCCATCCTGGAGCAGCACGAGGCGGTGGTGGGCGGCATGCGGCAAAACCTGCAGAACTTGCTCAAGGGCATACTGTGAACAGGCGCGCCCTCGTGACAATCGACTTGAGCGAGATCAACTCGCCGCGCCAGCTGCATGCCGCCCTGGCCGCCGCACTGGATTTCCCTTCCTTCTACGGCATGAACTGGGATGCCTTCTGGGATGCCATCACGGGCCTGGTGGACATGCCGCAACAGCTGGAGCTGCTGGGCTGGCAGGGGCTCGCGTCGCGGCTGCCCCGCGATGCGGCCCTGTTGCGGCGCTGCCTGGAACGCGCGCGGCAGGAAATGCCGAACGGGGCATCACACGTGCACTACATGTAAAACGGAAACGCTTGACAGCCCCGCCCGACATCCCTTACATTGAGTGCATGTCCTCCTTCAAACATTCTTCCCCTTCCCTGCTGTCGCTATCGCGACTACTACTAGCACGCGCATAAGTTTGCCGCATTGCTTCGCCTGGCCACACGCCGGCGTGTTTCAAAAACCCTGGAAGGTTTGATGATGTTTGCACCATCCCCATACGTACACGTAATCCCCGCTGCGACCGCCCCTGCCGGCATCGCGGCCGCACTGCTACCGCTACCGATCGCTTGCCTGGCCTAGTGTTGCGTGGCCGCCCGGCAAGCTTGCGCCACAACCATTGATTTCCCCCCTATCTTCAGGAGTACCCGATCATGATGTTGCAAAACCCAGCTTCCAAATACCGCGCCTTTCCTCCAGTTAAATTGACCGACCGTCAATGGCCGAACCAGATCATCAGCAAACCGCCGATCTGGATGAGCACCGACTTGCGCGACGGCAATCAGTCCTTGATCGAGCCGATGAGCGCGGAAAAGAAGCTGCGGTTCTTCGAGATGCTGATCGCCATCGGCCTGAAGGAAATCGAAGTGGGTTTCCCATCGGCATCGCAGACGGATTTCGATTTCGTGCGCAAGCTTGTCGATGAAGGCCGCATTCCGGACGACGTCACCATCATCGTGCTGACCCAGTCGCGCGAAGAATTGATCCGCCGCACGGTGGAATCCGTCGTCGGCGCCAAACGCGCCATCGTCCACCTGTACAACTCCGTGGCGCCCGTGTTCCGCAAGGTCGTGTTCGGCATGTCGCGCGAAGAAATCACGACTATCGCCACCACCGGCACTACCCTCGTAAAACAGCTGGTGGCCCAGCATCCGGAAACGGAATGGGGCTTTGAATACACGCCGGAATCGTTCTCCACCACGGAACTCGATTTCTCCAAACATATCTGCGACGCCGTCAGCGCCATCTGGAAGCCGACGCCCGCCAACAAGATGATCATCAACCTGCCATCGACCGTGGAATGCAGCACGCCCAACGTGTATGCGGACCAGATCGAATGGATGTCGCGCAAACTGGCGCGCCGCGATTCCATCATCATCAGCGTGCACCCGCATAACGACCGCGGCACGGCCGTCGCCTCGGCCGAGCTGGCCGTGATGGCGGGCGCCGACCGCGTCGAAGGCTGCTTGTTCGGCAATGGCGAGCGCACGGGCAACGTCGATCTCGTCACCCTGGCGATGAACTTGTACACGCAGGGCGTGCACCCGGGCCTGGATTTCTCCGACATCGATACCGTGCGCAAGTGCGTGGAAGAATGCAACCAGCTGCCCGTCCACCCGCGCCACCCGTATGCGGGCGACCTGGTCTTCACGGCATTCTCCGGCTCGCACCAGGATGCGATCAAGAAAGGTTTTGCCAAGCAACAACCGGACAGCATCTGGGAAGTGCCCTACTTGCCGATCGACCCGGCCGACCTGGGCCGCAGCTACGACGCCGTGATCCGCGTCAACAGCCAGTCCGGCAAGGGCGGCATGGCGTACCTGCTGGAACAGGAATACGGCCTGGTCTTGCCGCGCCGCCTGCAGATCGAATTCTCGCGCGCCGTGCAAGCCGTGGCCGACGCCACGGGCCGCGAAATCGCCGCACAGGATATCCATGAAATCTTCCAGAAGGAATACCTGGAGCAAACGGCGCCGTACGCCTACGCTTCGCACCGCATGGTGGAAGACACCAGCAGCGACGAGTCCGTGCAGATCGACATCAGCCTGTCGCACCGCCAGACGCCATTGGCCCTGCAAGGCGGTGGCAACGGCCCCATCGACGCCTTCGTCAATGCGCTCGGTCTCGACATCAAGCTGATGGATTACCACGAACACTCGATCGGCTCCGGCGCCAACGCGCAAGCGGCGTGCTACGTGGAATTGCGCCTCGATAACGGCCCGACCCTGTTCGGCGCCGCCATCGACAGCAACATCGTCACCGCCTCGTTCAAGGCCGTGCTGTCGGCCGTGAACCGCCGCATCGGGCAGACGGAAGCCGAAAAAACAACAACGGCCAACGTGGCGGCGAGCGCCGTCTAAGGACTGCATTCCCTCTCGCACAGGGAAAAAAAGCGGTACGGCTTGATCGCCGTGCCGCTTTTTCATTTCCGTAAGGCAATTGTTGCTGTAAAAGAAGCATCACGCGCCGTATAATCGACTCATAATAAGACCACCGGGGACAGATTTAAAAGTAACCCCCAATAAATTCTTGTCATTTCTAGCTTCCATAAACAGCGTGCTGCTTTGTTGCCCTCCGCTAGCAGTGCTTGCACTGCGTCGCAGAGCGCGCCTAGCATCACATCTGTTTCTGTTCGCTATAAATTGCCAATGATTTCTTGAGGATTACTTTCGCTACCGAGGGAATCAGTATGAAATTGACGGATATGAAGATAGGCGCGCGCCTGGGTGCCGGCTTTGGCGTGGTGCTGCTGCTGATGGCAGTGCTGGTGGGAACGGGCCTGTTCCGGCTGGACAAGATCGGCGCGCTCAGCGAGTCCATCATCGAGAAAGACTGGGCCAAGGCGGACGCCATCGCCACCATCCGCAGCACGACGCGTTCGAACGCGGCATTGGTGCTGGAACTGTTCATCCATGAAGATCCAGCCCGCGCCAACGCCATCCATGGCGAAATCGATGCCAACAAGGCCACCATCACCGATGCGCTGGCCATCCTCGACCGCCTGATCGTGCTGCCGGAAGGCAAGGAACTGCTGGCCACCCTGAAGCAGCAGCGCAAGGCCTATGTCGTCTCGTTCAGCCAGGCAGACAAGCTGCTGGTGGCGGGGCAGCGCGCGGAAGCGGCCAAGCACGTGCGCGACGATACCCTGCCCGCCCTGAACCAACTGCAAAAGACGGTGAACCGCCTGAATGAAATTCAGCGCGGCGTGGTCGTGCATGGCGGCCAGCAAATCCAGCAGAATATTTCCGCGGCGAATGTGCTGATGGCCAGCCTAGGCACGGCCGCCCTGCTGCTGGGCGTGCTATTTGCCTGGCGGGTCACGCGCTCGATCACCACGCCGATCGCGTATGCACTGCGCGTGGCGCAAGCCGTGGCTGGAGGCGACTTGAGCAGCAAGATCGCGGCCGACGGCAAGGATGAAGCGGGCCAGCTGCTGCAGGCCTTGCGCGACATGAACACCAACCTGGCCACCCTCGTGGGGCAAGTGCGCGGCGGCACGGGTACGATCGCCGTGGCGTCGAGCCAGATCGCCAGCGGCAATGCCGACCTGTCGGCCCGCACCGAGGCGCAGGCCAGCGCGCTGGAAGAGACGGCCTCGTCGATGATCGAACTGACGGGCACCGTGCGCAGCAACAGCGACAATGCGCGCCAGGCCGACAGTCTGGCCCGCTCGGCGTCGGCCATTGCGCAGCGCGGCGGCTCGGCCATGGCGGAAGTGATCGGCACCATGGACGCCATCAATGCCTCGTCGCGCAAGATCGTCGACATCATCGCCGTCATCGACGGCATCGCTTTCCAGACGAATATCCTGGCACTGAATGCGGCCGTGGAAGCGGCGCGTGCCGGCGAGCAAGGCCGCGGCTTTGCCGTCGTGGCATCCGAAGTGCGCAACCTGGCGCAACGCTCGGCGGCGGCGGCAAAAGAGATCAAGGAACTCATTGCCGACTCCGTCACGCGGGTCGGCCAGGGCGCGCAGCTGGTCAGCCAGGCGGGCGCCACGATGGATGAAGTAGTGGCCAGCGTGGGCCGGGTCAGCGCCATCGTCGGTGAAATCAGCGTCGCCAACCACGAGCAGAGCGAAGGCATCGAGCAGATCAATGCGGCCATCATGCAGATGGACCAGACGACGCAACAGAACGCGGCCCTGGTCGAGGAAGCGGCCGCGGCGGCGGCGGCCATGCATGAGCAGGCGGGCGAACTGGAAACCCTCGTCAGCCAGTTCAAGCTCGAGCAGAACGCCAGCGCCAAGGCACCGTCCCGCCCTGACGCGCCCGCCGTCCCGCGCCTGCACTAAGTTATTCCACCTTTGCTTATTCCACCTGGCGCGCCAGGCGGATGCCCGTAAATTGCCAGCGCGCGCCGGCGGGGAAGAAATTGCGGTAACTGGCGCGCGCATGGCCAGCCGGCGTGGCGCACGACGAGCCGCGCAGCACATACTGGTTCAGCATGAACTTGCCGTTGTATTCGCCCAGCGCCCCGGGCGCCGTGCGGTAGCCCGGGTACGGCGCATAGCTGCTGCTGGTCCACTGCCAGCAATGACCGAACATCTGCCGCAGTCCCGTTCCCGGCGCGCCGGCCGCCGGATGCAGCTGGCCCACCTGCATGTCGACGCCCTGCGCCGCCACTTCCCACTCCGCTTCCGTCGGCAGACGCGCACCGGCCCAGTGCGCATACGCATCGGCCTCGAACAGCGACAAGTGCGTGGCCGGCGCCTGCGGGTCCAGCGGGCGCAAGCCCGATAAAGTGAATTCCTGCCAGCGGCCCGCCTCGTCGCACTGCCAGTACAGCGGGCAGGACAGCTGTTGCGTACGGACCCAGTCCCAGCCTTCAGCCAGCCACCAATGCGCCGTGCGATAGCCGCCCGCCTCGATAAAGGCGAGAAATTCCCCATTCGTCACCAGCGCGCTGGCCAGTTCGAACGGCGCCACGTATTGCGGGTGGCGCGGTAATTCATTGTCGAAGCAAAAGCCGTCGCCCGCATGGCCGATCTGCGCCAGGCCGCCGTCGAAGGCGAGCCAGGCCGTGGGCTGCGCGGCTTGCCGCGCCGGCGCCACCGCGCCGTCTAGATAGGCAGGAAACAGGGCGCTCTGCGCCAGCAGGTGTTTGACGTCAGTCAACAGCAATTCCTGGTGCTGCTGCTCGTGTTCCAGGCCCAGCGCCAGCAGCATGGTCAGCCGTTCGCGTTCGTCGCGCGCCAGTTCGCCCGCCAGCAGGCGCGCGATGCGCGCATCGACGTCGGCCCGGTAGGCGCGCACCTGCGCCATGCCGGGGCGCGTCAGCAAGCCCCGCTGGGCGCGCGGGTGCTTCTCGCCCACGCCGTTGTAATACGAGTTGAACAGCACGCGGAAGGCCGGGTGGAATGGCGCGAACGCCGTTTCCATGCTTTCCAGGATAAACGTTTCGAAAAACCAGGTCGTATGCGCGAGGTGCCATTTGACGGGACTGGCGTCCGGCATCGACTGGGCGCCGCAATCTTCGTCGGACAGGGGTTCGGCCAGCCGCAGCGAGTGCTGGCGCACTGTATTGTAATGATCGATCAGCATCTTTTTCTTAGTCCCTGATGATGCGCGCATAAATGACGGCAAACCACTGCTGCGGGTCCGTCCAGACTTGCACGGTGGAAAACCCCGCCTGCTCCAGCAAGCCGACGAAGGCCGGGCGCGTATATTTATAGCTGTCCTCTGTATGGATGCGTTCACCTTTCGCGAAACGGCGCTGGCCACCTTTCCAATGGACAACTTGTTCGCTGCGTGCTTCCAGGTGCATCTCGACGCGGTGCTCGTCGGCGTTGAAAAAGCCGTGGTGCCGCCACGCGCGCACGTCGAAGTCGGCGCCGATCAGGCCGTTCACGTGGCGCAGCATGTTCAGATTAAAAGCGGCCGTGACGCCCAGCGCATCGTCATAGGCGGCGTCGAGGATGGCGTCGTCCTTGATCAGGTCGACGCCGATCAGCAGGCCGCCATCGCCGTCCGCGTTCGCGCGCAGGCGGCGCAAAAAAGCGGTCGCTTGCTCAGGCGCAAAATTGCCGATCGACGAGCCGGGATAGAAGAACAGGCGCCGCGCGTCGCGCACGCTGTCGGGCAAGTCCAGGCGGCTGGAGAAATCCAGGCCCAGACCGGTCATCTCGATATGCGGAAAGCGCTGCTGCAGCCGGCTTAGCGATTCACTGAGAAAATCGTAGGAAATATCCACGGCCACATATTGCGCCGGATGCAGCAGGGGAAACAGGCTGGCGGCCTTGGCGCAGTTGCCCGCGCCCAGGTCGATCAGGGTGCTGCCCGGCCCCACGGCGTGCGCGATCTCGGCGCCGTGGCGCGCGAAGATGGCCGCCTCGGTACGCGTCGGATAGTACTCGGGCAAGGCGCAGATGGCTTCGAACAGTTTCGAGCCGAGCGCGTCGTACAGGTACTTGGGCGACGTCCAGGCATCGCGCGCCAACAGTCCTGCGCTGATCTCGGCTATCGTGACAGGAGTGGCGCTGGCCGCGCTGGCGTTGCTGGCGGGATACAAATCGGACTGCTGTTGCGCGAGTGGCATGGTCATGGGCTGGCGTCGTCAATATGAGGTTCACGAAGGGCTTGCACGGTCAGCCACCGGGCGCGCCGCCCCTGCCGCAGCGGTGTGCGGGCGCCTTGCCGATGACTTTTTTCCATCATAGCGGAATCCGCGCAAGCCAGCCGTGCGGCAGGTAACTTAAGGTCAAACAGCCGGCATTCACATAAAATTGGTATTACCCAGCAAAAATGATAAGGCTGTCGTATACTACACATTGCCGGCCAAACAATCCGCGCCCCTTGCAGTTCCCAGGCCCCCCTCTCCCCCGCGTGCCTCCCTTTACGATAGCCGTTATTAATCAAGATCACCATGCTCGAATTGCGCCATCTGTCGAAGTCCTATGCCAATGCCCGTCCCGTGCTGGCCAACCTTTCCTGCCGCTTCAAGGCGGGGGAATTCATCGCCATCATGGGCGATTCGGGCGTGGGCAAGTCGACCTTGCTGAACCTGATCGCCGGCCTCGATACGCCCGATGCGGGTGCCGAAGCGCACCCTATCCTGGTGGACGGCATTGCCATGTCCAGCCTCGATGACGCCGCCGCCACCCGGCTGCGTCGCGCCCGCATGGGCTTTATTTTCCAGGCGTTCCACGTCTTGCCGCACCTGACCCTGCTGCAAAACGTGGCCCTGCCGCTGCTGCTCAACGGACTGCCCCAGGAGCGTGCCGCCAGCATGCTCGAGGCCGTCGGCCTGGGCGGACGCGGCGGCGACTTTCCGCAGCAATTGTCGGGCGGCGAAATGCAGCGCGTGGCCATCGCCCGCGCACTCGTGCACAAGCCGGCGCTGGTGCTGGCCGATGAGCCCACCGGCAACCTCGACCCGGACACGGCGCACAGCATCCTGCAATTGCTGCGCGCCGAAATCAAGGCCAACGGCAGTTGCGCGATCATGGTCACGCACTCGCTGGCCGCCGCCGAAATGGCGGACCGGACCATGATTCTGACGAAAAGCGGCTTACAAAATACAACAACCGTCAACCAAATTGATCAAACAATCAGTTAATTTAACTGACCATCTGTCACAAGTTTTGTTATCGTAGTATTATTGAAAACACTTGCCTGGTTATCAATGTTGTAACGCAAATGTTGTCACGTCACCCAGACAGCCGTACTGCGATGACGAACTATAGCCGGGACCATATAAAAAGTGGTCTCGTCCCTTGCATAACCTGAAGGAGGAGTAAATGAACGTTCGACAAAAGAAGCTGGAAATGATTGAAGCGATGAACCGGGCGCGTGCGCTCGAACCATCGAGTTTTGTGCCGAACAAACTGCTCGATACCCTGATCGAGAAGCTGAACTTGAAAAATGATGCGGAACTGTGCCGCGTCCTGGAAGTTCAGCCTCCCATCATCAGCAAGATTCGGCACGGCAAACTGTCGGTCGGTGCAACGATTTTATTGCGCATGCATGAAAAATCGGACATCACCATCCGCGAACTGAAGGAATTGTCCGCCACACCAGTCCATTGAACCACCCGCTGTTGTAATGCCATGCCAGGCACCCAGGTCCCCGGCGCCATGAACTTTTGCCATACAATTCGCGTAGTTCGCTCACCGCACAACATCCGAGCACGATAGCGAAGAGACCCAGCCCAAACCATGCTGACCGTTTCTCTGCCCTGCCGCGCCAGCCCTCCCAGCTTCTCCCCCTGCATTTCCACACATACTTGATCTGACACAACACGCATAGTCCGCGCAGGCATCAAGGTCAGCTTTTAACCAGTGATCCCAACCGCATGTCCAGCGATCCCCTTGCGCCGCCCGTGCTGCGCCTGACGCTCACGCGCGATCCCCTCGCCAGCGCCGGCGATTGCCCCGCCGCGCCCGGCTGGCACAGCGAAACCCACGTGCTGTCGAGCGCGCGCGGCATCGGCAGCTGCCGCATCGCCCTCGATATCGGCCCGGCCGACGTGGTGCAGCTGCTGCTGTGCGACGGCAGTTCGCTGCTGGCAGGCAGCCTGGACCTGCCACGCTACCTGGGGCCGGCCACGCTGGCGCGCGACGGCGCGCCCGCCAGCATCGAAGTGGGGCTGGCCCTGCGCCCGCAGGCGGCGCGCCCGCCGCCCGGCGCCAGCCGCGACGGCCTGGGCGCCTGGATGCTGCGGGCCGTGCGCGTGTACCGCTGCGGCGCCGCCGCCATGACGGCGCTGGCGGCGGCCGGTGCCTTCCAGGACCGCCAGCTGGAACAACGGCTGGGCCTGTACCGCTGCGGCATCGAGGCGGGCGGCATGACGGCCGTCGCCAGCCTGCCCGCCGGGCCGGAACCGGTGCTGCTGCTGTTGCACGGCACGGCCTCGTCGACCCAGCGCAGCTTTGCCGGCCTGTGGCGCAACGGCCTGGCGCCGCAACTGGCGGCGCAGTACGGCAACCGCATCTACGGCTATGAGCACCGCAGCCTCAGCGACAGTCCCATCGAGAACGCGCTGGCCCTCGTGCGTCAGTTGCCGCACGGCGCCGTGCTGCACCTGCTGACCCATTCGCGCGGCGGCCTGGTGGGCGAATTGCTGGCCCGGGCGCAGCGCATCGACAGCCGCGGCGCCGTCGACCTGGCCGGCGACGGCCTGGAGCGGTTGAGCGAAAACACGGTGGGCGGCGAAGCGTTCAACAGCCACGATATCGAGCATTTCACGGCGCAGGCGCGGCTGGGCGGACGCGGCGGCTACGACGCGGATGCGGTGCGCCTGCGCGAATTGAGCGTGGAACTGAAAACACGCGCCATCCGCATCGCCCGTTTCGTGCGCGTGGCTTGCCCGTCGCGCGGCACCACCCTGATGTCGGGCCGCCTGGACCGCTGGGCCAGCGTGATGTTCAACCTGCTGCTGCACGGCGGCGTTCCCGACGGCGCCATGGCCTTCCTGCTGGCCGTGGTGCAGCAGCGCTGCGACGCGCGCATCCTGCCGGGACTGGAAGCGATGATGCCCGACTCGCCCCTGGTGGCGCTGCTCAACGCGCCCGACGTGCGCGTGGCCAGTCCGCTGCACGTGCTGGCCGGCGCGTGCAGCGGCGACGGCCTGCTGGGCTGGCTGGGCGACTGCCTCGACGACCAGCTGTACGGCGGGCAGAACGACCTGGTGGTCAATTGCGCCTCGATGGCCGGCGGCGCCACGCGCAGCACGCCCGTGCGGCAACTGCTGCTGCGCGGGCCGCACACGCACCACCTGAACTACTTCGAGCGCGCGCCATCGAGCCAGGCCGCCGTGCAGGCGCTCGCCGGCGACGAGACCGCCTACCAGCCGCTGCCGGGCATCGAGCACGGCCCGCTGGCGCGCGGCGGCGAAGTGCCGAAACGGCGCGCGCACGCGCCCATCGTGCTGCTGCTGCCCGACATCATGGGCAGCCACCTGCAAGTGGGCAGCAACCGCATCTGGTTCGACCCCGTCAACCTGGTCGAAGGGCGCATCGAACGCCTGGCCGTCGGCCAGCCGCACATCGTCAGCGCCGGCTGGCTCGAGTCATGCTATGAACCGTTCGCCCGCTTTCTCGCGCAAAGCCAGGAAGTGCGGCCCTTTACCTATGACTGGCGCTTGTCGCTGCAGGAGTCGTGCCGCGCCTTCCTGCCCGTGCTCGACGACGCCATGCGCGACGCCGAACAGCGCGGCCAACCGTTGCGCATCGTCGCCCACGGCATGGGCGGACTGGTGGCGCGCTTGGCCCTGAAGGACCGCTGGCAGCGCTTCGGCGCCCTGCCCGGCAGCCGATTGCTGCAGGTGGGCACGGCCAACCGTGGCACGCAGGCGATGGTGCAAGTGCTGCTGGGGCGTGACCGGCTGGTGCAGATGCTGGCCTGCTGGATAGGCTGGAAGCACACGCGGCGCCAGTTTCTCGGCTTCGTGCGCGCCTTTCCCGGCGTGCTCGACATGCTGCCGTGGCCGCAGGCGGGCGCCATCGATTATTTCGACGCCGGCGCCTGGGCGCAGCTGGCCGCCGGCGACGCGCAAGCGGGCCTGCCCGGCGGCTGGCAGGCGCCCGAGGCGCCGGCGCTGGCCGCCGCGCGCGCCACCGTGACCCTGCTGGAAGCGGCCCCGCTCGACGCGCGCCATTGCAGCTACCTGGCCGGCTGCGCCGACACGCCGGTGGCGCTGCGCCTGCGCGACGGCGCCATCGAGACGGCCTGGTCGCCGGACGGCGATGGCCGCACGGCCTGGCAAGGCGCGGTGCCGGACGGCGTGGCGGCCTGCTACCTGCCGGTGGCGCACGGCGACCTGCTGCTGCAAAAAGAATACTACCCGGCCATCGCGCAGCTGCTTGACGGCGGCCAGGGCGCCGCCCTGCCCCGGCACCCGCCGCACGCGCCGGGCGGCGCCCCGCCCCGCTTCCATCCCTACGTGCCCGACGCCACGCCGCTGTACCCGCAGCCGCAGGAATTGCTCGACGCGGCCATCGGCGCCGCCGGGCCCGCCAGCGCGCCGGAAAGCCGCGCGCCGCAGCTGAGCTTATCCGTCATCCACGGCAGCATGGCCTCGGCCGATGCGCCCGTCATGAGCGGCTGCTACGCGTCCGAATCGCTGCGCGGCAGCATGAGTTTTCTCGACCGCCTGCTGGCGGGCAAGCTGCAGGAAATCCACGCGCTCGGGCGCTTTCCGCAGCGCCCCGACTCCGCCCTCGTGGTGCTGCAGCCCGATGCGGCGCGCCGGCCCGGCGGCGCCATCGTCATCGGCCTGGGCGCGCTGGGCGAGCTGACGCCGGGCGAACTGGCGCGCGCCTTTGCCGGCGGCCTGCTCGAATACGCGTGCGTCTGCCTGCAGGTGCGCGCCGCCGGCCATGTGGCCACGCCGCCGATGGGCGAGCACGGCTTGCGCGTGGCCAGCCTGTTGTCCGGTTCCGGCTACGGCGGCTTGAGCATCGCCCTGTGCGCGCGGGCCCTGATCGACGGCGCGCGCAGCGCCAACCGGCGCCTCGAAGACGCGGGCATGACCTGCCGCATCGGCCATATCGCCATCTACGAACAGTCCGAGGCGCGCGCCATCGCCGCCGCCGTGGCCATCGAACAGATCATGGCCGAAGCGCGCTACCAGGGCAGCTTCACGTTCGAGCGGCGCATCCGCCACAGCCCCGGCGGCTACCGGCGCATCCTGCCCAGCCTGAGCGGCGACAACGGCTGGCGCCGCGTGCAGATCGTCGCCGCCGATCTGTCGGGCGCCCTGCGCTTCACGGTGCTGACGGACCGCGCCCACAACAGCGTCGACGAGGAGCCGAACCAGCGGCAAGCCGTCGATGGCCTGATCATGGATGCCACCGACAACACCACCGACCAGCCGGGCCTGTCGCGCGCCCTGTACGAACTGATGCTGCCCAATGGCCTGAAGGCGGCCATCCCCGAGATGCGCGGCCTGATCCTGGCCGTCGACCAGAGCGCCGCCATCTACCCGTGGGAACTGATGCGCGACGAGGCGGGCAGCGAGGAAAGCCCCCTGTCGACGCGCATCGGCATGGTGCGCCAGCTGGCCAGCCTGCGCGAGCAGCCGCCGGCCGTCAGCCCGCCCAGCAACAGCGTGCTGGTGATCGGCGATACCGATTCCGGCCTGCCCGAGCTGCCCGCCGCGCAGGCCGAGGCGCAGGACGTGGCGCGCATGTTCGGCGCGTACGGCTACCAGGTGCGCGAGCTGCTGCGCCCGCAGGCGCAGCGCGTGCTGGTGCACCTGTTCGACGAGCGCTATTTCGCCATCCACCTGGCCGGCCACGGCGAAGTGGCCGGCCCCGGCATCGCGCATACGGGCCTGGTGCTGGGACCGAAGACGCGGCTGACGGCGGCGCAGGTGGGGAAATTGAAACGCGTGCCGCAATTCGTCTTCATCAATTGCTGCCACCTGGGCGACATGCGCCCGGACGCCATCGCGCCATGGTCGAAACTGGCCGCCAGCCTGGCCACGGCCTTCATTGAAATGGGCTCGCAAGCGGTGATCGCGGCCGGCTGGCGCATCGACGATCAGGCGGCCAGCATCTTCGCGCACAGCTTTTACCACGCCATGCTGAGCGGCGAATACTTCGGCGACGCCGTGCGCCTGGCGCGCGAGGCGGCGTATCTGCAGTTCCCCGCCTCGAACACCTGGGGCGCCTACCAGGCGTACGGCGACGACCGCTACCGCTTTCCGAACACGCAGAGCCGGCCCTGGCAAGCGCCCGATTACCACTACCACGGCCATTTGCTGGCCGACCTGGAAACCCTGCACGCGCGCCTGGCGGGTGCCGATCCTGCGCGCCGCGCGGCCATCGAGGAAAAGCTGGGCAGCATCGAGGAAGCCGTGCGCGCGCGCTTCTTCGGCTGCGCCGACATCCGCGAAAACATGGCCGCCACGCGCGCCGGTCTCGGTGGACTGGAGAACACCCTGCGCGCCATCGAACATTACCGGGCGGCGCACAGCGCGGCCGACGGCAAGGTGGGCTTGCGCGCGCTCGCGCACTGGGCGGAACTGGAGATACGCCAGGGCGCGGCCCTGTGCGGCCTCGATGCGGGTGCCGGCATCGAGGTGCCCGCCGTGCCCGACCCGGCCCAGGGACGCCAGCTGCTGCAGGATGGAAAACAGCATATCGACCTGCTGGTGGCGCTGGCGCCCACGGCGCAGCGCCTGGCCCTGCTGGGACGCTACTGGGCCTTGCAGGCGCGCCTGGCCTGCCGCGAAGGAAACTCCGGCGCATCGGCCCTGCGCGCCATGACGGACGCCTGCCTGGCCGCGCTGGAAGAAGCGCGGCGGCGCAGCGGCGCGGCCGACTGCGACCTGATTTTCCAGGCGCTGGCGGGCGCCCTGCTGCTGAAAGCCCATGGCGACGGCGGCGCCTGGCGCGCGCTCGATCCGCAGCTGGGCGACTTGCTGCACGACGCCATCGCCTATGCGCGCCAGCGCCACGCGGATGAACACCGCGCCATCGACGCCGGCGCCCCCGTGCGCGCCGCCCTGCTGGCGGCCCTGTGGCAGGCGCCGGACGGCCAGTCCTTCGACTCTTCCGCGCGCGCCGCCTTCCTGGCCCTGTACCACGACGCCGTGCGGCGCCACGGCAGCATCGGCGAACCCGAAACGATCACGGCGCCGCTGCGCTTCCTGCTCGAACTGCTGCCGCCCGACAGCCCGGAGACCGGCTTGCGCAGCGCCGTGCAGGCGCTGGCCAGCCAGCTGCAGGCCTCACTGCCCGGCGCGAGCCCTGGCAGCCTTAGCCAGGCACCACCCCGTAATGGCGCGCATAGCGCTCGTCCAGATTCGCCAGCGGCATCATCATGAACATGTCGGCGCTTTCGAAATCAGGATCCCAGGCCGGCTCGCCGCAAATCCAGGCGCCCGAACGCAGATAACCCTTGATCAGCGGCGGCACTTGCGGCTTGTGCGCCGCTTCCACCTGGTGGATGGGGAAAGGCAGGTGCGGCGTGACGCGGTACTCGCTCGGGGCCATGTGCTTTTCCGCCAGCGCCTGGTACACGGCGACGGCGTTATGGCCGCCATCGGCCAGGCTGATGCTGGCGCAGCCGACCAGGTAGTCGCAGCGCTCCCGGCGCATGTACTCGGCCAGGCCCGACCACAGCAGCATGATCACGCTGCCGCCCCGGTATTTCGGGTGGATGCAGGCGCGGCCCGCTTCGACCATGCGCCCGCGCAGGTTCTTCAGGCGGCTCAGGTCGAACTCGTTTTCCGCATACAGGCGGCCGATCTTGGCCGCCTTGGCCGCGCTCAGCACGCGGTAGGTGCCCACCACTTTCAGGGTGTCGGCGTCGCGCACGATCAGGTGATCGCAGTGCGCGTCGAATTCATCGCTGTCGAGGCCATCGGCGTTGGCCAGCGACGTCAATCCCATCGTCTCGATAAACACCTTGTAACGCAAACGCTGGACTTCGCGCAATTCCGCCGCCGTGGAGGCCTGGCTCAGCACCAGCTGGACCGGCCGGGCCTTGGCTTCGTTTGATGCGATTATGTTTTGCATGGTTTCATCCCCCTGTGATCAAGACGACTCCAGCGTACTTGCCTAATATGTCAGGAAAATGACAGCCGAATGTCATTTCCATGACGCAAGGCAATGCCATGTGGGGATCGTGCATAATTACCACACTCGCCCGGCCGAAAGAGCCCATGACAGACACCGACGCCGTCCACATCACGCCCTACACCAAGCCTGCCGCCGGCTGGGACGCCTTGAAACACGCGGCCATCAGCCTGCGCCAGGAGCGCGTCGCGCCCGGGAATCTGAAGGCGCTGCTGGCGCAAAACCAGCCGGACGGTTTCGATTGCCCCGGCTGCGCCTGGCCCGACCGCCACCACGCGTCCACGTTCGCCATTTGCGAAAACGGCGCCAAGGCCGTCGCCGCCAATGCGGCCGATATCGCCATGCTGGATTTTACGGATGGCGACATGGTCGATTTGATAGGCGGCTGGGACGATGGCGTGACGCGCCGGGCCGATGGTTTCCGGCTGGTCGCCTATGACATCCCGCGCGGCTGCCTGGGCGTACTACCCGGAGACGAATGCGCTGGTGCCGCTGGCCAGCACGGCCGACGGCGCCGGCACGCCGACGTCGAAGTCCGTGCCGGTGCTGCTACAAGCGGCGAATGTTCAGATGACGATATCCGGCGTGTAGTCCACGTACGCGTCCTGGCGGCAGAAACCCACCAGCTTCATGCCGGCCTGCGTGGCGATGGAAATGGCCAGCGAACTGGGGGCGGAAATCGTCGCCAGCAAGGGTATCTGCATGCGCGCCGCCTTGCGCGCCAGCTCGTAGCTGCCACGGCTGGACAGGAAGACGAAGCCGCGCCGCATGTCGATATCGTGCAGCGCCAGGTAGCCAATCAGCTTGTCGAGACCATTGTGCCGGCCGACATCCTCGAACACGTGCACGATGTCGCCGTCGGGCGTGCACCACGCGGCCGCGTGCACGCCGCCCGTTTCCCGCATCAGCGCCTGGTGCTCGCGCAAGCCGGCCGATGCGCGCGCCAGCGCGGCGGGCAAGTCGACGCGGATCAGGGACGGCGGCAGCGCCGCGGGCCGCAAATCGAGCATGTCGATGCTGTCGATGCCGCATACGCCGCAGCCCGTGCGGCCCGTCAGCTGGCGGCGCCGGTCCTTCAGGCGCACGAAATCCTCCTGCGCGATGTTCAAAGCCACTTCGGCGGAATCGGGACGCAGCAACACTTCGCAATCGAAGATGGCGGCAGCCGATGCCACCACGCCTTCCGTCAGCGCAAAACCGTAGGCAAACGCTTCCAGGTCGCGCGGGGTGGCCATCATGACGACGTGGGAAATGCCATTGAAGACCAGCGCGACGGGGATTTCCTCGGCGACGTGGTCGATGGCGGCAGTGGATTCGCCGCCGCAGTGGCGGACAATGGCGCGCTCGACGAAGCCGGCGCGTTCGATCTCTGTTTCTTCTGACATGGCAACCATGGGGAACTATCACAGGCCCCATGGTAAACCAGAACGGCCAGGCAGGGGGCGGCCCCTGCCCGCGCCATCAATCCTTCTTCGGACGGCCCGTTTTCAGCTGCGGCAAACCGGCCAGCACGTTTTGCAGCGTGGCCAGGTCGATCTGGCTGATCAGCGCCACGCCGATGCGCAGCAATTCGCTTTTCTTGATCTCGAATCCGGCCTTCAGGCAGGCTTTCTTGACCTGGCCCAGGACTTCGTATTCCGCTTCCGGCATGGTGAAGCTGTCGCGCACCAGTTTCGGCTTGCGGGCTTTTTCCTTGACGGCGGCGACCTTGGCGACCGGCGCTTTTTTCGCTGGCGCAGGCTTGGCGGCGGCCTTGGCAGCCGGTTTGACGGCGGTTTTCGCTGCCGGCTTGGCGGCGGGCTTTGCAGCAACCTTGGCCACTGGCTTGGCAACGGTTTTTACTGCCGTCTTGGCGGCAGGCTTGACAGCGGCCTTGGCGACAGGTTTGGCCACGACGGCCTTGGCCGCCGGCTTGGCGGCAGGCGCCTTGGCGGCCACAGGTTTCGCTGCCGCCGGCTTCGCAGCGGCCGGTTTGGCGGCCACTGGCTTGACGGTGGCCTTGGCCACCGGCTTGGCTGCCGGCTTCGCGGCGGGCTTCACTGCAGGCTTGGCAGCCGGTGCGGCCTTGGCCGCTGCCGCGTTGATCGATGCGCTGGTCGGGAACATCGATACGGGCGCGCTGTCGGCCTTTTTCGCTGGGGTGGTTTTGGTCATGAATTCTCCAATCTAGTAAATAATATAAACAATATATACTGTTTTTTGAAATCTTGCTTGCTGCACATCAAGTCATGCGCATGCCATGACCTTCTAGGCGCTGGCGCGGATGGTGAAATCGACCCCGACCTCATCCCAGAATTCCTGCTCCTTCTCGATCCAGAACGACACGGTGGGATGGTGCGCCACCCAGCCGCGCTTGATGTCGAGTTCGATGCGGCTCTTCATGCGCAGGCGCAGTTCGCTGAAATCGGCCTCGATGCGCGCATGCATAAGCAGAATCGACAGGCGCAGCGCCAGCACGGCCTTGGCGAAATCGGGGTCGGACAGCACCTCGCCGATCTTGCGCAAGTTGCCCTTCTGCGCCAGGATCAGCCGGCTCATGGTCTTCTGTTCGCGCGTGGTAAAACCGGGCAAGTCCGCATTTTCCACGATATACGATGCATGCTTGTGATAACCCGTCTGCGACACGGCCATACCCACCTCGTGCAGCAGGCTGCTCCAGCGCAGGCATTTCACGAGGGCATCGGACGTGGGCTTGAGCTGCGCGTACATGGCCAGCGCCTGCTCGGCCACCCGGCCGGCGCGCTGCTGGTCGATATGAAATTTCTCCATGCAACCCTGCACCGACTGTTCGCGGCGGTCGCGCTTGGTCGAACGCAGGTACAGGTCCCACATCACGCCCATGCGCAAACCGGCCTCGATCGGCGTCATGGCGGGAATGGCCAGTTCGCGGAACAAGCCGATCAGGATGGCCAGGCCGCCGACGATGGTGCTGGCGCGGTCGGGGCGCAAGCCCGGCATGTCGATGCGGCTGGTATGACCGAGTTCGATGAAGCGGCGCGCCAGCGCATCGAGGCTGACGCTGGTGAGCAAGCCGTCACCAAGCTTGTTGCGGGCGATGATGTCGGCGATGGTGCGGATGGTGCCGGAAGAGCCGTAAGCCGTCTTCCAGTGCTGCGGATGGTACGGCGGCGCGGCATCCTCGAAATGGCTGCGCGCCGACAGGATGGCCGCCTCGAACGACGGCGCGTCGATGCGCCCGCCGATGAAGAACGACAGGCTTTGCTTGACCGTGCCCAGGCTGAAGGATTCCACGCGTTCGATATCGTTGCCGCGCCCCAGTATCAGTTCGGTCGAACCGCCGCCGATATCCATCACCAGCCGGCGTTCGCCGGGAATGGCCAGCGCATTGGCCACGCCCATGTAAATCAGGCGGCCCTCTTCCTCGCCCGAGATGATCTCGATCGGGTAGCCGATGGCTTGCTCGGCCAGCGGCAGGAAGACGGCGCCGTTGCGTGCCACGCGCATGGCCGACGTGGCCACCACGCGCACGGCATCGAGTTCGAAGCCGGCGAGAATGGCGCGAAAGCGCTGCAGGCAGGCCAGTGCGCCCTGCATGGCCGCTTCGGTCAGGTCGCCATTGGCGTCCAGGCCTGCGGCCAGGCGTATCGGATCGCGCACGCTCTTGACCACGCGGATGGTGTCGCCATCATGCTTGCCGACGTGTAAACGAAAACTGTTGGACCCCAGGTCCACCGCTGCATACATACTGGCCTCTTGTCTTGTCATGACTGTGCCAACTGAAAAGTTGGCAAATTCAGTTGCTAAACTATATAAATCATTTAAACGATTTAAAAATCCTACCACACTACCCTCATCGTATGACAGCGGCGTGACAGGATTGTGACAAAACGGCAGCCGTGCGGCAGCTTATGGGACGATGGTGGTAAAGAGATACACGGCGAAAATCACCAGGTGCACCGTGCCCTGCATGACCGTGGTGCGGCCCGTGCCCAGCGACAGGGTGGCCACCATCAGCGACAGCAGCAACAGCACCGTCGACTTGATATCGAGTCCCAGCGTAATGGTCAGGCCCGTGGCCAGCGACACCACCACCACAGCCGGAATAGTCAGGCCGATGCTGGCCAGCGCGGAGCCGAGCGCCAGGTTCAAGCTCGTTTGCAGGCGATTCGCGCGCGCGGCGCGCACGGCGGCCAGGCCTTCGGGCAGCAGCACGATGGCGGCGATGACGATGCCGACCAGGGTTTTCGGCGCGCCCATGGCGGCAATGGCCGTCTCCAGCGCGGGCGCCAGCGACTTGGCCAGCAGCACCACGGCGCCCAGGCACACCAGCAGCGCACCGGCACTGACCCAGGCGACGGTGGGCGTGGGCGGCGCCGCATGCACCTCTTCATCGCCGACGGCTTCCTTGGGCAGGAAGTAATCGCGGTGGCGGACCGTCTGCACCAGCACGAAAGTGCCGTACAGGACCAGCGAGATGACGGCGATGAAAATGAGCTGGCTGGAGTTGTAGTACGGGCCGGCGGCGCTCGACGTGTAGTTCGGCAGCACCAGCGTCAAAATGGCGATGGCCGCCAGGGTGGCCAGCGACGCGCTCACGCCCAGCAGGCCGAAGGTCTGCTCGCGGTGGCGCCCGGCGCCCAGCAGCAGGCAGATGCCGACGATGCCGTTCAAAATGATCATGATGGCGGCAAACACGGTGTCGCGCGCCAGCCCCGTCGTTTCCGGTCCGCCGGCCAGCATCAGCGAGACGATCAGCGCCACCTCGATCAGCGTCACGGCCAGCGCCAGCACGAGGGTGCCATACGGTTCGCCGATGCGGTGCGCGACCACTTCCGCGTGGTACACGGCGGCCAGCACGCTGCCGATCAGGCCAGCCACCAGCAGGATCTGATAGGCGCCGCCGAGATTGAGGGTGGAACCGAACAGGAACAGCCAGCCGGCAAGCGGGGCGGCAAGCGGCCATACAGGCAGGGATTTGAGCATTTTCATTATGGGCCTGGCAAGAGTAAAAAAAGAGGGGCGCGGTGCGGACGGCAAAGGACAGCCTGGCGTGCATGCCACAGCATAACTTGCCTAGCTTAAATGCAAGTTAGGGAATACACATCTCGAGTGACGGCGACCCGCGCCTGACCCGCCTTTCAATCACCTTGCCACAGTGCACCTGCTTGCTACCAGTAACTATAGTCCCTTTGGTAACATGCCGTTGCAATTTTCTTGTCTTTTTGCTTGCTGCCGCCGTCATAATGCAGGGTCCGCCTTCCAGGCACCGACCAAGGACAAACCATGATTTCCATAAACAGCACAGCCATGCGCGCGTTCTTCTTCGCGGGCAGCCTGCTGTGCGCCGCCGCGCACGCAGACACACCGCCGGCGCAGGCAGCGCAGGTTGACGCCAACTGGGCCACTGCGCCCGCGCCTGCCCCGGAGGCACGCTGGCAAGACAGCCTGCCGCCCGCGCCGCCCGTGGCGCCACGCGAAGAAAAGATACTGCCCAAGAGCGAATGGCTCAGCGTCGAGCCGATGAAGGCGCCTGACCGGCGCTGCGATCCGGGCCTCGATGCGCTGTTCTTGCCCAAAGAATGCGGCAAGGAACCCAGCTGGCTGGGCTCGCACAAGAAATAAGCCGGTTTAGATATGGCTATGTCACCGTCAAATGTGGGAATGCTCCCAGTGTTGCCTTCAATAATGTTTCTGGGGAGCGGATGCGCCCGGCGTCCAGTATCCAGCGCCACCCCAGGTAATTCGGCA
>NZ_JBXAHC010000018.1:0-98400 GCF_058794735.1 Janthinobacterium sp. GW823-FHT06H09 | reverse complement strand
CTGGTGGCGCCGCTGCTGTTCGACAGCGCGCTGAACCTGGCGTATGGCGTAATGGCGGGCCTGCTGGTGAGTTTGGTTTGCTGGGTGTTTGCGCAAGGGAAGGCAGAAGCGTAGGTCGGATTAGCGCGCAAGCGCGTAATCCGACTGCATCTGCCAACCATGTTGTCGGATTACGGCCCTTCGGTCCTAATCCGACCTACAACCAAGATAGAGGCACGATGACGGCCAAGGTTACGGCCACGGTGCCGGCGTCACATCCTGGTATTGCGCCCCGCCCTGCTCCGGTTCCGCTTCATTGTTCAGCGATGGCTGGTTCAAGGAACCAGCCGACGAACGCAAGCTCAAGATTTCCTTGCGCGTCTCGACGAAGTCGGCGGAACTCAAGGGGTGCTGCTGATCGGGCCAGTGGCTGACGGCCCATTCCTGCAAGGCTTCGAAGCGCCGCCACAGTTCGGCGATGAATTCGCGGCGCGCCTCTTCCTCCTGCTGCGGCGTCTTTTCGGCGCCTTCCCCGATATGTACTTGCATGGCTGCTCCCTGGCTGATCAATCGTCCTGCCAGCCTACACAGGGACCAGCCTATCGTCTGTTCGCGAACGAACAAAGAGCTTATTCAGGCATCTTGCGAAAGCCCACGGCCAGGCGGTTCCAGGTATTGATGGAGCCGATGGCCAGAGTGACGTTGACCATCTCGGCCGGCGTCAATTGCTGCGCCAGCGCCGCATAGTCTTCGTCGGACGCATGATTTTGCGGCAGCAGGGTCAGCGCCTCCGTCCAGGCCAGCACGGCCCGCTCGCGCGGCGTGAAGAACGGCGTTTCGCGCCAGACGGAGACGGCATACAGGCGGCGCTCCGTTTCGCCCGCCTTGCGCGCATCACTCGTGTGCATGTCCACGCAAAAGGCGCAGCCATTGATTTGCGACGCGCGCAGGCGGATCAGCTCGAGCAGCGAATGTTCCACGCCCAGTTTGGCGATGGCCGCTTCCAGCGCATACATGGCCTTGACGGCGTCGGGCGAGGCTTGTACAAAATCAATACGTTGCTGTGTCATGATGCATTCCTTGATAATGAGAGATGCATCATTGTAGAAGCGCAGGAAGTACGCGCGGCAGGCCAATCCCCCCGAAAAACAGCAGACCACCAACAGATACTCCATGGAATTACATATCCTGATCGACGGCACGCGCGACCTGGGCGGCCAGCTGTACCGCCAGCTCAGCGAAGCCATCCGTTCGGGCCGGCTGACGGATGGGCAGCAATTGCCGCCCTCGCGCCTGCTGGCCAGCCAGCTGGGCCTGTCGCGCAAGACGGTGTCCGACGTATATGAAAAGCTCGGCTATGAAAAGCTGCTGGTCGGCAAAGTGGGCGTGGGCAGCTTCGTGCAGACGCCGCATGCCTCACCGCAGCGCCGCCATGCGAGCACGCTGCTGGCCAGCGCGCAGCGCATCGCCCGCTGGGAAGCGACACCCACGCCCCTGCGCCGCGCCAGCCAGGAAACGCCGGCACGCTACGCCTTCATCGGCGGACGTGCCACGCCCGCGCATTTCCCGCAGGATGAATGGCGCGCCTGCATGCTGCATGCACTGCGCCAGGGCGGCCAGGCGCGCGGCCGCTATGGCCCCGCGGAAGGCTTGCCCGCCTTGCGCGCGGCGATCGCCGGCCATGCCGCCTTCAGCCGCGGCATCCATTGCACCGAGGAACAGGTGCTCGTCACCAGCGGCGCGCAGCAAGCCTTGCACCTGCTCGCGCTGACCCTGCTCGAGCCGGGCGACACGGTTGCCGTGGAAGAACCCGGCTACCCCGTGGCGCGCGCCGTGTTCGCCAGCCAGGGCGCGCGCGTGGTGGGCGTCGAAGTGGACGAGGATGGGATCATCGTCGCGCAAATCCCGGACGGCACGCGACTGATCTATGTCACGCCCGCCCATCAATTTCCGCTGGGCATGCCGATGAGCATGGCGCGCCGCCATGCCCTGCTGGAACGGGCGCAGCAGCTGGGCGCCATCATCATCGAGGACGATTACGACAGCGCTTTCCGCTACGAGGGCCGGCCCGAGGATGCGCTGCAAAGCATGGACCGCTACGGCATCGTCGCGCACGTGGGCAGCTTTTCCAAGATCATGCTGCCGGAATTGCGCCTGGGCTATGTCGTGCTGCCGCAAGCCATCGTGGCCGCCATGCAGACGGTGAAATACCTGAGCGATTGCCATACGGCCAGCCTGGGCCAGCATGCGCTGGCCAAGTTCATCGGCGATGGCCATTTGCTGCGCCATATCCGCCGCTGCCACGACATCTATGCGGGGCGGCGCGAGCGGCTGCAGCACTGGTTCAACGGCCCCTTGGCCCCATGGTTCCGCCTGGTGCCGGCCAGCGCCGGCTTCCACGTGGCGGCGCTGGCGCAGGCGCCGTTCGATATCGCGGAATTGCTGCGCCGCGCGCGCCTGGCCGACGTCAGCCTGTATGCGCTGGCCGGTTTTTACCACGGTCCAGCCCGCCATGAAGGCCTGTTCCTCGGCTATGGCGCCATCGACAAGCTCGATATCGACACGGCGCTGGCCAGGGTGCTGGCGATCCTGCAAGAGATCGCGCCCCTGCCCCTCAGCGGGGTTGCCAACGATAGTGCCCCGTAATCGGATAACTGAATAAAATATTTTCCTCGCGCGCGCCCTCGCCGATGTTGTGGATGATCAGCGGCACGCCGCCCCACGACTGCTTGTCGCTGACGATGCCGATATGGGTCAGGTTGCGCGGCAGGCGCCAGGTGACGATGTCGCCCGCGCGGTAAGCGTTCGCTTCTTTGCTTGGCGGCAGGCTGGTGCCGTGGCGGGCAAAGTAGGTCCCCAGGTTCGGCACGCGCCGGTGATCGATATTGCGGTCCGGCCCCTTCATCTGCCAGCGTCCCTGCTGCTGGTACACCTGCCACGCCTTGCGCATGTCTTCGTGCACGAGCACCTGCAAATCCTGCCCAAGTTTACGGTAGGCACGCACGACCACGTCCGTGCACACGCCGCGCTCGAGCGGCACGTCGCCGCCCGGATAGGCGAGGCGCTCGTAGCGCGGGTCGTACTGCACGGTCACGCCCACCTGGCTGCGGGCGGCGACGACGAGGGCTTGCGGGCCGGGTGCCGGCGCGGCGTGCAGCGCCAATGGCAACAGGGCAAATAACACAGTGGACAGCAGTTTGAACGGCATGACAGTCAGGTAATTGTGGCAATACAGCAAACTTTACCCTATGCGCGGGAAAAGCGCCGCTTCAGCGCCAGGCAATCGGCTTGGCGCTGAAACGTCAGGCCAGCGAGCGCTGCGCCCGCTTGCAGATGCGTCCCGTGGCGGCAGCGGGGCTGTCCAGCAGCCATTGCGCGCACAGGCTGCGCACCCAGTCCGGCTGGCTCTTGGCCGCATCGTTGAGCCAGTTGGCCACGGAATCCTGCACGTAGACGGCCGGGTCGGCGCGCAAGGCTTGCAGCAGGGGCAAGGCCAGCTGCGGCTCTTCCTTTAGCCGGGCGATATGCGTGCACCACACACCGCGCGGGCGCAGCGCTTCGCAGGCAAAGCGGCGCACTCTTTCCGACGGGTCCGCCGTCCATGGGACCAGCAAGGCAATGGCCGCGTCAAGACGCGCCGCCAGATGGGGACGCAGCGCCAGCCAGGCCCATTCGCGCACGCCGAAATGGCCATCGTCGGCCAGCGGCCGCATGGCGGCCAGCTGTTGCGGCAAGGTCAAGCCCGCTTGGGCGGCGATGGCAAAGCAGGCCCAGCCCCGCACCGTGTCGGACGGGTGCGCTTGCAGCATCGCCAGGTCGGTGCCGGCATCGAGCAGCAATTGCGCCGCCAGCGCCATGCGCCCGGTGATGCCGGCGGCGGCCTGCGCGCGCATCCGCTCCAGGCGGGCCACACCGATAGCGGGCACGACTGCAGCCAGCAACTGGGCAAAATCGATGGCCAGCCCTTCCGTCAGGGTGGCGCTGGCCACCGCTCCCTGGTTCAGCAGGGCCAGGCGCGCGGGCGCGATGTCGGCGACGCCACGGCTCATGCAGCACCCTGCATTTCACCCTTATCCGTCTTGCGCCAGGCTTTTTCCAATAGTCCACTCAACAACTGCATCTCGTCCGGCGTGAAATCGGCAAACAGGCTGGCGATCCATTGCGCGTGCTCATCGACCAGGGTGGCGGCCGCCGCTGCTCCCTTGGCACTGAGGCGCACCAGCAGCTTGCGCCGGTCGAACTGGTCCGCATGGCGCGCCAGGAAGCCGTCGCGTTCCAGGCCGTCGAGCAAACCCGTGATGGTGCCGCGCGTCACGCCGGCCCGCTCGGCCAGTGCGTGCGGCGAGAGTCCATCGGGCACGTCGCGCAGCAGGGCCAGCAGCACAAACTTGCCTTCCGACAAGCCATGCCGGCCCAGGCGCGCGGCGCAATCGCCATCGATGGCCGATGCCAGGCCCAGCACTTCAAAGCACAGGCGCAGGCGTTCGACGGATGCCGGCATGTCGGGGCCGGGCGCGCGGCGCTGCACGTCACCGAGCAAGGCCGTGTATTTCTGTTCGAGTTTTATCATATGGCGCAATATAATATGGCGCCGTAGTAAATGTCAAATGGAAAACCTGAACGGCTTTCCCTCGTGCCTAGAAACGCGCCTTGTCCCTCGCCCACGCAACGATGGCATTGGCATCGATGGCGCCCGGCTGGCGCGCCACTTCCACGCCGCGCAAAAACAGGGCCAGGGTGGGAATGCTGCGGATATTGAAACGGCTGCCCATGTCCGGCGACGCTTCCGTATTTACCTTGACGACGCGAAAAGCCGGTTCCAGGGTCCTGGCGGCTTGCACATAGAAGGGCGCCATGCTGCGGCACGGGCCGCACCATGGCGCCCAGAAGTCCACCAGCACGGGAATGTCGCTGCGTTCGATATGCTTGAGGAAACGGGCGCTGGCCAGGTCCACTGGCTGGCCCGTGAATAGCTCCTTCTGGCACTTGCCGCACGTGGGCTGTTCCGTGAGCCGGGCCGCCGGCAGGCGGTTGACGGCGTCGCAATGGGGGCACACGATGTGCAGGGAGTCTGGCGTTGTCGAGGTCATGGCATTCCTGGAAAGCGTAGCGTCAAGTTGACGGACATTTTACGGGGTATCGCGCGGCAGCGTCGGCTCGCTGGCGGCACATTTGCCAATACTCGCCTATAGTGCGCTGGAACGGCGCGCGTATTGCCCGGCCGGCCAAGGAGCAACATGCCTGATGTCGCAAACAACATGGAACTGAAGCACGCCGAACTCGCTGCCGCCCTGGCCTTGCAGCGCGCCGCCTGTCTGGCCCACCCCGTGCCGCCCCTGGCCGAGCGCAAGCGCGACCTGCAAACCCTGCAGCGCTACATCCGCGACCACAAGCTGGCATTGTGCGAGGCGATCAGCGCCGACTATGGCAACCGTTCCCACCATGAAACCTTGCTGGCGGAGATATTCCCCGCCATCGACGGCATCGATCACGTACTGAAAAAGTTGAAAAAGTGGATGACACCGCAGCGCCGCAGCGTGGACTGGCGCAATTTTCCGGGCGCCCGCAACCGCGTGCTGCCCCAGCCCTTGGGCGTGGTAGGCGTCATCGTGCCGTGGAATTTCCCCGTCAACCTGAGTCTGGTGCCCCTGACTTACATTTTTGCCGCCGGCAACCGCGCCATGGTCAAGATGAGCGAGAACTCGCGCCACCTGGCGCGGCTGCTGATCGAGACCATGCCCGCCTATTTCCCGCCGGAAAAGCTGCAGTTTGTTGACGAAACGGGCGGCGTGGGCATGGCGTTTTCGCAACTGCCGTTCGACCATCTGCTATTTACGGGTTCCGGGCAGACGGGCCGGGCCGTCATGGCGGCGGCCGCACGCAATCTGTGCCCCGTCACGCTGGAGCTGGGCGGCAAGGCGCCGGCCATCGTCTGCGCCGATTTCGACGTGCGCACGGCTGCCGAGCGCATCCTGTTCGTCAAGTACCTGAATGCGGGGCAAATCTGCACCAGCGTCGACCACGCCTGGCTGCCCGAAGCCAGCATCGCCGCCTTCGTCGAGCATGCGCGCCGCATCATGCCCACGCGCTACCCGCGGCTGGACACGCCCGACTACACCTCCATCATCGACGAAGCCGCCTTTGAGCGCCTGCTGCAGGCCCTGGATGAAGCGCGGGAGCGGGGCGCGCAAGTGATTTCGCTGCTGCCGGGGCCCGCGTACGACCGGGCCACGCGCAAGATCGCGCCGCACATCGTGCTCGGCGCGCCCGCAGACAGCCTGCTGCTGACACGGGAAATCTTCGGCCCCATCCTGCCCCTGCGCGGCTATGCGAAGCTGGAGACCGTAGTCGCCAGCATCAACGGGGGACCGCGCCCGCTGGCCATCTATCCGTTCAGCAACGACAAGCAGACCGTGCAGATGCTGATCGACACGGTAATGTCGGGCGGCGTGTCCGTCAACGACGCGCTGTTCCACGTGGGCCAGCATGATCTGCCCTTCGGCGGCGTGGGCGAGTCCGGCATGGGCCACTACCACGGCGTCGAAGGTTTTCACACTTTCAGCAAGCTGCGGCCCGTGTTCTACCAGGCACGCTACAGCCCTTTGACGCTGCTGCGGCCGCCTTACGGCAAGCTGGCCAGCCGTGTATTGAACTTCCTGACCCGCTGATTACAGGAACAGCGAGGCGGCGATGGCCCACATGACGAGGGCGATGATGCCGTCGAGCACGCGCCATGCCATGGGCTTGGCAAACACGGGCGCCAGGTAGCGGGCGCCAAAGCCCAGCAGGAAGAACCACAGGGCCGAGGCCATGATGGCGCCGCCGGCGAAGTAAAAGCGTCCCACGCCTTCATGCTGGCCGCCGATCGAGCCAAGCAAAATCACCGTATCGAGGAAGGCGTGCGGGTTCAGCAGGCTGAACGCCAGCGCCGCGCCGATCACGGCCCAATAGCCTTCGGGCGCCTTGGCGGCCGATACCGTCAGGGCCGTCGGGCGCCAGGCCGACTTGGCCGCGCGCAAGCCGTAGGCGATCAGGAAAGTGGCGCCGCCCGCCTTGGCCCACAGCAGGAAATTGGGGTTGTCGGCAATGAAGGTGCCCATGCCGGCCACGCCGGCCGTGATCAGGATGGCGTCGCACAGCAAACATACAAGAATGCAGGTGAGCACGTAGTGACGCTTCAAGCCCTGCTTGAGCAAGAAGGCGTTTTGCGTGCCGATGGCCACGATCAGGCTCGCGCCGAGCCCCATGCCTTTCAAGAAAATTGCGCTGTCCATATCGATTCCTTTCCATTGCTTTCCATCACGCGCACGGCCGCCCACGCTCTGCCGGCAACGGCAAAGTCATCAGAGGTAGGTGGAGGGTGGTGCGGAACCAGGAGGACCGCGCGGGAGAGTGGAGTTGTTACCCTATTTCAACAGTGTAAAGAAAAAGTAAATATAAGTATAATGAATGATTCTAAACATATATAAGAGAAACTTATGCGCGTCGTCGATTACCGTGGATTGGCAGCCCTCGACGCCGTGATCGGCCTGGGCAGCTTTGAAAAGGCCGCGCAGGCGCTGGCGATCAGCCAGCCGGCCGTGTCGCAGCGCATCCGCACCCTGGAAAACCTGGAAGGCACGTTATTGATCATCCGCAGCCACCCGCCCCTGCCGACGGAAGCGGGCCAGCGCCTGATCGCCCACTACCGGCAAGTCAAGCTGCTCGAAGCGGCGCTCGACGCCCAGCCCGGCCCCACGACGCAATTGCCGGCGCTGGCCATCGCCGTCAATGCCGACAGCGCCGCCACGTGGATACCGGAAGCGCTGGGGCCGCTGCTGTCGCCGCCGTCCTGCCTGCTCGATATCCGCCTCGACGACCAGGACCATACCTTGAGCCAGCTGCGCGAAGGACGCGTGTTTGCCTGCGTCACCAGCGCCAACGACCTGGTGGCCGGCACCACGGCCACGCCGCTGGGCGGCATGCGCTATCTGTGCGTGGCGTCCCCCGCATTCGCGCAGCAGTGGTTTCCCCATGGTTTTACGGTGGAAGCCGTCAGCCAGGCGCCCGCCATCACCTTTGGCAGCAAGGATGCGCTGCACGAACGCTACCTGCAGCACCGCCTCGGCTACACGGGCCGCTATCCGCACCATGTGCTCGGTTCGGCGCGCGACTTCGTACGCTTCATCGAAGCGGGCTATGCTTATGGCATGGTGCCCTTGCTGCAGGCGGAAACGGCGCTGGCCGCTGGCAGGCTGGTCGACGTGGCGGCCGGGCAGGCGCTCGACGTGCCCCTGACCTGGCATGCCTGGGATATCCAGACCCCCCTCACGCGCACCCTGTCGGACGCCGTCATCGCCACGGCGCGCAAATGGCTGTTACAGGATTGATTGACGCATGCAACATTTATCTATACCAAACAGCAACTTCCCCGTGTGCACCCTGCCCAGCCTGGCCTACACTGCAAGCATCCACCATCACCATCGGGAGCCCGCATGACGATCCTGCGCACCACCCTGCTCGGTTTGCTGGCGGCCATCCCGCTCGCTGCCGGCCTGGCCGCCTGCTCGCCCTTGACCGCCATCAATGCCTTGTCATCCGGCAGCACCTCGCACGTGACGCGCGGCCTGGCCTACGGCCCCCTGCCACGGCAGAAACTCGATGTGTACGCGCCCAAGACCCGCACGGGACCCGTGCCCGTGGTCGTGTTCTTTTATGGCGGCAACTGGACGACGGGCGAGCGCGCCGACTATGCCTTCGTCGGCCACGCGCTCGCGGCGCGCGGCTACCTGGCCGTGATCGCCGACTACCGGCTGTATCCGGACGTGCATTACCCCGAGATATTGCAGGATGCGGCCCGCGCCGTGGCCTGGGCCGCGATGGAATCGAGCCGCCATGGCGGCGACCCGACGCGCTTGTTTGTCATGGGCCATAGCGCCGGCGCCTACAATGCGGCCATGCTGGCGCTCGACGCCAGCCTGCTGGCGCGCCATGGCATGCGTCCGCACGACTTGCGGGGCTGGATAGGCCTGGCCGGCCCCTATGATTTCCTGCCGATCGAAAACACCATCACCCGGCCCGTGTTCTTTTACCCGGACACGCCCGCCGCTTCGCAGCCCATCCACCACGTGACGGCCGACGCCCCTCCCGCCCTGCTGATCGCTCCAAAGCCCGGCAAGGACAAGCTGGTCGATCCACAACGCAACACAGGCGGCCTGGCCAGTGCCTTGCGCGCGCTGCACCGGTCCGTGACGGAAACCTATTTCGACCATGTGGGCCACGCCACCCTGGTCGCCACGCTGGCCGCCCCGTTGCGCAGGCTGGCGCCCACGCTGGACGCCGTCAGCGCCTTCATCGATGCGAACAGTGGCGCCGGCAACGCGGTCTCGTCAGCGGTCTTGCCCGCAGTCTTGTCAGATACTGGCTCGCCGGCAGGGCCAGCCTTGCCGCCCCGCTCACCTGGCTCAGGCACGCCAGCCCCGGAGCTGCACGCATACGACAAAACGCCCGCCCCGTGAAGGGCGGGCGCTCTGCCCAAACCAATACGCACAATGCCGCGTGCCGGCTGGCCGCATAGCAAGGCTCGGCCCTCGCGATGCGGCTCAGCTGCAAGCAGCTTCGTACTTACTCTTTACGGCTGGCGCTGCTGCTCTTGCTTTGAGCGGAGCCCGCTTGCGATGCGCTGCCGCTGGCCGAGCTTTCGCTGCCGGACGACTGCTGGCTGCCCTGGTGGCTGGCGCTTTGCAGGCTTTGACCGTCACGGCTTTGCGCACCGCGCTGCTGGTCGCGGTTAGCGCCGTTTTGCTGATAGGCCTGGAACGGTTCGGCCATGCGCTGCATCGCTTCCTGCTGCTTGCGCACGTTTTTCTCCGTTTCTTCCGAAGCGGTGCGGGCCACTTCTTCAGCCAGTGCCTTGGCGGTACGGCTCGTTTCATTCACATGACGCTCTGCCACATTGGCCAGTTCGACCTGCGTATCGGCAGCCAGGCGCGACACCTGTTGCTGATACTTGCGCAGTTGCTCGGCGGCTGGCTGGCCCGAGGCGGCGGCCACCTGGAATACATCTTCGGCGCGCTCGACCGTCAACAGGTTCTGGCTGGTGACCGTGCTTTCTTCCAGCAAGCCTTGCGCCAGTTGCATGTTCAGGTCACTGAAATGCTGCATCGATTGAAACAGCGACTTCGACAGGCCATTGAAGAAAGCCAGCTGCGCTTCCAGGTGATTTTTGGCGGCGGGGGTAACACTACGGGAATATGGATACATGGAGTTCCTCATTAATAGCGGTTGGGTGGACATAAACAGATGGCGATACCACCGGCTGTCGAACGGTGAGACAGACAGCCGGGCTACGCCACGAAACGCGAAAAAACATATCCGATTGGTGGGAAGATGCTTTGCAACGCGAGTCCCAAGGCTACGTGAGCACCGCAGGTGAGGCATGATCTGGATCAAAGGTGCGCTAGGCTGCGCAAAAAGTTTGGGCTGGACGGCTTGCTCTTGGCAAACGTCAGTAACGGAAAGGGAAATCTGTGTCAGGCAAGCTCAGCCAGCGGCGCCCGTGCCCGGCACGACGGGCTTGTAGCCATGGCTGCGCAGCGACGCTTCCAGCCAGCGGTTGCCGTACCAGCCGCGCGCCAGCAGGTAACTGAGTTCCGCGCCGGCCATCAGCAGCATCATCGGGCCGATGCGCATTTCGGTGGCGAGATGGCTGCCAAACCACAGGCACGCATCCATTGCCAACATGAGCAGCACCAGCCACCAGCGGCGCTTGGCGACGGCCCAGAACGAGCCCAGGAACAGGGCCGGCCAGGAGAAACCCGCTTTGACGTAGGCATAGCGGCCGGCATCATCGGCAAACAGGGTGGCGCTGTGCTTCATGCTGCTCTCTTCAGGTAATGCCCGGCATCAAGGCTCGGGACGGTGGCAGACGGCTTCGACATTGTGGCCATCGGGCCCCAGCACGAAAGCGCCATAGTAATTCGGGTGATAGATGGCGCGGATGCCGGGCGCGCCATTGTCCTTGCCGCCCGCTTCCAGCGCGGCCTTGTAGAACGCGTCCACCTGGGCGCGGTTGTCGGCCGCGAAGGCGAGATGCATGCCGGCATGCGCCGCGCCGCCCACGCCGAACCAGAAATCGGGCTTGCCATCCTTGCCCATGCCAACCCAGCCCTGCTCTTCCATCACCACCGAGACGCCCAGGGGCGCCAGGGCGGCGGAAAAGAAAGCCTTGCTGGCCTGTGCATCGCTGACAGTCAAACCGATGTGATCAAGAATCATGATGGCGCTCCTTGCAGGTAGTGGGAAAGGAAGCACAGTATGCGCCAGCATTGCCTTTTAGGCAAGCAAAGCTACAGATCCTGCGCGTAGCGGGCAAGCATCTGCTCCTGTGTTTCCAGCGGGCCAATACTGCCCGTCTGGTCCCCGATCATCCGGCCCATCGTCGGCAAGACGGAGCGTTCGACCTGGGCCGTGCTATCCCATAGGCGCGAACGCATGAGGGCCTTGGCGCAGTGCAGATAAGCCTCGGCCACGCGCAGGCGCATGAGCAGGCGCGGCGGGTTGCGCTCGCCGGCAAAATACGCCAGCAGCGCCGCATCGTCGCTGAGGCTGGCCTCGCCATTCACGCGCAAGGTTTCATCGACGCCGGGAATCATGAACAGCAGTCCCGCCCTGCCCGTCTCGGCAATATTGCTGAAACTGTCCAGGCGGTTATTGCCCTTGGCATCGGGCAGCAGCAGGGTATGGGCATCGAGCACATGCACGAAACCGGGCGCGCCGCCGCGCGGCGAGGCGTCGAGCTGGCCGCCAGCCCCGCCCGTGGCCAGCACGGCGAACGGCGACAGCCCGATGAAGGCGATGCAATGCGGGTCGAGGTGGTCGAGCTGCTTGCTCAGCGCCCGCCCCTGCGCGGGCGGATAATGCGCGCGCAGTTGCTCCAGCGAATCGATTTCCATGCGCCCCCCGCTTAGCGCAGATTGCCCGTATGGCCCAGCGAATAGCGGCCCGGCTGCGGCCAGACGGTCAGACCGTGCGGTTCCTGGCCGACTTTCACTTTGGACACGTCGCCGCTGTTCGTATCGATGCGGTACACCACGTCGTCAAAACGGCCGGACAGCCACAGATACTTGCCGTCGGCGCTCACATTGCCCATGTCGGGGCTGCCGCCGCCGGGAATCGGCCAGTTCGACACGACTTTTTCCGTGGCGAAATCGATCACGCTGACGCTGCCCTTACCCTTCGGCTTGCCGTGGATGCGGTGCGTGCCGCGGTTGGCCACGTACAGCTTTTTACCATCGCGGCTCGGGTACAGGCCGTGCGCACCCACGCCCGTCTGGATGAAGCCGATTTCCTTCAGGGTGGCGCCATCGACGATGTGCACGCCGTCGGCGTCCATGTCGGCGATAAAGAATTTCTTGCCGTCCGGCGAGATGCGTATGTCTTGCGGCATGCCCTTCTTGACGCTGCAGATTTCATTCGCCGGGCCGCCCACGGGGCCGGACTCGGCAAAGCGCTTGGCCGGCATCTGCAATTTCAGGTAACCGTCGACCTTGCGGCCCACCAGGTCGATCTTGGCGATGGTGCCGTCGAATTCGCAGGTGAACATGGCGTAGCGGCCATCGTTCGAGAAATCCGCATGGTTGATGCCGCCGCACTGGGGCGTATCGATCGAATACTGCACCGCCATGGTTTTCGGATCGCGGAAATCGAGGCGGTGGCGCGCTTCGGCCACGACGATGGCCGACTTGCCGTCCGGCGTGAAATACATATTGTAGGGATCATCGACGGGCACTTCCTTGCCCGGCTTGCCCGTCAAGGGGTCGACTGGCGTCAGGCTGCCCTTGTCCGTGCGCTCGGCATTGTTCGCCACCCACAGGGTGCGCAAGTCCCACGACGGCACGACGTGCTGCGGGCCGCTGCCGACCTTGAACTTGTCGACCACTTTCAGGCTGTCCTGGTCGATCACGTAGACGTCGTTCGAGCGCAGGTTCGGCACATAGACCCGGCGCAGGTGATCCTTGACGACGGGGCTCATATTGCTGCTGGCGATGCTGCCGTACACGTTTTTCGGGTCCACCAGCGGCGGCATGCCCGGCAGCGGCGAATAGGCGGCCGCCGGCGCCGCGGCGACAGCGGCCGGGGCCGGCGTGCTGGCGCCGATGACCTGGCTGGCCACGCCCAGGCCGGCCAGTGCGGCAGCCAGGGCGGACAAGGTGACGATGGTGCGTCGTTGAGATTTTTTCATGTGTTTTCGCGTCATTTCGTTGCAAAAGCCGGAAGTTCAACACGTCCAGCGGAAGATTTACTTATTTCGTTGCAGCAATTGCTTGATGGCGGCCACCGAGGTGTCCACCTGCAGCTTGATACCGATCTGGCCCAGCTCCTTTGTTGCCCGCGTCGCGTCGCCGCGCACGCCGTCCGCCACGCCGGGCTTCGGTCCGTGCGCCATGGCCTCGCTGCGCACGAGCGACGGGTCCGTCGCCAGCATCAAGGCCGCGTCCGCCAAGCCCGCATGCAGGCCGATCTCGGCGCTGCTGTGGCCGCGCTTCTGCAGTTCGGCAATATAGGCCGATTGCGTGATGTCATAGTAATCGAGCAAGGCGTAGGCGCGCGCTTCCTTGCCCGCAGGTGTCTTGCCCCAGGCGCGGTTGAGTTTATTCGCCACGTTTTGCTCGTTCTTCTGGTAACCACCGTGATCGC
This sequence comes from Janthinobacterium sp. GW823-FHT06H09, assembly GCF_058794735.1. Lineage (NCBI taxonomy): Bacteria > Pseudomonadati > Pseudomonadota > Betaproteobacteria > Burkholderiales > Oxalobacteraceae > Janthinobacterium > Janthinobacterium sp. GW823-FHT06H09. The sequence continues at coordinate 84,744 of NZ_JBXAHC010000018.1, read as the reverse complement.
CAAGGAAAATGATGTCGCGGAAGCCATGCTGACGCAGGCTGGCGGCGGCCCCTTCCAGAACGGCTTCGAAGGCGGCCGGCGGTATCGAAATCGTGCCGGCAAAGCGCATATGGCCGGCCGGTGGCGAAATCGCGCCTTCCGGCACGTAGGAAACGACGGGGGCGACGATGGTGTTACCCAGCTGCTGTGCGATCTGGCGCGCCAGCAAGCCGGCGCGCACATTGTGCTTGCCCAGCGCGATATACGGCCCGCTCTGCTCGACGCCGCCGATCGGCACGAGCACGGTGGTGGCGCCGTGGTCGATACGGCTGCGCAACTCCGTGCTGGTCAGTTCTTCCAGCATGACGCTGCTGCTGGCAGGCGCGGCCGCCATGACGGGCGCCATGACCAGCAGAGACGACAACGTCAGGACGAACAGGGAAACGAGGGGCTTGCGTGAAATACGGAGCGTGGATGGCGCACACGGCGCCGTTCGCTGGGGGAACTGCAGAGTCATAAGCCAACATCTTTCCGAGGTCAAAGGCGCCGTGCCCGGCCTTGCCAGGCAAGCTGGCTGCCACGCAAGAATTGTATTCCATCATGACGGGAAGGGCACGTTAATTTGACGCGGCAGTTTGCGAGGAATTGACCTGGGGCAGCGAATGGCGCAGCGTCGTCCGCATGAACAGCGAACGCCGTGCCTGATCAGGAGGGCCATGCCGACGCGCTAAGTAACCCCCAATAAATTATTGTGATTTCTGACTGCCATAACCGGCGCTCTGCGGCGTTGCTCACTGCTAGCAGTGCCCGCACTGCGTCGCAGCGAGCGCCTTGCACAGCATCCGGTTCTGTTTGTCATAAATTCACACTAATTTCCCGAGGATTACTTAGAAATTGCCGACAAGCCGTTTGCTTCTTACGTTTGCTTATTACGTTTGCTTATTACGTTTCACGACATCGCCGCTACCCGTCAAGAACAGCCGCAGGTAGTTCGCTCGAATTTACTCAAGCGTATTGCGCCTGCGCCATGCAATAAAACGGCCCAGTGCGGCGCCCGTCATGACCGAGATCAAAAGCCAGCCTTTGACCTCTGCCTCATCCTGAGAAATAACCATCCAACTGCCCATGCCAACGACGAAACCTGCCAAGCCGCCGTAGCCGATGTACATGCGCCGATCCAGATTGTCCACGGTTTGTTGCAACGCTTCAGGACGGGCAATTGCTTCCTGTATAAGGATGGTTCCACATTCGAGGCAACGTGCACTCATGGCTGAATTTTGGGCATTACACACTGGGCAGGTCATCGGCGGCCGGAAAAGAAAAGTGGTTAATTGATATAACGTGGCCGAGGATAAAATTTCCAAGAGGCAACTTATATAATATAACATGCCTGTTAGCTGTTTTTCAAAAAATGGTCCGCCAACCGTAATGCGATACCGATATCTGAAACTTTGGCATGGCACCATATTTATTTCCACATCAGCTTGAATAACCCAAGCTTGCACCCTGGCGCTTACGCGAATGTGACAATGTGTGATGTTTCCATGTGGAAAATTTGCTATCGTTGATGGCATTCCTTCCTTATCTTCAGATTGAATCTGATTAAAACCATCCTCTCAATGAAAAGAATATCGACTGCTTTCCTTATTTATCTGACCTTCTGCTCCGCTCTGGCCTTTGTTGACTTCGATTGGGATGCGGAAAACGAACAAGCTGCAAAGTCATCAATCTATAAGCAGACGCTCTACATGAACAACGTCCAACGACAGGCATATATAGACGACCTCGAAACCATCCATTCTGCGGGCATGATGGGGGGAGTAAACGGCAGACGCCTGCATGGAAATGAGGCCAGCGATATTCACGATTTGGCGAACCTGATTCGTCAAAAAACAGGGAGGAACATCGTTGAATTTCCCTCCAAACCGTTTGGCGAGGCCATTTCCAGCTTTTTCAAAATCCCATTTATATTATTGATTAATAAATAGAAAAAACGTTTACTTGGGAATATGGCGTCGATGCGTCAAAGCAGGTGTGGAAGCCTTCCAGCACCTGCTTTGACATACGGCATGCCCGAGTTCATCCCAGCATGCGGCGCGCCGGTTGCGCAGCGCGGCGCGGGGCCGTTGCCGGGGCCGGCAAGCCGCCCGCCACCTTCAATGATTTTTCCTTGGCATCGCCGCGCAGGCGGAATACGGCCACCACATCGACCAGTTCGACGGCGCGGTCCTGCAGCGAGGATGCGGCGGCGGCCGCCTCTTCCACCAGGGCCGCGTTTTGCTGGGTGACCTGGTCCATTTGCGAAATGGCCTGGTTCACTTGCTCGATGCCGGCGCTTTGCTCGTGGCTGGCGTTGGCGATGTCGCCCATGATGTCCGTCACGCGGCGGATGCTGGCGACGATTTCTTCCATTGTCGCGCCCGCCTGGTCGACCAGCGCGCTGCCCGTGTTGACTTTATCCACGGAATCCTCGATCAAGCCCTTGATTTCCTTGGCGGCCGCTGCCGAACGCTGCGCCAGGTTGCGCACTTCCGTTGCCACCACGGCGAAGCCACGGCCCTGCTCGCCCGCGCGGGCCGCCTCGACGGCCGCATTCAGCGCCAAAATATTGGTTTGGAAGGCAATGCCGTCGATCACGCCGATAATGTCGGCGATCTTCTTCGCCGATTCATTGATCGAGCCCATCGTACCGACCACTTGCGCCACCACGGCGCCGCCCTTGCGCGCCACGTCCGAGGCGGACACGGCCAGCGAGTTCGCCTGGCGCGCATTGTCCGTATTCTGGCGCACGGCCGAGGTCAGCTCTTCCAGGCTGGAGGCCGTTTCTTCCAGCGACGACGCCTGCTGCTCCGTGCGCACGGACAGGTCCGCGTTGCCGGCGGAAATCTGCGCAGCCGCCACGCTGACCGTATCGGCCGAGGCGCGCACGGTGGCGATCACGCCGACGATGCGCTCCAGAAACTTGTTGAAGGCGGTGGCCGTGCGGCCCACTTCATCCATGCGCTCGACGGGCATGGCGGCGGACAGGTCCAGCGAGGCGCTTACTCTCTCCAGCGTATGTTCGATATTGCCCAGGCCGCCACTGATGGTGCGGTAGATATGCCAGGCCAGCGCGCCCGTCAACAGCACGGCCACGCCCAGCACGGCCAGCATGGTGTTGAACGCCGTGTCGTAGGCGGCCAGGCTTTCCGCTTTGACATCGTCGACCAGCTTGTTGTTGTAGGCGATATGGTCATCCATGCTCTTTTTCGCGGCGGCGGCCGTGATGGCCAGCGGCGTGCCGGCCAGCAAAGTGGCGCGCACGCCATCCATGTCGCCCGCGTAGGCGGCGGCAAAGAATGGCACCAGCGCGCGGCGGTACGCTTCCATGGCGGCCTGGTCGGCGTCAAGCATCTTGCTGTCCGTCGCGTCGTACAGGCGCTCGGCGCGGTAGGTGGCGATGACCTTGTCGAAATTCGTGTTGGCGTCGGCCACGGCCTTGTCCAGCGCCGTCTTGTCGGCCAGGTTAGAAAACACGGACAGGCGATAGCCGGCCAGGCGCGAATCGGCCAGGAAACCCTTGGCCGCATTCAAGCCCTGGATGCTGGGAATGATGCGGTTTTGCACGGTGTCAAAACGTTCCTGGGCGCGCTGCAGCTGGATGGCGCCGCCGGCGCCCAGCAATAGCAGGGCCAGCAAGGCGATGGTGAGGGTCAGGATTAATTGCTTGGTGATATTCATGGTGTTTCACAGTAAAAAGGTGGCCTGGCAAGGCCAGGCGGGATGAGTAGCTGCCGATCAGGTGGCCAGGACCGGTTGCAGGCGGCGCGGGCTTAGGCCGCCAGCGGGGCTGCGTCAGGCGTGCGGCGCAGCAAGTCGCCGTGCTGGCGGCAAAACGCCAGGCCCGCCTTGTGGCCCACGTCGAACAGCAGTTGCATGTTCGAGCTGGACCAGTCCAGGGTGTCGGGCCAGTGCTGTTCCGGGATGCCGCCCATCAAGTCGAGCTTCAGCAGACGCCGCTTGGGCTGGCCCGTGCGCGCATCCGTGTTGTGCTCAAGCTCAAACAGGCGCAGCTCGCTCTTGGAAATCTTCACCAGCGGCGTGATGATGGAGCGCACCCAGGCGTCGTACAGGTTGCGCGGCTTGCGCAACAGGCGCTCGTCGCCGAGGATGTCGAGGATGACCAGGGTGTCGGCGTCATGGTGCTCGCCCTTGCCTTCGATAAACGGGTCGAAATTGAGCGTGTCGAGGGCCGCGCCTTCGATGTAATCGTCGCCGTCGATGGTCGTCGGCGCATACAGGAAGGGAAACGACAGCGCGGCGCGCACGTGGATCGGCTCGATCTCGTGCTTGCCCCAGATTTGCATGCGGTGCTCGCTGAGGTTGTAGGCATTGATGTAGAAATCGGGGCGCATGCGCGCCACGCCCGAGAAGTCGACGGCTTTTTCCAGGAAGGGCAAATGCGCGCACAGGCCCAGGCTTTTCGCGGACAGGTCCGATGGCGACAGCGACGACACCATCAGCTTGCCCCAGTCCGACCAGGCCGTGGGCACGCCCGCAAACGTTTGCTGGAACGCCTGAAAAAAAGGATTGTTGGCCGGCGGCTGGAAAGCGTCGCGGAAGGTGCTCGCGTGCATGCCCGGCTTCTGGAATACCTTGTAGTTGATCGGGATCATCTTGTAGATGCTGTCGGCCACGCCCGTGTCGGCCCAGCTTTGCAAGGCCTGGCGCGGCGTGGCCTCGTGCGGCGTCGTGTAAAGCAAACCCATCAGCACTCCCGCGCCGGACGCGGAAATGACGTCGAACTCGATGCCCTCATCGAGGAAAGCGGCCAGCGCGCCGGCGATCAGGGTGGAATTTGGTGCACCGCCACCCAGCAGCAAACCCGTTTTGCGGGCCGGTTTCGCGGTCGCGGCTGGCGCCGGATCCGGCGGCGTCGTCATCACTGTCTTCATGCACACTCCCTGAACGGAACGGGGCAGTCACCCCTTAATTGTTGGTTACTACACGCTTATGGCGCCTAATCCTGCACATGTCCCGGCAACCGCCGAAGCGATGCAATGTTGCAGAAACAGATATGAAATTAACATAAATAAATTCCTTATGGCAATTTCAATAACGTATGACTGATATTCAGGAAGGGCATAAGCTGATGCTGTGCGGCATTGCTTGATGCGGCGCAGCAAATATAAATTTAGCGGATTAGGATTAATCGCTTTGGGGTAGGAATATTCCCCAACCCGCCGCCAGCGCGGGGGCCAGGGGTATCAGGCGATGGATGCAGGGTCGGGAGGGGACGCGGAAAAATGCAGGTGGGTACACAGATGGTCAACAAAGACACGGATTTTGGGCGACAGGTGGCGGCTCGACGGCCACAGCACCCAGAACTTGCTCGAGTACAGCAAGCTGTCGGCCAGCACGGCTTGCAGTTCACCGCGTGCGATGGCGTCGCGCACGATAAAGTCAGGCAAATAGGCGAGACCCACGCCCTGCGTGGCGGCACCGATCAAGGCTTCGATATTGTTGCAGGTCAATGCGGTCGGCAAGCGCAGCTCGCCGCCGCTGTCGCCCTCGGCGCGCTGCAGCGCCCATTCCTGCAACTTGCCCGTGGTGGGGAATTTATAGCGCACGCAGGCGTGCCCTTCCAGCGCGCGCGGCGAGGCCGGCACGCCATGGCGGGCGAAGTACGCGGGAGAACCGACGATGGCAAAGGCAAACGGCCCCAGTTCGCGCGCCATCAGCCGCGAATCCGTGAGCGTTCCGCTGCGCACGGCCACGTCGACGCCCTCGGCCACCACGTCGACCAGGCGGTCGTTGAAATCGAGGTCGAGCTCGATCTCCGGGTACTGGCGCGTAAAGTCGGCCAGCAGGGGCAGGATGATGCGGTAGCCGATCACGGGCAGGCTGACGCGCAGCTTGCCGCGCGGCGCCTCGGCCAGGTGCGACAGTTCCGCCTCGGCATCGCCGAGGTCGGCCAGGATGCGCTGGCAGCGCTCGTAAAACAGCGCGCCCTCGTTGCTCAGGCTGATGCGCCGCGTGCTGCGGTTGAGCAGGCGCACGCCCAGCTTTTCTTCCAGCCGCGCCACGCTCTTGCCCACGGCCGAAGCCGATACGCCGAGCAGCCGCCCGGCCGCCACATAACTGGAAGTTTCCGCCGCGCGCACGAAGGCGGCAATGCCGTTCAAATTATCCATGCGACCTCAATTAGGGAATATTTGTCCGTTATGAGTGGATTTTCAGCCACTTTCTCATGGATTGCATCCATATTATCATCGAATTCCCTCTTTCTGGAATCATTCCCATGGATACGAATCACCGCATGCAGCCTGCCTCCGCGTCCCGGCGCGCCTTCGTGCTGGCCGCCGTCTGCCTCGCTGCGCTGTGCATGCCGCTCAGTTTTACGGGGCCGGCCATCGCCATTCCCGCCATCGCCGCCGACCTGCACGGCACGCCGCTGGCGCTGGCATGGATCACGAATGCCTTCATGCTCAGCTTTGGCGGCTGCCTGATGGTGGCCGGCGCGCTGGCCGACCGTTATGGCCGCAAGCGCGTGTTCTTGCTGGGCATGGCTGTGTTTTCCGCCGCCGCGCTGGCCTTGGCGGCCGCGCCCGCCATCCTGTGGCTCGACGTGCTGCGCGCCGTCCAGGGCCTGGGCTGCGCCATGGCCCTGTCGAGCGGACTGGCGGCCCTGGCGCAGGAATTCGACGGCCCGGCCCGCGCGCGCGCCTTCAGCCTGATCGGCACGGCCTTCGGCGCGGGCCTGGCCTTCGGCCCCTTCCTGGCCGGCACCTTGATCACGCATACGGGCTGGCGCGCCATCTTCATCGTCACGGCCGTGGCCGGCCTGGCCGCCCTGCTGGCCGCCGCGCGCGCCATGCGCGAAACGCGCGACCCGCAAGCGCAAGGCGTCGATTGGCCCGGCGCCCTGACGTTTACGGGTGCGCTCTCCCTGTTTACCTATGGCTTGCTGCAGGCGCCGCACAAAGGCTGGGCCAGCGCCGCCAGCCTGGGGCTGTTCGGTGGCGCGGCCTTGCTGCTGGCTGCGTTCATCCGCGTGGAACGGCGCGCCGCGCGGCCCATGCTGGACTTGACCCTGTTCCGCCTGCCCGCCTTTGCCGGCGTGCAATTGCTGGCCGCCGCGCCCGCGTTTTCCTTCGTCGTGCTGCTCGTATTGCTGCCGGCCCGCTTCATCGGCATCGAAGGCTACAGCGCGCTGGAGGCGGGACGCATGATGATCGCCCTGTCCGCGCCCATGCTGGTGCTGCCGGTCCTGGCCGGCCTGGCGGCGCAGCGCCTTGCCGCCGCGCACATTTGCGCCAGCGGCCTGCTGCTGGCGGCGGGCGGCTTGCTGTGGCTGTCGACGTGTGCGCCGGGCCAGTCGCCCACTACCTTGATCGGGCCGCTGCTGCTGATCGGTTGCGGCATCAGCCTGCCCTGGGGCTTGATGGATGGTCTGGCCATCAGCGTCGTGCCCGTCGAACGGGCCGGCATGGCGGCCGGCATCTTTAACACGACGAGGGTGGCGGGCGAAGGCCTGGCGCTGGCCATCGTCAGCGCGCTGCTGGGCACGTTTACTGTCGCGGCGCTGGGCCACGCCGACCTTGCCGGCATCGGAGCGGAACAGGCGGCGCACGCGGGCTCCTTCCTGGCGCTGGGCGAGCTGCGCCATGCGGCCACCCTGCTGCCGCAGGCTGGCGCCGCCGAACTGGCGCAAGCGTACGGCACGGCCTTCCGCCACTTGCTGTATGTGCTGGCCAGCATTACGACGACCTCGGCCCTGCTGATTCTGGTCTTCCTGCGGCATCCTGCCCTTGCCGCAACGGACTCGACCACCCTGCCCGCCTGCGACACTCCCTCCTGATCTCCTCCTGCCATACACGGCGGCGCCCACGCGCCGTCGCCCGCCTTTGATGTTTCTCCGCAACACCCACAAAGTTTCCGAACGACGCCAAGAACAAAACGAGTTTACTTATCAAAGCGCTTTGAACTATACTCAAAGCGCTTTGAAACATAGTTAAAGCGCTTTGGTTGTGCAAAGTGATGCGCGCCGATCCCACATCTATAAAAACACTGGAGACACAATGAACAAATTTTTCTTGAAAGCGTTGCCAGCGGCAGTGCTCATGGCCTTGAGCGCGTCGGCCCAGGCAGCCCTGCCGATCGACTTCGGCGGTTACATCCGCTCGGGCATCGGTACCAGCAGCGAAGGCGGCAAGGAAGCGTGTTTCGGCCTGGCCGGCGCCTCGTCCAAATATCGTCTGGGCAATGAGTGCGAAACCTACGGCGAGCTGAAATTCGGCGGCGAAGCCTTCAAGGCAGCGAACGGCACCACCTTCCGCATCAATACCCTGGTGGCGTTCTCCGTCAACCAGAACCAGGACTGGGAACAATCGGACCCGTCGTGGCGCGAAATGAACGTGGTGGCGGACAAGATCGGCACGGGCGCCTTCGCCGAAGCGCGCGCCTGGGTCGGCAAGCGCTACTACGACCGCCAGGACGTGCACATCACCGATTACTACTTCTGGAATAACAGCGGCCCTGGCGCCGGCCTGGAAAACATCGACCTGGGCGCGGCCAAGCTGGCCTATGCCATCGTGCGCACGGCCGACGATGGCGACAGCAAGCGCATGGGCCTGTCCCACGACTTGCGCTTTTCCGGCATCAAGGTCAATCCGGACGGCGAACTGACCTTGGGCCTGCAATTCAACCAGAAACGCAACGCGCAAGGCGCAGCCCCCATCGCCAGCGGCCACTTGCTGACCATCATGCATACGCAAGGCAATCTGCTGGGCGGCTTCAACAAGGTGGCACTGCAGTACGGCAAAGGCAGCGCGGCCAACACGGGCGGCTTCAGCCTGGGCGCCAGCAAGGATGACAAGGTCGTGCGCCTGACGGAACAAATCATGATCCAGCCCAAAGGTTCCTGGTCGGGCATGGGTACCTTCGTCTACGAAGACAAGGAAACGGCAGGCGTGAGCAGCAAGTGGACGTCGATCGGCGCGCGCCCCGTCTACCACTTCACGGACAACTACAGCCTGGCCGTGGAACTGGGCCACGACATCGTCAAGCCGGAAGGCGGCGAAAGCCGCAACCTGACCAAGCTGACCTTCGCGCCGCAACTGTCGGCCGGCAACAGCTTCTGGTCGCGCCCCGTGCTGCGCGCCTTCTACACCTACGCCAAATGGAACAAGGCAGCCCAGTCGGCCGCCGCGGCGGAATCGGCGCTGTCGTCGACGGGCGTGTTCGGTGGCAAGACCAATGGCAGCTCGATGGGCTTCCAGGTGGAAAGCTGGTGGTAATCGCCGGCATCTAGAACGTCGGCAAGCGTCCCCGGACGCTTGCCGGTGGCAGCAACACCGCCCGCTTTTTCAGGGGCAAGTCATATCCGGACCCACCATTTCGCCGCTGCACGCGATGGCCGGCAGCTTCAATGTAGTGATTCAGCAGTATCCTCTTTTAGCGCGGGCGCCCCTGGGTTTGCCCGCGTATTTTTTTGGGCGCCGCCGCCGCAGGTCATACCCCTGATCATTCCGGCATTTATCAGATAAACTACCCTTCATCGCACCGCATCGCTCCCGACCCACCCCATACGCAGCATCCATGAACCTCAAAAATCTCGCCAGAACGCTAGGAATATCCGAAACCACCGTCAGCCGCGCCTTGAATGGCTATCCGGAAGTGAGCGAACGCACGCGCGAGCGGGTGCTGGCCGCCGCGCAGGCGGCCGGCTACCGCCCCAATCCCATGGCGCGCAGCCTGGCCGTGGGGCGTACGAACATCGTCGGCATCATCTACCCGCTGATGCCGAACGACCTGGCCGACCCCATGTTCATCGACATCGTGGGCGGCATGTCCGAAGCGCTGGAAGCGCAGCAGATGGACATGATGATCGCGCCCGCCTCGGCCACCAACGAATTCCACACGTATGAACGCATGGTCAAGGGCCGCCGCATCGATGGCTTGATCGTCGGGCGCACGAAACCGTTCGACGAGCGCATCGCCTACCTGGCGCAGCAGGGCATGCCGTTCGTCGCGCATGGCCGCACGCAGCTGAACCAGCCGCATGCGTGGTTCGACTACGACAACGAAGCGGGCATGCGCCTGGCCGTCGAGCGCCTGGCGCAGCTGGGCCACCAGCGCATCGGCCTGATCAGCGCCACGCCGGACCTGAACTTCGTGCGCCAGCGCGTCGAGAGTTTCCAGCACGCCATGCAGGCGGGCGGCCTGGCCATCGATCCCGACAACCTGGTCGACAATGCGCACGACCGCCGCGCCGGCTACCAGGCCATGCAGCGCCTTCTGGCCCGCTCGCCCCGCCCCACCGCCGTCATCGTCGACAACCACATGTCGGGCGTGGGCGCCGTGCGCGCCCTGCTCGACGCGGGCATCGCCATCGGCCGCGAAATGTCGCTGATCGTCTGGGGCGTGATGGAAGATTCCCTGGCTGGCCACAACGTCACCACCGTCGTCCAGCCCGACCCGCGCGGCGCCGGCGCGAAGATGATCCACATGCTGCTGGCCCTGATGGACGGCACGCCCGTCACCGACCTGCAGGAACTGTGGCCGTGCGAACTGTTGCCGGGGGAATCGGCGGGGCCGGTAATCCACGCCTGATTTCCCCCTAGAGCAAACTACAGGGGTCGGTCACTGCATTGGAATGCATCCCATTGGGACGCATTCCCCCTCAGGGTCCGACCCCAGCCTCCGCTTGGGGTTTCGTAAAACGCCCTCTTCCGCTCTGTTTTGCCCTCCTGAATCACCCTCATAAAAAAATCGTATGTCTGGCGCGTGTATCGCTTTACTTTTCAAAGCGCTTTGAACTATACTCATTTCATACCCAAAGCGCTTTGAATTTTAAAATAAGACGTTCGCCTACCAACCAGCAGCGCCGCCCTGATAGCCACGGCTACAGGCACTTTTAAGAAATCATTCATGCCGACCATCCAGAACAATCTCGCCCACCTGCCCGCCGACTGGTGGCGCAGCGCCGTCATCTACCAGGTCTATCCACGCAGCTTCCTCGACAGCAATGGCGACGGCATCGGCGACTTGCCCGGCATCACCTCCAAGCTCGATTACATCGCCGCCCTGGGCGCCGACATCGTCTGGATCTCGCCCTTCTTCACGTCGCCGATGAAAGACTTCGGCTACGACGTGGCCGACTTCTGCGACGTCGATCCCATGTTCGGCACCCTGGCCGATTTCGACCGCCTGGTGGCGCGCGCCCATGAACTGGGCCTGAAAGTGATGATCGACCAGGTGCTGTCGCACTCGTCCGACGTCCACCCGTGGTTCGTGGAAAGCCGCTCCAGCCGCGACAATCCCAAGGCCGACTGGTATGTGTGGGCCGACCAGAAACCGGACGGCACGCCGCCAAACAACTGGCTCTCCGTGTTCGGCGGTTCCGCCTGGCAATGGGAGCCGCGCCGCGGCCAGTACTACCTGCACGATTTTCTCGTCAGCCAGCCCGACCTGAACTTCCACAACCCTGCCGTGCAGCAGGCGCAGCTGGACAACCTGCGTTTCTGGCTCGAGCGCGGCGTCGACGGTTTCCGCTTCGATTCCTGCAATTTCCCCTACCACGACCAGTTGCTGCGCGACAATCCACCCGCCGCGCAGCGCGATGCGAGCAGCGTGTCGGCCATCAACCCGTACGGCATGCAGGCGCACATGTACGACAAGACGCAGCCGGAAAACATCGCCTACCTCCAGCGCGTGCGCGCCATCCTTGATGAATACCAGGCCATTTCCATCGGCGAAGTGGGCGACGACAATGCGCTGGCCACGATGGCCGCCTACACGGGCGCCGACAAGCTGCACATGGCTTACAGTTTCAACCTGCTGACGGCCGAGTTTTCCGCCGCGCATATCCGCAAGCAGGTGGAAGAATTCGAGGCGCAAGTGGCCGACGGCTGGGCTTCCTGGTCCGTGGGCAACCACGACAGCGTGCGCGTCATGACGCGCTGGGGCGGCCAGAACCCGTCGCCGTCGCTGGCCAAGGTGGTGCTGGCCGTGCAGGCGGCCTTGAAAGGCACGCCCTGCCTGTACCAGGGCGACGAGCTGGCCCTGACGGAAGCGGACATTCCTTTCGAAGCGCTGCAAGACCCGTACGGCATCCCGTTCTGGCCCCAGTTCAAGGGCCGCGACGGCTGCCGCACGCCGATGCCATGGGTGGCCGATGCGCCGCATGGCGGCTTCAGTTCGGCAAAACCCTGGTTGCCCGTGCCGCCCGAGCATCTGGCGCGCGCCGTCGATGTGGAAGAAAACGATGCCGGCTCGCCGCTGTGCTTTGCGCAAAACATACTCGCCTGGCGCCGCACCCTGCCGCAGTTGCTGCGCGGCGATATCGTCTTCTTCGATGCGCCGGAACCCGTGCTGGCCCTGCGCCGCGACTTGCCGGGACAGCCGTCCGTGCTGGCCGCCTTCAACCTGGGCACGGAGGCGGTCACCTTCGCCTGGCCTGACTCGGGGCCAGCAGCCGGCCTGGCCGGTCACGGCTTGCCAGGCAGTAAAGATGGCCAGCAGATCAGCCTGCCCCCGCATGGCGGCTGGTTCGGCACGCACGCTTAAACAGTACCCTTTGGCGGCCATGCCGCCAATTACAATAACGAGCCCCGCGCATCAGCGGGGCCAAATTGAGAGAACGAGGACGACATGGCTGGACTGAAGTTAACAGGCCTGAAGAAGGCATATGGCGACGTGCAAACCCTGCACGGCATCGACCTGGAGATCGCCGATGGCGAATTCATGGTCTTCGTGGGCCCGTCGGGTTGCGGCAAATCGACCTTGCTGCGCAGCATCTGCGGCCTGGAAGAAATCAGCGGCGGCGACTTGTTCATCGGCAAGACGCGCATGAACGACGTGCCGCCCGCCAAGCGCGGCATCGCCATGGTCTTCCAGAGCTACGCCCTGTATCCGCACATGAGCGTGGCACAGAACATGGCCTTCGGCCTGAAACTGGCCGGCATGAGCAAGGTACAAATTGCCGACGCCGTGCAGCGCGCCGCGCAAATCCTGCGCATCGAACCTTTGCTCGAACGCAAACCGAAAGACTTGTCGGGCGGCCAGCGCCAGCGCGTGGCCATCGGCCGCGCCATCGTGCGCAAACCCGACGTCTTCCTGTTCGACGAACCGCTGTCGAACCTGGACGCCTCCTTGCGCGTGCAGATGCGCATCGAACTGGCGAATCTGCACCGCGAATTGCGCTCGACCATGATTTACGTCACGCATGACCAGGTCGAGGCGATGACCCTGGCCGACCGCATCGTCGTGCTCAACGCGGGCCGCATTGAGCAGGTGGGTGCACCGCTCGAGTTGTACCACCATCCCGCCAACCTGTTCGTGGCCGGCTTCCTCGGTTCGCCCCGCATGAACTTCCTCAAAGGCAAGATCCACAGCTATATCGACGGCGTGGCCACCATCGCCACGAATGCGGGCGGCATGCTGCAGGCGGCGTTGACGCAGCCGCTGGCCAGCGGTATGCCCGTCACCGTCGGCGCGCGCCCCGAGCACGTGCAGGCATGCGCGCCCGGTGCCGCTGCCGCCATCACGGCCACCGTGCAGGCGGTGGAAAAACTGGGCGACATCAGCTATCTGTATGTGCACGTCCCGGGCGGCGACGAGCCGCTGGTGGTGCGCGCCGATGCGGATACGGACTGGGCGATTGGCCAGTCCGTATCGCTGCAGGTGTCGCCCGCCCGCGTCCACGTGTTCGACGAGCACGGCCAGACCCGCACCTGATCTATCCGCTTTAGGGGCCAGGCGCTACAGGCGCCGCCTGGCCTGGTTGCATCGTTTCAGCCTTGATACTCAACATAAACTTAGCATAAAAAAAGATACTGGAGATTGACATGTCCTTCACGCACCCGAAACGCAGCTTCATCAAAACCACCCTGATCGCCGCCGCCCTGGCCGGCATCGGCAACCTGGCCGCCGTCAGCATGGCGAACGCGGCCGAAGCAGGCACCCTGTTGATCTGGATCAATGGCGACAAAGGCTACAAGGGCCTGGCCAAGGTCGGCGAAGAATTCACCAAGAAGACGGGCGTCAAGGTCGTCGTCGAGCACCCGGAAGATGCGCCGAACAAATTCCAGCAGGCGGCCGCCGCCGGCAAGGGCCCGGACATCTGGATCTGGCCGCATGACCGCATCGGCGGCTGGATCGACGCAGGCTTGCTGCAACCAGTGACGCCAAGCAAGGAAGCGCGCGCCGCCATCCTGCCGCTGGCCTGGAATGCCTTCACCGTGGGCGGCAAGACCTGGGGCTACCCGATCTCGATCGAAGCCGTCGCCCTCGTCTACAACAAGGACCTGGTGCCGACCCCGCCTAAGACCTTCGAGGAAATCGCCGCGCTGGACAAGAAACTCTCCGCACAAGGCAAGAAAGCCATCCTGTGGGATTACACGAATACCTATTTCACGTGGCCTTTGCTGGGCGCGGGCGGCGGCTTCCCGTTTGAAGTCAAGTCCGACGGCCGCTACGATGCAGCGAAAACGGGCGTGAACAATGCCGGTTCGCAAGCCGGCGTGAATGCGCTGATGACTCTGATCAACAGCGGCGCCATGCCGAAGGGCGCGGGCTACGCGGAAATGGAAGCAGGCTTCAACCAGGGCAAGATCGCCATGATGATCAACGGCCCATGGTCGTGGGACAATGCGCGCAAATCGAAGATCAATTACGGCGTGGCGACGATTCCTACCGTGGCAGGCAAGACGGCCACCCCATTCGTGGGCGTGCTGGGTGCGATGATTTCGAAAGCCAGTCCGAACAAGGACCTGGCGACGGAATTTCTGGAAAACCAGATGCTGCAGCTCAATGGCCTGAAAACCATCAACGCCGACGTCCCGCTGGGCACGCCAGCTAATAAAGTGCTGTTCGCGGAATTGAAAGCCAATCCGAACATCCAGGCGACGATGGAAAGCGCCCAAGCGGGCCGCCCGATGCCGAACAATCCGGAAATGGGCCGCTTCTGGTCGTCGATGCAATCGGCGCTGGAAAACATCACCCAGGGCCGCCAGACGACCAAGGATGGCTTGGATGCGGCGGCGAAGCGGATTACGACCGCCAATTAATTAGCTTTAGGTAGGTCGGATTAGGCCCGAAGGGCCGTAATCCGACAACATTGTTGGCGGCTGATGTCGGATTACGCGGCGCAGCCGCTAATCCGACCTACGCCACCACGCTTGACATCCAGCATCCATCTTCACAGGTATCCCATCGTGCGCAAGTTTATCGGCCCTACGGTATTGACCATCAGCATGGCGCTGGGTCTGTATCTGCTTTTCATGTTGTACATATCCGGCCAGACCATGCTGGCCGCCGTCTTCCTCGGCTTGCTGACCCTGACGACGTTTGTCTTCACGTCGCCGCGCGCCTATGCCTGCCGTTATCTGTTCCCCGGCATCACGGCGGTAATCGTCTTCGTGCTGCTGCCGATGGTGTACACGGTGTCGATCGGCTTTACCAATTTCAGTTCACGCAACCTGCTCACTTACGACAGGGCCACGCAATACCTGCTCGACGAGACGCAGCGCGTGGAAAGCGCCGGCTATGCCATGACCGTGCATGCCGACAACAAGGAATACCGCTTGCGCCTGGAAAGCCCGGACACGGGCGAAGTGCTGCTGACGCCGCCGCTGGCCCTGAAGCGCGCCGTCCCGCTGAAGGTGGACGTGGCGCCGGCTGACCCCGTGCAGGCGCCCGTGCTAGCCCCTGCCCTGCCTATCAAGGACATCATCGCCCTGCAAAAGGATTTGAAGCTGCTGACGCTTATCCTGCCGAACAGGATCGAGCTGCGCATGGTGGGCTTGCGCGAATTCGGCCCCGTCGCGCATGTCTACAAACAATTGCCGGACAAGACCCTCAAAAAAGTCGCCACGGGCGAACTCGTGACGCCGAACTTCAAGACGGGCTTTTATGAAATGCCGGACGGCAGCAAACTGGAACCGGGCTTCAAGGTCAATGTGGGCTTTGCCAACTTCGTGAAAATCTTCTCCGATGAAGCGTTCCGCGGCCCCTTCCTGCGCATTTTCGTCTGGACCATCGTCTTCGCCCTGATCAGCGTGGCCACCACGACGGGCCTGGGCATGGTGCTGGCCGTGCTGCTGAACTGGGATGCGCTGCGCTTCCGCGGCCTGTACCGCACGCTGCTGTTCCTGCCCTACGCCGTGCCGGGCTTTATCTCCATCCTGGTCTTCAAGGGGCTGTTCAACAACAACTTCGGCGAAATCAACCTCGTGCTCGACGCCCTGTTCGGCATCAAGCCCGCCTGGTTCTCGGACACCACCCTGGCCAAGGCCATGATCCTGATCGTCAACACCTGGCTCGGCTATCCCTACATGATGGTGGTGTGCATGGGTCTCATCAAGGCGATCCCGTCGGACCTGTACGAAGCGTCGGCCCTGGCCGGCGCGGGACCGCTGACGAATTTCTTCAAGATCACCCTGCCGTTGATCATCAAGCCGCTGACGCCGCTGATGGTGGCCAGCCTGGGGTTCAACTTCAATAATTTCGTGCTGATCAGCTTGCTGACGGGCGGGCGTCCCGATTTCCTCGATACAACGTTACCGGCCGGCACGACGGACTTGCTCGTGTCCTACACCTACCGTATCGCGTTCGAGGATTCCGGCCAGAACTTTGGCCTGGCCGCCGCCATCTCGACCCTGATCTTCTTCCTCGTGGCCGCGATTTCGCTGGTCAACATGCGCCTGACGCGCATGAACAAAGCATAAAGGACAGCATATGGCTATCGTTGTCGACCGTTCCAACCGCTGGCGCATCCTGGCGGCCCATGTCGCCGTGATCGCGCTGATCGCGCTGGTGATGTTCCCCTTCCTGATGATCCTGTCGATTTCTTTGCGACCAGGCAATTTTGCCTCGGGCAGTTTGATCCCGCCCGAGATCAGCTTCGAGCACTGGCGATTGGCGCTGGGCATGTCTTACCAGGCGCCCAACGGCGCCCTGGTCGAGCCGGACTTCCCCGTGCTGCTGTGGCTGTGGAATTCCATCAAGGTGGCCAGCATGAGCGCCACCGTCACCGTGCTGCTGTCGACCACCTGCGCGTATGCGTTCGCGCGCATGCAATTCCGCTTCAAGTCGCAGACGCTCTCCGCGCTGATGCTGCTGCAGATGTTCCCCGCCGTGCTGGCCCTGGTGGCCATCTACGCCATCTTCGACGTGCTGGGCAGCTACGTGCCGTGGCTGGGCATCGACCACCACGGCAGCCTGGTGCTGGCCTACACGGGCGGCATCGCCCTGCATATCTGGACCATCAAAGGCTACTATCAAACCATCCCCGTCGAGATCGAGGAAGCAGCCAAGGTCGACGGCGCCACGCAGTGGCAGGCCTTCGTCTACGTGCTGCTGCCGATGACGGTGCCCATTTTGATGGTGGTGTTCCTGCTGTCCTTCATCGGCGCCATCATCGAATACCCGATCGCTTCCGTGCTGCTGCATGAGCAGAACAACCTGACCCTGGCCGTCGGCTCGAAACTGTTCCTGTACGAGCAAAAATACCTGTGGGGCGACTTCGCCGCGGCGGCCATTTTGTCCGGCTTGCCGATCACGGCCGTGTTCCTGCTGGCGCAAAAATGGATGATCTCCGGCCTGACGGCCGGCGGCGTGAAGGGCTGACATGAAGACCGTGCTGACCGCCCTCGCCGCTTTGCTCGTCAGCCTGCCGGCGCAGGCGGGCAGCTTTGCAGAGAACCCCATCGTCTACTTTGCCGTGACGGACCGTTTCGCCAACGGCAATCCCCGCAACGACCACAGTTACGGCCGCGCCGCCGACCCGCAAGGCGGCGACGTGGGCAGCTTTCACGGCGGCGACATCGCTGGCATCACGCAGCAGCTCAAAGCCGGCTATTTCAAGGAACTGGGCGTCAACGCCCTGTGGATCACGGCACCGTACGAGCAGATCCACGGCTGGGTGGTGGGCGGCAAGCAGCAATTCCAGCACTACGCCTACCACGGCTACTGGGCGCTCGACTACACCACGATGGACGCCAACATGGGCACGCGCGACGAGCTGCGCGAGATGATCGCCACGGCGCACGCGCAAGGCATCCGCGTGCTGTTCGACGTGGTGCTGAACCACCCCGGCTATGCGGACTTGCGCACCCTGGCCGAATACAAGGTGCCCGTGCTGTGGCCTGGCCATGACAAGGCCGCGCTGCGCGATTATCACAGCTTCATCGACTACAACAACTTCGAATTCAAACAATGGTGGGGGCCGGACTGGGTACGCGCCGGCCTGCCCGGCTATTCCGATGGCGGCAAGGACGATTACACGATGCAGCTGGCCTACCTGCCCGACTTCCGCACGGAAAGCGGCAAGGCCGTGGGCTTGCCGCCGATTTTGCAGCGCAAGACGGACACGCGCGCCGTGGCCCTGCCCGGCACCACGGTGCGCGGTTATCTGGTGCACTGGCTGGCCGACTGGGTGCGCGAATTCGGCGTCGACGGTTTCAGGGCTGACACCGTCAAGCACGTGGAGCCGGCCAGTTGGCTGGCCCTGCGCGCAGCGGCCACGGAAGCATTGAAGGACTGGAAGACGCGCCATCCCGAACAGAAGATCGACGACGCACCATTCTGGATGACGGGCGAAGCGTGGGGCCATGGCCCCGAGCGCAGCAGCTGGTTTGATGCCGGCTTCGACTCGATGATCAATTTCGACTTTCAACACCGCGCGGGCGGCGACTGGAAAAGCATCGACGGCGTGTACCGCCAGTACGCGGGCTTGCTAGGCAAGCGCATTGGCAATGAGCCTCGCTACGACATCCTGTCGTACATCTCCTCGCACGACACCAGCCTGTTCCCGCGCGATCAATTGAAGCACGGCTTGAGCGCCCTGCTGCTGGCGCCGGGCGGCGTGCAGCTGTTCTATGGCGATGAAAGCGCGCGCCTGCCTGGCACGGCGCCCATCGGCGACGAACAGCAGGCGACCCGCTCCGATATGAACTGGTCGTCGCTCGATGCTCCCACCCTCGCGCATGCGCGCAAGCTGGGCCAGTTCCGCCTGCGCCACCCTGCCCTGGCGCGCGGCGAGCACCGGTTCATCAACGACAAGCCGTACGCCTTCGCCCGCGTGATGGATGGTGACGCCATCATCGCCGTGCCCGAGGCGCAAGGCGCCGTCTCGTTGAAAGTCCACGGTGTCTTTGCCGATGGCGCCCTGCTGCGCGACGCCTACACGCAGCAAACCTACATCGTCAAAGATGGCACCGTCGCGGTGAACGCGGCCGGCACCGTCCTGTTAGAAAAGGCTGCACCATGAGTACCTATGACATCCTGGTGGTCGGCGGCGCTGGCATCGACACGATCGTGCGCGTCCCCGACCTGCAATTGCCCGTGGCCGATTCGCTGCACGTGCCCCCCATCCGCGACTACGTGGCGCACACGGGCAATGGCGTGGCGCTCGGTTGCCACGCGCTGGGCCTGCGCTGCAAGTTCATCGACTTCATCGGCGACGATGCGCAAGGCGCGGCCATCCTGCAGCGTTACAAGGAAGCCAAACTCGATTTTTCGCACATCGTCGAACCGTCGGGCACGCGGCGCAGCGTCAACCTGGTCGACCCGCAGGGGCGCCGGCTGTCGCTGTACGACGGCCGCCACCCGGAAGACCTGCGCATGCCGGCCGCTTTCTATCTTCCCTACCTGGGACCGGCGCGCCACGCGCACTTTTCCATCATGGGCTGGGTGGCCGCACTGTTTGACGACGCGCAAGCGTGCGGCACGACGGTATCGACCGATCTGCACGACTGGGATGGCGTCAACCCGCACCACAAGGTCTTTGCGCTGCGCGCCGACCTGGTTTTCCTCAGCACGGCGGCGCTGGGCGAGCGTCGGGACGACGTCATGCGCGAAATTATTTCGCAAGGCCGCGCGCAGGCCGTGATCGCCATGGCCGGCGCGCACGGCGCCTACCTGCTGGAACGGGGCAGCGCGTCCGTGCGCCACACTCCGACGGCGGGATTGAAGCTGCCCGTGGTGGACACGAATGGCGCCGGCGACTCGTTCGTCGCCGCCTTCCTGCACGCCTGGCTGGCAGGATTGCCGCTGGAGGACGCCATGCGCCGCGGCGCCATCGGCGGCGCGTTTGCCTGCGCCCAGCATGGCACGCATGAACGGTTCATCGGCCAGGCAGAGCTGGATGACTTATATCAAGACAGCACTAGCTTATGACTTAATATTCTATCAAGCGTAGCAAGCAGTTAACGGGGGCATGGCACAATGGCTGCGAATTTCAAACGCTTCACCACCGCAGCCCATTCGAACCGGAGACCACATGAGAATCGAAACCCTGGCCGTGCACGCCGGCTACACCCCCGACCCGACCACCAAGGCCGCCGCCGTCCCCATCTACCAGACGGTGGCCTACGCCTTCGACAATGCCCAGCATGGCGCCGACCTGTTCGACCTCAAGGTCGCTGGGAATATCTACACGCGCATCATGAATCCCACGCAGGACGTGCTGGAAAAGCGGGTCGCTGCACTGGAAGGCGGCGTGGCCGCGCTGGCCGTCGCTTCCGGCATGGCGGCGATCACTTACGCGATCCAGACCATCGCCGAAGCAGGCGACAATTTCATCTCCGCCAGCCAGCTGTACGGCGGCACCTACAACCTGTTTGCCCACACCCTGCCGCAGATCGGCATCGAAGTGCGCTTCGCCGACGCGCGCCAACCCGAGACCTTCGCCGCCCTGATCGACGCGCGCACCAAGGCCATCTTCTGCGAATCGATCGGCAACCCGCTGGGCAATGTGACGGACGTGGCCAAGCTGGCCGAAATCGCGCATGCGCACGGCATCCCGCTGATCGTCGATAACACTGTGCCGAGCCCCTATCTGTTCCGCCCCATCGAGCATGGCGCCGACATCGTCGTCCATTCGCTGACCAAATACCTGGGCGGCCACGGCACCACCGTGGGCGGCGCCATCGTCGACAGCGGCAAATTTCCGTGGGCCGAGCACAAGCAGCGCTTCAAGCGCCTGAACGAGCCGGACGTGTCCTACCACGGCGTCGTCTACACGGAAGCGTTCGGCCCCGCCGCCTTCATCGGCCGCGCGCGCGTCGTCCCGCTGCGCAACATGGGCGCGGCCATTTCGCCGCTCTCCGCCTTCCAGCTGATCCAGGGCATCGAGACGCTGGCCCTGCGCATGGACCGCATCTGCGACAATACGCTGGCCCTGGCCAAGCACCTGAAGCAGCATCCGAAAGTCGCGTGGGTCAATTACGCGGGCCTGGAAGACCACCCGGACCACGCGCTGGTGAAAAAATACATGCACGGCCGCGCCTCGGGCATCCTGTCCTTCGGCCTGAAACTGGCGGCAGGCGAAGACCCGCGCGCGGCCGGCGCCCGCGTGCTCGACGCCCTGCAGCTGTTCACGCGCCTGGTCAATATCGGCGACGCCAAGTCGCTGGCCACCCACCCGGCATCGACCACGCACCGCCAGCTCAATCCCGAGGAACTGGCCAAGGCGGGCGTGTCCGAAGACATGCTGCGCCTGTCCGTGGGCATCGAGCATATCGACGACTTGCGCGAAGACCTGGAACAGGCCTTGAACGCGGCGTAAGGCTTTTTTTCGCGCCGTTCCCAGGGGAGTTCATGCCATAATCGGCGGCATGTCTTCCCCTCCTATTCCCCCTGAACAGCGGGCGTCCGGGCTGTTCCGCGCCGAATACGCGCGCCGCATGAATGCCGTGCTCGACCATATCGACCGCCACCTGGACACGCCGCTGGACCTGGCCCAACTGGCCGATGTCGCGCATTTTTCCCGTTT
Organism: Janthinobacterium sp. GW823-FHT06H09; assembly: GCF_058794735.1. Classification (NCBI taxonomy): domain Bacteria; kingdom Pseudomonadati; phylum Pseudomonadota; class Betaproteobacteria; order Burkholderiales; family Oxalobacteraceae; genus Janthinobacterium; species Janthinobacterium sp. GW823-FHT06H09. The sequence goes on along the minus strand of NZ_JBXAHC010000018.1, from coordinate 63,008 downwards.
CCACTTTCACCGCGTGTTCGCCGCCTGGATGGGTGAAACCTTGGGCGATTATGCGCGCCGCCGGCGCCTGGAATCGGCCGCCTTGCGGCTGGCCTGCCGTCCCGGCGAGTCGATACTCGACATCGCGCTGGCGACGGGCTTCGGTTCCGGCGAAGCGTTTGCGCGCGCCTTCAAGCTGAAATTCGGCTGCACGCCGACAGCCTGGCGCGCCGGCATTGCCGCGAAAAACGCCGCCATGCTCGCGGCCATGCGCCTGCGCCGGCAAGATAGCAATCCGGATCAGGCCATGCGCAATACCGATCAGGAATACGGACCGAACTTCCCGCACCATGGGCACTCCAATCCACTTGATAGAGAGAGTCCCATGCAAGTCACCATCCTCGACCTGCCGCCCGTCACCGTCGCGTGCCAGCGCCATATCGGCCCCTACGGCCCCGCCATCAGCGCCTTCTGGCGCGACACCGTATCACCGTGGATGCAGTCGCACGGCCTGGGCGACGCCACCTGCTACGGCATCGGCCTTGACGATCCCAGCATCACGCCGCCGGAAAAATGCCGCTACGACGCCTGCGTCGCCGTGCCCGACGGCTTCCAGTCAGCCGGACGCGCCAGCCTCGCCACCCTGCCAGGCGGGCGTTACGCGGTGGCGCAATTCAAGGGACCGTCCAGCGCCATCCCCGACGCGTGGACGCGCATGGCGCGCGAATGGCTGCCGGCCAGCGGCCTGCAGTGGGACGAGCGCCCCTGCTTCGAGCGCTTTGCCGCCGCCACGGCGATGGACCCGGCCACCGGCGAATTCTCTTGCGAGATCTGCATCCCCGTGCGGCCGCTGTAGCAATGTCGTCGGATTACGCGGCATGCGCCGCGAATCCGACCTACCCTGCGGTATCCGCGTGCGCCGCCGTAGCAACAGCGTAGGTCGGATTAGCGCAGCGTAATCCGACACCGCCGCGTACGCCACGCATCCGCCATTAAGGTCCCGTCAGCACCTGCGCCACCTGCCTGACCCTGTCACCCACGGAACCTGACACATTGACATAGGCGATCCCCCGCCGCGCCAGCTCGGCCTGATACCACGCATGCTGGCGCGCGCGGAAATCCTCGTCGCGGCGGGTACCGTCCTGGATGAAGGGGAAATCAGGGGCGCACAGCAGCATCAGGTCATAGCGGTGTTCGGCCAGCTGCGCCAATTCCTGCTCGGCCTTGCCGAACATCTCGATGCAGTAAAAATACGTGGTCATGGGCGAGGTATCGCAAAACAGCCAGCGCCGCGCAGCCAACAGCGCCTGCGCTTCGCGGCGCAGCTGTTCCCGGCCGATCTTCAGCAGATCGTCATAGTGCAATACGCCATCCTGGCGCTCCCATAACTCTCGGCCATATTCGGCCACCCAGGCCGTCTCGAAATGCCGCGCCAGCGCTTGCGTCAAAGTCGTCTTGCCGCTCGACTCGCCGCCGAGCACGCACACGCGCGTGACGAAATCGGCGCGCACAACGGGCGACAGGAAGGCGCTGCGCGCATGCGGGTCTTGCCGCACGAGGGTGCCGGACACGGGCACCAGGGTTCTTGCCTGGTCCACGCTCACGTGCGCCACCGCACCAGCTGCATAATGCCGTTCCAGCACCTGCGCAAAGCCGGGACCATACTCTTCGCTGGTGAAGACGGCGTCGACGGGCAAGTCCAGCACCGTCCAGCACAGCCAGCCCATGAAGTGGCGATGGTCGTCGCCATCGGCGTCGTTGTGCGGCAGCGCGCGCGCCGGCACGCCGCGCGCCGCGCACAGGGCGGCCAGGCGCGCATCGTCGAGCACCACGATGTGCGCTTGCGGGAATTGCGCGCGCAGCCACCGTTCCCGGCGCGCCGGTTCCAGGCCGGGAAATTCAGGCTTGGTGTAGCTGACCACCAGCAGCTCTTCGCAGGCGTCTTGCGCACGGTTGATCAACAGTTCATGGCCCTGATGCAGCGGGCAAAATTTGCCGACCACAAGGCCGCGTTTATGGAGCTTCATGCTGCCGCTTCCCGCAAATCCGAGGTGTATTGAATGATCTTGTCTTCCGCCAGCAAGGTCTCGACCGTGATGGCGCCGAAAAAAGGCGCGAGCAAGGCGCGAGCACGGTCAGCCTGCGGCATGGCGTTCGGCGCCAGGCGCAGCGCGACGGCGCCGTCGCCATGCTGATGCACGCCGAACAGGGCGATGGCCAGGGGTTTCAGGGCATGCGTGATGTCGATATTGTTGATCCACTCGTCGTTGACCGTCCTGTAGCGCAAGGGGCTGCGGCCAGCCAGGCCCACCAGCACGGGGCCATGCGGGCCATGCAGCAGCGACGCGTAATCGCCCGTGCGGTAGCGCACGAGGGGCAGGCAAAAGTTAAAACCGCCCGTCACGGTGATTTCGCCGCGCGCGCCATCGGGCACGGGCTGTCCCGCAGCATCGAGGATTTCCACGTACAAGCGGTGCTGCAGCAGCACATGGCCGCCCGCCCGCTCGTCGTAGACGGCGACGGGTCCCACTTCATTGAGCGAATAGATATCGAGCACGGGGCAGCCAAAAGCCGCTTCCAGCCGCGCGCGCATGCCGGGCAACAGCATCATCGAGACGGACAGCAGCGCGGCAGGCTTGTGCGTCATGGACAAGGTCAGCAGCTCGGCAAACGAGATGGGGTCGCCCGCGATCAGCTCGGGCGCCATGGCGTCCAGGTAGCGCGCGCGGTCTTCAGGCTGGCGCCAGTCGTCCACGTGCAGATTGATCTTCGCCAGGCCTGATTCGTTCATCGTGGGCGTGACGGAGACATAGGTGAAGCAGCGGCGCTGGTGCCCCAGCAGCATCACGCCCACCTGGCCCGCGCCATGGCGCAGGGTCACGCCGAAGCGGCGCAGCGCGCGCTTGTGGAAGGCCAGGTAGCGCCCCGCCACCAGCGGGTGCGAGGCGATCAGCAGCGGATGGCCCGTGGTGCCCGTCGTCTGGAAATTGATCATGCGCGCCAGGTCCGCATCGTCGGGCACGAAGGCGGCGATGTCGTGCGCCAGTTCGGCGCGGCTGACGGGCGCCACGTCCGCAAGGCGCGCGGGGGGCGAGCCGCAGGCGCGGTAATACGGCACCGTGGCGTAGGTCGTCCTGAAAAAATCCGCCAGCCAGGACGGCGGCGCATCGGCGCTCCAGCCGATCGCGGCATCCATGACGTCCTGTTCATAGGCGCGCAGCGCTTCGACCTCCGCGGCCAGCAGCTTGTTGCCGCTGCGGTTGCGGTACCGGGGCGCGCACGGATGGCTGCGCAGTTTGTCCAGCATGCGTGCGCCCGCCGGCGTCAGGGTGGGACAATAGTCGCGGTCCGATTCCCAGGCACCGCCCGGCAGGTTGACGTCAGGTTTGCCAGCGAGCATCATTCGCGCGACCACTTGTCGGCCGATTCCTCGGCCGCCTTCTTCGCCAGCGCCTCGCGGATCTCGCGCGAACGCTGCTCGGCCAGGCGGCTCGCTTCGAGCAGGCGGCGGCGCTCCGTGCCGCTGATGGCGGACAATCTGTCCGTGGCCTGCGCCACGCTTTCATCGCGGGGCCGAAAACCCAGGCGCGCCAGCACGATGCGCGCCAGTTCCTCGCGCCGCTCCGGGTCTTGCGTGAACTGGTGCGCGGGCGTGGTGGCGGCCAGTTCGCGCGCCGCCTCGCCCAGCACCTGCAGCAGGTCATGCTGCGGCAACCGCTGTGCGATGAACCACTCGTCAGCCAGCAGCCAGCACAGGATCATGGCCAGCGCCAGCCGGTTGCGGTCCGCCTTCACCTGGGCGCCGATAAAACCCTGCAGGGACGCGGCAGGCGCACGCGCGCCATGCAGCAGCACAATGTCGTTGACCAGCGCGGCCACCGCCACCGCCTGCGCATTGGCGACACCGGCGATACGGGGCTCGGCGAAGAATTCGACGGGCGTGTCGGCCAGGCGGTGGGTTAAGGTTTCGAGGTGGGGACCAGAGATATTCATGGGCCTTTTCTTATACAGTGATGTGCAAATTTAGCCCGAAAAGCAAAGGCTGGGGTCAGACCCGGCGGGTCTGACCCCGGATTTAAACATAGTGGCGCCGGCTGAACGCCCGCGCAAAGTCCAGCAAGTCCTCGTAGCGCTCGACGGCGTGGATATCCCAGCCCTGCTCGCGGCGCGCGCGTTTCAGGTCGTCATAGGTTTGCTGCAGCCACTTGTGGCTCGCCGCGCCATCCCAGTCGCGCGCCAGGTTCAGGGCCATGGTGCCCCCCGCGCCGCCCTGGGCCAGCGCCTTGGCGGAAATATCCCAGCCGCTGTTGCCCAGTTCATCCTTGTCGAACATGGTGGTGATGCCATCGTCGGAAATCATCAGGATGTGCGCGGGCCGTTCGCGCTTGCCCGCATAGGTCTTGCGCAGACAGTGGATGGGGAAACAGGTGCCGCCGCCAAAAAACTCCGTCAGCACGCCCAGGATCAGGTCTTCATCGCGCACGAAGCCGGGCGTCTGCATCACCTCGTTCTTGCCGCTCCACAGGGTCACCTGCACTTTCGCGCCGGCGCGCAGGGCGGACAAGGCGATGACGGCGCCGGCCAGGGTCAGGAACGAGGTGTGCGCCTGCGGGTTCGGCATGGAGCCTGAACTGTCCACGTACATGTCCAGGTCGACGGGCACGGCGTCGATGGCGCGCGCCGGTTCGCGGCCATACACGCGGCGCACGGTCGTCACGCCGGGCACGGGGCGCGGCGACTGCATCACGGATTGCAGCCAGTCGATTTCCTCGAGCGGATCGCCGATCTCCCACGCTTCCAGCCCTTCCATCTGCGGCTCCTGCGACTCGGGCGCGGGGCGGCTGGGAAACGCCACCAGGTGCGGCAAGGCCCGCTCGCGGTAGTAGCGGATGGCGATTTCATGGTCGCTCAGATCGATGCCCGAGGCCTTCAGAATGTCGCCCAGCTCGAACGGTTCGCGCAGCTGGCCGCCGCCCTGCCTTGCCGGCGCCTCGCCTTGTGGCTCCTCGCCATCGAGGCCGGAAATGCGCTTGTCGTGCACCGGGTGGATGGCGCCGCCTTCCTCGTCATCCTCGATCTGCTGCGCGCCATACGTCTGGCAGCCCCGGGCCGCGTCGCGCGTGTCCTGCAGATAGCGGCTCGGGCCCAGAGCGTCCGTATCGTCGACCAGGTAGGGCAGCAGCAAGGTGGCGAAACGGCCCGCCGCCAGCATCCAGTCGTTCGCATACACGCGTATCAGGCGCGCGCCCAGCCAGGCGTCCGTGTCCAGGCGTTCGTCCGCCTCGTTCTCAGCCCCTGCTCCGCCCAGCTCTCCCTTTTCCAGCTGCCACAGGTTTTCATAGATGCGCATGTACAAGGTCCATACGCCGCCGCTGCCCTTGGCGCGCGCGTCCACCGTGCGCCCCTGCTGCAGCTTGCGGTAGATGTCGGCCATGCGCAGATTTGCCTGGCGCTGCAAGCGGTCGTTGATGAACAGGTCCGTGTACAGATTGGCCACCATGGGCGCGTGCTGCTCCAGTGTGGGCAAGGCGCGGCGCATGCGCGCCAGCAAACGGAACTGGTCGCCGGCGCTGCCCGGCGCGAGGATATGGTGGCCGATTTCATGGGCGAGGATTTCCAGCGCATAGTCGTCCAGCCCCAGTTCCGTCACCAGCGGCAAGTCCACCACCACGCTCTGGTCCAGCAAACGGATCATGGCGAAGCTGCCGGACAGGCCCTGCTTGCTGGCCTCGACGCGGCTGGCGCACAGGCTGGGGTCACGCAAGCGTGTAAATTTGCTCCACACGGCCAGGGCCTCGGGCCAGGCGGCGCGCCAGGCCTCGATCAGCGCCGTGTCGGTGATCTTCTTCATGCGAGTGGCAGCAGGCGGATCGCGTGCGTCCATGGCGACGTGACGGCGACCGTATGCGCATTGGCGGCGATGGCGATGTCGCCGGCCGGCACATCGAGTTCGATGCGGCGCGCGCCGATCTGCAGGGTCGTCCCATCGAGCCGCACGGACGCCGGCGCGCCCGTTTGCGCCTGCTCGAACTCCTGCGCCGTGGCGCTGTGCAGCACGGCGCCATAGGCGTCGGCCACCAACAGGTAATGGCGTTCGCCGCTGCGCACGATAAAACCATCCGCCGCAGCGCGCACCTGCGGCGGCGTGCCGAAGTCGCCGCCGAGGCCTGTGAAGCTGCCGAACTCGCGGCCCTCCGCATTGCCGCGCCACGGATACTCCACCAGCTGCGCATGCACCTGCGGCCATGGCGCACCGGGTTCGCCAAAGGCGGCCAGCGCCAAGTCCGGCGGCAAGGTATCGGCGGCGGCCAGCGCGCCCTGGCGAAAATGCGCGACGCCGGCGCGCCAGGCCAGCACCTGGCCCACGGCGCGCAGCTGCGCCAGCGTGGCGATCTGCGGCGCCAGGGCGGCCAGCTCGCGCTGCCACTGCGCGGGACGCGCCCCCGCCACGGAGGCGATGTGGACGGCGGCGTTGCTGAGCATGCCCAGCACGTCGATGGGCGCCGTCGCCAGCAGCGGCGCAAACTGCGGCGCCAGCTCGCGCCAGACGGTATTGAGGAAGGGATTTTTCGCGGCCGGACCGGCCAGGCCATGGCCCACCAGTTCCAGGGCCATGTCGTAGGCGGCCAGGGTCACGCTGCCCGCTCGCTCGGGCGCGGCGGCGGCCACGGCGACCACCAGCGGATCGACGCCGTCGTGCAAGAAGGCGCCGAAGGCGGCCATGTCGAGCGAGGGAAAGCGCCGGCGCGCTTCCGCCGCGCGCGCATTGAACTGGGCGCGGCCGCTGGCAAGTAGCGAGGCAAAGGCAGGAGAGATCATCGCGGCCCGTCAGTCGCTGTGCGAAAAGTGCAGCAGATAGCGTTCATCGCTCAGTTCGAACGCGATCTCGTCCCAGTGGATGGCGTACCAGAAACCGGCGGGCGGCGTCATCGTCACGGCATACGTGGAAAAACCGCCCAGCGCCTCGTCGAGCGATGCGAGGAAGGCGGCCACCAGCTGCGCGCGGAAGCGTCCCGGTGGCGCCGCCTGCATGTGCCGCGACGAGAAAAACCAGCGCTGGCACACCTGCTCCAGCTGCGCGCGCCCGCACGTCGCCGCATTGATATGCCACAAGGGCGCAGGCAAGTGGCGTGCCGGTTCGATGACGTGCAATGCATGGTCTTCCACGCGCAGGCCCAGCGCCGTGGCAAGATCGGGCGCGTCGGGCAGGCGTGATAATTCGTAGCTCGCGCACAGGTCGCTCGCTTCGCCATTGAGCATGGCCAGCGCTTCCAGGAAGCCTTGACAGTGCGGCACGCTCATTGCGAACGCAGCCAGCTGCGGTAGTTGGTATAGCGCTGATGCAGGTATTTGAGCTTCAGCAGGTCGTCGTACAGGGGGCCGTACAGCTTGCGCCCCTTCGTGCGTTCGCCGATCAGCTTTTCGATGCGGTTCAGGCGCGCCAGGGTTTCACGTTCGCTGACGCCGTCGAGGCCCAGGTCGAATTCGGCCGACAGCACGCCCACGGGATCGTCGCGGTCCAGGTCCAGGCGGTTGAATTCATCGTTGGACAGGTCGAACAGGCGGCGCAGCCAGCCCAATCTGTCGCTGCGGTAGGCGGCGTTTTCCGGCAGCGCGAAAAACGGCGCGTCCGGGTCCGGCTGCAGCTTGTTATGCAGGACGAAGGGCAGCACCTGGCGCAAGTCTTCCAGCGCCACCTCGCCATTGCCGCGGAAATACGCCATGGCCTTGGCGTAGATCATGAGCGCCATCAGGGTGCGCACGGAGATGCCGTTCAGGGTCTGGCAACCGAGGTCCTTCAGGCGGTCGCGCCCATTGTCGGCCGCCTGCGCGGCGCCCCGGTCAGCACCGGCCAAACGGGCCGTATCCTTGGTCATGTATTCGAACTGGCCGCCGGCCGTCTCGAACAGCTCGAACTGGCTGGCAAAAAATTCCAGGCGGCGGCGCACGGCGTCGGGTATGCCCACCTGGCGGATCGCCTCGCCGATCTGATCGACCTCGCCTTCCGTGAAGATGATATCGGGCGGCACCAGCTCTTCGGGACGCACGTTTTCTTCCACGCGCAGCAGCAGCTCGTTCAGGAAGCGCGGGTTGAAGGCCAGCGCCTGCACCGTCACGTCGACCCGGTCGCGCAGCGCCTCGATCACCTGGTAGGTGCCGCCGCCCTGGTCGTCGTTGGCCGTCAGATACCAGGCCGCTTCCGGGCACTCGTAAATATGGTTCAGCACTTCCGCGTAATTGTCGCCCATGACGGTGAGCAGCGCGCTTTGCGTGCGCGTGGGGATACGGTTGTATTCATCGACGATTTTCACGCGCATGCCCAGCCAGGCGCGCCAGGCGATGCGGATATCGTCCATGCTTTGCGCGTTGACCAGGTCGGCCGGCAGCGGATTGCCCAGCAAATCGGCCACCGTCATCTGCGGGTGGCCATGCTGCATCGCGCGCTTGACTTCTTTGACGGTAGAACCGGCCAGCACGCCCATCAGCAGCGCGCTGGCCGTCTTGCCCCGTCCCGGACCGCCCACAAACAGGCATTTGCGGCGCGTGGCGAACGTCAGCAGCGGCAGCAAAATAAAACTCGAATAGCTTTGCGCCGACGGCAAATTCAATGTACGGCGGCTGTCGCCCACGGAATACGTCTGCGACGGGCCGTCGTTGTACTCGATGTCGTAGTGGGGGCTGATGATGGCATGGTTGACGATCCAGAAATACGCCTGGCGCAGCTTTTCATCGAAAGGCCGCGCTTGCGCCTCGCCTTCCGCGCCCAGCGCGATGGGGCCCTGGTACAAATCCGCCACGTCGAACTGCCGCGCGGCGGGCGCGGCCTTGGGCTTGGTGGGGGCTTGGGACAAGCGCTGGAACAAATTGAATGCAGACATAGAAATCATCAAAAAGGCATCGAATCAACCCCTAAAGCCAAGGACCGGGGTCGGACCCTCAGGGTCCGACCCCAGCATTTCGCTGGGGTTACGGAAATGAAATTATTGCATATCAAGTGCCATCGGCCTTGTTCAAATCAACAACGGTTTCCTCCAGCTTGCGCCAGCGCCACCAGCCCAGCGCCACGCAGGCCAGCAGCAAGGCCAGCAAGCCCGCCACTTCATGGCGGATTTCATACAGCGACGCGCCCATCTGGTTGAGCGCAACAAAGCCCTGGATGCCAGCCGTGGACGGCAGCAGCCAGCGCAGCCATTGCAGCACGACGGGCATGGACGAGACGGGCCAGGTCAGGCCCGCGAGGAACAGCACCGGCATCGAGGTGGCGATCATCAGCTGCGTGCCCCGTTCGCGCGTGCGGAACAGCATGCCCAGCAGCATGCCGAACGCCGCCTCCGCCAGCGAAAACAGCACCAGCAGCAAGAGCATGCCGCCGAAGTTGCCGCCACGCGGGTAATCCTGGAACCAGAAGACAAAGCCAAAGAAATAGCAGCAGTTGAGGAAGGCCACGCAGGCAAACGCCAGCAGCATGCCCATATACCCACCCGCCGTGCGCCGGCCGGCCACGGGGAAGGTCTTGCGCTGGTACCAAGTGCCGAACAGCATGGTCATGCCGATCAGCAAGGTCTGCTGCACGATCAAGGTCGCCACGCCTGGCACGACATACGCGCCATAGCCTTCCTTGACGTTAAACAGGGGCACGGCGTCAAACGCGATGGGCGAGCGTTGCTGGTTAGCCTGCACGGTCGATGGCGTGCCCGCCCCCAGGCGTTTGAGTTCGATACCGGCCGACACCGTGCCCACCACTTCGGCCAGGCCGTTCAAGGCCACCTTGTTGAGCATCAAGTACAGGCCATTGCCCGCCACCTGCGCATGGGCGGCGCGGCCGGCCAGCACGTCCGTCTGCAAACCGTCGGGAAGGATCAGCACGCCCATGACCTTGTCGCGCCACAGCAAATCCTGCGCGACGGACAAGTCCGGCGTGACGGCCACGACTTGCAGCGAGGGGTGAGCCATGGCGAAGCGCGTGAGCTGGCGCGACATGGCGCTGCGGTCCTGGTCGACGACGGCCACGGGCACGCGCTGGACGATTTCCGTCGAGTATGGCAGCGGATAAAAGAAGGAATAGATGATGCCGCCGATAAACAGCAAGGTCAGCGCCCCCTTGTCCGTCAGCATGGCGCGCCAGGTGGCGATAAAAGCCGGCCAGATCATGCGCGCCCCCAGGCCGCAGGCATATTCGCGCGGCGCGCCAGCAGGAATACGCCCACGGCGCCGCAGCCGATGGCAAAGCCGGCCAAGATCAGCATTTCCTGCACGCCATAGCGCCACGGTGCGCCGGCCAGCCAGTATTTCGTTTGCAATTGCAGATAATGCGTGAGCGGCAAGGCTTCCGCCCAGGCGCGCGCCGGTGCCGGCATGGCCATCAGGGGAAAGGCCTGGCCTGCGAACGCGAAGGCCGGTGCGGTAATAAATGCCGCGCCCGACAGGGCCAGGCGCAGGGACAGGGTGGCGCCGATCAGCAAGGTGGCCATGCCGCAATACGCGAGCACCAGCAGCAGCATGCTCAGCAGCAAGGCCGGCAAGCTGCCCGCCACGGCCCAGCCACGCGCCAGGCTGAAGAACAGCAGATACAGCAGCGCCAGCGCGCAGTAGGCGATCACGGGAAACAGCAGCTTGGCGCCGACGGCACGCAGCCAGCTGCCCTTGGCCGAGGCCAGCCATTGCGGCACCGTGCCGTCGCGCAACTCGCGTCCGATGGACGTGACGACGGCAACGACGATGAAGATCTGCAGCATGGCCGGCATCAGGGCCAACGTTAAAAATGCTTCATAGCTGATGTTCTCGTTATATAAACTGTTCAGTGTCGTGCGGATCGGTTCGAACTGGGCCGCCGCCTGCACGCCCGACATGCCCTTTTTTGCGCGCGCCGTCATCTCGATGCCGGCCGACAAGGTCGTGCTGACCGTGCGCACGTCGCGCAGCAAGGCGCCCGCATGCGAGGAAAACTGCGCGTTGTACAGCCATTGCACGGTGGCTTGCCTGCCGCCCAGCAGTTTCTGTTCGAAATCGTTCGGGATCAGCAGGTAGCCGAACGCCGTACGCTCGCGCAAGCGATGCTGGGCTTCGTCGCTGGACGCCACTTTCGCCGCCACCGCGATGCCGGGCGAAGCGTCGAGCCAGCGCGTGAGCTGGCGCGACAAGGTCGAGTTGTCGTTATCGATGACGACGATGGGCAAGTCGCGCGCGATGCCGGCGGAAAACACCAGCCACAGCATGCCGCACAACACGACGGGAATCCAGCTGAGCATGCCGAAGTCCCAGAAATCGCCGCGCAGCCGCGCCCACTCGCGCGCCAGCGCAGAAACCGGCCCCTTATCCGCTTCGTTCATCGCGTATCAGAGCGGTGGAAACACGACCGACATGCCCGGACGCAAGCCCTCGACCTTGATGGCGGGGCGCAGCCGGATTTCAAACGTGCGCAAGTCCGTGCCGCCCGGGCGCGCCGCGCGCCACGTGGCGAAATCGGGCAGCACGGCCACGGAACTGACCTTGAAGCTCACTTGCTGCTTCAAGGCCGGCACATTGGCCGTATGCGTGCTGCCCATGGCAAACGCGGCCATTTCATCTTCGCGCACCTGCAGCACGGCCCACGCGTCATCGAGGTTCACCAGCGTGATCACGGGGAAGCCTTGCGGCGCCAGTTCACCGGGCTGTATCTGGATCTTGCTGACCTGCCCGGCCACGGGCGCGGCGATCTTCGTTTCCGCCAGGGCGACCTGCGCTTCCGTCAGCACGGCGCCCACCTGGCGCGCCTGGGCGGCGGCGGCCGTCTTGTCTTCCGGACGGGCGCCCTTTTGCGCCATGTCATATTGCGCGCGGGCCGCTTGCGCCAGCTGGTCGGCGGCGCGCCATTGCGCTTGCGCCTCGTCGCGTTTCTGCTGCGCGATCACGCCTTGCTCGTACATATTGTTGACGCGGGTGTACGTGGTCTTGGCGATGGTGGCGCCCGTTTGCGCCCGCTCCCAGTTGGCTTTCGCGGCGGCGATTTCTTCCGGACGCGCACCCGCTTGCGCCTTTTGCGCCACGGCATCGGCTGCCTGCGTGGCGGCCGTCGCTTGCGCGATCTTCGCGTCCACTTCCGGACTCGTCAGCTGGAACAGCAATTCCCCTTTCGGCACCGTCTGGCCAAGCTTAACGTACAGCTCGCCCACCCTGCCCGGCACTTTCGACGAGACATTGACTTCCTGCGCATCCATCTGTCCCTGCAAAGGCAGGCGCTGCGGCTGGAACGCCTGGTACAAGCCCCAGCCCACGAAGCCGAGGACGAGGATGGCGGCGACTATGGCCAATGGTTTTTTGGAGGTGCTCATTATTATTTGTCCACAGGTAATTGGATATCGGCCGCGGCGGCCAGGCTGCCCAGGCGCTGCGTCTCGCCCGTCGCTTCCAGCAATTGCGCCAGGCCCATCACATAGTTATAGGCAGTCTGCGCGCGCTGGGTCTCGACCTTGGCCAGGTTCAGGCGCGCGTCGACCACTTCCAGCGACGTCACTTGTCCTTGCTGGAAGGCGACCGTTTGCAAACGGATATTTTCGCGCGCCAGCTCCACCGACGACGCCGTGGACAGGTACTGGATGCGGGCGTTTTCCAGCGCGCGCCAATTCTTTTCGATCAGGGTGGGAATGTCGCGCTCGGCCTGGCGCGCCACCACTTCCACGCGTTCCTGGTCCAGCTTGGCGGCGGCGATCATCTTGCCCGTGTTGATGCGGTGCACGAGCGGCACGGCCACGACGAGGCCGATGGCCCAGTTCGACCGCACGAGTTTTTCGTTGCCGCGATTCAAGTTGTAGTTACCGATGGCAAAGACGGTGGGCGCATATTCCTTGCCGTGCAGCTTCAAGGCTTGCTCGGCTTGCACGCGCTTGCTGTCGATCTTTTTCCAGTTCGCATTTTCGCGCATGCCCGTGCTGATGAACGATTGCAAGGTACCCACCGGCAGGCTGTTGACGAACAGGGGCGTGCTGGGCCGCACTTGCGTGTTGACGGCGAGCAAACGGTCGAGCGCCACCTGGGCGATTTCCTCATCGCTGCGCGCCTGCGCCTCGTCGCTGCGGGCGCTGTCCAGGGCCACGTCGGCACGCAGGCGTTCCGCGCGCGAAATCAGGCCGCCCTTTTCCAGCTTGGCCGCGTCGCGCTGGTGCTGCGTCACGCCGGCCGTCACTTCGGCCCGCACGGCCACCACCCGCTTCGCCAGCAATAATTGAAAATAGCGCTGCGCCACCAGGGTCGCCAGCTGTTCTTCCGCTTCCGTACGCTCCGCCTGCGCGGCCAGGGTCAGGCTCGAAGCGAGGCCCTTGACGGCGTCCAGGCGCCCGCCCGTGTAGATGGGCCACATGCCCAGCAAGCCGAACGAGGTCAGGTCCGTCACCACTTCGCGGCTCAGGGAATTGGGAATCTGTGGCTTGGGCAAGCCGGGAATCGATGGCAGCACGGACTCGATGCCGCCCACCACGCCGGACAAGCCGCTCGTATCGATGTTCAAGTCCGTCGACAGGCGGCCACGAAACGCCGTCAAGTCCACGGAAGGGCCGTCGATATTCGACAGCGCCTCTGCCTTGAGGGTTTTTGCGCGCACGTCGAGCGCGGCGCCCTGCACGGCGCCCGAAGCGGCTGCCGCTTGCTGCAGCGCTTCGCTGAATGTCAGAGGTTCCGCCAGGGCCGGCATGGCCGCGCCCAGCGCGCTCGCCAGCAATAATGATAAATGTCCTTGCAATCTGCCCATGTAGCGTCCAGTCAATGAATGAGGGGAAAGCACGGGGTTGCCATGTTTATACTTTCACAATAGCAATTATATCCACGGATGTCCATTCCAGCCTGCACTATTGGTTACGCAAGCTGACAGACAAAAACGGGCGCCTCATGCGGGGCGCCCGTTTTTGTCAGACTACACGGCGAGCGGCTTACTTCTTCGTCTTCTTGCCGCCCTTTTCCTTTTCCTTTTCAAACACGGCAAAGAACTCGGACGCCATGCTGCGGATGGCGCGGCCGATATTCGCGTAGTCGTATTCGTTCAGGTTGGCCAGCGAGACGCGGCCGGACGGATGCGTGGTGCCGAAGCCGCGGCCCGGCAGCAGGATGACGCCCGTTTCCTCGGCCAGGCGGAACAGCGCTTCGTTCGGCTTGAGTTTTTTCAGCAGCCACTGCGAAAACTCCACGCCATGCATCTGCGCGGCCAAGGATTCCATGTCCAGCAGATGGTAGTAGCGCACGGAATTGGCGTCGTGCACCATCGGCAAGCCCAGTTCGCGGTACAGCGCTTCCTTGCGGCGCAGCACGATGCGTTTCATCGACTGCTTGTACTTTTGCTCTTCATCCATCAGCGAGAACAAGGAGAACAGGGTCATCTGCGCCTGCACGGGCGTGGACAGGCCGGCCGTGTGGTTCAGCGCCACCGTGCGGCTGTCGGCCACCAGGCGGTCGATGAATTTCAGCTGGCGCGGTTCCGTCGTGATGGAGTGATAGCGCGCATCGAGCTGCTTCTTGATGGTTTCAGGCAACTTCGCAATCTTGTCGTCGAGCACATTGTTTTCATGCGTGGCCACCACACCCATGCGCCAGCCCGTCGCGCCGAAGTATTTCGAGAACGAATATACGAGGATGGTGTTGAACGGGCAGATGGCGAACAGCGAGACGAAATTGTCGGCGAACGTGCCGTACACGTCATCGGTCAAAATGATCAGGTCCGGGCGCTTCTTGATGATCTTGGCGATGTATTCCAGGGTCTCGTCGTCGATCTTGACGGATGGCGGATTGCTGGGGTTGACGAGGAAGAAAGCCTTCACTTTCGGGTCGAGCAGCTTGTCCAGCTCCTTCTTGGTGAATTGCCAGTTGTTCGATTGCGGCGCATCGATGTGCACGGTGTTCAGCTTGTAATCGTTCAGCTGCGGAATCTCGATGTAGGGCGTGAAGATCGGCATGCCCAGGGCGATCGTGTCGCCTTCCTGGATGATGTGGTTCGATTTCAGGCTGGCGAACAGATACGTCATGGCCGCCGTGCCGCCTTCGACCGCGTACATGTCGAAGTTGCCGACGAATGGATGGTCGCCGATCATTTCGCGGTGGATATACTGGCCGACGATTTTCTCGGACAGGCGCAGCATGCGGTCCGGCACGGGATAGTTGCAGCCGAGGATGGCTTCGCACATCTCATAGATGAAGTCGCCCGCGCTCAGGCCCAGCTGGTCGCGCACGTACGACACGGCCGCCTCGATGAAATGCGCGCCCGGGTTGCCTTCGTGCTTGCGCACGAAGATTTCAAAGCGCGCCTCGATGCCCTCGCGCGTGGGAAAGCCGCCCACGTCGTCCATGTACACATACGAGCGCTCCGCTTCCGTCATGGCGAACTGGCCGAACTGGAAGAAGCCGTGGCGTGGCGTGGTCGCCAGGAAATTCGGGTTGCCGCGGCCCGCATTGAGCATCAGGCGGTTGCTTTGCTTGGCCGTCTGGATCAGCGCATCCTTCAATTCGAAGGGGCTCAACAGGGCGAGTTTGCTTGGGTTACTGAAATCCATTTTTGCTACTCCTTATCAGACTGATAATTTTGAGGGTTCTTGCAAAGGTGCTTGCACATACATGCAGACTCAGACGAAGGCCACAATCAGCGGCCCCAGCAAGGTCAGGAAAACGTTGGCCAGGGCATATGTGATGGCAAACGGTACGGTGGGAATCGAGTTTTGTGCCGCGTTCAGCACTTCGCCGAACGCGGGATTGGCGCTGCGCGAGCCGGACAAGGCGCCCGCAAACACGGCCACGTTGTCATAGCGCAAGACGTAACGGCCGATCAGCATGGTCAGTATCATCGGCAGGATGGTCACCACGACGCCCACGCCGAACAGGGTCAGGCCGTGTTCGCGCACGGTTTGCACGGCTTGCAGGCCGGACGTGAGGCCGACGACGGCAACGAAGCCGGCCAGGCCCAGATCCTTGAGGATTTGCACGGCGCCGCTGGGCATGTAGCCGAAGGTCTGGCGCTTGGCGCGGAACCAGCCGAACACGAGACCCGACAGCAGCACGCCGCCGCCGCTGCCCAGTGTCAGCGGAATCGAACCGATGCGCGCCACCAGCAAGCCCACCAGCAGGCCGACGACGAGGCCGGCGCCCATGTAGACGAAATCCGTCTTGGCGCTCGGCACGATCATGTAGCCCACTTCGGCCGCCACGCGCTTGACGTCCTGCTCGGCGCCATAGATGGTCACCACGTCGCCCGTCTGCACGACGGTTTCCGGCTGCATGGGCAGGATCTTGCCCATGCGGCTCAGCTGCACGACAAAGATGCCGTGACGCACGCCCGGCGCCGTCGCGCTGCGGATTTCACCCACCGTCTTGTTGTGGTAAGCCTTGTTGGTCAGCACCATGTCGCGGCGCTGCATCACCAGTTCCATGCCTTCGACGGCCAGCAATTCCTTGCCCAGCTGGGAAGACACGCTGAGCATGGCTTCGCGGCGGCCCACCAGCAGCACGATATCGTCGGCGGCCAGCACCAGGTCCGGGCTGACGTCGATGATCTGGCCATTGCGTTTCACGCGCTCGATGGTGATGGCCGTGTTCGGATGAGCGCTTTCGATCTCTTCCACGGTGCGGCCGGCACCGGGACCCACGTCGTAGATGCGGCCGATCAAGTCGGGCGCGGCCGGCGTCTGGCCAGGTCCCAGCACCTGCACGCCCGCCTGCAGCGCCGTTTCCGCCTTGATCGCATCTTCGCGGATGGTGCGACCCATGAGTTTCGGCAAGATATTGACGCAGACGATGATGGCGCCAAACGAGCCGAACACATAGGTCACGGCATAGCCGACAGCCACGTTGCCCTGCAGGCGCGCCACCTCGTCGGCCGCCAGGCCCAGCTTGGTGATCGCGTCGCCCGCCGTGCCGATGATGGCCGACTGCGTCAAGCCGCCCGCCGCCACGCCGGCCGCCAGGCCCTTGTCCAGGCCGAACACCTTGGCCATGATGACCACCGTCAGCAGCGCCGTCACGGCCAGCACGACGGCCAGGATGATTTCGCGCACGGACTGACGCCCCAGCGAATTGAAGAATTGCGGTCCGCTTTCATAACCGACCGCGTAAATGAACAGGGCAAACAGCACCGACTTGACGCCGGGATCGATGGCCACGCCTACCTGGCTGACGAGGACCGCCACCAGCAGTGAACCGGCGACCCCGCCCAGCTGAAACGAGCCGAACTTGATCTTGCCGATGTAGTAGCCCACTGCCAGGGAGAGAAACAAGGCAATTTCGGGCGACTTCTTGAATAACTCATGCAACCATTCCATGCGGACCGCCTTTCGTGTTGAAGGAATTCTTTACTGCCTGTGCTCTTGCAAGCTGCTCATGCATGAACGGACCCGGCCAGGGCCACGATGAGCGGCCCCAGCAGAGGCAGCACCACGTTCGAGATGGCATAGGTAATCGTGTAGCCCAGCAAGGGCGTGGAATTGCCGGCCGCGTTCTGCACGGCCGACAAGGCTGGCGTGCTGCACTGCTGGCCGGCGATGGCGCCCAAGAGCACAGGCGCTTCCAGCTTGAGGAAAAAGTGGCCCACCAGCAACGACAGCGAGGCGGGGATGACGGCGATCAAGACGCCCATCAGCGGCAGCGACAAGCCGTACTGGCGCACCAGCTCGATTGCCTGCGGTCCCGACGCCAGGCCCACGCAGGCAATGAAGGTGGCCAGGCCGATATCCTTCATCATGTCGAGCGCGCTGGGGTGGATGCCCGGCATGCCAGGTTTTCGCGCCTGGTACCAGCCGAATACGAGCCCCGTCAGCAAGGCCCCGCCGCCCGTGCCCAGCGAAAACGGAATGCCGCCCAGCCTGGCGGTAAAGCCGCCGATATACACACCGAGCACGATGCCGATGCTGGCGTAGACGATATTGCTGCGGTCGCCCGTGGGCACGCGCTTGCCGATGGCGGCCAGCGCCGTGTTCAGTTCGCGTCCTTCCGTCGTGCCGTACAGGCGCAGCACGTCGTCGCGCTGCAGGGCCAGGTCGGGCAAGGGCGGCATGCTGTGCTCGCCGCGGATGACGGCCGCCACATGCACGCCGGTGGGCAAGGCCAGCTGGCGCAAGGGCTGGCCGACCAGCGCGGCTTGCTGCAGCACCACTTCGACGGCGGAGACGGCCATGTTCAAGCCCGTCGTGTCGGCAAATTCCTCGCCCAGGATGGCTTCGGCCGCCACCAGTGCGGGACGGTGGCCGATCACCAGCACTTCGTCGTTATTGCGCAGGCGCAGTGCCGGCTCCAACGGCAAGACCTTGCCATGCCGGCGCACGCGCGTGATGCTGGCGCGGCCCGCAAAAATATGCTGCAAGGCATCGAGGCGGCGTCCCGCTCCCCGGCTCATGCGGTAAGCGCGGCCGACCATTTCCGGCGTCGCCTGCAAATCGTCGGCGCCCGCCTGCGCGCCGCCCATTTTTTCCCATAATTTGTCCGCTTCCTCGCGCAGATTGACGCGCAACAACAGCGGAAAAATCTGGCTGGTGACGATGACGATGGCGATCAGGCCAAAGATATACGTGATGGAATACGCGGTGACCACATTGGCTTGCAGCTCGGCGATGCGGGCCGCCGGCAGCGCCAGCTTCGAGATCGCGTCCGTGGCCGTGCCGACGACGGCCGATTCCGTCGCCGCGCCCGCCATCATGCCGGCCGCCGTGCCCTGGTCCAGGCCCAGGAAACGCGTGGCCAGCAGCACCAGCGCCAGCACCACCACCACTTCGATCAGGCACAGTATGCCCAAGCGCAAACCCTTGGCATTCAGGTTGGCAAAGAACTGGGGACCGCCCGCGTAGCCGAGGGCAAAGATAAACAGCATGAAGAAAACGTTTTTCACGCTGGCGTCCAGGGTAATGCCCAGCTGGCCGATCAGCAGCGCGGCGATCAGGGTGCCGCACACGCCGCCGAGCTGGATCGGGCCGAAGCGTATCTGCCCTACCGCGTAGCCCAGCGCCAGCGCCAGGAACAGGGCCAATTCCGGCACCTGGTGCAATACCGACGCGATCGAATCGAGCATGGGCAAACCTTCGAAAAGATAACGGATGGTTACAAGGGAGCACAGCGTTCGGTGGCTGGCGGCGGCTTGCCGTTGAACGGGCGCACGGGTCCGCACGACAGCCGCCATGGCGGCTATCGCTGGGAAAGTATTGCAAAGTGTTGCAAGATGGAATGATGTTCGGCGAAAATTTTATAAGTGTCAACAGGTGTTCTGTTGAACTCGCTTTGCGTTTCCTCAAACATCCTGCGCACGATTGAAGCAGTCGTTTGACATAGCTCAACTAAACCATTAGTAATGATTTTGACGATACCAAAGTGCCTTGCGCGCCAGCGGCGTCTCCTCCGGCAGGTCAGGATTGACGAGCTCCAGCACGTAACGCCGGGACAGATTCAGGCCCTGCGCGAGACGGCCGAAATGGCGCTGGAACAGCTACGCAAAGCTGCCATCGGCCAGCATGGTTTCCAGTCCCAGTTCAATGTGGCGCGCCAGTTCCGGCCTGTGCTTGCCGACAAAAAAATACAGTGCGGCCGGGTAGCGGATGACCAGGTGGGTGTCTAGCGCCAGCGGCAATTGCGCGTGGCTGGCCAGCTCGCTTTGGGCCTCGATCACGGAGCGGGGAAAGTAGTCGATGCGCCCCGCCGCCAGCTGCTGGAACAGGCCTTCGTAGGTGCTCGAGGTATCGAGGCGCAAGCCGTTCGCCTGCAGGATGGCGCAGTCGGGCCAGTCGCGCATCTGGCCGGCAGACAGCCGCGCCAGGGCGGCGACGCTGCGCACGCCGCGCAGCAGCTGCGTCTGGCGGGCATGGATCAGGGCCACGCGCCAGCCGATCAGGCCGCGGTCGATCGGTATGCGCACCGGCAGCAATTGCGTTTCGCGCGCCCGGCTCGTCATGGCCCAGACGACATCGACGCTGCCTGACGCCATGGCGATTTCCTGCATGGCGCGCGTCTGCACCATGCGCAGTGCGGAGCGGCGCAAGGCATATGCCTGGCCCGACCGCGACAGCGCCATTTGCAGCAAGGCCGTCACATAACCTTGCTGCGGATCATCGAGCGCCTGGTGGCGCGGATACACGAGCTGCAGCGGCGACGACGTGCCGGCGGCGACAGCGCCCAACGGCCACAGGGCGGCAAGCTTGAGCAGGGGGCGGCGCTGCATGGCCCCTCCTTTCCAGCGCTTTCATCAGCGTTCTTATCAGAATGACAGTATCGCGCAGCGGGGCACGCTTGTCGACTGGATTATGGAAACTGTGTACAAAACAACAGCAATTCAGGCGGGAGTGGAGCGGTGCAAATTAATCCAGATCAATAAAACCGCAAATAGAAAATAAATCTTGCGTGCTGCTCTGGACGGCATGCGCGCCCCTCGCCTACGCTGTTTTTTTATCTGAAAAACAAGAGGACCACATGCAGACAGCGCGCTTGAATATTATTGGAATGGATCACGAAGGCTGCGCCGACAGATTGACGGGCGCACTTGAGGCCGTCACAGGCGTGGCCACCGTCTGCGTCTCGCTGGCGCGCCACGGCGCCACGGTGCAATTCGACGAACGCCTGGCCACGCAGGAACGTTTGCTGACCGCCGTCAACGACGCCGGCTTCATGGGCGAGGCGTCCGATGAAGAACAATTGCCATCGTGCAGCGGCGCCTGCGGCCACTGCCGCCACTGAGCGCCCGCCTCCCCTTTTCCGCTCAGCCTCCCCGCGCGCCCCGGTCGCGCAAATGCGCCAGCACGCGACGCGGTCCCAGCGACTGCAGGTCGAACGGCGGCAATTCGATGGCATCGAGCGTATTCTTGAACAGCAAGCCCAGCTCCGTATCGCCTTCCAGGCTCAAACGGCGGCTGAAGAACAAGGTGTCCGGATCTTCCTGGCGCCGCGCCAGCAGCATCAAGTCATGCACGCTGGCGGCGATGCACAGGTCCGGCACGTCGACATAGCGTTCGGCCACGAACACCGTGCCCTGCCACTCAAAATCGAAGGCGATACCGGCGTCCAGCAAGCGCAAGCGCAGGCTGCGCCCCTCCAGGCTGCAGCGCACGTCGTCGGGCAATTGCGGCGCCAGCAAGCGGTTCAAGCCTTGCACGAACAGCCAGGAGGCGGGATACGGCGGCAGCTTGGACAGCAATTCGGCCAGCGGTTCGGGCAGCCGGTACGACACGGCGGGCTTGCTCATGGCAGGCTTGGCCGGGACCGGGACCGGCAATCTTTCCAGTTGATCTTGCATATTCTTCCTTTCGATGCGTTCAATGGGCGGCGTGCTGTTCCATGCCGGGCTGGCCGTGCCAATAGCCGTCGCAGGCGCCGGCCGGCTGGCAGGCCGCCAGCTGGGCCTGGGCGCCGATGCCGCTGACCTGCCCCCGGCGGGCGCGGTCGAAGATGGCGATCACCTGTTCCGTATGCATGGCTTGCGGACTGATGCGCGCCACCGACACGCCCATGTCGCGCATGGCGTCGAGTTCGCGCACCAGGTTGTAGACGAGCGCCGACTGCGTCTGCGTGCCATTGAGTACGAGGAAGGGCACTTCGTCGCGCGTGCGCAGCAGCAGCCCGTCCGGCTCTTCCAGGCAGCTGTAGCCGCAGTCGTCCTTCGGCAGGTTGCGGTTGCGCGCCGTGAAGCAGCGCGCGGAAAACGCCAGCGGCATGCGTCCGTAGGCAAACACTTCCGTCTCCAGCCCTTCCGGTTTCTGGCGCTGCATCTCGGCCAGCGCCGTCTGTCCCATTTCCAGCGGCATCACCCAGCGCCGCGCACCGAGGCGCGCCATCAGTTGCAGGCTGGGGCCATTGAACAGGTTCAAATGGGGGCCGGCGACGAAGGATGCGCCCTTTTCCATGCAATGCACGGCGCCCATGTCGTTGGCCTCGACGCCGTAGCGGCCATTGCCCGTGATGCGGCGCAGGGTGGCCAGTTCGGCGCCCGCCTCGATCAGCGCCTGCGTCGACAGCACCACTTCCTTGCCGGCGGCGGCCAGCATGTCGGCGATATCGAGCCAGTCGGCCAGGCGCAGCTCATGCCGGCGCGAACAGACGGTTTCGCCCAGGTACACGATATCGACGGCGGTGCCGGCGATCTGCTGGTAAAACTCGAAGACGGTGGCGCGCGGCCAGTAGTACAGCAAGGGACCCAAAGAGAGTTTTAGCATGCCTTTTCCAATATTTTTTTAAGTGACAAAACCGTAGCGAGCGGCTCGCGGCGGGGCCGAGAAGCGCAACCGTGCTCCAGCACGGTGAGCATCGCAGGCCGCGCCCCGGGACGCGCAGCAGGTTTTGCTATTTCCAGGAGCGGTGATAGGCGCCAAGCGTGTGCTGCTGGCCTTCAGCCAGCTTGTCCATGGCCGCCATCCAGCCCGGCTTGACGGCGTAGCGCGTATTGCCTTCGCGGCAGGCGTCGATCGCTTCGCGCCACACGCGCGTCACCTGCGCCACATACGCAGGGCTGCGCTGGCGCCCTTCGATCTTCACGGCGCGCACGCCCATGGCGATCAGCTGCGGCAGCAGCGCCAGCGTGTTCAGGCTGGCCGGCTCCTCGATGGCGTAATACTCTTCGTCGTTGACTTCGAAACGCCCCTTGCACAGGGTCGGATAGCTGGCGTTTTCGCCCGGTGCGTAGCGGTCGATCAGCACGCCGTTCAGGCGCGATTCGAGGCCGTTCGGCGTTTCCAGCCAGCGCACGGATTTCGCCGGCGAGCACACGCCGTGCGTGTTCGGCGCCTCGCCCGTCGCATACGACGACAGCGCGCAGCGCCCTTCGACCATCACGCACAGGCTGCCAAAGCCGAAGACCTCGATCTCGACGTCCGTCTTGCTGATCAGTTGCTCGACCTGCGCCATCGACAGCACGCGCGGCAGCACGGCGCGGGCGATGCCGAAGTGTTCCTGGTAAAAATTGATCGCTTCGTAGTTGGTGGCCGAGCCTTGCACGGACAGGTGCAGGCGCAGCTGCGGGTGATGCTCGCTTGCATACGCCATCAAGCCCGGATCGGCCACGATCATGGCGTCGATGCCGGCTTGCGCGGCGCGGTCGATGGCGCTGCGCCACACGGCCCAGTTGTGCGGCTGCGGATAGGTATTCAGCGCCAGCAGCACCTTGCGTCCATATTGGTGGGCGTAGCGCACGCCCTCGGCGATGGCCTTTTCGTCGAAATTGAGGCCGGCGAAATTGCGTGCATTGGTGGCATCGCGAAAACCCAGGTACACGGTGTCGGCGCCATTGTCGACGGCCGCTTTCAAGGCGGGCAGGCTGCCGGCGGGGCAGACCAGTTCCAGCGGTCCGGCCACGCGGGTGGCGGTAGTTGATTCAAGCATCATGATATTCACAGTCCTGTATCGGCTCAGGGTGCAGACTATAGCCCCGCCCATACCGCCCAGTCCTTGACACAGGTGAAGGAATGCATGCATGGCTGGCGCGCGTTCAACTTGCTTGACCTGGCTGTAAAATGCCCCACTTTTTCCCTATCCGATTGCCCGCCATGACCCGCAAACCGCTGCTGATTTTCCTGCTCACCCTGTTCCTCACCGCGCTGCAGGTGCAGTGGGCCGGCCCGCCCGATGGCTATGATGCAGGGACCCTCTCCGTGCTGTCGCCGGAAGTGCTGGGCGCGTATCCGGGCGTGCTGCTGCTGTTCCTGCTGGCCGTGTTCGCGCGCCGCAAGATGCCGCTGCTGCGTCAGGCCGCCATCTGCACGGGCCTGCTGGCCGTCTACTGGCTGCTGGCGAACTACGTCACCTTCGACGCGCGCGTGGCCAGCTGGAGCACCTACACGCCGCTGGAAATATGGACGCACGTTCTGCCCGCCTCCGTCGCCAGCGTGGCCGCCTGCGGCGCCGCGTTCTTTTGCGCGAGCTGGCTGATCCTGCGCGAAACGCGCTGGAACAAAAGCGGCTGACGTGGATTTTTCACCTGCATCAAGGATTCGTCACGCAACTGCACGCGCCCTTTGACGCCACTATATTTAGTGATTAATCTCCATAAAAACACCGCATGTTGTGTTTATTGGAGGTTTCATGACGACAAATGCAGTTTCCCCCACACGCGGCCAGGTCGATGTCGCCGCATCCATCAATGAATACCTGGACCGGCGCGACTGGCGTGTCAACGCCAACGCCAACCAGGGTTACTCGCTGGGCGGCCTGATACTCAATGTATCGGGCAAGGTCATCGCCAACTACTGGCTGGACCAGGTGTATCCGCCGGAAGTGGGCGCGGCGCACCGCGAAGCGGCGCTGCACATCCACGACCTCGACATGCTGGCCGGCTATTGCGCCGGCTGGTCGCTGCGCACCCTGCTGCATGAAGGCTTGAACGGCGTGCCGGGCAAGATCGAATCGGGCCCGCCCAAGCACATGTCGAGCGCCATCGGCCAGATCGTCAATTTTCTCGGCACCCTGCAAAACGAGTGGGCCGGCGCGCAGGCGTTCAGCTCCTTCGATACCTATATGGCGCCCTACATCCGCAAGGACAGCCTGCGCTATGAAGACGTGCGCCAGTACATGCAGGAGCTGATCTTCAACCTCAACGTGCCATCGCGCTGGGGCACGCAGACGCCGTTCACCAACCTCACTTTCGACTGGGTCTGCCCGGACGACCTGCGCGAGCAGATTCCCGTCATCGCCGGCCGGGAAATGGACTTCAGCTATGGCGAGCTGCAGGCGGAGATGGACATGATCAACCGCGCCTACATCGAGATCATGATGGCGGGCGACGCCAAGGGCAGGGTCTTCACCTTCCCCATCCCCACCTATAACATCACCGAGGATTTCGACTGGCATAGCGAAAACGCGGAACGCCTGTTCGAAATGACGGCCCGCTACGGCCTGCCCTACTTCCAGAACTTCATCAATTCGGAACTCAAGCCGAACATGATCCGCTCCATGTGCTGCCGCTTGCAGCTGGACTTGCGCGAACTGCTGAAAAGGGGCAATGGCCTGTTCGGTTCCGCCGAGCAGACGGGCTCCCTGGGCGTGGTGACGATCAACTGCGCACGCCTGGGCCACCTGTGGCGCGGCGACGAAGCGGCCTTGATGGCGGACCTGGACCGCCTGCTGGAACTGGGCAAGACCAGCCTGGAAATCAAGCGCCGCACCATCGAGGAACTGATGCAGCAAGGCCTGTTCCCCTACACGAAACGCTACCTGGGCACCCTGCGCAACCACTTTTCCACCCTGGGCGTGAACGGCATCAACGAGATGATCCGCAATTTCAGCGGCGACGCCTGGGACATCACGTCCGCCGAGGGCCATGCGCTGGCGATCCGCCTGCTCGACCACGTGCGCGCCCGCATGGTGGCCTTCCAGGAAGAGACGGGCCATATGTACAACCTGGAAGCGACGCCGGCCGAAGGCACGACGTACCGCTTCGCCCGCGAAGACCGCAAGCGCTATCCCGCCATCCTGCAGGCCGGCACCGTCGACAATCCGTATTACACGAACTCGTCGCAGCTGCCCGTCGGCCACACGGACGACCCGTTCGAAGCGCTGGAATTGCAGGACGCGCTGCAGCGCAAATACACGGGCGGCACGGTGCTGCATTTGTACATGACGGAAGCGCTGTCGGACGCGAACGCCTGCCGCGAGCTGGTCAAACGCGCCCTGAGCCGCTTCTCGCTGCCCTACATCACCGTCACGCCCACGTTTTCCATCTGCCCGCGCCACGGCTACCTGGCCGGGAAACATGAATTCTGCCCCACCTGCGACGCGGAGCTGATCGCCCGCAAGCAGGCCCACATTGCTCCATCACTTGAGGAAACGCCATGAATGCACGTCCCGACTTCACTCCCGCCATCACCCTGCTCGACAGCGAACGCCAGCGCTGCGAAATCTGGACGCGCGTGATGGGCTATCACCGCCCCGTCGCCTCGTTCAACATCGGCAAGCAGGGCGAATTCCACGAGCGCCAGTATTTTACGGAAGCGAGCGCCCGGGTTGGCCAGCCGGCCTGCCATGGCTGAGTTGAAAGTGGGCGGCCTGACGCCCTTTTCCGCCACCGACTACCCGGGCAAGCTGGCTGCCGTGGTGTTCGTGCAGGGCTGCCCCTGGCGTTGCGGCTATTGCCACAATCCGCATTTGCAGGCGCGCACGCCCGAAGGCGCCATGCCGTGGCAGGACGTACTGACCTGGCTGCGGCGCCGCGTGGGCCTCGTCGACGCCGTCGTCTTCAGCGGCGGCGAGGCATGCATGGACCCGGCGCTGGCGCGCGCCATGCTGGACGTCAGGGCGCTGGGTTTCGGCATCGGCCTGCACACGGCCTGCATCTATCCGCAGCGCCTGCAGGAAGTGCTGCCCCTGGTCGACTGGGTCGGCTTCGACATCAAGGCGCCGTTTGCCGACTATCGTCATGTGACCCGCGTGGCCGGCAGCGGCGACCCGGCGCGCGCCTGCCTGGACGCCATCCTCGCCAGCGGCGTCGCCTACGAATGCCGCACCACCACCCACCCGGACCTGCTGCCGGACGCACAGCTGCTGTCCCTGGCCGCCGCCCTGGCCGCGAAAGGCGTCGATAACTACGTGCTGCAGCAGTTCCGCGCCGAAGGCTGCGCGGACGCGGCGCTGTCCGGCCGCCCCCTGTACGGCTATCCGGCGGCGGCTACTGTGGCGCAAATCGGCGCCATGTTTCCCCGTTTTACATTCCGTAATCATGGCAGTTGATCGTGCAGCCACATAATTATTGAAAGTCCCGCAAAATTCCCCGTTCTGCAACGCTGAAATGTCTTGCGTGCTGTAATGTATCAACTGTGCCGCGCACCATGCGCAGCCCGTCAGATTCCTCACACCGCATTACAGATAAGCGTCATCCATGAACGATTTCACCGCAGTCAGCCCAGGCATCCCTTCCACCCACGCCGACATCCTGTACGGCCCGCCGCGACCGGATCTGCTGCGCGAGGAAGTGCTGGCCGACCTGCTGGAAGCGACGGCGCGCCGCTGCCCGCAGCACATCGCCCTGATCGACGGCGCGCGCCGCATCACGTATGCCGAACTTGATGCGCAGGCGGGCCTGGCGGCGTCGCGCCTGGTGGCGGCCGGCGTCAAGCCCGGCGACATCGTGGGCCTGTGGCTGCCGCGCGGCGCCCCTCTGCTGCTGATGCAGGCGGCCATCGCCAAGGCGGGCGCCGCCTGGCTGCCCGTCGATGAAGACACGCCCGTCGAACGCCTGCAGGTGTGCCTCGACGACGCCAATGGCGCTGGCGTCATCAGCTGCGCGCAGTTCGCGCCGCGCCTGGAGCAGGCTGGCGTCCAGCGTCCCGTGTGGACGGCGGAAAGCCTGCTGGCCCCCGCCGCGCCGGGCGAACTGCTGCCCGCGCGCGGCACAGTCTTGCCCGAACACCCGGCATACGTGATCTACACGTCCGGCTCCACGGGCAAGCCCAAGGGCATATTGATCAATCAGCGCAGCATCTGCCACTTCCTGCGCAGCGAAAACGCCGTGCTGGAAGTGACGCAAAGCGACACCGTCTACCAGGGCTTTTCCGTTGCCTTCGACATGTCGTTCGAGGAAATCTGGATCGCCTACCTGGTGGGCGCCACCCTGTGGCTGGGTCCCAAGGAGATCTCGGGCGACCCGGAAGCCTTGCCGCGCGCGCTGGTCGCCAACCACGTCACCGTTCTCCATGCCGTGCCTACCCTGCTGGCCCTCTTCGCCGAGGAAGTACCGAGCCTGCGCCTGATCAACCTGGGCGGCGAGATGTGCCCCGAGTCCCTGGTCGAGCGCTGGTCGCGCCCGGGCCGCGCCATGTTCAACACCTATGGTCCCACGGAAGCGACCGTTTCGTGCAGCCTGGCGCGGCTGCGCCCCGGCGAACCCGTCACCATCGGCACGCCGCTGCCCAACTACGGCTTGCTGGTGCTGCAGGTGGCCGAGCACGGAGAAAACCGCCCATTGACATTGCTGGCGCGCGGCGAAACGGGGGAACTGTGCATCATCGGCCCCGGCCTGGCCGAGGGCTACCTGGGCCGGCCCGATCTGACGGTGGAAAAATTCCTGCCCAACCCGTGGGCGAGCAGCGACGATGACGCGCGCCTGTACCGCACGGGCGACCTGGCCCGCATCGATGCGGACGGCCAGGTGCTGTGCCTGGGCCGCGCAGATGACCAGGTGAAGATACGCGGCTTCCGCGTGGAGCTGGGCGAGATCGAAACCGTGCTGGCGCAGCAGCCGGGCGTGGGCACGGTGGCCGTCCTGTTGCGCAAGGATGACGGCATCGACCAGCTGGTGGCCTACATCGTCGGCAGCGACGAGGCGCCCGGCGACGCCCTGGCGGCGAAAACCCTGCGCGCGGCCCTGAACCTGCACCTGCCGCCCTACATGGTGCCGGGCCGCTTTGAATTGCTGCCGCTGATGCCGCGCCTGACCTCGGGAAAAATCGACAGAAAAGCCTTGAAAGCCATGCCCCTGTCTGCCCCGCCGGCCGGCGAGGCGGGGATCTCGGACGTGCCGGAAACGCCGGCCGAAGCGGCCCTGTTCGCGGCCCTGGCCAAGCTGTTCCCGGGCCAGGCCATCTTGCGCCAGCTGGACTTCTTCAGCGACCTCGGCGGCCACTCCTTCCTGGCCGCCCGCCTGGCGTCCGCCCTGCGCGCCGATCCGGCCTACGCCCACATGACGGTACGCGACATTTACCAGAACCGGCAGATCGGCAAGATCGCCGCCGTGCTGAACGAAGCGCCCGCGCTGGCCACGCCGGAAGCGGATTGGACGCCGCCATCGGCCTGGAAGCGCTGGATCTGCGGCGCGGCCCAGGCGGCGGCCGTGCCGGGCCTCGTCACCCTGCGCATGGCACAGTGGATGGCGCCCTTCTTCACCTACCACTTCTTCACGGGCGACACGGGCGACACCGTGCCGCGCGCCATCGCCGCCTCGATCGGCGTGTTCTTGCTCGCGACCCTGGCCGAATTTGCCATCGCGATTGCCGGCAAGTGGCTGATCGCCGGACGCCTGAAACCGGGCAGCTATCCGCTGTGGGGCGTCACCTATTACCGCTGGTGGCTGGCCGACCGCCTGGTCGAATCGGCGCCCGCGTATCTGCTCAGCGGCTCATCCCTGAACAGCTGGTGGCTGCGCGCGCTGGGCGCGAAAGTGGGCAAGGAAGTCGTCATCGGCTCGATGACCCTGCGCGCGCCCGACTTGCTGTCCATCGGCGACAACGTCAGCGTGGGCAATGCCGTCAACTTTGAAAACGCCCGCGTGGAACGGGGCCGTTTGCTGCTGGGGCAGATCAGCATCGGCGACGATGCCTGCATCAGCTCTTACGCTATCCTGGAAGGCAATACGCAAGTAGGCGCCTTCGGTCACCTCGAGGGCCAGTCGGCACTGGCCGACGGCGCTTCGGTGCCGGCCGGGCGCGTCTGGACGGGGTCGCCCGCGCGCGACATCGGCCCCTATGACCGGGCCAGCCAGCCGCCGCGCCCCGCCGTCTCGCGCCTGCGCCTGACGGGCGAAACCGTGTTCTTCTGCTTCGGCATGGTCCTCATCGCCGTGCTGTTCTTCATGCCCGTCTTCCCCAGCTTCGTGCTGATCGACTGGTTCGACGAGCGCGAAATGATGCCGTGGCTGCAGGGGCGCGACGTGACGACCCAGCTGGCCCGCTACTTCCTGCTGGCCTTTCCCGCCAGCGCCGTGCTGATCGTGCTCACGGCCCTGCTGTCGGCCGCCATCCGCTGGGGCGCGCTGCCGCGCCTGAAGCCGGGCAGCTCGCCCGTGCACAGCAATATCTATTGCGCCAAGTGGCTGGTCAGCCATATCCAGGAATCGAGCCTGAACGTCCTGCACGGCATCTACGCCACCGTGTACGCGCCGTACTGGTACCGCCTGCTGGGCGCCAAGGTCGGCAAGGGCGCCGAGATTTCCACGGCGCTGGGCGTGGTTCCCGACATGCTGACACTGGGCGACGACACCTTCATCGCCGACGCCGTCATGCTGGGCGACGAGCAGATCGACGGCGGCTGGATGACCATGCGCCCCACCGTCGTCTCGCACCGCAGCTTCGTCGGCAACGGCAGCTATATCCCGGACGGCACCGTGCTGCCCGAACATGTGCTGATCGGCGTGCACACGCACGCGCCGCGCAATGAGCAGATGCACAGCGGCGATACCTGGCTCGGTTCCCCGCCCATGCATTTGCCCGCGCGCGAACAGGTCAGCGGCTTTGCCGAGCACCTGACGTTCAAGCCGTCGCTGCTGCGCCGCCTGGGCCGCAGCCTGATCGAAGCGTTCCGCATCGTCGCGCCGCACGCCGTGGTGATCGCCGTCGGCTATACGCTGGTGCTGGACGTGATGCCCATCGCGGGCGCCGGGCGCTGGGGCGAAGTGGTGAGCGACCTGGCGATCGCCGGCATCGCCTACGGCATCGGCAATTTTTTGGTCGTCGTGCTGTTCAAGTGGCTGCTGCTGGGACGTTACCGCAAACACGCGGCGCCCATGTGGACGCCGTTCGTGTGGATTTCGGAAGGCGTGACCAACCTGTATGAAGGCATCGCCGTGCCCAACTTCATGCGCTACCTGCGCGGCACGCCGTGGCTGCCGCTGGCCTTCCGCCTGTTCGGCTGCAAGATCGGCCGCGGCGTCTACATGGACACGACGGACATCACGGAATTCGACTGCGTGCACATCGGCGACTACAGCGAATTGAATGCGCTGACCTGCCCGCAAACGCATCTATTTGAAGACCGCGTGATGAAGATCGACCACGTGGAGATCGGCCAGCGCGTCTACATGGGGCCGCGCAGCTCCGTGCTGTACAGCGCCAAGGTGGGCGACAATGCGCGCCTGGGACCGTTGACCCTGGTGATGAAGGGCGAGCACATCCCCGCCGGCAGCAACTGGGCGGGCTGCCCGGCCGCGCCTTTGCGTAGCTGATTGCAGCTGATGGATTTTACGGTGCTTTGGGCGGGCGACGGCGTGCTGGTGATCGGCATCGTGCCGCCGCCGTCACGTATCGAAGCGCGCGCGCGCCTGCGCCAGGCCGTGCGCGAGGCGGCGGCGCAGTGGCAAAACCTGGACATCGGGGCGATTTCAGTGGAATCGACGCCGGGCGCCCCTCCCCGTTTGCTGCTGGCAGGACGCGCGGCGGGCCTGTCGTTCAGCCATGACGAGAGACTGTCGCTGGCCGCCATCGGCCTGCATGATCTCGTCGGCATCGACGTGATGCGCGTGCAGGAGATTGCCGACTGGTTCCATCTGGCGCGCGACTATCTGGGGCCGCAAGTGGCAGCTAAGCTGGCCGACTGCCCTGCCGACCAGCGCCCGCGGCGCCTGGCGCAGGCGTGGACGGCGCGCGAGGCGGCGCTCAAGTGCGCGGGCAAGCAGTTGGCGGAGTGGGATGGGGCCGCACCGGCCTGCCGCCTGAAAACGCTGGCGTTGTCGGCACCGTATGTGGCGACGCTGGCATATTAGTCCTCCTTGTCCTCGGCCGCGCCGCCGATCTGGACGAAAATCAGTTTTACGATAATACTGACGAGCAGTCCCAGCACCCCGATCAATTCCAGCATGGTCTTTCCTTTGCAGTGACAGCAGACCAGGCCACTGTAGCGCGAACGCCGGGGCCAGGCCAATATCAAATCAGGCAGTCTCCGATCTCGAAAAGGCATACGATTGATTTCCATCAGACAGTTCCGCTACTTTGTCGAAGTCGTCGATGCGGGCAGCTACTCGCGCGCGGCGGAAAAGCTGTACATCGCGCAGTCGGCCCTGAGCCGGCAAATCAAGGAGCTCGAGGGCGAGGTGCAAGCCCTGCTGCTCACGCGCGACGCGCGCCATATCGAGCTGACGCCCGCGGGACAGCTGTTTTATGAACGCGCCAGGCGCATCCTCGACGACATCGACGAAACCGTGCGCCAGACGCGCCACGTGGGACAAGGCGCGCAAGGCATCATCCGCCTGCTGCATTCGAGTTCCGTCACCCTCACGCCCGCCATCGGCGCCGTGCTGAACCGGCTGCTGGCGCAATTCCCCGGCATTTCGCTCGACGTGTCGAAAGGCTCGTCGGAAAACCAGGCGTTTGATATCGAAGAAGGCCGCGCCGACCTGGGCCTCGTGCGCCTGCCCACCCTGCGCAAGCACGCCAACATCGTCGTGCGCGAACTGTTTGCGGAAAAACTGGTGGTGGCCGTGTCGGCGATGTCGCCGCTGGCCGCGCTGGAGCGCACGACGATCGCCGCCCTGCGCGACGAAGCGTTCGTCTCTATCCCGCACAAGGACCGGGGTGGCCTCAGCTACCTGGTGGCGGGCCTGTGCCTGGCACAGGGCTTCTTCCCGAAGGCGGCGCGCGCCCTGTCGCGCAAGACGTCGCAGCTGAACCTGATCGAGGCCAATATGGGCATCGCCATCGTCCCCGACAGCATGCGCCTGGTGGCGCCGCCCGGCGTGCGTTTTATCGCCCTGCCGGACGAGGAATCGCACTCCGTCGTGGGCCTGATCTCGCCGCGCGCAGCCAGCGGCATGGTGGCCGCGTTTACGGAAGCGTTCGTGCGCGAGATGAACGCAGTAACGACCGTGGATTAGCCTTCCGCATACAGCGCCGCATCCACGTCGCGCACGGCCGCCATCAGCAAGGCCAGCTTCATGACATCGAGCTGGCCGTCCGTGCGCACGCGCGAGCACAGGTCGATGCCGTAGGGGCGTACCTGGCGCAGCGCCTCCATCACGTTATTCGCATCGAGGCCGCCGGCCAGGAAGACGGGACGGGGGCTGGCGCGCACGAAGCGCGCACTGACGGACCAGTCATGCGTGCGGCCCGTGCCACCCAGCTCCGGCACAGCCGCGCCGGGGCGTCCCGAATCGAGCAAAAAAGCGTGGACATGGGGCGCGTAGGCGGGGATCAGCGCCAACGCCTCCGGTCCCTCCACGTGGATCACCTGCACGCGCCGCACGTGCGGCAGCAAGCGCGCCAGCTGCGCCACTTCGCCGGGGTCGATATGGCCGACGATCTGCACGGTGGAAGGCTGCGTGGCGCGCACGTGTTCGGCGATGGCTGCCGCCGTCGTCTCGGACGTCAACAGGAAGGTGGCCACGGGCGGCGGCGTCCAGGCGGCGATCTGCGCGATGCGCACGTCGAGAATCGGGCCGGGGCCGGACGGCATGGCGGCCACCAGGCCCAGCGCGTCGGCGCCGGCGGCAATGGCCAGTTGCGCTTCGTCGATGGAAGCGATGCAGCAGATCTTGATGCGGGTTCTCATGGCCTTGCGTACTCCGTCGGGATGATCAACATTACAACACAGGGCGGCGCGCGCGCCAAGACACGCGGTCAAGGCCGTGCACGATT
Organism: Janthinobacterium sp. GW823-FHT06H09; assembly: GCF_058794735.1. Classification (NCBI taxonomy): domain Bacteria; kingdom Pseudomonadati; phylum Pseudomonadota; class Betaproteobacteria; order Burkholderiales; family Oxalobacteraceae; genus Janthinobacterium; species Janthinobacterium sp. GW823-FHT06H09. Next base: position 29,787 of record NZ_JBXAHC010000018.1, on the reverse strand, counting down.
GTGTGCCAAAATGGGCCATTATCCACTCCACGAGGAAGCCATGGCCGACTACAAAAACCCCAGCTACGTGGCGCGCTCCATGCACCCGCGTTTCGATGAACTGACCTCGCCCGGCGAAGCCGTGCCGTATTCGGGCATCTACCGCTGCGACGGCTGCGCGCATGAAATCGTCTCGACGGAAGGCCACGTCATGCCGCCGCAAAACCACCACCAGCACAGCAGCGAGCAAGGCGCCATCCGCTGGCGCCTGATCGTCAGCCCGCGCTGATTGACATGCGCCAGGCGGCGGACGATACTTGATTGATCCCGGATCGCCATTGGAACGTCACTGGAACACCAGCATGCGCATCGTCGATTTTGAAGTCCGCAAGGAGTGCCCGCCGCAGCTGTGCGACTGCGAGCGCGAGCGATTGCTCGACGATCCGCAGGCGGACCTGTCCATCCTGCGCCTGAACCTGACGGAAGAAAAGCGCCTGCTGGCGCACATCGAGGGTATCGCCACATATGCGCAACTGCAGAAGCTGCAGCGGCTGTTGAAGAGCAACCTGGGCGTGGAATTGCAGATCGTGCCCGGCAGCGGCGAAGTGCGCACCGTGCGCGGCTTCCAGATCCGCCTGCTGGAGCGGCCCGGCCTGTGCCGCAAGACGCGCGCCGCCATTCCCGCCGCCGTGCGCCGCTGCCTGGTCGCGCATCCCGAGATCGCGTTTGCGATATTGAATGAAAATGATTTGTTCGGTGGGGTGTGAGCCGAGTAGGTCGGATTAGCGGGCACCGCGTAATCCGACATCATTGTTGGCGTATGGGCGAATGTCGGATTACGCTCCGCTAATCCGACCTACGCCGTCACGCTGGCACGAATGGCAATGACCTTGCCTTTCGCTTCGCGCGCCCTTAACTGCCCGCAGCCGCCCTCCACGTCCTGACCGGCCGAATCGCGCAATTTGGTCAGCACGCCGCGCGCGTGCAGGGCGGCGGCGATGGCGCGCGCCTTGTCCCAGCTGGGACGCCTGAACGGCAAGTCATCGATGGTGTTATACGGGATCATGTTGAGCACCGCGTACTTGCCCTGCAAGAGCGCGACGATGCCGTCCATTTCGTCGTCGCCATCGTTGACGCCTTCCATCAGCGTCCACTGATACTGCACCGGATAGCCGGTCAGGCGCGCATACGCTTCGCCGAAGTCCACCAGCTCGCGCGGTGTGAGCCTGGGTGCGCGCGGCAGCAGCTGTTCGCGCAGCGCCGGCTTCGTCGTGTGCAGCGACAGGGCCAGCGCCGGCTTGACCCGCCCCTGCGGCAGGCGTTCGAAGGCGCGCGGGTCGCCCACGGTGGAGAACACGAGGTTCTTGTGGCCGATATTGCCCTCCGTGCCCAGCAGCTCGATCGCTTCCATCACATTGTTCAGGTTATGCGCCGGTTCGCCCATGCCCATGAAGACGACTTTTTTCACCGGGCGCAAGGTGCGCGCCAGCACCACCTGGGCGACGATCTCGCCGCTGGTCACTTGCCGGATCAAGCCGTCACGGCCCGTCATGCAGAACTGGCAGCCGACGGCGCAGCCCACCTGGCTCGACACGCACAGGCCGTCGCGCGGCAGCAGCACGCTTTCCACCGTCTGGCCGTCGTGCAGCCCCACCAGCAGGCGCGCGGAACCGTCGGCACCCGGATGGGTGCTGAGCAGTTTCAGCATGCCCTGCAGTTCGAGGTCGAGCGCAGGCAAGGCGTCGCGCACGGGCAGCGGCAAAAAGTCTTCGGCGCGGCGCCGGCCCTGGTCGTGCGGCTGGCCCTGTATCCAGTCGCGCAGCACGCGCTGTTCGTGCAGGGGCTTGGCGCCCAGGGCGCGCAGGCGCTGGCGGAGATGGTCGATTTGCATGGGGTCTGAAATAAAAAACGGCGCGCCGGCAACAATGCGAGGCGCGCCGCGAATGGCAAGGAAAAGTCTTACACTTTCTTGACGAATTCCGTCTTCAAGCTCATGGAACCGAAGCCGTCGATCTTGCAGTCGATGTCGTGGTCGCTGTCGACCAAACGGATGTTCTTGACCTTCGTGCCCATCTTGACGACACCGCCGCCGCCCTTCAATTTCAAGTCCTTGATGACGCTGACCGTGTCGCCGTCCTGCAGGATATTGCCGGCCGAATCGCGGTACACACGGGCGCCCTCTTCCACGGCTTCGCCAGCCGTGGCCGACCATTCATGCGCGCATTCAGGGCAGATCAACTGGCTGCCGTCTTCGTACGTGAATTCGGATTGGCATTGCGGGCATGGTGGTAATGTGCTCATTTTCTTCTCTGTCTGGTGAACAGCGCGTGCTGTAAAAGCCGACATTATACGGCCTACGCCCTGCATCAACGGGCTTTTTTCCCCATCATTATCAAGGCCGGCGAATAATCTCGATGGTGCTGTGGACGATTTCCTCGTGGATGCCGATGCGCGCGCGCAGTTCGGCGGCCGTCAATGCAGCGTCGCGGCTGACGACGGACAAGGCGCAGGAATACAGCTGCTTGCCGACTCGCCACACGTGCAGGTCGACGATGCGCGGCGTGTCGCCGGCGCTTTCCACTTCCACCGCTTCGCGGATTTCATCCACCACGGGGTGGTCCATCTCGCGGTCCAGCAAGACCTTGCCCGTGTCCAGCATCAGCTTTTTCGCCCACAGCGCCACCAGCACGGCGCCCGCGATACCCATCACGGGATCGAGCCACTGCCAGCCGTAAGCCCACGCGCCGGCCAGCGCCACGATGGCCAGCACGGACGTGGCGGCGTCGGCCAGCACGTGGATGTAGGCGGCCTTCATGTTCAGGTCTTCGCCATGGCCATGGTGGTCATGGTGGTCATGATGGTCGTGGCCATGATGGTGGTCATGGTCGTGGTGCCCGCCGAGGATCAGCGCGCACACGAGGTTGACCGCCAGGCCGAAGGCCGCCACCGCCATCGCCTGCGGATAGTGGATGGGCTGCGGCGAGAACAGGCGCTCGACGGAAGCGGCCACCATCAGCACGGCCACGCCCAGCAGCAGGATGGCGCTCGTATAGCCGGCCAGCACCTCGATCTTCCACGTGCCGAAGGCAAAGCGGGGGTCGCGCGCATAGCGGCGCGCCGCCGCATACGCAAACGCGGCCAGGCCGATGGCCAGCGCGTGCGAACTCATATGCCAGCCGTCGGCCAGCAGGGCCATGGAGTTGTACCACCAGCCGGCGACGATTTCCAGCACCATGGTGGCCAAGGTGATCCACATGACGATGCGCGCGCGGCGCTCGGCCTTGTCGCTGGCGGCGCCGAAGACGTGTTCGTGCTGCCAGGCGGAGAGGTCTTCATTGAGGGATTGCGTTTTCATGACGTTCTCCTTATTTGAGGTAGGTGCGCAGGATGCCCGCGATGTCGTCGGCGCCTCTGGCCCGCTCTTCGCCGGAGATATCGGGACTGGCCACGTGCTCGCGCAAATGCTCTTCGATGACTTCGGCCATCAGGCCATTGACGGCGCCGCGCACGGCGGCGATCAGCTGCAGCACTTCGCCGCAGTCGCGGCCCTCTTCCAGTCCCCGCTCCAGGCCTTCCACCTGTCCCTTGATGCGCTTGACGCGATTGAGCAGCCTGGTCTTGTTGTGTGCCGTGTGGCCCATAATTCACTCCGATAAATACTATAGGGGGGTATACTATCAGAGAACGCCGCGGCTACGTCAACAAAGCATACCCGCCTCAGGGAACGGGCGCGATCTTCTGCAGCTTGCTGGCCAGCGAAGCGTCGGACAATTCGCCCAGGTGCGTATCGGCCAGCCGCCCCTGCGCGTCATAAAACAGGGTGGTGGGCAGGGCCGAGGAACCGGCCGCCTTGCCCAGCGCCGCCTCGTCGTCGAGCACCACATTGCGCAGGGTCGCGCCGCTCCTGTCCAGGAAAGCGCTGGCCGCCGCCGCATCCTCGCGCTGGTTCGCGTACACGAAGACGATATCGGCGCGCGCCTGCTGTGCGGCGGCCAGCACGGGCATCTCGCGCCGGCATGGCGGGCACCAGCTGGCCCACAAGTTGACCACCATGGGCTTGCCACCGGCCAGCGCCGCCAGGCTGGTGGAGGTGCCGTCGAGCGCATGCAGGGCCACGGCCGGCAAGGCCGCCGGCTTGTCGTACGCCAGCCCCAGCCCTGCGCTCAACACGCCCCAGGCCAGCGCACCGCAGGCCACGCTGATGGCCAGCGGCCGGCGCATGAGCGCCATGGCTGGACGCCGGCAGCGCCACGCGGCGATGGCCAGCGCGGCCGCGATGCCAGCCGGCGCCAGGAAGCCGCCGTCGCGGATATTGAGGATGGACGCGGGCGCGGCCAGATACTGTTCGTGCCAGCGCAGCACGAACGCCACGCGCGCCCCCAGCAGGCCGGCGATCAGCATGTCGGAAACGAGGGGGCCGGCGTCCGGCAGCCGGCGGTGCTTCCGCAGCCACCACGCCGCGCCGTAGGCGACGCACAGGGAAACGAACAACAGGACCAGGCCCGTGGGCAGGGCCAGGGGACCGATTTGCAGGGACAGCATGGGCGCTCGCTATGACATCGAATGGATGGCCATTCTGCCCCATGCGGATTAAGCAGGCGTTAATCCGGCATCAAAAATCGGCCAGCGCTTCCTTGCGCACGAAATGCATGGCTTGCGGCTGGTCCACCAGCACGCACTGCTTGCCCGTGCGCTTGCAATGGTCATGCACGCGCCAGTAGGCATCGTGGCTGACGCAGCCCGTCTGGCAAATCACCAGGTCGGCCGCCACCAGACCGGCTTCCAGCGCAGCCACGTCGTCGGCGCCGTCATCGCCGCCCGCATGGTGCAGGAAGCGCCCGCCCGCCTGCTCGATGGCCAGCTGCGCCACGTTGGCGCCGGCCGCGTGCTGGCCCGGTGCCAGGCCTGAATAATTGCCCACATACAGCACGGCTTTTTCGCGCACGTCGGCCTGCAAGGATGGCGCCGGCAGCCACTGCAGGCGCAGCAGCTCGCGCATCAGGTCCTGCACGCGCTCGCTGAGCCACTCGACCCGGCGGGCCAGCCTGGCACGCGTCGGCAAGCCCGGCACGCTGGCCGCCAGTTCGGCCAGTTCATCGCGCGCCAGCGCCAGCCTGGAATCGCGGATCACCACCTGCGCCCGCGCGCGCATCAATTCCGACTCCAGCTGCGCGATGCGGGCCGCCTGCGCCGCCAGCTGCGCACTGCAACGCGCCTGCGCCCGCCCATATTCGCCCATCAGTACGCGATGCTCGTGCGCGATCGCGTCCTCGTTGCCATACACACTGCCCATCATGCCCTCCTTCACTACCCGTGGCGCCATGGCGCCAGCCCATTGCATCCCCATAGCGCTGAATTATAAATGAGAATCATTATTATTTGTGTATGCACGTGCACGCAGCAGGGATATGCGAAGGCGACCGGCTTCACGCGGCCGGCGGGCAGGACAGCATGCGTTTCCAGACATCGTCCTGCACTTGCCGCACCTGCCGCAGGGCATCGGGGCCGCGATAAATATCCAGCGTGCTCGGCCACGCGATATCGATGAACAACTGCCGTGCCGGATCGATCAGCAGCGACTGCCCCACATAGTTTCCCTTGATCTCGCCCTTGTTGACGGCCAGCAGGCGCGCGCCGCCCGCAAGCGCCCGCTCGTCCAGCGCTACGCCGCTGCGCTCGGCCACGTCGCGCAGCCAGCGCTCGCGCCAGCGCGCCTGCTCCGCGAACTGTCCCTGCGGCGGCCGGTCCAGCTTGACGACAGCCGCCACGGGACCGCCTGTGCCCGCCTGCAGCGAAAAACCCATGCGTTCCTGCAGTTCGACCGTGTAGGCCTCCCCCTTGACGTCGATCTGGTAGCGCCCCGCCCCGTCCTGTACCAGCAGGTCGGCTTGATGGTAGGCAGGTTTGACGCAATTGGCGTACTCATAGGCGAGCACATCGAGGAACGGTGGTGCGGCCGAGGTCGACGCCGCCATGGCGGGCGACAGGCTGGCCCATAAGACCGCTGCGGCCGCGTATTTCATCTTGCTCATGCTTGCTCCGGTTCACGTAAAAAGACGATGACGGCCGAAAAATACCTGCGGCACGCCATCGAGCCGCTCATGGTAGCTATTTTGAATATTTCTTTCTGGCACAAGATTCAATTGAATCGCGCTTGTTGAATCACTATTTCTAGTATGTAATCTTGCAAACAAGTCATTACATCAACTGCCAGTACGTTTCCCTGATCACACGGAGTCCCAGGCAATGTCCGCATTTTTCCATGTAAACGCATCTTCCTTACGCGTCGATCACGACGGCAGCCAGACAAGATGAACAATCGTCCATTCACTGAGCGGCGCCGCCAGCAATTTCTGGATGAAGAACTGTATGTCAAAACGCGCAGCAATCAATTTGCGCTGATTGCAGGAGGACTGGAAAACAAAAAGGTCGCCGACTCAGCGCAGGAAAATGCTTCCGTCCATCATTTTTTGTATTTAGAAGAACTCTGGATCTGGATGCTCGACTATACGGCGGGCGAGTCCATCGAGGCCTTGGCGCCGCGCATCGCGGGCATCGTGGATAAGTTTGAAGAATGGAATGCGGTCGATCAACTCTATCAGCAGGATGCGGCGCTTGAGTTTCCAGAGTTTGGGCCCTACGAATATGAGGGAGCACCAGAGTTTTCCATCCTGTCCGACTATGAGGACACCTTGCAACTGCTCAGCATTGCCATCCTGCTGCGCGATCACCGTTCGGTGCTGCGCATCATCCACGTGCTGCGCAGCCACCGTGGCCGCGATGGCCTGTTCGAGCAATTGATCGACGGATATGTGGAGGATGGACAAGCACTCGACGCCTGCATCATCGCCAGGCCCTATGACACCCTGCTGCAAGTGTTCTATGAGGAGGATGAGGACGCTACCTTGGCCCTGCTCCAGAAATACCTGAAACAGTGGTATCCGGCCATGCGACATCATCCGCGCTGGTACAACGAGCATCTCAATATCAGCGAGGAAGGCTATGCCGGCTACTACGGCTACTGGGCATTCGAAGCGGGAGCGACGGTTTTCCTGCTCGACCTGGACGATAGCCAGGCCGCGCATCTGGTGTACCCCAGGGATCTGGTCGACTATGCGCGACGGCTACGCAAGGAAGGCCGCTACACCAGCGAAGTTACATGGCCGCAACCATAATCAGCAAGGGGCAAGGATGCAGACGCTGAACGAGCGGAATTTTTTGGCCCGGCGCAGGGAAGCGCGGCTGTCCTATGCCATCTACCTTGAAAGCAAGGAAAGCCAGGATGAGTGCTACGACATGGTGGCAGCCAGCTTGCAACAGCCGGCGCACGTGCTGCAACATATTCCACCAGAAAATTTCATGACGGCCACGCGCCAGCGGGCCTGGGATGGCGTCGACCAGCTAGCCCTCGCCTACAGCGCCGGTCACGCGCTGGATGAGTTGCGCGCCGCGTACTCCACGATACTCGCTTACTGGCTGGCGTTTGCCCGCTATGACATGGCATTTGACGCTCAGGCCGACGAAGCCGAACAGGGATTTCCCCACTTCGCCCTGCCCGGCGACGGCTACGAGCAGGTCAACCGCATGGTCTGCCTAGGCATTTTGCTGGGCTGCGGCAGTTTGCTGCCCCGACTGGCGCCCGTCATCGATTTCAATAACCATGAAAAGGATGGCTTGCTGGAGCGGCTGCTGGCATGCTTCGTCGCCGGCAGGGATGCCGCCTGGCCAAAGTGCACGCGCCATCTGCCCTACGTCAATACACTCAAGATATTCGCGGCAGAAAAAGATGCCCGTCCTGCGCTGATGCACGCTTATCTGCAGCAATGGTATGCAGCCAGCCGCCGCGAGCCCTATTACGACAACCACCGGCGCGACACCTCGTTCTGGGGCTACTGGTCCTGGGAAGCGGCCGCCATCACCTGCGTGCTCGATATCGATGACAGCGGCTATCGCGGCGCGCCCTTCTATCCGGCCGACCTCGTGGCGTTCTGCCGGATGAACGGGATCGCCCCCGGCGCCACTGCGGCAACGCTGGACACGCAGCAACAACGACTGGACGAAGCATGAAAACCAGCACTGCCATCGCCACCGGCATCGCCATCGTTGCCGGACTCTGCTTTGCCATGCCCACGCTGTGGCGTGTCGCCACCAATCCCTTTCCGGGCATTTATTCCATCATCGACCCCGTCACTGGCGAGACCAAGGATGTCCTGAAAGTAAAATCGCTGCTGGGCGAGTACGTGGTACTCGCGCGCTTTGGCGGCCATGGTCCATGGACGGGCCCCATCTATGCCAAAGTCATGGGCAACGGCGACAGCTACGCGTCACCGCCACTGTTTCAGCAAGACCGCATGGTCAGCGCGCTATCGCTGGACGAGATCGGCTACCTCTACCACACGCCGGGCAACAGCGACTCGCGCGTCGGCCCGTCCGATACCGGCTATATCAGCAGTATCGCGAGCTTCGGCATTACCCCCCTGTTCCACCGGCCCCTGCTTGCGGGCGGCAACGAGCGCGGTGAGCGGGGCTTGCACGCGTACACGCCCGGCGCCGGTGAGCGCAAGGTAACGGTCAGTACCTTGAACTACAGTCCGCGCATGATACAGGTGGGCATCAGTTCCGTCGGCGATCCCGACAACGCTGTCGATACCGATCCACTGAGTCCTTACATGAGCAGCGCCGCCAGCTGCTGCTTCTACCTGCCGGCGCAGGCCGCAGCGCCGTTGCAGGTCAAGCTCGAATATCGCTGGCTGCCCAAGGGCAAGCCTGAAGTGCTGGCCGTGACCTTGCCAGCCAACAGCGACGCCGACGAACTGCTGATACTGGTGCAGGCGGATGGCAGCATGAGCGTGGAATTTCGCGCCCCCGGCAAGGACCTGGATCCGACGCCCGAGGGCGTCAGATCCATCAATGGCAAGCCGTATCCGCTGCCACCGGCCGCCGAGCGCAAGGCGCGCCTGGCTGCGGAACTGGCGCGAAGAAAACGCTTCTTGAAAGATATGTACAGGCTGCGGGACAAAGGCACGGGCGAATCTGTCGAGATGGCATATCAGCTGCGCTACCTGATCGACGAGTACGAGAAAACCATCACCTATCTGGAAACGTTTTCCACATGCACAGGTACCTTGGCGACGTGCGACAAACAAGCCACGGCAGCGGCGCGCGCGCCATAGCGCAGCCACGCCCAGGAAACGCCAAGCTGAACGGCGTCCTGACCGCCAGCCAGCCTGTCAGCGGCCCGGTTGCGCGGGCGCTGCCAGCGCGCTGGCAGTGCCGCCCGCATCGAGCTTGAACACCCCCACTTCCCGCACCAGGCTGGCCGCCTGCTCTTCCAGGCTGCCGGCGGCGGCCGCCGCTTCCTCGACCAGGGCGGCATTCTGCTGCGTGACCTCGTCCATCTGCGTGATGGCCTGGTTGACCTGTTCGATGCCCAGGCTCTGTTCCTGGCTGGCGGCGGCGATTTCGCTCATCAAGTCGACCACCTGCTTCACGGATGCCACGATCTTGTCCATCGTGGCGCCCGCCTCGTCCACCAGCTTGCTGCCCGCGTCGACGCGCTCGACCGAATCGCCGATCATGGCCTTGATTTCGCGCGCGGCACTGGCCGAACGTTGCGCCAGGCTGCGCACTTCGCTGGCGACGACGGCGAAGCCGCGTCCCTGCTCGCCCGCCCTGGCAGCCTCTACCGCTGCGTTCAAGGCCAGGATATTCGTCTGGAAAGCGATGCTGTCGATCACGTCGACGATATCGACGATCTTGCGCGAGCTGGCATTGATGGCGCCCATGGTATCGACCACGCGCCCGACCACCTGTCCACCCTGCACGGCAAATTCCGACGCCGACACCACCAGCTGGTTCGCCTGCCGCGCATTGTCGGCATTCTGCTTTACCGTGCTGGTCAGCTCCTTCATCGCGGACGCCGTTTCTTCCAGCGAACTGGCTTGCGCCTCCGTGCGCGACGACAGATCGAAATTGCCGGCCGCGATTTCGCGCGAAGCAATAGTGATGCTTTGCGTGCTGCTGCGCACCTGGCCCACGGTGTGCGACAGGCTGCCATTCATCGCTTCGAGGGCCTGCAGCAATTGACCAGGCTCGTCGGAAAAACGCTTGTCGACACGATTGCTCAAGTCGCCGGCCGCCACCCTCTGCGCGGCCAGCAACGCCTCCTGCAAGGGGCCGGTAATGCTGCGGCTGATCAGCACGGCGCCGGCGATGCTGACGCCCAGTGATGCCAGCAGCAAGCCCGCCAGCAGCACGGTTGCCGAGCGTGCCTTGTCGGCCGATTCGGTCTCGAACGCGGCCGAGCGCTTGCTGGTCATGTCGACCACGCGGTTGATGGCCGCCAGATGGCTGTCGTAGCTGGCGGCCATGGCCGCCATGGCAGTGGCCACGCCCGCCTTGTCCTGCCCCTGCAGCGCCGGGATGAAGCGCGTGAATGCCGTCTCATAGAATGCCACGGCAGGGGCATGCGCCTGCGTCAGCAAGGCTTCGGCGATATCGTGATCGAGATCCTGGGTACGCCAGAACTGATGGCGCGTGTCGTACTCGGCCTTCAAGGTTTTCAGGTGTTCGACCAGCTTGTCTTGCGCACTTCTGTCTTCGGACGCCATCAGCTGGAAGGCGACCAGATACGATTCGAGGATGTATTCCGGCGGCGGCAGCACGTCGGCCACCAGGTCCTTGCCCTGTACGATGCGGTGATATACGGGACCGTTGACCTTCAGTTCGTGCAGCACGCGCAGCGACCAGCCGCCATACACGATCAGGCCCAGCGAAAAGATGGCGACCAACAAGGCCAGCCGGCGCGACAGTTTGACTTGGCGAAGCAGCTGCATGTGCGTACCCCCTCGTTTATCCGGACCATGCCGTCAATGCCGTCGGCATAGGCCGCGCTGGCCAGTATGAAATTTCTGCGCGGCATTTGTGGATTATGCAACTTTTTAAGGGGATTGGGCTGAATGCGGTGAAAAAGAATCTCTTGCTGAGCAAAGGCCGGCGCAGGCGCCCGCAGAGGCCGGCGCATGCGCTTGCCGCTACTGCCTGAGATGAGGGGACGGCGTTGGCCGCTGCGCGGCCAACGGGGCCGCGCGGGGCGCGGCAGATGGGCGATTCGGAGAGCCTGCGCGCCCTTCAGGGCGCTCCGTCTTCGAATCCCACCGTTCCGTCCAGACAAATAAAAAAGCCTCCCGCAGGGGAGGCTTTTTTATTTGATTCTGGCGGAGACGGTGGGATTCGAACCCACGATACAGGTATAAGCCGTATGCATCCTTAGCAGGGATGTGCCTTCGGCCACTCGGCCACGTCTCCTAGCTGATTACTCAACTATGTCTCTGTAGCTAACTGCGCTGCAGCGACGAACGTCATAATATCGATTGCCCCCCCTTTGGTCAAGGGCGTGGGGCAATATTTTTGGATATTTAAGCTTTTTCCAGCTCGAACGCTTTATGCAGCGCGCGCACGGCCAGTTCCATGTACTTTTCATCGATCAGCACGGAGATCTTGATCTCGGAAGTGGAGATCATCATGATGTTGATGCCCTCTTCCGACAAGGTACGGAACATTTGCGATGCGACGCCCACGTGGCTGCGCATGCCCACGCCGACGACGGACAGTTTCGACACTTTCGCGTCGCCCGTGATGCTGGCCGCACCCAGTGCTTCGCGGTTCGCTTCCAGCACGGCCAGCGCGCGCGTGTATTCGCCGCGCGAGACGGTGAAGGTGAAGTCCGTTTTACCGTCGACCGACTGATTCTGTATGATCATGTCGACTTCGATATTCGCGTCCGCCACCGGTCCCAGGATGTGGTAGGCCACGCCTGGACGGTCCGGCACGCCGAGCACGGTGATTTTGGCTTCATCGCGGTTGAAGGCGATGCCGGAGATGACTGCTTGTTCCATGTTTGTATCTTCCTCAAACGAAATCAGGGTGCCTGAATTGGCTTCTATTTCCAGCGGCAACATCGGGTCGGTCAGCGACGACAGCACGCGCGTGGGGACGCGGTAGTTGCCGGCGAATTCCACCGAACGCGTTTGCAGCACTTTGGAGCCCAGCGAAGCCAGTTCCAGCATTTCTTCAAAGGTGATGGTCTTCAGGCGGCGCGCCTCGGAGACCACGCGCGGGTCGGTCGTGTAGACGCCGTCGACGTCCGTGAAGATCAGGCATTCGGACGCCTTCATGGCGGCGGCGATCGCCACGGCCGAGGTGTCGGAACCGCCGCGGCCCAGGGTCGCGATGTTGTCGTGTTCGTCGACGCCCTGGAAACCGGTAATGATGACAATCTTGCCCGCATCGAGGTCGCGTTTGACTTTTTCGTCATCGATCGACTGGATGCGTGCCTTGGTAAAGGCGGAATCGGTCTTGATCGCGACTTGCCAGCCAGCATAGGATACGGCTTGTTTGCCGATCGCCAGCAGTGCCATCGACAATAGGCCGACGGACACCTGTTCGCCTGTCGAGGCGATCATGTCAAGTTCACGGGGATCGGGTTGATCCATGATTTCCTTGGCCAGTCCAATCAGGCGGTTGGTTTCGCCCGACATGGCGGATGGCACCACCACGATTTGATGCCCGGCGTCGTGCCACTTGGCAACGCGCTTGGCGACATTCTTGATACGGTCAGTCGAGCCCATCGACGTACCGCCATATTTGTGGACGATTAAAGCCATAAGAGTGAAGTTTCCGCTCAAGAAGAATAAAAAAGGAGGGCTTTACTCTACATGCCGCAATGCAAAATAACAAGCTAAAAAGCGCATTAGCTCATACCGATTGCGCATATGGAAATAACCAATCCATGCAGTCCAGCCTGCTTGAGCGGCCACCTCGCGACCGCCCCGGGAGTGGCCGTGGCGGCCACCCCTGCGCTCAGCAGGAGAGCCAGCGCAAAGTCACGCGGGGACGGTCCAGCAGACTCAGACAATGGCAGTCGAGGCCGATACCAGCCGCATACAGCAATTGTTGCGCCGCACAGACAAGCGGCAGGCGTTCGCGCTCCCAGGCCGGCACGTCGAACGCCTGGTAATGGTATTTCAAGCTCTTGGTGGGACGGTTCAAGGCCAGCTTCAAGCGCTCGCCGCCCTGGCGAAAATCGATGGTCAGTGTCTGTGCTTGCAACCAGGCAATATCAATACCTTGCCCGCCCTCTTCTACCGCGTCGAAATGCAGCACGCCGCCATACGCGGGAAAGGCCAGGCTGGCTTCGCCCTGCCACGTAAATTGCTGGCCGGCTTTTTCCAGGCCGGCAATGCCGGCATCGTCACGCTCGCGCATGCCGGCCAGATCATCGAGCTTCGGCGTCAGATATAAACGGTCGCGGTGGCGCCGCACGTGGCATTCGGGGTGCGTGACCAGCAGTTGCGCATCGGGCCGCGCTTGCAGCAATTGCGCCAGCATTTCCGCCAGCCATGCCGTCGACGGCATGCGCAAGCCGCGCGTGCCGAACCAGTGGCGCAGCAGGTTGTAGCAACGGTCCGCGCTCAGCGCGCGCAATTTCGCCAGTTCGATGCAGTCGCCATCGAGGCACATTGCCAAATCCTGCGTCGCCAGCTCCGTCAGCAGGCGCTGCGCCGATTGCGCGTGCTGGGCGCTGCGGGCGAAACGTTCCTGGAAACCGGGAAAGGCCTGCGCCAGCACGGGCATCACCTGGTGCCGCAGGGCATTGCGGGCAAAGCGGGGATCGTCGTTCGACTCGTCGTGGATGTGCGCGATCGCATGCTTCGCCACATACGCTTCGAGTTGTTTGCGCGACACGGAAAGCAGCGGGCGCGCCATCACCAGGTCCGGATTGCCCAGCAGCTCGGGCGCGCTGTTGGCGCCATCCATGCCGGACAGGCCTGCCGTGCCGGAGCCGCGCAGCAATTGCAGCAGCACTGTTTCCGCCTGGTCATCCTGGTGGTGGGCCGTCAGCAGCAGGCGCACGCCGTGCGCGGCGCACAGCTCGCCCAGGGCCGCGTAGCGGCGCTTGCGGGCCGCCTCTTCCGTGCCCGTCTTCGCATTCTTTTCCAGGGTGACCTTGCGCGCCTCGAAGGCGATACCCATGCCGGCGCACAACTGCGCGCAGTGGGCCAGCCAGGCATCCGCGTTCAGGCTCAGGCCGTGGTGCACGTGAAACGCGTAAAGAAACACACCCTGCTCTTGCGCCCAGGCATGCGCCAGGTGCAGCAGGGCCGCGGAATCGAGGCCGCCGCTCAGGGCGATGCCGACAGTGCTGCCGGGTGCAGGTGCGCAGGCGTCCAGTGCGCGGGCGAAGATGTCGGGCACGGTGGCGGTTTGTTGCTTTTTCATTCGGACTCCGGGAATGCAAAGAGGGACAGGCGGCTAAACGGATGGTGTCGTTTAGCGGACTGTCCCTGGTAACTCTTGATATTTTGTCGGCTTACGTCTTGGCGACTTACGTCTTGTCGGCTTACGCTGCGCTAAGCCGACCTACGCCGACTTGCGCTGGCTTACTCGCTCGGCGTGGTTTCCTTGAACTTGCCGTAGCTCAGCAGTTTTTCGTGGCGCGCGGCCAGCAGGTCCTTGGTTTTCATGCCCTGGAACTGGCGCAGGGTGTCGGCCAGTGCGCGTTTGAGCAAGGTGGCCATCTGCTTCGGATCGCGGTGGGCGCCGCCCAGCGGTTCGTTGATGATCTTGTCGATCAGGCCCATCGCTTTCAGGCGGTGGGCAGTCAGGCCCAGCGCCTCGGCCGCGTCGGAGGCGCGCTCGGCGCTCTTCCACAGGATCGAGGCGCAGCCTTCCGGCGAGATCACTGCGTAGGTCGAGTATTGCAGCATCAGCACGGCATCGCCCACGGCAATGGCCAGCGCGCCGCCGGAACCGCCTTCACCGATGATGGTGGCGATCAGCGGCACTTTCAGCTCGGCCATCACATACAGGTTGTGGCCGATCGCTTCCGACTGGCCGCGCTCTTCCGCGTCGATGCCGGGGAAGGCGCCTGGCGTGTCGACGAAGGTGAAGATGGGCAGGTTGAACTTTTCCGCCACTTTCATCAGGCGCATGGCCTTGCGGTAGCCTTCCGGTTTCGGCATGCCGAAATTGCGCATGGCGCGCTCTTTCGTGTCGCGGCCCTTCTGGTGGCCGATGACCATGCACGGCTGGCCGTTGAAGCGGGCCAGGCCGCCGACGACGGACAGATCGTCCGCGTAGCTGCGGTCGCCATGCAATTCGTGGAAATCGGTAAAGATTTCATTCACGTAATCCATGGTGTAGGGGCGTTGCGGGTGGCGCGCGATCTGCGCCACTTGCCAAGGGGTCAGCTTGGCGTAGATATCCTTGGTCAGCTGCTGGCTCTTCTTGGCCAGGCGGTCGATCTCTTCCGAGATGTCGACGGCCGAATCGTCTTGCACGAAGCGCAACTCTTCGATCTTGGAATCGAGTTCCGCGATCGGCTGTTCAAAATTGAGGAAAGTCGTTTTAGTCATTGTACCTCCAGGTTTTACCGGCCACGGCGCCAGGGCGCGCGGCGTCATCTATGTTTATTTTACCGTACCGGCTGCTGCGCCGGGGGCTGCATCGGGTGCGGCAGGGGCGGCTGCAGGGTCGAGACTGCGCCACAAATACCACGTCGCGACGGTGCGCCACGGTTCCCAATTGGCGGAAACTTCGCGCGCATCGCTGCGGGAAACGGGTTCGCCGGAGAAATAATTGACGCTGATGCCCTGGATCAAACCGGGGTCGTCGAGCGGCAAGACATTCGGCCGGAGCAGATTAAATATCAGAAACATCTCGGCTGTCCAGCGGCCGATGCCGCGGATCTGCACCAGCTCGGCGATGACGGCTTCGTCATCCATCTGGTCCCACTGGCTCGCGTGCACGCGCTTGGCCTTGAAATGGTCGGCCAGGTCGAGGATGTATTCGGTCTTGCGTTTGGACAAACCGCAGGCGGACAACTGCTCGGCGCCCGCCTTCAATACTTGCGAAGGCGTGCATTTCGGGCAAGCCAGCAGCAGCTTTTTCCAGGCGGCATCGGCCGCCTTGGGCGTGATCTGCTGCCCCACCAGCGAACGGGCCAGGGTGGTAAACGGGTCGCTGTGGCCGACCAGGTGCAGGTCGCCAAATTGCGGGATGAGTTTTTTCATGATGCGGTCGCGCTTCATCAGCTCGATCTTCGCCTCTTCCCAGTAATGCGGCACCTGGATCACCTGCGCAGCGATTACTGGCGCTTCCCCGTTTTCCCTGGACGTCGCCATCATGCGCGGCGCCAGTTGGTCGAGCCGTCAGGCTTGTCTTCAAGAATGATGCCTGCGGCCAGCAAGTCGGCGCGGATTTTGTCGGACTGGGCAAAGTCGCGCGCCTTTTTCGCCGCGCTGCGCGCCGCAATCGCCGCTTCGATGCCGGCCGCCTCGTCCTGTCCATCGGCGGCGCCGACAGTTGCCTGCAGGAATTGCTGCGGCGTGCGTTCCAGCAAGCCGAACACGCCCGCCAGGCCCTTCAATTGACGCGCCAGGGCGGGCGACTTGCTCTTGTTGACTTCCGTTGCCAGGTCGAACAGGGCCGCCACGGCCAGCGGCGTATTGAAATCGTCGTCCATCGCTTCGCGCACGCGCACGGCATGGGCTTCGCTCCAGTCGATGGCGCCCTCTTCCACCGCCACGTCGGCCAGCGCCGTGTACAGGCGGGTCAGCGACAGGCGCGCATCATCGAGGTGCACGTCCGAGTAATTCAGGGGGCTGCGGTAATGCGCGCGCAGGATGAAGAAGCGGATCACTTCGGCATCGAACTTTTGCAGCACTTCGCGGATGGTGAAGAAATTGCCGAGCGACTTGGACATTTTTTCATTGTCCAGGCGCACGAAGCCGTTATGGATCCAGTAATTGACGCTGGTGTGGCCGAACGCGCCTTCGGACTGGGCGATCTCGTTTTCGTGGTGCGGGAATTGCAAGTCCGCGCCGCCGCCATGGATGTCGAATTGTTCACCGAGCAAGGCGCAGGACATGGCCGAGCACTCGATATGCCAGCCCGGGCGGCCCTTGCCCCACTTCGAATCCCATTTGACTTCTTCCGGCTCGGACTCCTTCGACGACTTCCACAGCACGAAGTCGAGCGGATCGCGCTTGCCCGTGTTGACGTCGACGCGCTCGCCCGCGCGCAGGTCGTCGAGCGACTTGCCCGACAGCTTGCCGTAGTGGGGGAAATTGCGCACGGCGTAGTTGACGTCGCCGTCCGCGCCCTGGTAAGCCAGGTCCTTCGCTTCGAGCTGCTCGATCAGGCGCAGCATCTGCGGCACGTATTCGGTGGCGCGCGGCGTGTGGTCGGGCGTCA
Organism: Janthinobacterium sp. GW823-FHT06H09; assembly: GCF_058794735.1. NCBI lineage: Bacteria > Pseudomonadati > Pseudomonadota > Betaproteobacteria > Burkholderiales > Oxalobacteraceae > Janthinobacterium > Janthinobacterium sp. GW823-FHT06H09. The sequence continues at coordinate 12,552 of NZ_JBXAHC010000018.1, read as the reverse complement.
AAATGCCCAGCGCGGCCGTGTCTTCATCCATGTACTGGGTGAAACGCGTCGTCAGCTGAGAAATCGTCTCGCCGTTTTCCACGGCGCGGCGGATGATCTTGTCGTCGATGTCCGTAATGTTGCGCACATAGGTGACGTCGAAACCGGACGCTTTCAGCCAGCGGTAGATGACGTCGAACGCCATCATCATGCGCGCATGGCCGATATGGCAATAATCGTAGATGGTCATGCCGCACACGTACATGCGTACCTTGCCCGCTTCCATCGGGACGAATACCTGCTTCTCGCGAGCCAGGGTGTTGTAAATCTTTAGATTGCTCATCGTACTTTGCAAGTGAAGCGGCCGCCAGCCTGGCAAAACGACAGACAGGCGCGGACACCGGGGGTGCCGCGCCACTGAACTGCCGTGTGCGCCGAAAACTGTCGACCCGCTATATTGTTGTTCTTGTTTGTTAGAATTGGGGCGTTAGCGGTCAAGTATAACATTGATAAAAACCATACTGGCCCGATATGAATCAGGTTTTTACGATGTTCAACCGAATTTTCAGTTCTTTACAATTAAAGCAAGTTTAGAGAAAAATAACGATCAAGGACGCCTTCATGCAAGAAACCAAATCGAAACGCCTGTCTTTCCTGGCCCGCTTTTGCACCCTGTTTGCCGGCCTGACCCTGGGCAGCGCCGTCGTGGCGGCCGCACCGGCAACCGCCCTCGACCCCACGCCCCATGTGGCCCTGAAAACCAGCATGGGCGAGATCGTGCTGGAGCTGGATCAGGAAAAAGCGCCGAAAAGCGTCGCCAACTTCTTGCAGTATGTCAAAAGCGGTTATTACAAGGGTACCGTGTTTCACCGCGTCATCGACGGCTTCATGATACAGGGCGGCGGCTTCGACAAGAACATGAAGCAGAAAGCCACCAAGGCGCCGATCCAGAATGAAGCGCAGAACGGCTTGCAAAACGTCACCTACAGCATCGCCATGGCGCGCACGGGCGACCCGCATTCGGCCACCGCGCAATTCTTTATCAACGTCAACGACAATGGCGCACTCGACTACCCTGGCCGCGACGGCTTCGGCTACACGGTGTTCGGCAAAGTCATCAAAGGCATGGACGTGGTCGACAAGATCAAGGCCGTGCCCGTTGCCGACAAGGGACCGCACCAGAACGTGCCCGTCACCCCCGTGGTGATCGAATCGGCGACTTTACTCAAGACAGCGCCCGCAAAACTGTAAAATAGCGTTTTTGCGGCGCCGGCCAGCCTGGCGCCGCTGAATCAATTATTCATCCAATTTATTAAGGATCATCATGACCTCCGTCATCATCACCACCAATCTGGGCAAGATCACCGCTGAACTGGACGCCGAAAAAGCGCCGAAAACGGTTGCCAACTTCCTGGCCTACATGAAAGCCGGCCACTACGACAACACGATCTTCCACCGCGTCATCGACGGCTTCATGATCCAGGGCGGCGGTTTCGAGCCAGGCATGAAACAGAAGCCTGCCGACACCACCGTGGAAAACGAAGCCAAGAACGGCCTGAAAAACGATACCTACACCCTGGCCATGGCCCGCACGTCGGACCCGCACTCGGCATCGGCCCAGTTCTTCATCAACATCAAGAACAACAGCTTCCTCGACTACCCAGGCCAGGACGGCTGGGGTTACGCCGTGTTCGGTAAAGTTACCGACGGCAAGGAAGTCGTCGACGCCATCCGCGCCGTGAAAACCTCGCGCGCCGGCATGTTCGCCGATGTGCCAGTGACCGACGTCATCATCGAGAAGGTAGAAGCCGCGTAATTCGGCTCAGGCATCATGAATCACAGGCATTGCCGCGTTGGCGCCTCTCCATCTACATCACTTTTTGGGAGCGTTGAACGATGACAATGCCTGCCGCACTCTTTATTTCCGACCTGCATCTGCAGAGCTCGCACCCGCGCACCAGCGCGGCGTTTCTTTCTTTCCTGGAACATCATGCGCAATATGCGCAAGCGCTGTATCTATTAGGCGACCTGTTCGAATACTGGGCCGGCGACGATGACCTGGAAGACCCGTTCAATGCGCGCATGACGGCCGCCATCCGCGCCGTCAGCGATGCTGGCGTGCACGTCTACTGGATCGCCGGCAACCGCGACTTTCTTGTCGGCTCCGGCTTTGCCGCCGCCGCCGGCGCTACGCTGCTCAGCGAACCGCACGTGGCCACGATTGCCGGCCGGCGCATCGTCTTGCTGCATGGCGACGCCGAATGCACGAAAGACGTCAGCTACATGGAGTTTCGCGCCATGGTGCGCCAGCCCGCCTGGCAAAAACAGTTCCTGTCCATGCCGCTGGCGCAGCGCAAGGCCATCATCGATGGTTTGCGCCAGAGCAGCCGCGAGCACAATGGCGAAAAATCCATGGAGATCATGGATGTCACCCCCGATGCTGTCGCGCAAGTGTTTGCCGAACATGCGAGCACCGTCATGATCCACGGCCATACGCACCGCCCCGCCCTGCACCAGGTCGACAATACCTTGCGCTATGTCCTGCCCGACTGGGAATGCGACGTGGAGCCGCCGCGCGGCGGCTGGATCGCCATCGATACGCGCGGCAACATCACGCGCCACGACCTGAACGGCGAGATCGTCGACTAGGCCTGCGCCGACGGCCGCACGGGTGTTTGTCCGATAGCCGCGCCCGCCTGGCCTTGCTGTAATGGCGCCATGCATACCGTTTACATCGGCACGGCCGGCTGGAGCATCTCCAGCGCCGCCGCCAGCCACTTTCCTCTCGATGGCAGCCACCTGCAGCGCTATGCCCAGGTACTGCACTGCGTGGAAATCAACAGCTCCTTCTACCGTCCGCACCAGCCCTCCACGTACGCGCGCTGGGCCGCCAGCGTGCCCGAGCATTTCCGCTTCAGCGTGAAATTACCGCGAAGCATCACGCACGAACGGCGCTTGCGCGACTGTGCGGCCGAACTGGACCGTTTTGCGGGAGAAGTCATGCAACTGGGGAATAAACTGGGCTGCGTGCTGGTGCAGCTGCCGCCCAGCCTGCGTTTCGAGGCCGACGTGGCCAGCGCATTTTTCCATGCGCTGCGCCAGCGCTTCGACGGCATGCTCGCCTGCGAAGCGCGCCACCCCAGCTGGTTCGAGGCGGGCGCGACCGAACTATTGACGCTGCAAGGCATCACGCGCGTGCGGGCCGATCCGCCTGCGGGACAGCCGGGGCCGCACATACCGACGACCAGCGTGGCCTACCTGCGCCTGCACGGCAGCCCAAAGATTTATTACTCGGACTACCCGGCCGACTACCTGGCGGCGCTGGCCGCCGACTTGCACACATCGGCGCAGGCGGGCAGCTGGTGCATCTTCGATAACACGGCGGCCGGCGCAGCCCTGTTCAATGCGCTGGACCTGCATGCGCGGCTGGCCTGAAAATACGTGTTGATTTTTTGAGACTTAGTGTTATAGTTAACTACAACACCGATCAACTACATCACGGAGCTTCGATGCCTACAGCATTTTTCACGCGCCGCACGGCCCCGCCCTTGTGGGAGCGCATCCCATGAGCGCGGAATGGAATGACAATAGCCCCATCTACCGCCAGCTCAAGGCCAGGGTGGTGGGCATGATGCTCGATGGCGTGCTGCAGTCCGGCGACGCCCTGCCTTCGGTGCGCCAGGTGGCGGCCGATTATCAATTGAATCCCATCACGGTTTCGCGCGCCTATCAGGAACTGGTCGACGATGCCCTGGTGGAAAAACGCAGAGGACTCGGTATGTATGTCTTGGAAGGCGCCCGCGACAAATTGCTGGCCAGTGAACGCGAGCGCTTCATGCGCGAAGAATGGCCGGCGATGCTGGAACGCATCACGCAACTGGACCTTAACCTCGAGCAACTACTGCAGGCGAGCCGCGACAGTGGCGCACACGGAGAGAGCGCATGAATGCATTGAACAAGGACAGCGTCATCAGCGCCCGCGGCCTGCGCAAGCAGTATGGCAAACAGGTCGCCATCGACGGCATCAGCTTCGATATCGCGCCGGGGCGCATCGTCGGCTTGATCGGGCCGAACGGTTCGGGCAAGACCACCACGCTGAAAGCCATCCTGGGCCTGACGGGCTTCGAAGGCCAGCTGTCGGTGCTGGGACGCGATCCGCGCCTGCAGCGCGACGCGCTGATGGACGACGTGTGCTTCATCGCCGACGTGGCCATCCTGCCGGGCTGGCTGCGCGTGGCCGACGCCATCGATTTCGTTGCCGGCGTGCATCCACGTTTCGACCGCAGCAAGGCCGAGCGCTATCTGGCCCACACCAAGCTGGCGCCGAAGATGAAGGTCAAGTCCATGTCGAAAGGCATGGTGGTGCAGCTGCATCTGGCGCTGGTGATGGCCATCGACGCCAAACTGCTGGTGCTCGACGAGCCGACCCTGGGGCTGGACATTCTGTACCGCAAGCAGTTCTACCAGAACTTGCTGCAAGACTATTTCGATGAAAACAAGACCATCGTCATCACCACGCACCAGATCGAGGAAGTGGAACACATCCTGAGCGACCTGATGTTTATTCGCGACGGCAAGATCGTGCTGGCCTCGAGCATGGAAGACGTGGGTGAGCGCTACATCGAGGTGATGGTGGGTCCGCAGCACGTCAATCCGGCGCGCGCACTGCAGCCGATCAGCGAACGCAGCGTGTTCGGCAAGTCGGTGATGCTGTTCGACGGCGTCGCCCGCACCCAGCTGGCGGCCCTCGGCGAAGTCCGCACACCCAGCCTGGCTGACCTGTTTGTCGCGACCATGAAAGGATCGTACCAATGAGTATTTCCCCTGCAAACAAGATGCAATGGCTGATCCGGCGTGAATTGTGGGAACACAAGGGCATGCTGGTTTGGACGCCCGCCCTGATCGGCGTCGTCATGACCGTGCTGGGCGCCCTGGTGACGATAGGCACCATCGCCAAGACCAAGATGCGCACGGCGCTGATCGTCAATGGCGAAGAAGTGTCCTGGAGCACCGTCTTCAATACCCGCACCTTCGGCCCGCGCCGCACGGAAATCATCGACGCCGTCGCCAACAACTACACGTACGCGGCCGCGCCCCTGTTCCTGGCACTGGGCTTTCTCGTGTTTTTCTATTGCCTGAGCGCCCTGCATGAAGACCGCCGCGACCGCAGCGTGCTGTTCTGGAAGTCGCTGCCCATCTCGGATGCCCAGACGGTGCTGTCGAAAGCGGCCATCGCCCTGCTCGTCGCGCCGCTGATCGTGGCCGCCGCCGCCAGCGTGACCTCGCTGCTCCTGGTGCTGATCCTGAGCGGCGTGCTGGCGGTCAACGGCATCCATGTGTTCGCCGAACTGCTCGCCACGCCCGGCCTGTATCTGGGACCGCTGCGCGTATTCGGCTTGCTGCCCGTGTATTGCCTGTGGGCCTTGCCGACGGTCGGATGGCTGCTGATGGTCTCGAGCTGGGCCAAGTCGAAAGTCTTCCTGTGGGCCGTCGGCGTGCCGCTGCTGCTGCTCATCCTGGCCGTCTGGGCCGGCAAGCTGACGCAGACGGAAAGCGGCGTCGACTGGATACAGATGAACGTCATCGGACGCGCCCTGCTGGGCACCCTCCCCGGCAGCTGGTATCTGTTCGAGCCGGACCTGCTGCCGCAGATGCACGCGCTGGCAGAGGGGGGATCGCACGCGACGCGCACTGATGTGTTCAGCAACTCCTGGTCCAGCCTGGCCTCGCCAGCCGTGTGGCTGGGTGCGGCGGCAGGCGCGGCGCTGATTTACGCCGCCATCCGCCTGCGCCGCTGGCGCGAGGAAGGCTGAGCCCCCTCTTACATGGGCGGATTTGGGCGGCGCCCTGCACGCGTAACGCGTATGCCGGCCCGGCATACGCGCAGCGGACCGGCGGGGATCAGGCCCGCGTCAACCGGCCGATCACGCTGGCCACCTTGGCCGTGATCATGTCGACCGCGGGACCGTTGGCGCCGTGCGGCAAGATCACATCGGCATTGCGCTTGGTCGGTTCGATGAATTGCTTGTGCATCGGGCGTACCGTTTCCAGATACTGCTCGATGACGCTTTCCACGGAACGGCCGCGTTCCGTGATATCGCGTTGCATGCGGCGGATGAAGCGCACGTCGGAAGCCGTGTCGACAAAGATCTTCAGTGACATCATGTTGCGCAAGTCTTCGTCATACAGGGCAAACAGGCCTTCGATCACGATCACCGGCGCCGGCTTGACGGGAATGGTCCTGTTGGAGCGGTTGTGCAGCGTGAAGTCGTACTCCGGCATCTCGATCGCTTCGCCATTGCGCAAGGCCTGGATGTGCTGCACCAGCAATGGCCACTCGAACGCCTGCGGATGGTCGTAATTCTGCTGGCGCCGGACTTCAGGGGAGAGATGGGTTTGGTCGCAGTAATAGTCGTCCTGCATCACGACCGAGACCATGTCGGCGCCGAACGACGCCAGCACCTGCTGTGATACGGTTGACTTGCCACTGCCGCTTCCGCCAGCGACACCAATAACAAACGGTTGGAAGGAAATATTATTCATGCCGAATGATACCGGAAACGCGGGCGGACTGACAGGGAGCGGCTCCTGTCACGCGTCATGCACGAGCCGCACATACAGCTCGGCCACCCGCTCGGCCGTGATGCCGTCGCGCTGTTCCACCGCCAGCGGATGGCCGGTCGGCTCCAGCTCGAGGTACGGACGCATGCCGTCGTCGCGCAGGTGCACGCGGGTTTTCAGGTTCAGGGTAGCCGGATACACGGGCAGCTGCGTGCTGAGCCAGCCGAAGAAGGGGCCGATGTGCGTGCGCCTGGCGTCATTGAAACAGGCATCCCACGCATCGAAGCTCTCGCTGCTCAACGACACCCACACGCCCCAGCTGAATGGTTCATCCGAGCCATGCACGGGGATGTCGATGGTGGCGCGCACGAAGCAGTGTTTTTCGTCGACGATGCAGGCGTCGCTGTCGAGCTGGCAGCGCGTTTCGCGCTCGGCGGGCGCCATCTGCTCAACCAGCCACGGCGCGTCGGCGCCGAAGCTGGGCATGCCCGTGTGAGTCTCGCCGCAGGCGCGGCACAGGAAGGAAAAACGCATGCGTGAAGGCTGCTTATTCGAATTGCTTGCGGAACGCCTCGAACTGCGCCGCCAGGCCATCGAAGTCGCTGCGCAATTGCAGCACTTCCTGTTCCAGCTGGGCCACCCTGCTGCCCTGCTGCGGCGCGCTGACGGCACCAGCGTAACCTGCCGCCGTCTCGATCTGCGCCAGCGCTTCCTCGCCGCCCAGCAAATGGCCGTAGCGCGGCTCCTTGGCGCCGGGTGCGACGGCCAGCTTGGCCACCAGCGGCGGATATTTGTCGATCAAAAACTGCAGGCCGGATTCCACCTCGGCGACGGACTTGAATTCATGTACGCGGCCGCTGCGGCTGCGGATTTCGCCCGCCGTCTGCAAGCCGCGCAGCATCAGGATCGTCAGGATGGCCAGCTTGTCCTGTTCCAGCGACCACTTGATGCGCATACGGTGTTCGTACTTGGCGACCCGCGCGCCGGCCTGCGTGATGCCGTTGACGAACTTGCGCTGCATCAGGCGCTGCAGCACGTCGTAGACGGTTTCTTCGGACAGGGCCATGACGGGGTCGCGGCTCGACAGCTGGTTGCAGCCGTTCGTCAGCGCGTTGAGCGAGAGCGGGTAGCTGTCCGGCGTCAACGCTTCCTTTTCAGCCAGCACAGCCAGCACGCGGATCTCGAAGGGGTCGAGCAGATTCGGATTGTCATTGCTTTTTTCGCCTGCCGTCACATCAGTATTCATGCCTGTATCCTTAATCAACCAGCTTGTTCATTTGCTCGGAATCGAATTTATCACACTCGGGCACGCCCTGGCAGCAGATGCCCGCCGCCTTCAGGGTGGCGAGTATGGTTTCGATGCGCTGCTCCTGCGCCACGGCGTGCGTGATCAGGCCTTGCAGGGCTTTCGACAGCGGATCGTCGCCGTTGGGCGTGACGCCGTACGCGGCAAACAAATGCGCCGTGCTGCCTTCGCGCAAGGCGCTGACATCCTTTTGCACGATGTGCGCGGGGTTGCCGACGGCCGTCGCGCCGGACGGCACGGGTTTCAATAGCACCGCGTTCGAGCCCACCTTGGCGTATTCGCCCACCGTGAAGCTCCCCAGCACCTGCGCGCCGGCGCCGACGATGACGCCGCGCTCCAGGGTCGGATGACGCTTGGCGCCGCTGTGCAGCGAAGTGCCGCCCAAGGTGACCCCCTGGTAAATGGTGCAGTCGTCGCCGACGACGGCCGTCTCGCCGATCACCACGCCGAAACCATGGTCGATGAAGACGCGCCGGCCGATGACGGCGCCCGGATGGATCTCGATGCCCGTGATGATGCGGGCGATATACGAAATGAAGCGCCCCACCCACTTCATGTGCCGCGTCCAGCACCAGTGCGCCCAGCCGTGCATGACGATGGCGTGCAGGCCCGGATAACAGGTCAGCACCTCCCAGCCATTGCGGGCGGCGGGGTCACGTTCGATGATGCTGTTGATGTCTTCGCGCAGGTGGTGGAACATAATGAAAATGGATAAGGTGGAACGCAAATGGTAGCGTATTCGGCGACGTGCTGCCGGAGAGGCAGATAAACAACCGCCGCCTCAAGGGCGGCGGCTGATCAAGTACACTCAACCCAAAGGTGAAAGTGCCGGGGTCGTACCCTGAGGGTACGACCCCAGGATTTGCTTTTGGGGTAAAAATAAATCAGGCAAATGGCACGCTAAAGACTTGCCCGCTTATTTCGGTTCCAGCGCGATGCGCTGGCGGCGGGCTTCGTAGAGGCACACACCGGAAGCCACGGACACGTTCAGGCTCTCGACGGAGCCGAACATCGGGATGCTGACGAGGATGTCGCATGTATCGCGCGTCAAGCGGCGCATGCCTTCGCCTTCGGAACCCATGACGAGGGCCGTCGGGCCCGTGAAATCGGCTTCGTACAAGCCTTTTTCGCCGTCGTCCGAGGTACCGATCAGCCAGATGCCGCGGTCCTTCAGTTCGCGCATGGTGCGCGCCAGGTTCGTCACGGTGATGTACGGGACGGTTTCGGCGGCGCCGCTGGCAACCTTGGCGGCCGTGGCATTCAAGCCCACGGCGCGGTCCTTCGGCACGATGACGGCATGCGCGCCGACACCGTCGGCCACGCGCAGGCAGGCGCCCAGGTTGTGCGGGTCGGTGATGCCGTCGAGAATCAACAGCAGCGGCGGGCCATCGATGGCGTCCAGCAACTCGTCGAGATTGCGCGCCAGCGACAGCTGCGACGCAAACGCGATCACGCCCTGATGGCGGCGCGTGCCGACGATCTTGTCCAGACGCGACGAATCGACGGGCATGACGCGCACGTTGGCCGCTTTCGCGGCGGCGATCATGTCCTTCATGCGGCCGTCGACGCGGCTGGCATCGACGAAAATTTCTTCCACGGACGACGCTTCATGACGCAGACGCGAAGTGACGGCGTGGAAGCCGAAAATCATTTTATTCTTCATTTGTTATCGTTTCTTTTATCGCTTGTTCTTGCTTGATTTTGATACAGTTTTTGCTGCTCGTGGTGCCGCCGCAGCGGGTGCCGCGGCTGGTTTCTTGCTGCGCTTCGGCGCGGCGGTCTTGGGGGCTGCTGCTTGCGGCGCTGCCTTGGCTTGCGCCTTGGCGGCAGGTTTGGCGCCATTGGCACGGCCGCCGGAACCATTGCCGGATTTGCCGCCGTTGTTGCCGCTGGCCTTGATTTCATGGCGCTGCTCGGTCGCGGGACCGGGCTTGACCATCGACTTCTTTTCGCCCTTGCGCTTGCCGCCAGACTGCTTGGCCGGCGCTTCGTCACCCGCCAGTTCCGCATCGGTAACCAGACGCAGGTCGATCTTGCGCGTTTCCAGGTCGACACGCGCCACTTGCACCGTCAAACGGTCGGTCAGCTGGTAGCGCTTGCCCGTGCGTTCGCCGCGCAATTCATGGCGCGCATCGTCGTACTGGAAGTAATCGGTACCGAGCTCGGTGACGTGCACCAGGCCTTCGACAAACAGGGTGTCGAGTTGCACGAACACGCCGAAGGTGGTCACGCCGGTGATGGTGCCGGTGAATTCTTCGCCCAATTTGTCTTGCATGAAGTAGCACTTGAGCCAGGCTTCCACGTCGCGCGACGCTTCATCGGCGCGGCGCTCGTTGGCCGAGCAATGCACGCCCAGCGCGTCCCAGATGGTCAGGTCCGTCTTCTTCGGCTTGCCGTCGGCCTTGTCCTTCGCCTGCTGCTTGCGCGTGGCGTTCGACACGTTGGTGTTCAGCACGACCTTATCGGACAGTTTCGGCTCGTATTTCTTGCCTTGCAGAATCGCCTTGATGGCGCGGTGCGTCAGCAGGTCGGGATAGCGGCGGATCGGGCTGGTGAAGTGGGCATACGCCTCGTAGGCCAGGCCGAAGTGACCGATATTGTCCGGGCTGTAGACGGCTTGCTGCATCGAACGCAGCAGCATCGTTTGCAGCAGGGCCGCATCGGGACGCTGCTTGATCTGCTGCATCAGGGTCTGGTAATCGGATGCCGACGGCGTGTCGCCGCCCGTCAGGTTCAAGCCAACCTGTTTCAGGAAAGTACGCACTTGCGTGAGCTTTTCCTTGGTCGGGCTGGCGTGGATGCGGTAGGTGCCTGGATGCTTGTTACGCAGCAACAAATCGGCTGCGCAGACGTTGGCCGCCAGCATGCACTCTTCGATGATCTTGTGCGCTTCGTTGCGCGTGCGGGGGATGATCTTTTCGATCTTGCCCGCGCTATTGCAGACGATATACGTTTCCGTCGTCTCGAAATCGATGGCGCCCCGCTCCGTGCGTGCTTTCAGCAAGGCGCGGTAGACGGCTTCCAGGTTCTGCAGGTGCGGCAGGATGTCCGCGCGGCGTGCCGCTTCGGGTCCCTTGGTGTTGCCCAGCACGGCGGCGACTTCGTCATACGTGAGGCGCGCGGCCGAATGGATCACGGCCGGGTAGAACTGGTAGGCCTTCAGTTCGCCCTTGTCGCTGACGACGGCGTCGCAGACGAGGGTCAAACGGTCGACGGCCGGGTTCAGCGAACACAGGCCATTCGACAGTTTTTCCGGCAGCATCGGGATCACGCGGCGCGGGAAGTAGACGGACGTGCTGCGTTCGAGCGCGTCGATATCGAGCGCGTCGTTCGGTTTCACGTAATGGCTGACGTCGGCAATCGCCACGATCAGGCGGAAGCAGTTGGCGCGGCCGATCTTGACGGGTTCGCAATACACGGCATCGTCGAAATCGCGCGCGTCTTCGCCGTCGATGGTGACGAGCGGCACGTCGCGCAGGTCGACGCGGTCTTTCAGATCGGCGGCGCGCACTTCGAACGGCAGCTTTTCAGCTTGCTTGAGGGCGGCGGCGGAAAAGATGTGCGGCACATTGAATTTGCGCACGGCAATCTCGATTTCCATGCCGGGGTCATCGAGCGCCCCGAGCACTTCGACGATCTTGCCGACCGGCTGCTTGAAGCGCATCGGTTGCTCGGTCAGCTCGACGCTGACGATCTGGCCGGCCTTCGCCTTGCCCACCGAACCGGTGACGAGAATGTCCTGGCCGATGCGCTGGTCTTCCGGCGCCACGACCCAGGTGCCGTTTTCCTGGATCAGGCGGCCGATGACGTGGGTATTGGCGCGCTGCGTGACTTCAACGATCGTGCCTTCCGGGCGGCCGCGGCGGTCCGTGCCGACGATGCGGGCCATGACCTTGTCGCCATGCAGTACTTTCTGCATTTCTTTCTCTGGCAGGAACAGGTCGGCGCTGGCGTCGTCGGGAATGACAAAGCCGAAGCCGTCACGGTGGCTCATGACGCGACCGGCGACGAGCGCGCTCTGGTCGGCCAGGCTGAAAACACCGCTGGCGTCAGACTTGAGCTGGCCGTCGCGCTCCATCGCCTTCAGGCGACGGACCAGGACATCCATGGAATCGGCATGCACTTGCAGCGTTTTCCCGAGAGACTGCGGGTCGAGAGGCGCGTTGACGCTGCGGAATATGCCGAGAATGTCCTCCCGGCTGGGGATGGTGTGGGTATTTTGGCTCAAAAGTATTTCTATAGTTGTTATTGACAGTGATCAAACGGAAGACAAAGACCGATGACATCACCGTCAATATTGACACGGTGATGTGCGGTAGTGTACCGGAGGACGCCTTGGTTTGCCTAACGCACAGCGTAGCGGAAACCGAACAAGTGCCCCGCCGATGAAAAAAAGGAGAAAAGCTGCGCAATGCATTTGACTTCGGCAAATATTGCTCTATAATCTCGGTCTCTTGCAGCAACAAACCTTCACGGGAATGCAGTTGCAGGAAAGCGGTACAGGGTTGATGTGCAGTATGGAGCGAAAGCTCATCTGGCGCAAAACTCTTCAAGTCGCTATAATAGCAGAATTGCTGTAAAGTTATTTTGCAACAAGTACTCGAGCAGTAAAGTAATAAGTTACAGCAACATCAGTGCCCACGTGGCGGAATTGGTAGACGCGCATGGTTCAGGTCCATGTGCCTTCGGGTGTAGGGGTTCGAGTC
>NZ_JBXAHC010000017.1:0-102732 GCF_058794735.1 Janthinobacterium sp. GW823-FHT06H09 | reverse complement strand
GACAAAGCGTTGTGTTTGTCAGCTGCGAAGAAGGAAGAGTATGAAGCGTTTCGGCTCATTCGTCAACCTTCTTTTTTACCCTGCTTTACTCGGCATTTGCATGCGTCGTTCAGCGAGGGGGCGAATTATAGCCAAGCGACAGCGTGTCCGCAAGAGCCATTTATGGCAAGACGAACGATTTCACCAAGGTCAGCTCGCCGGCGGCCCGCATCGGCACCTGGAAGCTCTGCAGCTTTTCCCGCGGCGTGCCTTCATTGGTGATGATCGACAGGCGGGCGACGGTCAGCATGGCGGTGTTCTCGCCGCTACCGTAGTAATTGACATACGCGTGATAATTGCCCTTCAGGGGTGCCGCGCTGGAAAAGATTTCAGGGCCATAGCCGGTCGTCACGTCCACATCCAGCGCGCCGCCATCTTTCAGGACGCGGTTGCCGTACCAGGCGTGGCCGCCGTCCGGCGTGACCACATGCAGATCAAGATCGGTGCCGGCGCTGTCCCACGACAGCACGATACGCAAGCGCGCTTGCGTCTTGCCCTGGTAGCTGTCGACAAACTGGGTCCGCGCGCGGCTTCTGCCATCGGGCGAGCGCACTTCCACGCTGTTCGAGCCGCTGCCGAAACCATAGGGGCGACCGTAGCTGCCATCCTCCCCCACCTCCATCGGCATCGCCACGCCATTGACCACCAAAGTAGCGGGCTTGCCCTTGACGGCGCCCGCGATACGCCCCCGTATCTGCGCCGTCTCGGCCTGGCCCGGCTGCAGGTTGACCGACGCGGCGGGGTAATTGACCGCTTGCGTATAGTCCTCGCGCGCGCCAGCCGAATTGCGCCAGCCGCCCTTCGGTGCATCGATGGTGACCTGGGCCTGGGCCCAGAGTGGCAACAGCATTAGCGGAATCGCGCAACGGATATAAAAACTCACAGGGCCTCCAGGTTAAGGTCGACGAGCCGGCGGGCCAGCCGCTCGACATATTCTTCGTCCTGGCCGCGCGGATGACGGCGCAGGCCAAGGTGTAAATATTCATGGGCCAAGGTGATGCGGTCTTCGCGCGTGGCCAACGGGCGCATGAAGATGCGGTTCCGCGACTGCTCCGAATACGGCGCGCCGCTGGATAGCGCGCAGACCAGCGGCGCTTGCGGCGGCGCCTCGTAGCCGGCTTCGCGCAGCAGCACGCGCTGCCAGCGCGGCACGGACCGCGCCAGCCAATCCTCGTTCTGCGCCAGGCGACGGCAACGCGCGCCGGTATTGCCAACGGTGCTCAGCGCGCCGCCGGGATAGGCCGCCGCCAGCAATTCATCATAGTGCTTGCCCTGTTTCGCCTGGCGTACCGCCTCGCTCCACGCCATCGTGCCCTCGGACGACTGGTTGCTGTGATAGCGCACGGTGACGCCATCGACGATCAGCTGGTCGGTCCAGCGCGCAATCGCCAGCGCCGCCGGCGTGGCGGGGCTGGGACTGACGCGCTGGGTCGCGCTGCTGTCGGCGATCTGCTGGCAGCCCGCCACGGTCACCGCGTTCTGCTGCAAATACGTGCGCGCGGCAATCGCCAGCGCCTTGGCCGCTTCCGGCTCATTCGCGCTCGCTTCGCGGTCAAGCACCCGCGCCACATATTCATTGACGCCGAAGCGGCCGCGCAATTGCGGGCGGCCTCCCTGCTCTTGTACCAGCATCAACTCGCCGCTGCTGCGCAAGGCCAGGTTCTGGCCATTTTCGAACTGCACATGGTAGCGGCCATTGAGCGGCCCGGGTGCGGCAACGCCGCGCTCGCCGCGCACGGCACGGATCGGATAGCGCTTGAAGTAATCGACAACCACGCAGCCGCCATCGTCGGCCGCACCCACTGGCGGCAGACTGGCAGCCAGCCTGGGCGCCCACTGTTCAAAGACATTACTGCTGCCGCCCGCGCCGCCAAACCAGATGGGGGTGCCGTCGGCCAGCCAGCCAGCCGCGCCGCCAATCCGTTCATCTACCCGGCGCTGCTCGTGCCAGGAATACGTCTTCACGCGCAACTGGCTGCCGAACCAGCGCGCCGTGCCGGCACCGCGACCATCGAGCACCACGCGCAGCAGCGCCGCTTCGGCATCCATCCGGCTGGCAGCCGGTATGCTGTCCAGCGCGCGCAGCAGGCTGTCCAGCCGTACCAGCCGCCCCGGCGCCAGCTGCGCGGGGTCCGCCAGCCAGGCAAAGTCGCCTGCCGGGGCGCTACCTAAACGGGTGGTCCAGTATTGGCGCCACGGCGCGGCCGTGATCATCAGACGCTTCGGCGAGAAGAAGGGGCCGCAGGACTGCGCCAGCGCCGCATCGTGGCCGATGCTCTGGCCCGCATCGCAGCAATAAACTTCTTCCGGATCGCGGCCGCCGCAGCGGTAGTCGGGCATCGCCACCTTGTTATCGCTCGCGTAGACATATACGAACAGCTTCCACAGGCTGGCCAGCGGCACTTGCCGCGCGCCGTCAAACGGCGGCGGCGCTGCGCCGCCCTGGCGCAGCTGGCGCACCTCCATCTTGCCGTCGCGCCACCAGGCCACGTCCAATGAAGCCGACCAGGCAGGCATGGCCAGCAGCAGGGCCGCCATCAATGCAGGACGTACAAAGCGCATCACTCGACCTTCAGCGCGCGCGTGCTCTTGCCGCCGCCCTCGAAGGCTTTCTGCTCCGGCTGGTACATGCGGTAAAAGCGCGCCGGCGGCAGCACATAACTGCCCTTCTGCGCAAAGCGCAGCAGATGGCGCACCGTCACGGCGCCTTCCAACGGCTCGATCGGCACCGCGTAACCGTCGCGGCGCTCCGTGTGGCGCGCGCGTTCCAGCGCGACCGGCTTGTCGCCCGCCATGACCATGCCCCAGGTCGTCGATTCGACCATGGCACCGGGCGGCAGCGCCACCTCCAGCAAGCCAAAGCGGTGCTTCGCACCCGGTGCCGCTTTCAAGGTGATTTCATCGAGGTACAGCGCGTCCGTGCTGAGCGCCTCGCCCGGCTTGACCAGCTCCGTCGTGTAGCCGCCCTTGCCCGCCTTCATGCGCAGGATGCGCCTTTCGACGGTGACCGGCAAGGTCTGCGCTTCGGCGGCATAGCTGTCGTACTGCACCACAGCCACCGTGCCGGCCGGCGCCGGTGCAGCAAGACGCAGTTTGTCAGGCACGCCCTTGGCGTCAAGCCAGCGCCACAGCGGATGGCCGCTGCGGCTGTCGCGTTTCTGCCAGGCGCCGTCCAGCGCGACGGCCGGCCCCTTGCCGAACGATGCGCCACCCAGCTTCTTCTGCACCCACATCAACGTCATCGCGCGGTCCAGGGTCGGCATCTCGGCGCGCACGCCGGCCAGCACCGCGTCCGCCTGCGATGGCGGTATTTCGCCGGCCAGCATCAGCAAGGCTTGCGCCACTGGCGCTTTGGACTCGCGCAACACCTGCCAGGCGCTGGCCACTTGCAACTGCAGCGAATGCGGCAAGGCGACGCCATTCTGGCTGGCGACCAGCGCCACCAGGCCAAGGCTCATCGCTTGCGCTTCGCGATCAAGGGCTCCGCCCAGCAGCAGGCTGCTACTGTCGCCCGCCTGGCGCGGCTTGCCGCCCAAGGTGGCGATGGCGCTGTCGTCGACCAGGCCCGCGGCCAATGTCTGCGTGGGCAAGCCCATCTCGCGCGCCATCCACAGCACCAGCGCGCGGTCGCCCATCGCATCCTTCAAGCCATGTTCGCTGTAGACGGCCAGCAGCTTGTTCCAGTGCTCGGGCGGCAGTTCGATATGCAGCGCGCGCGCCGCGTACCAGTCGGCGTAATAAGCGTATGCCGTCATCAGCGCATTGCCGGCCGTGGCGTTGCCCCACCAGCCGAAGACGGCATTCGGACCGGCCATCGAGACCAGGCGCAGGCGCTGCGCCGTGAGCAGCGTTTGCAGGGCGCCGGCGTCCGGCCCCAGGCTTTGCGTGGCCAGCGCCAGCGGAATCAAACGGCTGGCCGTCTGCTCGACGCAGCCATACGGATAGTCGATCAGGTCGTCGGCAATGCGCGCGAACTGGCTGGCTGCTCCTTGAGCGAACGAGACGCGGAGATTGCGCGCGTCGGCCGGCAGCTTGAGCGGCATATCACCGGTGGCGCCATCGAGCGGCAGCACCAGCGAGCGCGGGCTGCTCCAGGCGGCGGGCAGGGTTTGCA
Source organism: Janthinobacterium sp. GW823-FHT06H09 (assembly GCF_058794735.1). NCBI lineage: Bacteria > Pseudomonadati > Pseudomonadota > Betaproteobacteria > Burkholderiales > Oxalobacteraceae > Janthinobacterium > Janthinobacterium sp. GW823-FHT06H09. The sequence continues at coordinate 98,579 of NZ_JBXAHC010000017.1, read as the reverse complement.
TGGCCGCCTCCAACGCGTCGACCAGCTTGCCGTTCTGTTTCAGCTCCAGGCGCAGCGGCACGCTAGCGCCTGCAGCGAGCGGAAATTCGACGTAGTTGACGCCCGGTTTGGCGGACAGCTTTTCCGTCTTCGGCTGCGCCCCGCCCGAGAGGACAACGTCGAGCGCCTGCTCCTTGCCCGTCTGATTGAACACGGCCACCGAGGCGCGCGGCGCATCGCCGGCACGCATCCAGTCGGGCGCCGTCCACTTGGCATAGAAGTTTTTGTCGGAACGCAGATAGGCGGTGCGCTGGCCCACGCGCCCCTGCTCATCCATCGCGCGGCCGGTGATCCTCCAGCGCGTCAGCGCGTCAGGCATGGTGAAGCTCACGCGAGCATTGCCGTTGGCGTCGGTCTTCAACGACGGCGCCCAGTAGGCCGTATCGATATTGTCGCGGCGCGGGCGTTCAAGCACCTTGACGCCGCGCTCGTTGTAGTTGTGGCGCGCGGGCGCGCCGGCCGTGCGGCCCTGCGCCATGTCGTAGCTGATGAAAGACAGGCTGGCCGTGGTGCGCACGTTGTTGCGGCGCGGATGGTAGAAGAAGTCGCCGATGTCGGGCGCTATTTCCGGCTGCAGCACATAGATCATTTCATCGACGACGCCCAGCGCCACCAGGGTGCTCAAGGGCTTGCCGTCCAGCGTGGCCTTGACGTCCAGCGTGACCTTTTCGCCGGGCTGGTAGACCTCCTTGTCGCTCTTGAACTGCAGCGCGATGCGCGGCTCGATCACTTGCAGGCCGGCGTTCTCGAACACGAAATCGCCATTGCGCGTGTACGCCACCGAGAACGTCATGTTCGGGCCATGCTCTTCTTTTACCGGGATGCGCACTCTCCACTGGCGCGGCGCCACGCGCTTCGCCTGGTACCAATCCGCAGCGCCGGCCATCAAGCCATGGTGTTCCACCTTGTCGCGCTCGAGCGTCAGCAGCGCCTGGTCGACCTTGTCGGAGAAAGTGATCAATGCCTCGGCCGTGTCGCCCGGACGGTAGCGGGCGCGGTCCAGCACGATCTCGATGCTGCCCGGCGTCGTCTGCACGCCATCGCCGGCGACCCAGTGGCTGGCGGCGGCCAGCAGGTTGCCCCGTTCGTCGCGCAGCGCCAGCTGATACGAGCCGGAGGCCGGGAATGTCACGTCCCAGCCCTTGGCGTTTGGATCGAAGGCGCCTTCGGTCTTGCTCTGTTTTTCCAGCTGCACCATCTCCCAGCGCACGGGCTTGGCCGCGCTTTGGCCATCGGCCACCAGGTCGAAATGCACGTTTTGTCCCGGATCGGAAAACTGGCGCACGGCCTTCAACTGGTAGCTGCTGCTCGAGCGTTCTATCATCAGCTCGCGCGTCGCCTTGACGCGGTAGGCCGCGCCATCGGTCGCCAGCACGGTCAAGATGTAGCGCGAGGGATCGGCGGCGGGCGGCAAGGTGAAGTCTACATTGCCGCTGCCGTCGCTCGTCACTTCCTCGGTCTTCAAGGCCACGGGGAACAGGCCGCTGTAGCGCAGCTCCCCCTCGACCATGGTGTTTTGCTGGCCGCGCAAGGACAAGGTCATCTTCGCGTTTTTCACCGGTTTGCCATCGGGGTAGCGCAGCGCGATGCTGCCTTTGACCGCCTCGCCCGTCTTGAATTCCGGTTTCGATGGCTGGACGTTGATTTCAAAGTGCGGCTTGACGTATTCGGCCACGCGGAAGGCCGCGCCATACACGCCATCCTTGTAATTGAAGCGCAGTTCATAGCCGCCGGCGGTGGCTTCCGTGGGCAGGCGGAAGCGCGTGTCGGCACCCGTATCGCCGGACAGCTGCAGCGTTTGCGTCAGCAGCGGCGTGCCGTTCGGATTGAGCACGCTCAAGCTGATCGGTGCAGCGCTTGCTGCCTGCGAGGCGCGCGCCGAGGTGAATTCGCGGCCCAGGAATTTGACGTTGACCTCGTCGCCGGGACGGTACAGGGGCCGGTCGGTCACCGCATAAATCTTGGTGTTATAGATTTCGCTGTCATAGTAAAAATTCTCGGACACGAACACGCCGCCGGCGCCGTCCTGGCCCAGCACATACGTGTGTTCGGGGCTGCCGCGCTCGAGCGAGGCGACGCCGTCTGCGCCGGTGACAGCCGACTGCAGCACGCCGGTACCGTCCGTCCACGCCACGCTGGCGCCGGCCACGGCGGCGCTGTTGTCGCGCCGCGCCGTCCATACCAGCATCTGGCCGGAAGAGACCTTGGTGACGGCCACCGTGTCCGACACGAACACCAGGGTGGTGGCGCGGTGCTCGCCGATGATCGCTTCGACCAGGTACAAGCCCGGCTTGCGCTTGCCCAGCGGGATCATCACGTTGCCGGCACCGGCGACGATAAAGTCGCTGCTCGATCCATCGAGCTTGACGCCTTTCGGCGGCGCGATGGCCTTGGCCTGCCAGATCGGATAGCGGAAGCTGTCGACCAGCTCCATGCCCTTGATCGGCTTGTACTGCGGATGATTGGCAAATACGGTCGGCTTGCGGATCGCGTCCTTCGTTGCCAGTTGCGGCTGTTCTTTCGTGACCGCGAGGCGCGCTTCGCCGGAAAACAGCTTGCGCCAGGCCAGGCGCGACTGCTTCCACCAGCTATCCCACAGAAAGCTCAAGGTATTGGCCAGGCCCTCGCCCTGGTAATTGCCCTCGACCTGGATGCGGTGCAGATTACGCTGCTTTTTCAGGAATTCCATCGGCTCGGGCACGCGGTAGACGATGATGTCGGCGCCCGAATACGCTTCCAGGTTCATGCGCCCCATGTCGCGCCCGGGCACCTCGAGCCGCACGCGCGCTTCATCCAGACTGCCGTAGCTGGCGTCGGACAGCAAAAAGAAGGACTCGCCCTTGAAGGTGCTGTAGTTGCTCGGTTCGCGCTGCTGCGCCGAGGCGCCGCCAATGAGTACCAAGGCCAGCAGGCTGGCAAGGAACAGCTTCATGACAAAAATCGGCTTCATGATAAAAACGCCAGCCGGAACACGCCGGCGAAATTCGGATTGTTGACCACAGGTTGCCACCGCGTGTCCTTCCAGCTCGTGAGTTCTTTGATATCGACGGTCCGCAGACCATTGTCGTCGGGGGTGACGGTGCCGGTGTGATAGGCGATGCGCGCGCCCATCCAGACCATCAGGTGCTGTTCGTCGCCCTGGTCGAAAAACAGCAGGTCGCCGGGCAGTGCCTGGCTGATCTCGCGGGCGACGAAGCGGCTGTTGTGCTGCACCAGCGCCAGCGCCGTGACGAAGTGGCCGACCTTGCCATCCGTCTGCACCCAGCGGTTGCGCAGGGCTGCCTGGTTCGCGTCCAGTTCCAGCTCGGGCGGCAAGCGCCGGTCGCTGGCGATGCCGTTCGCGTGCAGCCATTTCGCGTCATGCACGGTGAGCGCTTCGTTGACGGCAAAGCGCACCAGGCCGGCGCAATCGCGGTGCGTCCAGCGCGGCGAAGGCCCCCGTTCGATCTGCGCGTTGACAATGCGCAGCATCCAGGCCTGAAACGCGCGGCTCTGGGCTTGCGACAGCAGTACTTGCGGCTCGGCGACGGCGCGCAGCGCCCAGGCCTTGGGTGCGGCGACAGCGGTGACGCACACCGCCAGCGCAGCGCGCCGTCCATGCGACACCGTCATCGCGCCGTCTCCTGCCATTCCAGCGTTTCCCACGACGTGCCGCTGGCTGGCTGCCGCTTGAGCACCATGCGCAGCGGCGGATATTTTTTCAGGGCGTTCAGGCGCGGCACCAGGTGTTCGTTGGCGGCCGCGCGCAAGACCGGTTCGTTATTCGCCGGCAGGGTATCAAAGGCTTCCAGCTGGATCAGGCGGGCCAGCGAGGCCGGCGCGATCAGGCCGATCGTGTGCGCGCCATCGGGCAGCAGGTCGCTGGCGGCCGGTGCCTGCTTGCGGCGCACGGCCAGCACCTGGTCCACCAGCTTGCCGTCGGCCGAGAAGACAACCGTATTGCCGGCCACGGCCAGCGCCGGCGTGGACTGACCGAGGGCCGTGGCGACGCCGCGCTCCCAGCGAATGGCGCCATCCTTGCCCGTGGTCTTGCGCACGGGGTCCTTGCCGCCGATGGCCGCCGCGAACAGGCTGCCATAGACAGCGTCGTCGCCGGCCTGCGCACTGCGCGTGGCGACAAACACGGGCGTATGCAGGCGCGAACTGCCGTACCAGCAGGCGGCGGCGGGGCCTTGCAAGTGCCCGGCCAGCGGCACCACCGGCTCCGATGTCTTGCTGCCCAGGCGCTTGAGCACGGGCTGCAGCGCGGCCCAGTCCACCGGCACGCTGAAACAGGCGCTCGGGTTATGCGGCAGCTGCGGCCACAGGGCGCTGCTGTCATACGCACCGTTTTTCAGTTTATCGGCATTGAGCAGCACCTTCGATTGCCAGGCGCCCTGTTGAAAATCGAAGCGCAGCGCTTCGAGCGCGCCAAAGAAAGGCTGGTAGCCGAACGACAGGAAGTCGGCCTTGACGGCGATGCTGTGTCCCTCCGGCGCGGCTGGATCGAGATGAAATTGCGCATGAAAGACGTTTTGTTTCGCCGGCTCCGGCGCCAGCAGGCTGGCCACGGTTTTCTCGGCCGTGCCATCGCCATGCTTGCCATCGCTGCCGCCGTACAGCATGCCGGGATGGGACAGGATGACCAGGCGCTGGCCGTGCGCGGCGAACAGCAAGGTGCGCTGGTAGGCATAGTTCAGCGCATACACGGGCACCTGGCCGCCATCGACGCGCAAGCTGCCGGCCACGCGCATCTGCGTATCCTTCAAGGCGATCTTGCCCGCTTCCTCGAGCAGGCGCGTCAGCTGGCTGCGCGAGACGGCGATGGCGAAATGCTTGAGCGAGCCGTCGGCATCGCGCCACAAGGCCACTTCCGCCGGCTGGTCCAGCACCATGCGCAGCAGCTGGTCGCCCCAGCCCAATTCATGTTCATAGGCGATGCGGCGCAGGCTGCCCTTGAGGCCCAGCCGGTCTTCGCTCTGCTCGTAATAGAACAGGAAATCCTCGCGCAGCACGTCGCGCGCCAGCGGCACCGTCAGCAGGTCGCGCGGCAAGGCCGACAGGCTTTTCGTGCGGACCAGCGCGTCGGGCCGCGATAAATCCAGCTTCAGGCCGTTGACCGGCCCCAGCGTGCCCCAGCCGAAGACCCGGTAGCCGACCAGCGCGGCCGCCACCAGCGCCACGCCGGCCAGTGCCCCGACCAGGACTTTTTTATTGAGTACTTTTTTCGCCAGCACCTTGTATCCCTTTTAGCCTGCCGTAGCATTGACAAGTTAGTAATTGTTGACAAATGGTAACATGGCATTGGCAGCCGCAGCGCACAGCTGACGCGACAGCGTAAAATAGCGGATTCGCCGTTTCCATCGCCTCCCATGACCATCCTGCTCTCCACCCTGAACGCCCGCTATACCCACGCCTCGCTGGGATTGCGCTATCTGCTGGCCAATATGGGCCCGCTGCAGGCGCAGACGCGGCTGCAGGAATTCGTCATCGGCACGAAAACCACGGAACTGGTCGAGCGCATCCTCGTCAACAAGCCGCGCATCATCGGTTTTGGCGTCTACATCTGGAACGTCGAGGAAACGACGAAACTGGTTGCCATGCTCAAACGCGTGGCGCCCGAAGTCATCATCGTGCTGGGCGGGCCGGAAGTGTCGCACGAGGCGGGCGAGCAGGAAATCGTCAAACTGGCCGACTACCTGATCACGGGCTGGGGCGACGTCACCTTCCCCAAGCTGTGCGGCGAGATCCTCCACGGCCCGAAGCCGCTGATGAAGATCCATGCGGGCGTGCAGGCGCCGCTGGCGGAACTGCAGCTGCCCTACTCCTTGTATACAGACGACGATATCCGCCACCGCACGATTTACGTGGAAGCGTCGCGCGGCTGCCCGTTCAAGTGCGAATTCTGCCTGTCGGCGCTGGACAAGACGGCCTGGCCCTTCGCGCTGGAGAATTTCCTGGCCGAGATGGAATCCCTGCACGCGCGCGGCGCGCGCCTGTTCAAGTTCGTCGACCGCACCTTCAACCTGAACATCAAGACCAGTTTGAAGATCATGCAGTTCTTCTTAGACAAGATCGAAGCGAATCCGGACGATCCCATCTACGCCCACTTCGAGCTGGTGCCCGACCACTTGCCCGACGCCTTGAAAGAAGGCATCAGCAAGTTCCCGCCCGGCGCGCTGCAGTTCGAGATCGGCATCCAGAGTTTCAATCCGGACGTGCAATCGCTGGTCAGCCGCAAGCAGGACAACCAAAAGGCGGCCGACAACATCCGCTGGCTGTGCGAGGAATCGAACGCCCACTTGCACGTGGACCTGATCGCCGGCTTGCCGGGCGAGGATGAAGCGAGCTTCGCGGCCGGCTTCAACAAGCTGGTGGCCCTGAAACCGCATGAAATCCAGTTCGGCATCTTGAAACGGCTGCGCGGCACGCCCATCATCCGCCACACGGAAAACTATGGCATGGTGTTCGACCCGCACCCGCCGTACACCATCCTGGCCAATAAACAGCTCGATTTCATGAGCATGCAGCGCCTCGTGCGCTTCGCCCGCTACTGGGACCTGGTGGCAAACTCGGGCCGCTTCGCCAATACGGTGCAATGGATGCTCGGCGATGCGCCGTTTGAAAACTTCATGGATTTTTCGAACTGGCTGTATGCCCACACGGACGCCACCCACCGCATCGCCATGGAGCGCCTGGCCAAGCTGGTGGCGCAATGGCTGCAGACGCGCGGCATGAGCGCGGCCGAGGCCAATGCCCTCGTGGCCAGCGACTATGCGGGCGGCGCACAGGCGGCCGCACATGCCAAGCCAAGCGAAGTGAGTACTAGCAACGCCAAGGTGCGTCCGGACGTCGCCCTGCCGCAGCGGCAGGCGCGCCACCTGGCGTCCTGAGGGGCGGGCGATTGAACAGCGGTGGCGGTCTGCGCCATTCTCCCTTAAACTGGCACGATGCCGACTGTACAATCGCCGAAACTGACCCTCTCCCAGACCAGCTCCCAACAGGGAGCCCTTGTCACTGCCAGCGGCACCTGGCAGGTGCACGCGCTGGCGCATGACAATGCCATCAAGGCCATCGAGGCCCAGCTCAAGCCCCTGCAGGGCGATACCAAGGCGCAATGGGATTTGTCGGCCATCGACAGCATGGACCATATCGGCGCCCAGCTGTTCTGGAATGCCTGGGGCAAGCAGCGCCCCGCGCAGCTGACCCTGGCGCCGTCGCAGGAAGAGTTTTTCCGGCGCATCGAAGAGACGGGGCCGCTGCAAACGCCGCCGTCGCGCGCCAACCGCCTCACGCCCGTGATGAAGCTGGGCATGGCCATTTTGCTGTTTTTCGAACATTTGAAGGGCTTTATTGCCCTTGTCGGCCAAGTGACGCAGGATATCGGCCGCTTCGCACGCCATCCCATGCGCGGGCCGTGGCGTGAAATTTCCGCCAATATCTTCCATGCGGGCTTCCAGGCGCTGGGCATCACGGCCCTGGTCGGCTTTCTGATCGGCGTCGTGCTGTCCTATCTTTCCGCGCAGCAACTGCGGGCCTTTGGCGGCGACATTTACCTGGTCAACCTGCTGGGCATGAGCGTCATCCGCGAACTGGGGCCCTTATTGGCGGCCATTCTCGTGGCAGGCCGCTCCGGCTCGTCCATCACGGCACAGCTGGGCGTCATGCGTGTCACGGAAGAGCTCGATGCCATGCTGGTGATGGGCATTTCGCACGGTTTCCGCCTGATCATGCCCAAAGTGCTGGCCCTGGCCATTTCCATGCCCCTGCTCGTCATCTGGACGGATACGGCCGCGCTGATCGGCGGCATGGTGGCGGCCAAGGTGGAACTGAATCTGTCGGCACGCTACTTCATCCAGAAGCTGCCCGATGCAGTGCCGCTGGCCAACTACATGATCGGCCTGGGCAAGGGCGTGATCTTCGGCATGCTGATCGCCCTCGTCTCCTGCCACTTCGGCCTGCGCATCAAGGCCAATACGGAAAGCCTGGGGCGCGGCACCACCACCGCCGTCGTCACGGCCATCACCGTGGTGATCCTGGCCGACGCCGTGTTCGCCATCGTCTTCAATGGAGTGGGCTACTGATGGCGAACGACACCGATATCGCCTGCAAGGCGAGCGAGGGCCAGAACGGCCAGTTCGACCTGCATGGCGACGCGCCCGTGGTGGAAATCACCAATCTGTGGACCAAGTTCGGCCGCACCGTCGTGCACCAGGACTTGAACCTGGAAATCGAGCGGGGCGAAATCCTTTCCATCGTGGGCGGTTCCGGCACGGGCAAGACGGTGCTGCTGCGCCAGATGCTGGGCCTGGAACATCCGGCGCGCGGCTGCGTCAAAGTCTTTGGCGAAGATATCAACAAGGCAAGTTCCGACCAGTTGCAGCAGTTGCGCAACCACTGGGGCATGCTGTTCCAGCAAGGGGCGCTGTATTCGGCCCTGACCGTGTTCGACAACGTGGCCCAGCCCATGCGCGAATTGCGCGTGCTGCCCGAAGCGCTGGTGCACGACGCGGTACTATTAAAGATGAACATGGTGGGCCTGGGTCCGGAACATGCGCTGAAAATGCCGTCGGACTTGTCTGGCGGCATGATCAAGCGCGTGGCCCTGGCGCGTGCCCTGGCGCTGGAACCGAAGCTGCTGTTCCTCGACGAACCGACGGCCGGCCTGGACCCGGACTTGTCGGAAAGTTTTGTCGCCCTGATCCAGTCGCTGCACCGCGAGCTGGGCTTGACGGTCGTCATGGTCACGCATGACCTCGACACTTTGTTTGCCCTGTCCACGCGCATCGCCGTGCTGGCGGAAAAGCACGTGATCGCCATCGGCCCCACGCGCGAGGTGATCGAAGTGGACCACCCGTTCATCAAGCAATTTTTCCTCGGCGACCGCGGCAAGCGCGCGCTGGCCGTCCTCGATGAAAAACAGGCGGCGGACAAGGCGGCGCAGCCAGGCGACGACGCCGGCACAGACAAGAAAGCGGAGAAGTAATGGAAAACAGATCACATGCCCTGATGACGGGATTTTTTACACTGACCTTGCTGGTGGCCGCCATCCTGTTCGGCGTCTGGTTCAACCGCGACCGCGTGGAAAGAGTCCCGTATTTGCTCGCCACCACCCTGTCCGTGCCGGGCCTGAACCCGCAGGCGACCGTGCGCTACCGGGGCCTGGAAGTGGGCAAGGTCGACGCCATCGACTTCGACACGCAAAAGGCGGGGCAAATCCTCGTGCACATCAGCGTGGCGCCCGACACGCCCGTCACCAACACCACCTTTGCCACGCTCGGCTACCAGGGCGTGACGGGCATCGCCTACATCCAGCTCGACGACGAACACGTGGGCTCGACACTGCTGGGCACCAGCAAGGACAAGCCGTCGCTGATCCCCCTGCGCGCGGGCTTGCTGGACCAGCTGGAAAAACGGGGCAAGCGCATCCTCGACCAGGCCGAGCAGATCACCAATAAAGTGAATAATTTGCTCAGCCCCGACAACCAGGCGGCCATGCTGGGCGCCTTCACTGAAGTGGGCAAGGCGGCCAAGGCCTTTGGCTCCATCCCGCAGCAGCTGGAACCGACCCTGACGCAATTGCCGCAACTGACGGAACAAACGCGGCAAACCTTGACGGCGGTCAGTACGGCCAGCAAGAACGTGTCGGACCTGACGGCCACGTGGAAAAAACTCGGCAGCGACATCCAGGCGCCCGGCGGCGTGCTCGACAAGGTCAATGGCACGGTCGACCGGGTCGGCCATTCCGTGGAAACGGTGGCCAATGGCGTGTCCCTGGAAGTCTTGCCGCAGGTAATCGAGCTGAGCGGCGAGGCGCGCTCCTCGATGCGCGCCCTGAAAACCACCATGAGCACGCTCAATGAACAGCCGCAGAGCATCCTGTTCGGCGCCCCAGACATCCCGCCCGGCCCGGGCGAGCCCGGTTTTTCGGCGCCCGGCAAATAAGGAGAACACCGCATGCCTATTCCTCGCCATCTCACCGCACTCATCGTCGCCGGCGCTTTTTTGCTGGGCGGCTGCGCCAGCCGCGGCCCCGTGCCCACGTTCTATGATTTCGGCCCGGCCGCGCCGCAGGCAGCGGCACCGGCTGCCGCGCCAGCCGTGCCCGTGCTGGTGATCGCCGACGCCAACGGCCCTTCGTGGCTGGACAGCCAGCGCATGTATTACCGCTTGCTGTACGCCGATGCGCAGCAATCGCGGCCGTACGCCTACAACCGCTGGAACACGCCGCCGCTGCAACTGCTGAGCCAGCGCCTGAAAACGCGCGTGGCGCAAAGCGGCGTGAAAGTGCTGTCGACCACGGACGCGGCCGCCGGCATCCCGCTGCTGCGCATCGACGTCGATGATTTTTCGCAAGCGTTTGACACGCAGACGCAAAGCAGCGGCCATGTGTCGCTGCGCGCCTCGCTGTTCCGCGGCCACCGCCTGATCGACCAGAAAACCTTCAGCCGCAGCGGTCCGGCCGGCAGCGCCGATGCGCAAGGCGGCGCGCAGGCGCTGGCGGCGGCCTCGGATGCCATCGCCGCCGACCTGCTCACCTGGCTGGGCACGCTGAATATTCCGAAAGAATGACCGACCCCGCATCCCCCGCCAGCCCGGCGGCGCCGCTGCCGCCCGTCCGTTCCTCGCCAGTGTCGCGCGCGACCCTGCTCGCCTACGTCTTCCTGATCGTCTACGCGAGCTGGTTTCCGTTCACGGGCTGGCACAGCAATGGCCTGTCGCCGCTGACTTTCCTGGAAAACACGCGCATGCCCCGTTACTGGACGGGCTTCGATGTCGGCGTAAATATCGTCGGCTACATCCCGCTGGGCGCGCTGATCGTGTATTCGCTGTTTCCAAGGATCACGGGTTTCTTTGCCGTCATCGTCGCCAGCCTGTGCGGCATGTTGATTTCCGGCAGCATGGAAGCCGTGCAAACCTATCTGCCCAGCCGCGTATCGTCGAATCTCGATTTCTATACGAATGCGGCCGGCTGCTGCATCGGTTCCATCATCGGCGCCCTGACGGCGCGCAAGCTGCTCGACCACAGCCATTTGTACCGCTTGCGCCAGCGCTGGTTTGCCCAGCACGCCAGCCAGGGCCTGGTGCTGGTGGCCCTGTGGCCGCTGGCGCAGATTTATCCGCAAGGCTATCTGTTCGGCCTGGGCCAGCTGCTGCCCATCCTGTCGGACTGGCTGTCGCAGCTGGCGGGCGTCGACATCGACCTGGCCACGTATCTGCGTCCCGACGTGGTCTTAACGGTTGAGCAATATTGGCTTTCGGAAACCATCATCACGGCTTGCGGCATGACGGGCGCCGTGCTCACCTTGCTGTGCCTGCTGCGCCGCGCCGCGCCGCGCGCCATCCTGATGCTGACCCTGATCGCCGCCGCCCTGACCGTGCGTTCGATGGCCAGCGCGCTGCTGTTTTCGCCCGAAAATGCCTTCGTCTGGATCACGCCGGGCGCCCAGGGCGGCTTCTTGATCGGCCTGATCATGCTGGGCGGCCTGGCCTTCGCGCCGCATGTGGCGCAGCGCCGCATCGCGGCCGCCACCTTGCTGCTGAGCCTGGTGATGGTGAATACGACGCCGATCAATCCCTATTTCATGTCAACCTTGCAAGGCTGGGTACAAGGGAAGTTCCTGAACTTTAATGGCGCGGCGCAATTTCTCGCCTTGCTGTGGCCCTTCGTGGCCCTGTGGTTCCTGTGCCTGCCCTCGCACCGCCTGAACCGGCAGGACGATGTGCAGCGCCAGCGTCGCGAAGACCACCCATAAGCGCTATCATGGCGCATTGATGAATCAGCAGGAGCATAGTATGAGCGACGCACCGTATTTTGAACGCCACGTTTTTTTCTGCATGAACAAACGTGAAGATGGCCGCAACAGCTGCGGCGACCATGGCGCGGAAGCGGCGCAAAAGCATTGCAAGCGCCGCATCAAGGAACTCGACATGAACGGCGCGGGCAAGATCCGCATCAACCAGGCCGGCTGCATGGACCGCTGCGAGGAAGGCCCGCTGCTGGTGATCTACCCGGAAGCGACCTGGTACACCTATGTCGACACCAGCGATATCGATGAAATCATCGATACGCACCTGGTGGGCGGCAAGATCGTCGAACGCCTGAAAATCTAAGAACGCTTAACAGAACCTACTGCACGTCGCGATTTGCGGCCTCCGATGCTCGCTGTGCTCAAGCACAGTTCCGCTTCTCAGCCACAACTCACTGCCGCTCGCTACGGTTTTGTTAGGCGTTCTATGCCGCATATTTAATCCTAATTTAAGCCTACGCCACCAGTATGAGCATCATGAACAGAAACTCGGAAAAATTTACCCTCGCCGGCCATGCAGGCAGCATGGAAGGCTTGCTCGATTTCCCGGCAGACACTCCGCGCGGCATCGCCCTCGTTGCTCATCCGCACCCGTTGTACGGCGGCACGATGGATAACAAGGTCACGCAAACCCTGGCGCGCGCGTTTGTCGCCCTCGGTTACGTGGTGGCGCGCATCAACTTCCGCGGCGTGGGCGCCTCCGAAGGCGTACATGACCATGGCGCGGGCGAGACGGACGATATGCAACTGTTATACGAACACATGGTCGGCCTGTACCCGGGCTTGCCCGTGGCCTTGTCCGGCTTCTCGTTCGGCACCTACGTGCAATCGAAACTGCAGGAACGCCTGGCCGCCGCCGGCACGCCCGCCGAGCGTCTGGCGCTGATCGGCAGCGCGGCCGGCAAATGGGCGATGGCCGACATTCCGGCCGACACCATTTTGATCCACGGCGAACTGGACGACACGATTCCCCTGTCCGCCGTCTTCGACTGGGCCCGTCCACAAGACATCCCCGTGATTGTGATCCCCGGCGCCGACCACTTTTTCCACCGCAAGCTCAACCACATCAAGAACCTCGTGATTGCGCTGTGGCATGGTGACAAACCCGCAATCGCAGCAGATGATCATTGAAGTGTGGGCTTACTAGCGCCTCCACGGCTATAATTGATCCGTTTTTTCCACGCGGCCACGTACGCAGCAACTGCGTGGCCCTCAGCCTTCATCTTTTTCGCAGACCAGCCTCCATGAAAAAACTTTTAGCGGCACTGGCCTCCAGTGTACTTTTCCTATCCGCCGCCTACGCGCAAACCGTTCCAGCCCCAACCATCGCCGCCAAGTCCTGGCTGCTGCTTGACGCCACCAGTGGCCAGATCATTGCTTCGCAAGATCCGGACGCGCGCATCGAGCCGGCCTCGTTGACCAAGATCATGACGGCCTACCTGACGTTTGCCGCCATCCGCGAAAAGAAACTGGCGCTGGACCAGAAAGTGAACGTCTCCGTGCGCGCATGGAAAGTCGATTCGAGCAGCTCGAAGATGTTCATCGACCCGGCCACGCCCGTGTCAATCGACGACTTGCTGCACGGCCTGATGATTCAATCGGGTAACGACGCTGCCGTGGCACTGGCCGAAGCCGTCGCCGGCGATGAAGGCACCTTCGTCGTGCTGATGAACCGCGAAGCCCAGCGCATGGGTCTGAAAAACACGCGTTTTGCCAATCCGCATGGCTTGCCTAGCCCCGAGAACTATTCCACGGCGCAAGACTTGTCCGTGCTGGCCAAGCGCGTGATCGCCGACTATCCGGAATTCTACAAAATCGATTCCATCAAAAGTTTTACCTACAACAAGATCACCCAGCCTAACCGCAACCGCCTGCTGTGGCTGGACCCGACCGTCGACGGCATGAAGACGGGCCACACGGAAGCGGCCGGCTATTGCATGATCGCCTCGGCCCGCCGCCCAGGCGGCACCGGCGAGCGCCGTTTGATCTCCGTGGTGCTGGGCACCTCGTCCGACCAGGCCCGCACGCAGGAAAGCCAGAAGCTGCTGAACTGGGGCTTCCAGAACTTCGATACGGTCAAGCTGTACTCGAAAGGCCAGGCCGTGGCCACGCCGGAAGTGTGGAAGGGCTCGAAAGGCACCGTGAAAATCGGTTTCGCCCGCGATGTGCTCGTCACCGTACCAAAAGGCACGGCGGCCAAGATGAAACCTGTGCTGGAACGCAAGGACCCGCTGGTGGCGCCATTGGCTGAAAACGCCCCTGTCGGCAAGCTGAAAATGATGGTCGACGACAAGGTCCTGCTGGAACTGCCTGTCGTGGCGCTGGAACCGATCAACCAGGCAACGATCTTCGGCCGCGCCTGGGATTCGATGCGCCTGTGGATGAAATAAGCCGTCAGCATTCCCCATAAAAAATGCCCGCAGATGCTGCGGGCATTTTTTTCGTCTTGCGTTACGTCAGCTTACTTCGCAGGCGCATCCTTCAGGTGCGGCGCACGCGGCACGGGCGGGAACGTACCGTGACGGCCTGCCGCAAACGTCGCTTCCGTCTGCGACGCTTGCACCGGCACGGACAGCTTGCGCACCTTGGCCACCTGCGCCGCCGTCACGGGCGTGCCGCGGTTGCCCCAGCTGGTCTGGATGAAGGTCACCACTTGCGCAGTTTGCTCATCATTGAAAATGTCGGCATACGGCGCCATCGTCAGCGCCGACGGCGCCGTGCGCGTGGCCGGCACGGCACCGCCCGACAGCACGATATTGATGGCCGAGGTCGGATCGTTCGTCTGCAGCACGGCGTTACCGGCCAGCGCAGGGAAAGCCTTGTCGTAGCCCTTGCCGTCGGAACGGTGGCAACCGGCGCAGCGGTCCAGGTACAGCTGCGCGCCTTTCGAGTTGACGATGCCGCTGAACAATTGCTTGCCCAGCTTGTCGTCGGCCACGAAGGCGGGCGTGCTTGGCTTCGATGGCGGCAAAGACTTCAGGTATTTCGCCATCGCCGCCAGGTCGCCATCCGTCATGTGCTGCATGGAATGGGCCACCACGTCGTTCATGGCGCCAAACGAGGCCGTGTGGCTGTTGCGGCCCGTCTTCAGGAATTCGGCGATCTCGGCTGCGCTCCAGCGCGCCAGGCCGCCGCCATGTTCATTGCGCAGCGAAGGCACGGACCAGCCGTCGATCACGCCGCCACCGGCCAGGAAGGTCGTGTTGCCCTCGTCCGTCAGCGATTTTTCCTGCATGCCCACGCCGCGCGCCGTATGGCAGGCGCCGCAGTGGCCCAGGCCCTGCACCAGGTAGGCGCCGCGCAGCAATTGCGCGTCGCCCGTGGCCGGCGTTTTATACGGCTGCGGCGTGGGGGCAAACGCCCAGCGCCAGATGGTCAGCGGAAAGCGCATCGACAATGGCCACGGAATGTCGGCCGCCTTGTTCGGCGTCGGGTCCGCCTTCACGCCATGCATGAAGTAGGCGTACAGCGCCTGCATGTCCGCCTCGCTCAGGCGCGAATACGACGGATACGGCATGGCCGGATATACGGTATAGCCGTGCTTGGTCACGCCGGTGCGCATCAGCTTGTCGAAATCGGCAAAGCTCCAGTCGCCGATGCCGGCCTTCTTGTCGGGCGTGATGTTGGTGGAATACACCTTGCCGATCGGCGTTTCCATGCCCAGGCCGCCCGCGAACGGTTTGCCTTTCGTGCCGGCCGTGTGGCAGGCGATGCAGTCGCCCGCGCGGGCCAGGTATTCGCCCTGGCGTATCAGCTGGGCGTTCGGGACGGTGGCGGCCGTGGTGGCCGACAGGGCGGTGCCGGAGGCGAGCGCCAGCAGCAGCGCGCCCACGGTATGGGTGAATGTGTTGTTCATCTTCTTGTTCTTTATCAGGCGACCAGGGGACGGGGATCTTGCAGGTATTGCTCGCGGATGGCCTTGGCCGACCAGTAGGTCAGCGCGCAAGCGAGGCCCGTCGGGTTATAGCCGATACCGACCGGGAACACGCTGGAACCGACGGCAAACACGTTGTGCACGTCCCAGCTTTGCAGGTAGCGGTTGACGACGCTGGTCTTGCGGTCCGCGCCCATGGCCGTGCCGCCCGCCCAGTGCGTGGTCTGGTAATTGCGCAAGTCCAGGTGGTCGCCCACGCTCTTGACGGATACCTTGATCGATTCCGGATTCATGGCCTCGGCCACCTTCATCATCTTGTCGGTGACGAAACGGCTCATCTTGATGTCGTTTTCCTTCCAGTCGAAGGTAAAGCGCAGCAATTGCTGGCCATACTTGTCCGTGTAGGTCGGGTCGAGATCGACATAGCAGTCGCGGTAAGTCATGTTGGCGCCGTGGCAATCGAACGAAACCGTGTTCAGGTAGCTCTTCTTGACGGCCTTTTTCCAGGCCGAACCCCAGGCGGGCGTGCCGTCCGGCGTGGCGATGCCGGAAATGGGCTTGGAGCCGGCCGGGTTGCACCAGGCGGGCGAGCCGCCCACAAAGCCCAGCGGGCCATGGTCGAAATTGTCGCCATTCCAGTCATCGAGCGCGACACCGGTGCCGCCGGCGCCGATGAAGGGATTCGTGTTCGTGTCTTCCTTGAAGAAAGTCTGGATGGTCGACATCATCTGGTAGGCGATATTGCGCCCCACCACGCCTTCATTGCTGACGGGGTCGTACGGCTTTCCGATGCCCGACAGCAGGAACAGGTGCGCATTGTTGTAGGCAAACGCACTGGCGATGACCAGGTCGGCCGGCTGCTCGACGGCCTTGCCATCCGCATTGATATAGGTCACGCCCGTGGCGCGCGCTTTGCCACCCTTGCTGCCGTCGAGGTTGATGCGCACGACGTTGCAATTGGCGCGCAATTCAAAGTTGGCCACCATACGCAGAGCCGGCATGATGTTGACGTTGGGCGAGGCCTTGGAATAGTTATAGCAGGCGTAGCCGGAGCAGAAGCCGCAGAAGTTGCACGGGCCCATCTGGCAGCCGTACGGATTCGTGTACGGGCCGGATGCGTTCGACGAGGCGTTGACGAAGGGGTGGTAGCCGACGGCCTTGGCCGCGCGGCGGAACAATTCTGCCGTGTACGGCACTTTTTGCGGCGCCAGCGCGTAATTGTCGGAGCGGTCGCCTTCGAACACATTGCCGTCACCGACGACGATGCCGTTGACCTTATACGCCTGGCCCGAGGTGCCGAAGACTTTCTCGACGAAATCGAAGTGCGGCTCCAGCTCGGCGTAAGTCACGCCAAAATCCTGGATCGTCATGCCTTCAGGGATGAATTTCTTGCCGTAGCGGCGTTCGTAGTGGCTGCGGATCTGCAGCTCTTCCGGCAGGACGCGCCAGTGCATGCCCGACCAGTGCAAACCCGCGCCGCCCACGCCCGTGCCGGGCTTGAAGGCGCCGATCTGGCGGTACGGCACGGCCACGCCCGTGATGCTGTGGCGGAAGGTGAACGTGCTCTTCGACATATCCTGGAACAGCTTGCTGCGCTGGATATAGGTCAGCTCGTCGAGGGTCTTCGGATAGGCGCCGTCGGGATAGGTGTCGCGGTACTCGCCGCGTTCCAGCGCGACCACGTTCAGGCCAGCTTCCGTCAATTCCTTGGCCATGATGGCGCCGGTCCAGCCGAAGCCCACAATCACGGCATCGACAGGCTTCATTTTTACATCGGGTTTGATATCACTCATGATGGTTTTTCTTTTTCTTTGATCGGGTACTAAAAGTTTTACGCTATGGACACGGGAGGCAACGGGTATTTCTTGCCGTACTGCTCCACCCAGTCCATGTAGTCGGCGCGCGCGCCAGGGAATCCGACCATCTTCCAGGCCAGCATGTCCTTGTTGCCGCCGTGTACGGGGTCGCAAAAATAGCCTTCGCGCGTGTTTTGCAGCAGCTGGTTGAAGAAGATTTTCGACGGCACTTCGCCGATGTCCAGGGTTCCATTTTGCAATTGCGTGATGACGGCGTCGCGCTCGGCCGCGTTCAGCTGGACGAAAGGCTTGCCCGACTGTTTCTGCACGGCCGCATTCACGCCGGCCAGGGCGCTCTTGTACAGCTCGCGCGGCGCCATGTGGAACTGGTAGCCGAACTGTTCGATCGACGGCACGAACGGCCCCTGCATGTACCACAGCGCGCCATACGCGTAAGGCGTGTTCATCTGCGCATCGATGAATTCATGCGCGCCCGCTTCCAGCGCGCCCGGCCCTTCGCCGTCGGCCGGGATCAGGCGGTCGACCAGCGCCGTCAAGGTGGCCCACTCGGTGGCGTCGAAAAAGCGCGGTTTGTAGGCAGGCTGGTCTTTGGAGACGGCCATGGCCAGGCCGCCGCCGGCGCCGGCCAGCAAGGCCACGGCAGGCGCGGCGCCGACGGCCTTGCGCAAGAAGTTACGCCGGTGGGGCGAAATCCCGATGATTTTCATAGGTTGTCCTCAGGCGGCACGAGCCGCCACAGTGATGGATGTGGGAGTCGGAAAGAAAATGCGGACATGCGCCGCTGAGATGGCAGATTTCACGTAGAGATGGCTCGGGTATCGCGGCGCGGTGCATCCGCCTGCCGGTTAATTGATCAAGGTGATTGACAAGCGCTAGCATTGCATTTACGGTGCGCATCGTACCATAATTAAAAGAAACATTCAGAGACAGGTTAGACGTGATCAAAAAAGAGGCACCGGTGCGTGGCCGCCCGCGCAAGGCGGGCGTGGAAGATGCGGTACTGGAAGCGATCGTCATGCTGGTGCGCCAGCATGGACTGGAGGCGGTAACGATACAGATGGTGGCCGACGTGGCCGGCGTGGGGCGCCAGACGATCTACCGGCGCTGGCCGCGGCGCGAAGACATGCTGCTCGACGCGCTCGTCAAGCGCACGGCGGAAAAGCTGCAGCGCGCGCTCGACATGCCGGACGGCCAGGAAATCGAAGCGATCTGCGCGCGCATCTTCGACAACCTGAACGCCGACGGCCGCTTCACCTGCGACCTGCTGGTGCTGATCCACAATGATGCGGCGGCGCAACTGCGCTTTCGCGAGCAGATCGTCGCGCCATGGATTACCCTGGTGGTGCAGCGCCTGGTCAACATCGGCGTGCGCGCCGACCTCGACCTGCGCCTGTTCGCCTTCATGCTGCAATCGGCGCTCGTGTACCAGATGCAACTGGGCGGCCAGCTCGACGATGCCCTGCAGGAGCGGTGCTGCCGCTTTATCCGCAGCATGCTGTAGATTAGCTGGCTATAATCGTGGCGAGTCCCATCACGTCACCACCAGAAAGCCAGCCCATGAGCCATGTATTTCCCGCCAGCCTGCAAGCGCCGCGCAGCCGTTTAAGCAGCAACGGTCCCGAACTGTCGCGCATCGTCGCCGGCATGTGGCGCATCGGCGAGTGGAATATGTCGGCGCAGCAGCGCCTGGCTTTCATCGAGCAATGCCTGGCGCTGGGCGTATCGAGTTTCGACCATGCCGATATCTATGGCGATTACAGCGCCGAAGGGCTATTTGGCGAAGCGCTGGCCCTGCAGCCGGGCTTGCGCGACAAGATGGAGCTGGTCAGCAAGTGCGGCATCAAGCTGCTCTCGCCGCACCGTCCCGGCCACGCCATCCAGCATTACGACACGAGCGCGGCGCACATCACCGGTTCCGTGGAACACAGCTTGCGCCAGCTGCAGACGGACCGCCTGGACCTGCTGCTGATCCACCGACCCGACCCGCTGATGGATTTCGACGAGATCGCCGGCGCGTTTACCCAATTGCAGAAAGATGGCAAGGTGCTGCACTTTGGCGTGTCGAACTTCAGCCGCCACCAGTTCGAGTGCCTGCACCGGCGCTTCCCGCTGGTGACGAACCAGGTGGAATGCTCGCCGCTGCACGTGGCGCCCCTGTTCGACGAAACCTTCGACGGCTTGCAGGACGTGGGGGTGGCGCCGATGATCTGGTCGCCGCTGGCGGGCGGGCGCCTGTTCCAGGGTGGCGATGCGAATGTGGAGAATTTGCGCAATGTCATCAAGCAGATCGCCGACCAGCTGCAGCGTCCGTTTGCCAGCGTGGTGTTTGCCTGGATCATGCAATTGCCTTGCCGCCCCCTGCCGCTGACGGGCACGGGCCGCATCGAGGCCGTGGGCGTGGCCGTGGAAGGCACGCAGTTCACGCTCAGCCGCAGTGACTGGTTCGCCATCCTGCGCGCCGCGCGTGGGCACGAGGTGGCTTAACGTTTAATCAATCTCGTCCAGGTCATTAAAAACCTGGGGTAAGGCAATACCGCGCCAGCCCAGATGCCACGCCAGGTTGAGCAGCAGGGTGGCGGCGATGTAGACGGCGAAGAACAGGGCAAAGAAACTCGTCTTCAGCCACACCAGCAGGGCGATGGCAAGGATCAGCACCAGCAGCGCGGCCATGCTTTTCTTTTGCTTGGAGCTGGGGAAACGCAAGGTCGACACCATCAGGCTGCCCACGCCGACGAGCAGCAGCATCAGCAGATAGCTGTGCAGCATGGAATCGATGGGCGCCGGCCAGGCTACCACCACCGCCGCCACGCAAGCGGCCCCGGCCGTGATCGGCATGCCGACGAAATACAGGGGATCGGTACGCCCCACGTTCACATTGAAGCGCGCCAGGCGCATGGCCCCGCAGGCGACAAAGAAAAAGCTGGCCATGCCGCCAAAGCGCAGCAGCAGCGGATCGTGCACGCCCATCTGCACGAAGCCGTAGCAATACAACAGGACGG
Organism: Janthinobacterium sp. GW823-FHT06H09; assembly: GCF_058794735.1. Taxonomy (NCBI): domain Bacteria; kingdom Pseudomonadati; phylum Pseudomonadota; class Betaproteobacteria; order Burkholderiales; family Oxalobacteraceae; genus Janthinobacterium; species Janthinobacterium sp. GW823-FHT06H09. The sequence goes on along the minus strand of NZ_JBXAHC010000017.1, from coordinate 78,061 downwards.
CCGGGGCGCAGCCGAAATTCATCACGTCGGCGATCGAATCGAGCTGCACGCCGAACTGCGAACTGGTTCCCGTCAGCCGGGCCACGTAGCCGTCGAGCGCGTCAAACACGCCGGCGAGCACCAGCAGCGCCGCCGCCAGCCGGTAGGCATCCGCGTCGCCCACGGCGGCGTTGTCGACGGAAATGACGATGCTGGCAAAACCGCAGGCTATCGAAAGCAAAGTCACCATGCTGGGCAAGGCATATTTGGCGCGCTGCAGGCGCGACTTGGGCAATGTGTTCAAATGTATGGGCAATCAAAAAAATCGGAAGTAAGGCAATGCAGCGGCAAACGCTGCGCTGCGCCCATTCTACCCTGCGCAGCGGCGGCACCGTCCCCGCACGAGCGCGACATATCTTTTCACGGATGCTCTACGCGTGATCAAAATACCTTAGAATCGTTTTACAGGACAGCACGCTGCCCCCACCGCTGCCCGCCTACCTCTACAGGAGTCGACTTGATTGCCTCGTCACTGCGTTGGAAATACTGGATACCTGCCCTGCTGAGCGCAGCCCTGCTGAGCGCCTGCGGCGGCGGCAGCGATAGCGGCAATACGTCGCTGAGCAACTCGACCCCGGCCGGGCAATTGACGCAGGAGCCGGGTGCTCCCGTTCTCAGCAACAATATTGCCACCGATGGCTTCAACTGGTTCAACTACCGGCGCAGCCAGATCGGCCTGTCGCCGCTGGTGCGCAATAGCCTGATCGACAGCGCGGCCCTCGGCCATTCCAGCTATCTCAATCTCAACAATACGGTGGCGCACGAACAGGTGCAGGGCAAGCCCGGCTTTACAGGCGTCACACTGGGCGACCGCCTGGCCAAGGCCGGCTACGTCGTCACCTCGCTGCAGGGTGAAGTGATCGCCGGCGCGAGCAACACGTCCGGCTTTTACCTGGCCGAAGAACTGGTCACGGCCATCTATCACCGCTTCGTCATTTTCGAGCCGCTGTTCAAGGAAGGCGGCGCGGGCGCGGCCGTCAGCAGCGCCGGCTATGCGTATTTCACCACCGACCTGGCCGGCAACCGCAGCTATGGCCCGGGGCTGGCGGCGGGACAGATCGTCACTTACCCCTACAGCGGACAGCAGAAGGTGGCCGTCAGTTTTTCCAGCAATAACGAATCGCCCGATCCCGTGCCGAACCAGGATGTGGTCGGCTACCCGATCAGCGTGCACGCCAATTACGGCACGCCCGTCAGCGTGACGGCGTTCAGCGTGCGCCAGCGCGGCGCCGCCGCGGACCTGGCCGTGCGCCTGCTCACCAGCGGCAATGACGTGCATACACCGGTCTCGGCCGCATCCATCATCCCGCTGGCGGCCTTGAACGCGAACACCAGCTATGACGTGAGTTTCATCGGGAAAGTCAATGGCGCGGACGTCACGCAAAGCTGGTCATTCACGACGCGCTAGGCGGCAAGCTGGCGCCAAGCGGACGCAGTGCAGAGTACGACTGGATGTAAAATAGCAGTTCCTGCTTTACTGACATTGACAAGTTTTGGGGCGCTCTGCACAGCATGCTGAAACCACACGCCACTTGCGATGATGATGCCGCCGTTGCGGCATCCGACATGGTCCGCATTCTCGACGTTGAGAACGGACTGGGCCGCATCATGGGCGACCGCATCCTGTACCTGAAAATCCTGCGCCGCTTCCTGCACGACCACGGCACCACGCCGTGCCAGATCCGCGCCGAATTCGACACGGGCAACTACGTTTCCGCGCGCCTGAAAGCGCATACCCTGAAAGGCGCCGCCGGCATGATCGGGGCGCGCCATGTGCACAGCCTGTCGGAAACCCTGGAATCGGCACTGCGTGCGCAGGCGCCCGACCTGGCCCAGCAGATGCTGCAGCTGGAACTGGCGCAGGATCAATTGCTCGGCGCGGTCAGCAGCATGCTGGGCACGCCGGAGGCAAACCACACGGCGGCGCAGGACGTGGCGCCCGACCCGGCCGCGCCCGCCATCCAGCTGCTGCTGGCGCGCCTGGCCAGCCATTTGCGCGAAGGCGACGGCGCGGCCATCGACATCCTGGAAAACTCGGCCAGCCTGCTCGCGGCCAGCCTGGGCGTGAACGTGTACCAGGAGGTGGCCGCCGCCGCGCACGAGTTCGATTTCGAAGGCGCCCTGGCGGCGCTGCTGCGGCGCCGCTAGCGCACAGCGAGCTGCCGCTCAGCTGTTGAACTGCGCCTCTTCCGCATACGCCACGCAACAACTCTTGCAACAGAAACGGCGCACGGCATCGAGCGGCTTGTCGCAGTACCAGCATGCACCTTTCGGCGGCAGCGCTGCGATCAATTGCGGCAGGGAAGGCAATGGCGGCGCCGCCATGCCCCTGCTTTCCACGACTTCCGGCTGTTCGCTGTCCATGGCGCTTCCTTTCCTAGCGGCACTTCAAGGCCGCTCAGCAAGATTACGTCAGCACAGTTTGAAGCCCATGACATTTCTCAACCGTGGCCACGCTTGCACCATCGGCACTTTGAAATTCCCAAACGACAACGTTGTCACTTCACACTACAATCAGTGCTCCGTTCACTTGCGCGCACGCCATGAAACACATCCCTCTGCTGCTCTCCTGCCTGCTGCTCAGCGCCTGCGCCACGCGCGCGCCCACCGCCTACACCCTCAATTCGGGTGCCGAACGCACGCCGGAACAATTGGCGGTGGTATTCGAACATGCCGACCTGACCCTGCGCATCGATCCGGCCCGCCGCAGCATTGCCGGCGATGCGCGCCTGACCTTCCTGGCCACGCAGCCGATCTCGCGGTTCGCGCTGGACCTGGACCGCAACCTGCCCGTCGATGCCATCGAAATCGACGGCAAGGCGCTGCAGCCGCAAGACTATGCCAACCCGGACGGCCGCCTGAGCATGACCTTGCCGGCCACCCTCGCGGCAGGCGCGCGCACCACCATCCGCATCGTCTACCACGGCGTGCCGCACGTCGCCGTGAAAGCGCCGTGGGATGGCGGCATGGTGTGGTCGAGCACGGCCGATGGCGCGCCGTGGATCGCCAGCGCTGTGCAAGGCGAAGGCTGCGACCTGTTCTGGCCCTGCATCGACCACCCGATGGGCAAGGCCCGGCTGATCGACCAGCACATCCAGGTACCGGCGCCGCTGGTGGCGGCCGGCAACGGCATCGCGCTCGGCATGGATGAGACCGACGGGTGGCGCACCTGGCACTGGCGCGCCAAACACCCGAGCACCTATGGCATCGCCCTGAACGTGGCGCCCTACCGCAGCCTGCAGGGCGAGTATGCGAGCCGCTACGGCAACCGCATCCCCCTGCAATTCTGGTACTTGCCGGAAAGCGAGGCCAAGGCAGGCGCCCTGTTCGCGGAATTGCCGCCCATGCTGGACTTTTTTGAAAGCGTCATCGGCCCCTACCCGTTTGGCGATGAGAAAGTCGGCATCGCCGAAACCCCGCACAAGGGCATGGAACACCAGACCATCAATGCCTATGGCAACAAATTCGCCAAGACCAGCTATGGCTACGATGAATTGCTGCAGCATGAGTTTGCCCATGAATGGTTCGGCAACCAGCTCACCAACAGCAACTGGGACGATATGTGGCTGCACGAAGGCTTCGGCACGTATATGCAGCCGCTGTACATGCAATACCTGCGAGGCGAGCAAGAGTATTTTGCTTCGTTGCAGCAAATGCGGGCCGGCATCGTCAACAAGGCGCCCATGGTTTCGGGCAAGCCGAGAAGCGAGGAAGAAGTCTACGACCAGAAAAAGGGCGGACCGGGCGGCGACCTGTATGTAAAAGGGGCGCTGGTACTGCATACCTTGCGCGGCCTGATCGGCGACGAGGCCTTCTTCCGCGCCGTGCGCCTGCTCGTCTACGGCACGGAACAGCCGCTGCCGGGTCAGTTCCAGCCGCGTTACGGCAGCACGGCGGAATTCATGGCCATCGTCAACAAAGTCACGGGCAGCAATTACGACTGGTTCTTCCAGGTTTATCTGTACCAGGCGGCATTGCCGGAACTGTCCGCCGTGCGCGACGGCGACACCTTGCGCCTGCTATGGAAGACGCCTGCCGACATCGCCTTCCCGATGCCGGTGGAAGTGCGTATCGGCAAGGAAATCCATACCGTGTCCATGTCGCTGGGCTTCGGCGAACTGCCCCTGCCGGCCGACGCCACGTACACGCTCGACCCGCACTCGCGCGTGCTGCGCCGCGCCGAGCATATCGAGGCGTTCCAGAAGTTCAAGGAAGAACAGGCGAAGGGGAGGAAGGGGTGACAAAACCTGGGGTCAGACCCCCTCGCACCTGAGCGATGACCTTTGTGTTAGCGGTGTTGAGGGTCTGACCCCGGCCTTTTCGCCGTTCGGACTTATTTCCGAAAGCTCCTGACCGCGTCATTGGCATTCTCGGCAATGACTTGTTGCAGCTTAGGCTGCTTCGCATATTTCACGCGCAAGCGCTTCCACTGCCGCTGCGCCTGACCGCACGAGCTGGCCACGGCTTGCGTGATCTCGCGCTGGCGCGCCTTGTCGTTGTCATCCCATTCGCCGGCGAAGTGCTCGCACATCTGCGCATTTTCGACGAATTTCGCCACGTCTGGCGGCAACTTTTCCTGCGCGCCAGCCAGAAGGGGCAGGCAGGCGAACATGACGGCAAACAGCAGCTTCATCCGATTCTCCTTACTTGCCGATGCAGAAACGGCTGAAGATCACGCCCAGCAAATCGTCAGGCGAAAACTCGCCCGTGATGCTCGACAGCTGCACCTGCGCCAGGCGCAGCTCTTCGGCGAACAGGTCCAGCGACTGGTCGTCCTGCGCCGCGTGCGCGGCGGCGATATCGAGATGCTTGCCGGCCGATTTCAAGGCGATCAGATGGCGTTCGCGCGCCAGGTACAGCGATTCGCCCGTCTGCTGCCAGCCGGCGATGCGCAACAGTTCCGCGCGCAGCAGGTCGATACCGATGTGCTCGTGCGCGGAAAGATACACGTGGGTGGCGTCCGGCATGTTGTCGACGCCGGGCTTGTGGCCAGAGAGATCGATCTTGTTCCACACGCGCACCACGGGCACGCCTTCCGGGAAGGCGGCGACGATGGTTTCATCGGCCAGTGTCGGGCCATGGTCGGCGTCGAGCAGGTGCAAAATCACGTCCGCCTTGCCGATCTCGCCCCAGGTGCGCTCGATGCCGATGCGCTCGACGGCGTCGATGGTGTCGCCCGCGCTGCGGATACCGGCCGTATCGATGATGTTGAGCGGAATGCCTTCGATTTGGATGGTTTCGCTGACCTTGTCGCGCGTGGTGCCGGCGATCGGCGTGACGATGGCCACGTCGGCGCCCGCCAGCGCGTTCAACAGCGACGACTTGCCCACGTTCGGCTGGCCGGCCAGCACCACGTTCAGGCCTTCGCGCAGCAGCGCGCCCTGCGCCGCCTGCGCAAACACTTTATTCAACGCTTCGATGACGGCTTTTAATTGACCGCGCGCATTCGATTTTTCCAGAAAATCGATTTCCTCTTCCGGGAAGTCCAGGGTCGCCTCGACCAGCATCCTTAAACCCGTCACCTGTTCCACCAGCGCGTGGATGGTGTTCGAGAACGCGCCCGACAGCGATTGCGAGGCGGACTTGGCCGCCGCTTCCGTCGAGGCGTCGATCAGGTCGGCCACGGCTTCGGCTTGCGCCAGGTCCAGCTTGTCATTGAGAAAAGCGCGGCGCGTGAATTCGCCCGGTTCGGCCAGGCGCAAGCCGCTGTCCTTGCCCGCTTCGAGCACGCGCGCCAGCAGCAGCTGCAGCACGATGGGGCCGCCGTGGCCCTGCAATTCCAGCACGTCTTCGCCCGTGTAGGAATGCGGGCCCTTGAAGTGGATGGCGATGCCCTGGTCGATGATGCTGCCATCGGCTTCCGTGAACGGCAGATAGGTGGCGTGGCGCGGTTTCAGCGTTTGCGCGCCGAACAGGGCCGTCATCAGCGGGGCGAGATTTTTGCCGGAGGCGCGTACCACGCCGATGCCGCCGCGCCCGGGGGCGGTGGCGATGGCGGCGATAGGGGAAGAGTCGAGTTTCATGGGGATATTGTAATAGGTACGGCAAGGGAAGGTGCAGCAACGTAGGTCGGCTTAGCGCGCAGCGCGTAAGCCGACGCAGCACACGCTGGCGATAGTGTCGGATTACGCGTGGCCTTGCCACGCTAATCCGACCTACAAGAATTAAAAAGCCCGCACTAGGCGGGCTTTTACTTCGCTAACCCTGCTTACACAGTGGACGGCGCGTATTTCTTGGTGATCACCCATTGCTGGCCGATCGACAGGACGTTGTTGACGACCCAGTAGAGTACCAGGCCCGATGGGAAGAAGAAGAACATCACCGAGAATGCCAGTGGCATGAACAGCATCATCTTCGCTTGCATCGGATCGGCCGGGGCCGGGTTCAGCTTGGTCGTGATGTACATCGAGATCGCGTACAGCACCGGCAGGATGCACCATGGGTCATGCTGGGCCAGGTCGGTGATCCAGCCGATCCATGGCGCGCCGCGGATTTCCACGGACGCGTTCAGCACCCAGTACAGGGCGATAAAGACGGGCATCTGGATCAGGATCGGCAGGCAGCCGCCCAGCGGATTGATTTTTTCCGTCTTGTACAGCTCCATCGTGGCCTGGTTCATCTTTTGCGGATCGCCTTTGTAGCGCTCGCGGATCGCCTGCATCTTCGGCGTGACCAGTTTCATCTTGGCCATGCTGCGGTAGCCGGCGGCCGACAGGGGGAAGAACGCCAGCTTGATCAGGATCGTGAAGGCGATGATGGTCCAGCCCCAGTTACCGAGCACGCTGTGGATGTGTTCCATGACCCAGAAGATCGGCTTGGCGATGATGGTCAGCCAGCCGTAATCCTTGACCAGTTCCAGGCCAGGCGAAACGTTTTCCAGCAGGTGCGCGATTTGCGGACCCGAGTACAGCTTGCTGTCCATGCTGGCCGTGGCGCCTGGCGCCAGGGTCGGCAGTGGCAGCACGTTGCCGATGGCGTACAGGTTGGTGCCGAGCTTTTTCGTGAAGATATCGCGCTTGGCGTTTTCAGGCGGAACGAAAGCCGAGACGAAGAAGTGTTGCGAAATCGCAAACCAGCCGCCATTCGCCGTGGCCGGATGCAGGCCTTTCATGGCGTTGTCGTTGCCCTTCTTCTCGTCTTCCACGGCCGCTTTTTCGATTTTCTCGAACGTCAGCTTCTGGTACTTGTCTTGCGGCGTGTACAAGGTCGGACCCGTGAAGCTGCTGTTGAAGAACGAGTCGCCGACCGGCTTGTTGCCGTCATGCGTCAGTTGCAGATACAGCTGCGGCGTGACAGGGGCCGCGCCCACGTTGGCCACGTCGTGGCGCACGTCGATGACGTAGTCGCCGCGCTTGAACGTAAACGTCTTGGTCAGCTTGACGCCGCCTTCGACCGCTTCCATCACCAGTTGCACTTGCTTGCCGTCACCGAGGGTGCGCACGCCAGGCTGCACGGTGAAACCGCTCGCATGGGTGGGGAAAGGACCGCCGACCAGGCCCGACTGCGCCAGGTAGGTGTGGTTCGCGCCTTCGTCGAACAGCACTTCGTTTTGCTTGCCTTCGTCAGGCTGGCACCATTTGAACAGGCCGAAGCAGCCGCCGAACCAGCCCGGATTGCCCGCGCCCTTGAACTTCAGCAATTCCAGACGCTTGACCTGGCCGCCCAGCGTGTCGATATCGACCTTGATGACGTCGGTGGTGATGGTAATCACTTCGCGCTTGAACGCGGCGGGATCGGTCGCTTCGCCAGGCACGGCGGTCGCGCCGGCAGCAGCCAGGGCGGCCGTCTTGGCCGGGGTGACAGGCGCCTTGGCGGTTTGTTCCGTGTTCGCGGAGAACATCGACGGCTTGCCGTTCGAGATCATCCATTCGTTCCAGAGAATTACCAGCGAGACGGAAAACACGATCCACAGGATGGTACGTTTATTGATATCCATTAGGGTATTTGTCAGGAGTGGTTGCAACCGCAAGCGGTCGTTGAAGATTGTTTGCCATCGGCCGGCGGCACCGGGTCGACGCCCCCTTCATTCCAGGGGTGGCAACGGCACAGGCGCTTGGCAGCCAGCAGGCTGCCCTTGGCCGTACCGTGCACGCGCAGCGCTTCCATCGCGTAATGCGAACAGCTCGGATAGAAACGGCAATTCTGTCCCAGCATGGGGCTGATCAGCAACTGATAAGCACGCAGCAGGAACAGCAGCAGGGTTTTCATGGCGCGGATGGTGGTGGCGCAGCAACAGAACGGGCCTGGGCGGCGATTTGCGCCGCGAACAGGCGGCTCAATTCTTCACGCAGCTCGGCTTTGAGCTTGCTCGTGGTGGCCGGGCCATCCTTGCTGTTGACGGCGCGCGACAAACGCACCACGCAGTCGACCGGCGGCATCGCGCTGTTGCGAAACAGCTCGCGCGTGACGCGCTTGATCGTGTTGCGGGTCGCCGCGCGCGGCGCGAAACGCTTGGCCACAACGACGCCCAGCCGCGCATGCGGCAATTGATTGTGTCGGGTGTACAGCACAAAATGCGCTGTTTTTTGCGAAGGGCGCAAACGAAAAACGGATGAAAATTCATCCGTTTTAACGATACGCCGAAAGCGCGCGAAGTCGTGTGAACCTTCGCGTTGATTGCCGACTGGAGTACAGCTAGCCACGCGATCAGCTGTCAACGACAAGCCTAGACGGCCAGACGTTTGCGGCCCTTTGCGCGACGTGCGTTGAGCACATCACGGCCACCACGGGTAGCCATACGAGCGCGGAAGCCGTGCGTACGCTTGCGGCGAACGACGGAAGGTTGGTAAGTACGTTTCATGTTGGTCTCGCTAAAAACAAAAAAAATGCAAAATCGGGTCTGACGTCCCGTCAGTTTTTGGTGCCAATGACAATCGCGCACTTATGCCAAGGCACAAGCTGGCCAATCTCATCGCCCGCTTGAACGCGCACCAAATCGACTACGCGGAGCGATTTGCGGCCTCCGGTGCTCACTGTGCCTTCGCACAGCTGCGCGCCTCAGCCACAACTCATCACCGCTCGCTACGATTTGGTACTGCGTCGTTAATCCACGCTTAGTCCATATTGTCGTTCCAAATGAATAAACACGGAATACGGGCGGGGAACCCTGAATTATTCAGCATATGCCCCCCTCTTGTCAAGGATTGCCGTGATCGCCTGGAAATTTGCGCGCGGCTCCCCACCTGCGCCGCAGGCCGCGCCAGCACTGCCTGTGACGGGATAACCGGGGGATAAGTCGCTTCTTATACACATGGCGCCCCACCCCACCCCACAAAAATAAGCGTCGTGCCTGTGGATAACTTTGTCAGTCGGGAGTAGAATAGCGCGTTACGTGTGGCGAGCCCTCGCGCGACGCCGGCCTTGCAACACGGTGACCGCAGGGCAGAATCGATACGCCCTCCCACACCTTTTCACATAGACATACATGGATAATTTCTGGCAGGCCTGTTCCGCGCAGTTGGAACTGGAGCTGACACCGCAACAATTCAGTGCGTGGATCAAACCGCTTATCCCTCTCGATTACGAAGAGGGCAAGCTGCGCATTGCTGCGCCCAATCGCTTCAAGCTCGATTGGGTCAAGACCCAGTTCGCCAGCCGCATCACGGCGCTGGCCATACAGTACTTCGAAGCGCCGACGGAAGTGCAGTTCGTGCTCGACCCGCGCCTGGCCCTGCCGAAAAAGCCAGTCACCGCCAGCACCCCGGCCAGCGATCCGAATGGCGGCGCGCCCAGCGCCCGCCCGGCGGAGCCGCAGCCGAGCGTGCCGGAACTGAGCATCGGCGCCGCGCCGCGACGCGAGCAAAGCCGCATCAACACCGACCTGACCTTCGACAGCTTCGTGACCGGCAAGGCCAACCAGCTGGCGCGCGCCGCCGCCATCCAGGTGGCGAACAATCCGGGCGTGTCGTATAACCCGCTGTTCTTCTACGGCGGCGTCGGCCTGGGTAAAACCCACTTGATCCACGCCATCGGCAACCAGGTGATGGCCGACAATCCGGGCGCGAAGATCCGCTACATCCACGCGGAACAGTACGTCCGCGACGTAGTGACCGCTTACCAGCGCAAGGGTTTCGACGATTTCAAGCACTACTATCACTCGCTCGACATGCTGCTGATCGATGATATCCAGTTCTTTGGCGGCAAGAGCCGCACGCAGGAAGAGTTTTTCTATGCATTCGAGGCATTAATTGCTGCGAAGAAACAGATCATCATCACCTCGGATACGTATCCGAAAGAAATCACGGGCATGGACGACCGCCTGATTTCGCGCTTCGACTCGGGCCTGACGGTGGCCATCGAACCGCCGGAACTGGAAATGCGCGTGGCGATTCTGTTGAAAAAAGCCAAGCAGGAAGGCGTGACCTTCTCGGACGACGTGGCCTTCTTTGTCGCCAAGCACTTGCGCTCGAACGTGCGCGAACTGGAAGGCGCGCTGCGCAAGATCCTCGCGTACTCGCGTTTCCATGGCAAAGACATCACCATCGATATCGTCAAGGAAGCCCTGAAGGACTTGCTGTCGGTGCAAAACCGCCAGATTTCCGTGGAAAACATCCAGAAAACGGTGGCCGACTTCTTCAATATCAAGGTGGCCGACATGTATTCGAAGCGCCGCCCCGCGAATATCGCCCGGCCGCGCCAGATCGCCATGTACCTGGCCAAGGAATTGACACAGAAGAGTCTGCCGGAAATCGGCGAGCTGTTCGGCGGCCGCGACCACACCACGGTGCTGCATGCCGTGCGCAAGATCGCGCTGGACCGCACCAAAAATCCGGAATGCAACCATGAATTGCATGTGCTGGAGCAAACATTGAAAGGCTAAGAACGCCTGATCAAACCTACTGCGCGTCGCGATTCGCGGCCTCCGATGCTCACTGTGCTAAAGCACAGCTCCGCGTCTCGGCCACGACTGACTGCCGCTCGCTACGGTTTTGTCAGGCGTTGCAAGCACGACTGGGCAAGACTGGCTCAAAACGTGCTTTACCCTTATTATCTGGGAGGGCGCCGCAGCCGGTCTGTCGGGGCTCCCCATGGCGAGAATTGTTAAATTAATACGTTAAACGTCGTACTGTTCAACCTATACATTGAGGATAAATATGCAATTGGTCAAAACCACCCGAGATACCCTTCTCCGGCCACTGCAGATCGTGAGCGGTATTGTCGAGCGTCGGCACACTATGCCGATTCTGGCCAATATCCTCATCCGCAAAGACGGTGAAAATGTCTCCTTCCTGTCGACCGACACTGAAGTGCAGATCACCACGCACGCGGAAATCGGTTCCGGCGCGGACGTCACCGGTACCACCGTGGCCGCGCGCAAGCTGCTCGACATTTTGCGCGCGCTGCCCGAATCGGGCGACGTCACGATGACCCTGCTCAACAAGCGCCTGACCGTGCAAACGGGCAAGTCGCGCTTCGCGCTGCAAACCCTGGCGGCGGAAGAGTTTCCAACCGTGCAACAGGCGGAGAGCTACAACGCGTCCGTCACCCTGCCCCAAAAAACGCTGAAGCACCTGTTCAACATGGTGCATTTCTCGATGGCGCAGCAAGACATCCGGTATTACCTGAACGGCTTGCTGCTGGTTCTGGATGGCAATAATGTCATCGCCGTGGCCACCGACGGCCACCGCCTGGCGTTTTGCCAGGTCGCCACCGAGCAGACGTTCGCGCGCCAGGAAGTCATTATTCCGCGCAAGACCATCATCGAACTGCAGCGCCTGCTGGAAGAGAACGATGAGCCGGTGCAGCTGGACATCGCCGCCAACCAGGTGAAACTGACCTTTGCCGACATCGAGCTGATCTCGAAGCTGGTGGAAGGCAAGTTCCCCGACTACACGCGCGTGATTCCTAAAGGCTACAAGAACGACTTCACCATCGGCCGCGATGAACTGCTGCGCTCGCTGCAACGTGCCGCCATCATGACCAGCGACAAGTTCAAGGGCGTGCGCTGCATTATCACCCCAGGCAGCATGAAGATCAGCTCCACCAATGCGGACCAGGAAGAAGCCGTCGAAGAGCTGGAAATCGACTACGGCGGCGACTCCGTCGATATCGGCTTCAACGTGACGTATCTGCTGGACGTGCTGAACAACCTGAAATGCGAATACGTCAACATCGCGCTGGGCGACTCGAACTCGTCCGCCCTGATCTCCATCCCGGACAATGCCGACTTCAAGTATGTCGTCATGCCGATGCGGATCTAAAGACCACAGCAGTGACGTAGGTCGGATGAGCGCAGCGTCATCCGACATGCTGAGCGCCGTCTGTCGGGTTACGCCGTTCCGGCTAATCCGACCTGCGGTCATCAGCCAGCAGCCCCGAATCAATCAGCAATCGTTATTTGAGAAAGCAGTCCATGTCCGAGAATCCACAAGACACCCCGATCCAGGCCAAAACGGAAGAATACGGCGCCTCCTCCATCCAGATCCTGGAAGGCCTGGAAGCCGTACGCAAACGCCCGGGCATGTACATTGGCGACACCTCGGACGGCACCGGCTTGCACCATCTGGTATTCGAAGTGCTGGACAACTCCATCGATGAATCGCTGGCCGGCCACTGCACGGAAATCCACGTCACCATCCACAGCGACAATTCGATCTCGATCACCGACAATGGCCGCGGCGTGCCGACCGGCCTGAAAATGGACGACAAGCACGATCCGAAGCGTTCGGCGGCGGAAATCGTCATGACGGAACTGCACGCGGGCGGCAAGTTCGACCAGAACTCCTATAAAGTCTCGGGCGGTTTGCACGGCGTGGGCGTGTCCTGCGTGAATGGCCTGTCGAAATTGCTGAAACTGACCATCCGCCGCGACGGCAAGGTCCATTACATGGAATTCGTGCGCGGCGTGCCGCAAGACCGCCAGATCGTCATGGTCGGCGACGTCGCCACCTCCCCGATCAAGGTCATCGGCGACACCGACAAGCGCGGCACCGACGTGCATTTCTGGGCCGATGAAGAGATTTTCACGCACGTGGAATTCCACTACGAAATCCTGGCCAAGCGCATCCGCGAACTGTCCTTCCTGAACAATGGCGTCAACATCAAGTTGTCCGACCAGCGCACGGGCAAGGAAGAAATCTTCGCTTTCGAAGGCGGCACGCGCGGCTTCGTCGAATACATCAACAAGGCCAAATCGGTCTTGCACCCGACCATTTTCCAGGCTACGGGCGAGCGCCTGTCGGACCAGAATACGAACATCTCGGTCGACGTGTCGATGCAGTGGAACGATGCCTACAATGAACAGGTGTTGTGCTTCACGAATAACATCCCGCAACGCGACGGCGGCACCCACCTGACGGGCTTGCGCGCGGCCATGACGCGCGTGATCAACAAATACATCGATGAACACGAGTTCGCCAAGAAGGCGAAAGTGGAAATCAGCGGCGACGACATGCGCGAAGGCCTGACCTGCGTCCTGTCGGTGAAAGTGCCGGAACCGAAATTCTCGTCGCAGACGAAAGACAAGCTGGTATCGAGCGAAGTGCGCGGTCCTGTCGAAGAGATCGTCGCCAAGACCCTGGCCGATTACCTGCAAGAAAAACCGAACGACGCCAAGATCATTTGCGGCAAGATCGTCGAAGCGGCACGTGCCCGTGAAGCGGCCCGCAAGGCGCGCGACCTGACGCGCCGCAAAGGCATCATGGATGGCCTGGGCCTGTCGGCCAAGCTGGCCGACTGCCAGGAAAAAGACCCCGCCCTGTGCGAACTGTACATCGTCGAGGGTGACTCGGCAGGCGGCTCGGCAAAACAGGGACGCGACCGCAAGTTCCAGGCGATCCTGCCGCTGCGCGGTAAAGTCTTGAACGTGGAAAAAGCCCGTTTCGAAAAAATGCTGTCCTCGGAGCAGATCACCACCCTGATCGCCACCCTCGGCACCTCGATCGGACCGGACGAATTCAACGTCGAGAAGCTGCGCTACCACCGCATCATCATCATGACCGATGCGGACGTCGACGGCGCCCACATCCGTACCCTGCTGCTGACCCTGTTCTACCGCCAGATGCCGCAACTGGTCGAGCGCGGCCACATCTACATCGCGCAACCGCCGCTGTACAAGGTGAAAGCAGGCCGCGACGAGCGCTATCTGAAAGATGACGCCGAGGAAGCGAGCTACATGATGACGGTGGCGCTGAACACGGCCGTGCTGGTGCCGCGCACAGGCGCGGAAGGCATTTCCGGCGACACCCTGACGGAACTGGTGCGCAAGTTCAACCTGTCGAACACCATCATGACGCGTCTGACGCGCGTCATCGACCGCGCTGCCCTGACGGCCATCATGACGGGCGTGCAGCTGGACCTGTCGACCTTGGACCTGGCCGAAGCTTCCGCCCTGGCCCTGCAGACGGCCATCAACGACAGCGCCGTGAAAGTGCATGTGCGTTCCGACGACTTGTCGGAAAAACACATGCTGCGCATCGAGCGCATGCACCACGGCAACATCAAAGTCAGCGCCATCGACGCCGACTTCGTGCAAGGCCCGGACTACGCCGTGCTGAGCAGCGGCGCCGCCACCTTCGAAGGCCTGATCGGCGAAGGCGCGTTTGTCCGCCGCGGCGAAGGCGAGCGCATGAAGGAAATCGCCGTGGTCGACTTCCACCAAGCCATGCAATGGCTGCGCGACGAAGCCGAACGCACCGTCTCGAAACAGCGCTACAAAGGTCTGGGCGAAATGAACCCGGACCAGCTGTGGGAAACGACGATGGACCCGACCGTACGCCGCTTGTTGAAAGTGCAGATCGAAGACGCGATTGCGGCGGACCAGATCTTCACGACGCTGATGGGCGACGACGTGGAACCACGCCGCGCCTTCATCGAAAACAACGCGCTGCGCGCGGGCAATATCGACGTGTAAGCCAGCTTGCTGGTTTGCGTTGCAGCCAAGGCGGCCCTCTCGGGGCCGCTTTTTTTTATGCGCGCCAAAATCCTGCCCTTCCATTGACATACTTGCCAAAAGCAAGCAATAATCTGCCATAAGCAAGCATATGGGAGGCATTAGATGCATACGGATCAACTCGGTGAACGCACGGAGATCGTGCGTCGTTTTAATCGTTTCTATACGCGCCAGATTGGAGTGCTGCATGAACACCTGCTGGACAGCGCATTCTCTCTGACGGAAGTGCGCATCCTCTACGAACTGGCGCACCGGGAGCAATTGACCAGTGCGGACCTGTGCCGCGAGCTGGGCTTGAATGCGGGCTATCTGAGCCGGGTGATTGCCGGGTTCGAAAAGCAGGGGCTGATCGCCAAGACGCGCTCGCCGACGGATGCGCGCGCCACGCAATTGCAGCTGACCGAACAGGGCCAAAGCACCCTCGCGCCACTGGTCGAGGCATCGCGGCGCGAAGTGGCGGCCATGCTGGAGCGCTTGCCGCCGACGGAGCAGCAGGAGCTGGTCGCTGCCATGGAGCAGATCCAGGGCTTGCTGGGAGAGCCATCGCCCAGCTCATCGCCCAGCTATATCCTGCGCAATCCGCAGCCGGGCGACATGGGCTGGATCATCCACCGGCAAGCCGTGCTGTATGCGCAGGAATATGGCTGGAACAACGAGTACGAGGCACTCGTTGCCGAGATCCTCGCCAAATTCGTGCGGGAATTCAATCCTGCCCGTGAGCGCTGCTGGATCGCCGAGAAGGACGGCAAGGTGATCGGCTCCGTCTTCATCGTGCGCCAGGACGACACGACGGCCAAGCTGCGCCTGCTGTACGTCGATCCCTGCGCGCGTGGCCTGGGTATCGGCAGCCGCCTGGTCGATGAATGCCTGCGCTTCAGCCGCCAGGTCGGCTATACGAAAATGGTGTTGTGGACCAACAGCATCCTCACCGATGCCCGGCGCATCTACGACAAGGCCGGTTTCCAGCTGGTCGAGGAAGAGGCGCATCACAGCTTTGGCAAGGACCTGGTCGGCCAGGTACTGGCGCGCGACCTGTAGGCAGGCGCTTGCCGGCGCCTGGCGTGGCAGCGACTGTGGCGGCGGCAGGACAGTGGCCGCCAATTTCCTCGCCCATCTCCCCACTGCCCCCAAGAAACCAGTACACTAGTTCCTGAGCGCAACTAATTTTGTACGCGCGTCATGCCGCCTGCCGTTGCCGGGAGGCGCCCCTGCCGCAAGGCGTGTTGTCTCTGGACAAATGCAATGTTCACTTCGCGCAGCCTGTCGCCTGCCTTCTATTACCTGTTCTTTTCAGGAGAACGGGAGCAGCAGCAGCGCTTTTTCAAGGAACTGCATTTCATTTCGATAGCCATCCTGACGTTTGGCCTGGCTTGCTGGCTGGTCACATTCAGCCTGACCTTGTCGCGCGCGTCGCTCGATCATGCGCAGGCGGCGCTGGGCGTGACGGGCATGCTGGTCGGGCTGCTGCTGACCGTGTATGCGAAGTCCTTGCAGGCGATTATCACCAGCGGCACCATCAGCGTGCTGTTCATCGCTTTTGGCTTTCGCGTGCTGATGCTGGGCACGGAAGACCCCGCTTTCTGGGTATTGCCGCTGGGCGTGATGATCACGCTGACGACGGCGCCCATCTTCAGCGGCATCGCGTATTACCTGGGCGTGTCGCTGTGCGTGTGGGCCATTCTGGGGCTGGGGCAGTTTCCCGTGCATGCGGGCCAGGCCGACCAGCATTGGCCCGTACTGGCCGTCACCATCAGCGTGATCATCGGCCTGGCGCTGAACATCTATTTTCTCATCTTGCGCATCCATAACTACCGCGCCCAGCGCGAGCTGGCGACGATGGCCTACAAGGATGGCTTGACCGGACTCAATAACCGGCGCATGTTCACGCAAAGCGCCCGCGTCCTGCAGCGCACGGCGCGCACGCCCGCGTATTTCCTGATGATCGACATCGACGACTTCAAGCAGATCAATGATGTGCATGGCCATGACGTGGGCGACGAAGTGCTGAAAAGGATCGCCGAGGTGATCGCGGGGCTGTCGGGCGATCACCTGTGCGGCCGCCTGGGCGGCGAGGAATTTGCCGTCATCTACGTGGGTGAAAAGAACGCGGCCTGCGCCTTTGCCGCGCAGCTGGTCGATGCGGTCGAGGCGGCTTTCGTGCCGGAACGCAAGGTGTCCGTCAGCATCGGCATGGCGGAACTGATCAAGGAAGCGGACTTGTCGCACAGCTACCGGCGCGCCGATGAATCCTTGTACCAGGCCAAGAAAAACGGCAAGAACCGCTACGTGTTCAACGCCGCCTGAATACCGCCGTCCGGCGTCGCGTCGAGCAGCGCCAGCAAGGCTTGCGGCGCAATCTTCCACGGATCGCGCTGCTCGGGATCCACCTCGCACCAGCTGTCCTGCGCGCCGATCTTGAGGATGGTCAAGGACATGTTCTTGCTCTCAAAGAAAGCCAGCATGCGGCGGAGCAGTTGGCTGACCTTGGCATGATCTTCCAGGTATAAAGAACACGTATAGAAGCAGCCCTTCTCTCCCATGCGTAATTTCCTGGCCGCGCCGACACGCGAGTGGAGCACGTACTTGTGCAGGAACTCGGTCACGACTTCATCGTCAACGGGCGTACTGCAGGAAATGGTGATCTTGGCCATGGCAAGCGGGGCAGTGATTCAATAGACTAGCTTAGCAGAAAGCTTTTCATTCCTGAAATGCTAAGATCGCGGCGCGCGCATGCCGGCAAGCCGACCGGCCTGGCGTCTCGACAAGGATTGCCATTGAACACCCCAGGAAAATTCACTCTGCGCATGCTGTCGCTGTGCGCCGCCCTGTGCCTGCCGCTTGCCAGCATGGCTCAAGCCGTTTCCGCCGAAGACGCCGCCTTCGTGGCCGCTACCGTGCCTGTCTCCGTGCCATCGCCGCCGCTCAGCCTGAACGAGCATCCGCAAATCCGCGCCGGCGTCTTCAAGCTGCTCGGTTATGCGCGCGGCAACTACACGCAGGGCGATACCCTGATCGCGCTCCAGGTACTCGACAGCATGCGTTCGCTGCCAGACATCCAGCGCACCATGCTGCCCGACGGGCGTTCCGTGCTGGCGTCCATCAACCCCGACACACACGGCGCGCAGCGCGCCGCCATGCTGTTCGATCCGCAACGCAAGCTGTTGGCCCTGGGCCTCGTCAACGGTCATTGCCAGGCCGCCATCGGCGATGCCGTGCCCGCCTGCCTGCCGTCCACCCACGCCATGTTGACGGTGTTTGTTCCGCCGGGCGCGGAGGACGAGATGGCCGCGCCGCTGCTCGTGTGGGCGCGGCAACTGCCGCCCATGCTGGCGCAGGCTGCGCCGGAACAGCGGCAAAGTATTGCTGCGGTGGAATACATCACCACTCTTCCCGGCCAGCCCGGCTGGGAGCCGCGCGACGTGCCGCCCGGCTTTCCCCCCAGCTTGCTGCACCTGTTGCTGCCGGACGCGGAATTGAATAGCAGCGCCAGCGGCGGCAAGCTCATTGCACCTGCGGGCCTGGTCGGTTTGCCCATGCGCACGCCTGCGGAAGCGGCCAAGGCCGGTGACGAGCCCCTGCCCGATGCCAACATCACCCTGCGCAGCTATGCCGATTTCCACTGGGTGCTCAACACCTATGCCAAGCTGGCCAAAGGCGCGCAAGTGCAGGGCCATGACGACAAGGTCGTGTTCACGGGCAGCGATACGAGCGGCCGCTACACGATCACCCTGCGCGAACCGGGCAAGAAAGACAGCGTGCTCATCACGGTGGCCATCTGGCGGAAAAATTAAGGAAGGCGAACAGGGAAAGCATTGCCATTACGCACAAGAGCATGGCATTTTGGCATTTTGCGGTATGATTTCCGGCCGTGCGGCGCGGCCCGATCCCTGCCTTGCCCACCCTGCCCTTCAAGCCAGCCACGCTTGCGTCGCATCCTGCCCTAAGGAATTCATATGTTCGGTTTTAACTTGCGTGTTGCCAAGATGGTGTGGACGGCGTTCCTCATCGCCTTCCTGCTCTTTCTCACCTACAAGGTCTCCTCGACCCTGATCGTGGTCGTCTTTGCCATATTCTTCAGCTACCTCGTGTATCCGCTGATCGGACTGCTGGAGCGCCATGGCCCGAAGCGTCTGCCGCGCACGGCCGCCATCGGCATCGTCTTCCTCGTGGTGATCTTGCTGGTGGCGGTGCTGGGGTCCATCTTCGGGTCGCGCATCGAGGAAGAAGCGATCAAGCTCAGCGATCAGCTGCCGACCTTGCTCAAGGGGAATAATTTTGCCGAACGCATCCCTTTGCCGGAATTCATGGAGCCCTTGCGCGCGCGCCTGCTGTCCTTCATGCAGACGCAGCTGAGCAGCGGTACGGGACAAGCCATGCCGCTGGCGAAGGAACTGGGCTTGACCGTCATGCATGCGGCCAGCAACCTGATCTATCTGGTGCTGGTGCCCGTGCTGAGCTTTTTGCTGATCAAGGAAGGCCCGGACATGCGCGACGGCTTGCTGTCCCTGCTGAACCGCCCGAACAAGAAACTCTGGGGCGCCATCATCGATGACCTCGACATCCTGCTGTCGCGCTATGTACGCGCGCTGCTGCTGTTGTCGATCGCCACGTTTGTCTCCTACAGCATCGCCTTTTCCCTGATGGGCGTGCCGTACAGCCTGCTGCTGGCCGGCGCGGCCGCCTTGCTGGAATTCATCCCGTTTGCCGGTCCGCTGGCGGCGGCCGTCATCGCCGTGGTCGTGGCCGGTTTCAGCGGCTTCGAGCATGTGTTCTGGCTGATCGGCTTTATCGCCGCCTACCGTTTGTTCCAGGATTACGTGGTCAACCCGTATTTGATGAGCGAAGGCGTGGAAGTGAGCCCGCTGATGGTGATCGTCGGCTTGCTGGCCGGCGACCAGTTGGGTGGCGTGGTCGGCATCTTCCTGTCCGTGCCCGTGATGGCGGCCATCAAGATCGTCTTCGTACGCGCGCGGGCAGCCTTGCAGGCGCGCCACGATGCACTGGAGAAAGCCGAACAGGCGGCAGAGGAAGCGCGCGCCCAGGCCCTGGCCGAGGCGGCGCTATTGCAGGAACAGGGCAGCAAGGTGGCCCTGTAACCCCGCTAGATTAAAACTCTTCCCATTCGCCGCTGCTGTCTGCAGCGGGCTTGGCAGCACGTGGCTGGGCGGGAGCGGCTGCCGAGGCAGTACGGCTTGGCGTCAGGCGCAACGCCGGGCGTTTCAAGGCCGTACTGGCGGCGGCCACGACAGGCTTGCGCAAGGCAGGCTTGGCCGCTGCCGGGCCGCTGTGGTTGGCGTCGAGTTTAAAAATGCTGACCATCTCGGCCAGCGCCGCCGCCTGCTCCTGCATGGATTCCGAAGCGGCTGCCGCTTCTTCCACCAGCGCCGCATTTTGTTGCGTCACGGTATCCATTTCCGCCACGGCTTGATTGATCTGGCCGATGCCCAGTTCCTGCTCGCGGCCGGCGGCGCTGATTTCGCCCATGATGTCCGTCACGCGGCGGATGCTGGACACGATCTCGTCCATCGTCGTGCCCGTCTGGCTGACCAGCGCGCTGCCGGCGCCCACGTTCTGTACCGATGCTTCGATCAGCATCTTGATGTCCTTGGCGGCGGAAGCCGAGCGGTGCGCCAGGTTGCGCACTTCCGTGGCGACGACGGCAAAGCCACGGCCTTGCTCGCCGGCGCGGGCCGCTTCCACGGCCGCGTTCAGGGCCAGGATGTTGGTCTGGAAGGCGATGCCGTCGATCACGCCGATGATGTCGGCGATCTTTTTCGACGATTCGCTGATGGTGCCCATGGTGTCGACCACTTGCGCCACCAGTGCGCCGCCTTTCACCGCCACGTCCGAAGCGGAAACGGCCAGCTGGTTGGCCTGGCGCGCATTGTCGGAATTCTGCTTGACGGTCGAGGTCAGCTCTTCCAGCGACGAGGCCGTTTCTTCCAGGCTCGACGCTTGCTGTTCCGTGCGGCTGGATAAGTCCAGGTTGCCCGAGGCGATTTCATTGCTGGCCGTGGCGATGGCGCCGCTGCCGTCGCGCACGCCGCGCACGGTGGTCGACAGGCGTTCCTGCATTTTCTGCAAGCCCGTCAGCAAGGCGCCCATCTCGTCGTGGCGCGTGATGACGATGTCGTTGGCCAGGTTGCCGTCGGAAATGGCGCCGAAATGGCGCAGGGCCTGGTCCAGCGGGCCAAAGATGGCGCGCAGCAGCAAGAAGCTGGAAATAATCGTCAGCAAGGCGCCCACGATCATGCCGCCGATGGCCATGGTCACCTGGGTACGGTAGCTGGACTGGCTTTCCGCATACATCTTGGCGGCCGAGCTGGCCTGGTATTGCGTCAAGGTTTCAGCGGCCTGGTCCAGGGTGCGGTACAGCGGCGTCAGCCCTTTCATCATCAAGCCGTCCGCTTGCGCGATGTTGCCTTCACGCAAAGCCTTGCTCATGGTCAGCACGCCATTGTTCATGTAATCGCTGCGCTTCTTGTCCATGTCGTCGGACAGGCGCTTTTCTTCCGCGCTCTGCGGCAAGGCCAGGTACACCTTCCACGACTTGTTGGATGCTTCCAGAAATTGTTCCGCGCGCGCCAGGGTATCCTTGGCATCGGGCGCGTCCGGGTGCACCATCACGCGGTCCATCGTGAACCGCGCGCGGCCCAGGGCAATTTGCGATTCGCCGATCGCTTGCGTCGAGGCCAGCTGATTGCTGTAGACCTCGTTGAGGCTGTTGTTGGCCGATTTCAGGCTGATGATGCTCATCACGCCCAGCAAGGCGATCAACACGCCCAGCACACTCATGGTAGCGATCAGACGCATTTTTATTGTTATATTCGACAGCATGCAGTTTTCCTTGGTAAGGGCGCGACCGTGCCACCGCCTGCCGGACGAGATAGCGGCAAACGCCAGATGGGCGGATCACGTGAATTGTTCAGGACAGGTCGATACGGCGTGTGCGGCGGCAGGGGGGAAGGCGGCCCGCGCATATCGTCAGGAGTGCAAGACAGGGCAACGAGGTCGAGGTTTCCTGTACTTTTAATTTCCTGACTGCAAGATACAGGGAAAGATTACCAGTAGCAACATCCGTCTGGAATTTTCACGCTTTGTAACAAGCGGATGATGTTTTTTGCGCAGAACTGGCATTCCGCTGACGTGCGCGGTCGCTTGGGAATGCCATTTATGCTAGCCATCTAGTTAATACATGGTTTCTTCGATGAGCTGGCCATCGTCGCGAAAATACTGAAACCGGCCCGTTTTCCTGCCCATGTTGTAGGCGCCGATCTGCTTCGGCTTTCCGTTCTGGAAATTCTCGATATTGACGCCATGCAGCACGCCCTTGTGCCAGTTGCGGTGAAATTGCGGCAATTCGCCATCGGGATACAACAGGGTTTCCGCACCATCGCGCTTGCCGTCGGCAAACGTGCCCTGGTAACGCCGCTTGCCATCCGGATAAAAACTTTCCATCGTGCCATCGAGGACACCGAGGCGGTAATGTTCGACCAGTTCCAG
Organism: Janthinobacterium sp. GW823-FHT06H09; assembly: GCF_058794735.1. Taxonomy (NCBI): domain Bacteria; kingdom Pseudomonadati; phylum Pseudomonadota; class Betaproteobacteria; order Burkholderiales; family Oxalobacteraceae; genus Janthinobacterium; species Janthinobacterium sp. GW823-FHT06H09. Next base: position 55,629 of record NZ_JBXAHC010000017.1, on the reverse strand, counting down.
CCGGCCATCGGCCGCATACTGCTCCAGCTTGCCATCGGGTTTGCCATTGAGCATGGTCAACACTTGCCAGCCGCCGTCCGGCGTCGATTTCTTCCATGGCCCTTGTTTGATGTCATCGGCATAGTTGCCGCCACCGCCAGGTTCCACCCACTGGCCCTGCTTCTTGCCATTCACATAAGTACCCTGCCATTGCACCACGCCACCGGCGCGGCGCTCGCTGGGGCCGTCCAGGCGGTCTTTTACGAAATGGTCGTAACCGGTGTAGCTGTGCATGTCCGCTGCGCGCCATTCGGCCACGCCCGGGCGCACTTCCCAGCGCCCCGTGCGCTGGCCCCGCTGCATCATGCCCGTGGTAGTCTCGTCGCCGCTTGCATACGTCCACGGCCCCTCGGCCTTGTCGTCGACAAAAGCGCCAGACGAGCGAATGGTATTGGGCTCTTCGTAATGCCATACGCCGGTGCGCATGCCCTGCGCATACAGGCCGCGGGCAAACACGCTGCCCACGCAACAATTGACGTCGTACTCGATGAATGGCCCGTCCTGGCTGCCGGCAAAGCGTTGCGGCTGTGTTTCCCAGGCGATCCATTTGATGTGATAACTGGGCGCACGGCCCCCTTCCCAGCCCTTGCCCAGCAGATACGTGACGGTCAGATAATGGCCATCCTTTTCCTGGTACGTCTTTTTATAGGCAAACGCGGGGGCGTCGGCCGGCTTGCCGGGCAATAATTCACCATCGATATTGAAATAGCCGGCCAGGGTGCCGTGCGCATGCTCGATGGCGTCGAACCCGGCCACGCCCGTGGGCGCGTAGGCGATGCTGTAATCGATCAGTTGCAGGGACGACAGCGCGGCGCGCACCTGCGCCTCGTCCATGGTTGTTGCGCCGCGCACGATGGCATCCAGCGCGGGCTGCAAGGCCGGCACCTTGAACATCTTGCCGCCGCTGCGCTCGTAGCGGTAGGCATGCAAGCCGTAGGGTTTGTCACTGCGCGCGCCACTACGGCTGAGCACGAACGTGGTTTCGCCCTCGCTGTCGAGATCCAGCTGGAACACGGCCTCGATGCTGGCCTGGCCATACTTGTCCAGGTTCATGCGTTTTTCACTGATGCCGTTGCACTGGCAATAGTAACCGTTGACCTCGCCATTTTCCCGCAGGAAAGCCAGCACCACGCCGCCGTCGCGGCGCTCGACGGCGCTGGCGTAGGCCATGGGCATACCCTCATAAAAACGCGGCGCGGCCTGGGCCGGCGCCAGGGTACCCAAGGCCAGCGCCATGGCCATCGTGCTCACCCAAAATGTGTACCGCATGTCAACTCCACTGCCGAAAGCCGCCATTATGCATGGCCGTTCAGGCAAGGCCGGACACCCCAGCACGCCGGCCAAACAGCGGCCGCTGCACCGTCTGCGCCAGCAGCACGCCCAGCAGCGAGATGCCGCCGCCGACCAGGTGATAGAGATGCATGCTTTCGTGCAGCCAGACGATGGCCAGCAAGGCCGTCAGCAGGGGAAGCAGATTGACGTAGATGCTGCAGCGGTTCGGTCCCAGCAATTTGACGCCCTCGATCCACAGGTAGGACAGCACGATGGATGAGCCGATGCCCGCATAGCCGATCAGGGGCAAGGTGGTGGCGTCCAGCCGGGCGCTGCCGGGCGGCAGCAACAGAAACAGCGGCAGCATGCACACCAGGGCCGCCAGCGCCTGGCAATAAATAGCTTGCCAGGCGGGAATGGACAGACGCCAGCGGCGCAGCAGCACGCCGTACAGGGCAAAGCTCAGGCAGGCCAGCAGCATCAGCGCATCGCCCGCATGCACGCCCTGCTGCAGCAAGGCCAGCACGTCGCCGCGCCCGACCAGGTACAGCAAGCCGCCAAACGACAGCACGCCGCCGGCCGCCATGCCGACCGTCAGGCGCTCGCCCAGCAGCAGCACGCTGAGCAGTGCCGTCATCAGCGGCGCCAGCGCCGTGACGATGGCCATGTTCGTCGCCGTCGTCGATTCGGCGGCGCGGTAGGACAGGCTCTGGAACAGCGCCATCGACATCAGGCCGCACAGGGCCAGCTGCCACCACTGGCGCCGCAGCGCATGACGGTTGCGCCACAGGGGACGGGCGATAAACGGCGTCATCACCAGCAAGACGAGCACCAGCCGATAAAACGTGATGGCCGTGGGGGCGATGCTGGACGCGGCCAGCTTCGAGACGACGACGTTGCCGGCCCACAGCAGCATGGCCAGAAAAGGATACAGATAGGCGCGCACAGGCATGCGTAGCTCCAGGAATAGTTGCGGGGAACCATCATGCCGCAGGCGCGCCGCGCCTTCTCGCGCTAAGATGTCCATACCTATCGCAAAACTGACGCTCTTTTTATGGATTGCACCTCCCCCGCCTTTCAGGAATTGCTGCCCGTCACGGCGCGCGCCATGGCGCTGGCCGTCGACTATGCGCATGGCCACGTGATTTCCGTACACCGCCACACGCACGCGCAATTGCTGTACGCCATCGAGGGCGTGATGACCATCGAGGCGCAGGGCGGGCGCTGGGTGGTGCCGCCCACGCGCGGCGTGTGGCTGCAACCCGGTATCGCGCACCAGGTGCGCATGAGCGGCACCGTGAAAATGCGCACGGTGTTCGTCAACTGCGCCAATTCTCCATTGCTGCCTGGCCACAGTTGCGTGCTCGACATCAGCCCCCTGCTGCGGCAACTGATCGTGGCCGCCGTCGACATCGCGCCCGATTTTACGGAAGGCAGCCGCGACTGGCATCTGCTGCAATTGCTGTTGCACGAACTGGGCAGCCTGCCTGTGCTGCCCCTGTATCTGCCCTTGCCTGCGGACGCGCGCCTGCGCGGCATCTGCGCGCGGCTGATGGAACAGCCGGGCGAACAGCTGACGGTGGCGCACTGGGCGCAAGAACTGGCGATCACCGAGCGCAGCCTGCACCGCTTGTTCCAGAAGCAGACGGGCTTGCGCTTTGGCCAGTGGCGCCAGCAGGCGCGGCTGCTGCGGGCGCTGGAGCAATTGGCGCACGGCGGCAAGGTCATCGACGTGGCCATGGACAATGGCTACACGAGCCAAAGCGCATTTGCCGCCATGTTCAAAAAGCATTTCGGCACGACGCCGACGGCTTTTTACCAGGCAAAAGTCATCGCCGCGTAAAAAAAATGCTGCTATGCATCAATAATCATGGGCGATAAGCGCCGGGCTTGTTATCATCGCAAGCCTTATCGCACCGCGCCCATCCTGGCAGCGGTGTTGACCTCTATCACACCACCATGACACAGAATTTCTTCCAGACTTTTATCCTGCTTTTGCTCGTCACCGATCCATTCGGCAACGTTTCCCTGTTCGTCAACGCCCTGAAACGGGTACCGATCGAGCGGCGCTGGAAAGTCGTGGTGCGCGAATGCCTGATCGCCTTCGGCATCTTGCTGCTGTTTATGTTCTTCGGCCGCCATTTCCTGAACGCCTTGCAATTATCGGAAGTGGCGCTGCGCATCGGCGGCGGCGTGATTTTATTCCTGATCGCCATGCGCATGGTGTTTCCGCAGCCAAATGCGGGCAATAGCGACCACGAGATGGGCGGCGAGCCGTTCATCGTGCCGCTGGCCATCCCCGCGCTGGCCGGCCCGTCGGCCCTGGCCACCGTGCTGCTGTTTTCCTCGCATGAAGTCAATGAAGTGATCGCCCACGTGGCGGGATTGACGGCCGTGGCCGTCGTCTGGCTGGCCGTCTTCCTGTGCGCCGAACGCTTGCAGCGGGCGCTCGGTCCAAGGGTCATGACGGCGTTCGAGCGCCTGATGGGCTTGATCCTGACGGCGATGGCCATTGAAATGCTGCTGGCCGGCATACGCGCGTTCCTGAAGTCCGTTTAACATAGAGCATTCATCCACTGGAGGAATCACCATGAGCCGTTGCGCCCACATTTGCCTGATGGCCGATTACAACCAGTGGATGAATGCCAAGGTCTACGCAGCGGCGGCCAGCCTGCCGCCCGGCGAGCTGCAGCGCGAGCGGGGCGCCTTTTTCGGCTCCCTGCTGGCCACCCTGAACCACGTGATGGTGGGCGATACGCTGTGGCTGCAGCGCTACGCGAAACATCCGGCCGGTTTCCCCCTGCTCGATCCCATCCGCGCCATCACGCCGCCCGCGTCGCTCACGCAGCCGCTGTTCGCGGCCGACGATTTTGCCGCCATGCACGCGCACCGGCAATGGCTGGACCAGGTCATCATCGACTGGGCCGCGTCCATCCGCGAAGAAGACCTCGACCATTTGCTCGATTACCGCAACAGCAAGGGGCCGAACCGGCGCGAGTTTTTCAGCCTGCTCATGCATTTCTTTAACCACCAGACGCATCACCGGGGTCAGGCCAGCACCTTGCTGTCGCAAGCGGGCGTGGACATCGGCGACACGGATTTACTGTTTCGCATCCCCAACCATCTTGCCGACTGACGGCGGACGGTACAGCCACGCTTTCACCCCAATCGCTGCCAGCGCCAGCCCGCCCAGCAACGCGCCGCAAGCCAGCGCCCCCGGCATGCCATAGGACTCGATGGCCATGCCGCCGGCCAGCGCGCCCAGCGTCACGCCCAGGTTGATGGCGGCGATATACACGCCGATGGCGAACGCGGGCGCCTCGCGCGCTTCGCTGCTGAGCCATACTTGCGTGACGATCAGCCCGCTCGTATGCGCGGCGCCCCAGAACAGCAGCAACACGGCCAGCGCCGCCCAGCCGATGCCCGTGCCGGCATGCCGGTACAGCAGCCAGTACGCCAGCCCCAGCAGCACAGGCTGCAGCAAGACCGTGCGCAGCACATGCGTGCCCAGCTGGCGCCCCGCGAACAAATTGCCCGCCACGCCGCCCACGCCAAACACCACCAGTGCCAGCCCCGTCTGGCGCGCCGACAAGCCCGCTTCCTGTTGCAGATACGCGGCCGCATACGCATACACGGCAAACATGGCGGCAAACACCAGCACGGCGGCGGCGATCGTGAACCACAGCGCAGGTTTGCGCAGCACGGCCAGCTGGCGGCCATACGCCATCGGCGCCTCGCGCGGCGTGTCGGGCAAGAACAGGTATAAGCCCAGCGCCGCCAGCGCATTGACGAGGGCGCAAGCGAGAAACGATGCCTCGTAGCCAACTTGCGCAGCGATCCAGGTGGTGAGCGGGATGCCCAGCACCATGCCCATGCTGGTGCCCGTGAACGCATGCGCGCCGGCCCGCGCCGCATCGCGCGGCGGATACAGGGCGGCGGCGGCCACCATGGCCAGCGAGAAATACACGGGGTGGAACAGGGCCGGCACCACGCGCATCGCCAGCAGCAGCCCGAAGCGCGGTGCATACGCCGAGGCCACGCTGGCCAGGGCAAACACGAGCAGCGAGACGATCAGCACGCTCTTGCGGCGCCACCGCGTGGCCAGCAGCACGAGGAAGGGGCCGCCCACGGCGATCACCAGCGCGAACAGGCTCACCAGCGAACCCGCCTGCGCCGCCGTCACCCCGTAACGCTGCATGATCATCGGCAAGATGCCGACGACGCCAAACTCGATGCAATACACGCCGAACAGGCCCAGCGCGAGGAAAACGATGGGGTGCGGGCGCGTCATGGCATTTCCTTGGCGCCATACACTGCCTGGCACAGTTCCGTGACGAACGGTCCCGCCATGCCCTCCAATGCCGTATTCGTAAACGCCACCACGGACAGTTCCTGCGCCGGGTCGACAAACCACGAGTGGCCATACGTGCCGCCCATGCGCCACGTGCCCGCAGCTTCCGGCGTGGCGGCGGCAAGCGGGTCCGTCAAGACCGTGAACCCCAGGCCGAAGCCGCGTCCCGGCCAGAACGGCAAGTCGAAACCGCCCGTCTGGCTTGCTCCCATCTGCCGCGCCAGCGCTGGCGGCAGCAGCGGCGCGCCGCCCAGGCGCAAGGTTTCCAGCAGGCGCATGAAATCGGGGGCGGAGCCGACCATGCCGGCGCCGCCGGACGGATACGCGTGCGCGTCGAGCGCCCTTGCCGGCGACAAGGTAAAGCCGGCCATGCCTTCGAGAAACGGCAGATGGTCTTCCCCCTCGTCCAGCAAACGGCGCGGCCGGGCTTCTTCCGCTGCGCGGTCCGCATACGCGACGGCCAGGCGCGCCCCGTCCGTGGCCATAAAACCCGTGTCGTGCATGGCCAGCGGCCCCGTCACCAGGCGTTCCACGGCCTGTGCCAGCGGCATGCCGGCCGCCTGTTCGATCACGGCGCCCAGCACGTCGGTGGCGATCGAATACGCCCAGCGCGCACCCGGTGCAGACGCGAGCGGCACGGTAGCGAGGCGGCGCAGGTTGTCCTCCAGGGAAATACGGGATGCATCCATGCCGTCGGACACGCCCGCCCGCGCATACGCGCCGCCCGGCGGCTGGAAAAAGCCGTAGTCGAGCCCGGCCGTATGCGTGAGCAAGTGGCGCACGGTCATCGCCGCCACGGCGCCGTCCGGCTGGCGCGGCGCAAAATACGGCAGCCAGCGCGCCACCGGGTCGTCCAGGCCCAGGCGGTTCTGCCCCACCAGCGCCAGCGCGGCCGTGGAGACGATGGGTTTGCTGACCGAGGCCAGGCGGAAGACGGCGTCTTCCACCATGGGCGTACCGGCCTCGCGGTCCAGGTGGCCGGCGGCGCGGCGATAGATTTCCTGGCCGCACTGGCGCACCAGCACCACGGCGCCCACCAGGCGCTGCTGATGCAGCACGGCATCGAGCAAAGGGTCGATGCGGGCGGCCAAGGCCGCGGGAGAGAAGTTGTACATCATGGCGTAGCCTTTCAAATGATCAGGCTGCCAAGGTAAGCCAGGCGCGATCAAAGAAAAACAGGCTATAGTTTCAGTCTGTGCGGACGTTGACCTCCGCAATCAAAAGGAAAACCATGGATAACCTGGCGGGATTCACGACCTTCGTGCAGGCGGCGGAAACGCGCAGTTTTGTCGCGGCGGGCCGGGTGCTCGGCATTTCCGCCTCGGCCGTGGGCAAGAGCATCGCGCGGCTGGAAGAGCGGCTCGGCGTGCGTCTGTTTCACCGCAGCACGCGCAGCATTGCGCTGACCAGCGAAGGCACCGTGTTTCTCGAACGCTGCCGGCGCATCCTGGGCGAGATCGAAGCGGCCGAGCTGGAGTTATCGAACAGCAAGCGCGCGCCGCAAGGCCGGCTGCGCGTCAGCCTGCCGCAGGTGGGCAGCCTGCTCAATCCCGTGCTGGCGGCCTTTGCGCGTGCCTATCCGCAGGTGGAACTCGACCTCGATTTCAGCGACCGCCGGGTCGACGTGATCGAGGAAGGCTACGACGCCGTCGTGCGCGCGGGAGAAAGCGCCGACAGCCGTTTGATGAGCCGCCAGCTGGGCCAGTTCCAGCTGCAACTGGTGGCCGCGCCAGCCTATCTGGCGCGCAACGGCACGCCCGCGCTGCCGGCCGACCTGGCCCGCCACACTTGTTTGCTGTACAAGTTTCCCAGCAGCGGCAAGGTCGAGGCGTGGCCCTTGCCCGAGTGGCATGCCCTGCACGCGGCCGGCTTGCCGACTGTGCTCAACTGCAACAATGTCGACACCCTGCTGCACTTTGCCGAAAGCGGCCTGGGCATCGCCGCCCTGCCCGACTTTGCCGCGCGCGCGGCGCTGACGGCAGGCCGCTTGCAGCCGGTGCTGGACGCGCACCGCCGGCACGACGGCGCCTTTCGCATCCTGTGGCCCAGCAGCCGCCACCTGACGCCGAAACTGCGCGCCTTCATCGACTTCCTCGCCACCCACGTGTTTCCGGAAAACTAAGCCCGCATCCGGCGTCGCGCTCGTTGTTTCCACACGACAACTTATTTAATTTGCTACCATTTTTTAAACTTTTCGCGGACTTGATACAAGTTTTTGTATTGCAGTGCGGAATTTTGAGGAACAATTACAGGCTGGCTGCCCTTACGTATAAACCCGTAGCCTTGGCCTGTCGACGTTTTCCCTCACTTCCGCAATACGAAAGCAATCATGTCACTTACACAATTCAAAATCGGCACCCGGCTCGGGATCGGATTTGCTGTCGTTCTCGGTCTGCTGGTGGCCGTCTTGCTCGTCGGCCTGTACTCCATGGGGCAACTGAGCGCACGCACACACGACATCGTGGCCGACAAGAACGTCAAGATGGCGGCCGCCAATACCATGAGCGACAACGTGCGCAACATTACCCTGGCGATCACCAGCATTGTGGTGGCGCCGACGGAAGCGCTGGTGCAGGCGGAACTGGCAAAGATCGGCGAAGCACGCAAGAAATACGGCGCCGCCAAGGAAACCCTGCAAAAGAAAATTTCGACGGACAAGGAAACGGCGCTGATGGCTGAACTGGACGCGGCCCTGAAATCGGGCGCGCCGCTGAACAACAAGGTCATCGAGCTGCGCAATGCGGGCCAGACGGATGAAGCGATCGCCTTTTTGACGCAGCAGGCGGCGCCGAGCCTGAAACGCGTGCTGGGCGCGCTCGACAGCCTGGTCGCGTATGAAGGCAAGCAGGCGGCCCAGGCGGCAACGGACGCCGAAACGCTGAGCAACAGTGCGCGCGCTTCCATGATTACTTTGGGCAGCGTGGCCGTGCTGCTGGGTGCCTTCGTTGCCTGGATTATCACGCGCTCGATCACCCAGCCCATCAATGCGGCCGTCAGTGTGGCCGAAACCGTCGCTTCGGGCGATTTGTCGTCGCACATCGTCGTCAATTCCAGCGATGAAACGGGCCGCCTGCTGGGCGCCCTGAAAGCCATGAACGACAGTCTGTTGGGCGTGGTGGCGCAAGTGCGCCATGGCACGGATGCGATCGCCACGGCCTCGAGCGAAATTGCCGCAGGCAACCTCGACCTGTCGTCCCGCACGGAAGAGCAAGCCAGTTCGCTGGAAGAAACGGCGTCGGCCATGGAGGAACTGACCTCGACCGTGAAGCAGAACGCGGACAATGCGCGCCAGGCAAACCAGCTGGCGAAAAGCGCATCCGAGGTGGCCGTACGCGGCGGCAGCATCGTCGCGCAAGTGGTCGACACCATGGGCACGATCAATGACTCATCGAAGAAAATCGTCGACATCATCGGCGTCATCGACGGCATCGCCTTCCAGACCAACATCCTGGCCTTGAACGCGGCCGTGGAAGCGGCGCGCGCGGGTGAACAGGGCCGTGGCTTCGCCGTCGTCGCCACCGAGGTACGCAATCTGGCGCACCGTTCGGCCTCGGCCGCCAAGGAAATCAAGGAACTGATCGCCGCTTCGGTCGCCAACGTGGACACGGGTTCACGCCTCGTCAATGAAGCGGGCCAGACCATGGGCGACATCGTCGACAGCATCGTGCGCGTGACCGACATCATGGGCGAAATCACCTCCGCCACGCACGAGCAGACCATCGGCATCGAACAGATCAACATGGCCATTGCCCAGATGGATGAAGTGACGCAGCAAAACGCGGCCCTGGTGGAAGAAGCGGCGGCCGCCTCGCAAAGCATGCAGGAACAGGCGGGCGAACTGGCGCACGTGGTGGGCTTCTTTAAAACCGGCAACCATGTTGCCAGCGTCAGCAAGCTGACGCCTGTGCGCGCCACGCCGGCAGCGGCTGCGCCCGCCATCGCGCGCCCCGCAGCCAAGCCCGCCCCTGTGCGCAAGGCCGTCGCGGCCGCGCCGGCGCGCCGCAGCAACGCCGCCGCCGAAAGCGAATGGGAAGAGTTTTAAAACACCCGTGTTAATACCAGAGTTTTAACACCCGGCAACACCGCAACGGGAAAAGCCAGGCAGGAAGTTGCTGCCTGGCTTTTTTTCGTCCTCCAATACCACTTTTTTTGCGGCAAAGCCCGCGCAATAGACAAAAGTGCAAAACGTGCACCGCGCATACGCTTTACAATCCTCGCTCGCTTTACAAAATATTGGTCATCATGAATCAGGCAGAACAGCAGCGCCTCCTGGCTATCCTGGAGTATTGGCACAAGATCGAATTCTTTATCCCGTTTGACCTGAATCAAATCACGGACGTTGAAGACCAATCCACCGTGCGTCTCCTCCACCGCGAACAGCTGGCGCAATTGCCGCCGCAGTTCGCCACGCAGTGGCCAGTCCCTTCCGACCGCGAGATCGACGGCTTTTCACTGTTCCTCGGCGTGTTCGACAAGGCCGAAATCAACAAGGCTTGCCCGCCGGCCAACGGCCCGGAAAACATTGCCGAGACAGAAAAAACAGAGCTGCTGGGACGCTCGTGCTTTGCCCGCATTAACCTCAATGCGCTGGGCGAGCCGCAGTTCGACCCCGTCTCCGTGTCGACCTTGCCGTGGGCCCTGGGCCGCGCCCGCACGCCGGACTGGTCGGGCCTGAGCCTGGACGCCTTCAGCGACAGCCAGCTGGTGCTGCAGGACAGCCTGCGCAACTTTGCCGCCGCCCGCGCCCCGCAGCCAGTGACGGACGAGGCAGGCAATGTCTCGGCGCCCCTGTCCGGCATGGAAATCGCGGCCCTGGCCGACCTGCTGCGCGACTGGGCCGGCTTCCACCCGTCCGCCGGCCAGCCGCTGGCCGTGCTGGAATTGCGCACGCGCAAGAAACGCGCGGCCGTGACGGAAGGCGACCTGGCTGAGGCCAGCCAGAACCGCAGCCTGGACTTTGGCGACGCGGTGGAGCCGTCGATCGATATCCTCAACAGTTTTTACCTCGATGACCTGGAGCAGATCATCCGCGCCTTGCGTGGCGGCAAGTTGCCCGCGACGGTCGCGGCCTATCTGACGCCGCTGGCGCAGGATGAGCGCATCGACCTGTACAGCCCGGCCGGACGCCAGGCGCTGGCCGCCATGCTCAATCCCGCGAACATGAATCGGGGACACTGGCTGGAAGACGCCAGCTACGCCATGAGCCTGATGCAGCAGTTCGCCATCCACGGCGCGCGCACGGGCTTGAGCGAACGCGGCATCTTTTCCGTCAACGGCCCGCCCGGCACGGGCAAGACGACGTTATTGCGCGAATTGTTTGCCGACAACATCGTGCGCCGCGCCAGCGTGCTGTCCTGCCTGGACCGCGCCGGCGACGCCTTCATCGGCAAGGTGGCCGTGGCCTTCGAAGGCGTGCGCGACCCGATCACCATCGCCCGCTTGCGCCCGGAATTGACGGGCTTTGAAATGGTCGTCGCCTCGTCGAACAACGCGGCGGTGGAAAATATTTCCGGCGACCTCCCAAAACCGAAACAGCTGGGCAAGGAATGGGCGCGCACGCGCTATTTTGAAAGCGTGGCGCGCCGCGTGGTGGCCGACGGCAATGGCGCCAACCGCGCCCTGGACGAGACGGAAGCGCCGTGGGGCTTGATGTCCTGTGCGCTGGGCAATAGCGCGAACCGCCGCCGCTTCGTCAGCAATTTCTATGACGACGACTGGGACAAGAGCACGGCGCGCAAGACGCCGAATGCGCAGAATATCCGCCAGTGGCTGGCCAGCTACCAGGGCGTCAGCTTCGCCCAGGCGGCGCGCGAGTTCCGCGAAACGGAACACGTGGTGGAAAAGGCCCTGGCCGAGCACGCGCAATACGCGGCCCTGTGGCAAGCCGTGGGCACGTGCTCGGAAGCCGATTTTATCCAGGCCAGCCAGCAAGCGTTAATTGAAGCTGAGCAAGAGATGGATGCAGCGAATGGCGCCCTGTCCGGCGCGCTGGCGCAGCAGGACACCCTGCTCGCCAGCAAGAAGGAATTGCTGGAAGAGGAACGCCTGGTGGCGCTGACGCAACCGGGCTTTTTTGCCCGCCTGTTCCGCACGGCCCCGGCGCGCGCCTACAAGGACGCCGTCATCGCCAACGCCGAAGCGCAGCGCCAGGCCGCGCGCGACGTGTCCGCCATCAAGCTGCTGCTCAAGGGCGAGCTGGAGCCGCGCTGCGAGCGGGCCCGCAACAGCCTGCACATTGCCCTGCGCACGGCGCAATCGCGCCAGCGCGAATGGGATGACAGCACGGAATTGCTGCGCCGCGCGCGCATGCGTTTCCCCACCATCCTCGCGCCGGCCAGTCTGGACGAGCTGGACGGCGACGCCTTGCAGATAGGCGGCCTGTGGCATGAACCGGCGCTGGCGCGCCTGCGCTCGCGCCTGTTTGCCAAGGCCCTGGCCCTGCACGAAGCGTGGCTGGCGGAAGTGGCGAAGAAGGGCGGACCCGGCTTTGGCGGCAACTTGCTGGCCGTGTCGAAATTGCTGAAAAACAAGCGCGCGTATGACCAGTCGCACGTCGCCATGGTCTGGCACAGCCTGTTCATGGTGGTGCCTGTCGTGTCGACCACGTTTGCCTCCTTCGCGCGCCAGTTCCAGGGCATGGGCCCGGAATCGCTGGGCTGGCTGTTCATCGATGAAGCGGGCCAGGCCGTGCCGCAAGCGGCGCTGGGCAGCCTGTGGCGCGCCAAGCGCGCCGTCGTCGTGGGCGACCCGCTGCAGATCGAACCCGTGTTCACGGTGCCGGGCCGCCTCGTGCAGACCCTGTCCGCCCTGTCGCCGCATACGCAGGATGGCAGCTACGCGCCGACTTCCGTTTCCGTGCAGACCCTGGCCGACAAGGCCAACCGCTATGGCGCAACGGTCGGCACCGGCAGCGCGCAGCCCCTGTGGATCGGCAGCCCCCTGCGCGTGCACCGCCGCTGCGTCGAACCGATGTTTTCGCTGGCCAACAGCATCGCCTACGAAGACAAGATGGTCTATGGGCTGGCTGAACGCACGCCGCCGGCCGGCGCGCGGGGCCTGACGCGGGGACCGAGCCGCTGGATCGACGCCGTCGGCGCCGTCAGCTACAAGCAGGTGGTGCCGGTGCAGCTCGATTTCGTGCTGGAAGTGTTATTGAAACTATATCGCCGCGACGGCAAGCTGCCGGACATGTATGTGATCACGCCGTTCAAGGCCGTGCGCAACGAATTGCGTTCGCGCATCGTTGACATGGACTGGGACCGCCGCCTCGGCTACGGCAAGGCGCCGACGGCGCGCGAACTGCGCCAGTGGAGCAGTCAGATGGTCGGCACCGTGCATACCTTCCAGGGCAAGGAACAAAGCGTGGTCATGGTGGTGCTCGGCGCCGACGACAGCACGGCCGGCGCCGCGCAGTGGGCGGCGGCCACGCCGAATTTGCTCAACGTGGCCCTGACGCGCGCGCAGCATTATGTGTACATCGTCGGCAACCCGCTGCTGTGGGGCCAGTTGCCGCATTTTGCACCGGCGTGCGCGCAATTGCCGCATACGGGCATGCATGAGTTTTTGGTGGAGATGGGCTGATTGGCAGGCGTAGGTCGGATTAGCGCGGCAACGCCGCGCGTAATCCGACAACATTGTTGGCCGCTCTTGTCGGATTACGCGCGGCTACGCCCCGCTAATCCGACCTACGTTGCTGCGCCGGGAAGACCAAGGTAAACGTCGTGGCGGCCGCGTCGGACGCCACACTCGCGCTGCCGCAGTATAACTGCACGATGGCCATGACGCAGGCCATGCCCAGGCCTGCGGAAGCGGCCGAATCGCTATTGTCGGATTACGCGCGGCTACGGCCCGCTAATCCGACCTACTTTCCTGCACCGGGAAAACCAAGATGTAGGTCGGATTAGCGCGCAAGCGCGTAATCCGACACCACCACCATCAATATTACGCCCGGAAAACCAAGGTAAATGTCGTGGCTGCAGCGTCGGATGCGACCGTCGCGCTGCCGCCATGCAACTGCATGATGGCCGTGACGATGGCCAGCCCTAATCCCGTGGAAGCGGCCGAGTCGCTGCGGGCCGGGTCGGCGCGGTAGAAGCGCTCGAACAGGTGCGGCAAATGGCGCGCGGGGATGGCGGGGCCGAGGTTGCTTACGCTCAGTTCCACGCCCTCGTTGGTCGCGTGCGAACGCATTAAAATCGTGCTGCCGGGCGCCGCGTGGCGGATGGCGTTCGACAGCAAATTGCCGAGCGCGCGGCGCAGCAGTTGCGGCTCGGCCGTCACCGTGCCGCTGCCGTGGCAGGCCAGCGCCAGCTCGCGCTCTTCGGCCAGGCCTTCAAAGAAATCGGCCAGGCGCAAGAACTCGTCCTGCACGGGCAAGACTTGCTTGACGAGCACCATTTCATCCTGCTGCGCGCGCGCCAGAAACAGCATGCTGTCGATCATGCGCGACAGCCGTTCCAGCTCTTCCACATTTGACGACACCAGCTGTTCATATTCGTGCGCGCTGCGCGGGCGGGCCAGCATGACCTGGCTTTGTCCCAGCAGATTGGTGACGGGCGTGCGAAATTCATGCGCGAGGTCGGCGGAAAACTGCGACAGCCGCGCGTACCCCTCCTGCAGGCGCGCCAGCATGGCGTTCAAGGCCTGGATCAGGGGCAGCAGTTCCGTCGGCGCATCGCGTGCCTCGAGCTGCTGCCCCAACTTGCCCGGCCGCACGAGGGCCGCATGGGCGGCGATATTGCGCAGCGGCCGCAAGCCCCGCAGCAGCATCACGCTGGCCAGAATCGCCGCCACCAGCGCGCTGATGGCCACGGAGACGACGATCTGCCAGCGGTAGGCGGCGAACATGGCCGTGCGGTCGCCGTAGACCCGGGCGACGGCAATATCGGCCATCTGCGCGGGCTCGCCGATGCGCGCGCTGGCCGCCACGACCCGGGCCGGATAACCGTCGCGGCTGGTCCAGCTGACGATGTCGCTGGCCGTCACGGGCGCGTCGACGGCCACGGGAACAGCATGCGCGACGTTCTCGCTGTTCGGATTGACATCGATCAACCGCGTGCCATCGGCGCGCACGATGCGCACCAGGGAATTCTCTTGGCCGCTCATGGTGTCGCGGAAATACTGGGGCCGCTCGCGGATGATATCGAGGGTGCCGGCATTGCCCAGCAACTGCTGGATCTGCCGCAGTTTTCCCAGCAACAAAATGTCGTCGCGGCGCTCGATTTCCGCCACAAAGGAACGGTACAGATGCATGCCCAGCCCGGCCGACACGAGCGCCACGATCAGCACGAAGACGAGCGTCACGCGCACGGTCAGCGAGCGCCGCAGTTCCGCCAGCTTCATGCGGCGGCGCCGTTGTCAGGCACCGTGGGCGCGCGCAATTCGCAGACATAGCCCATGCCCCGCAAGGTGTGGATCAGCTTGGGTTCGAACGGATCGTCGAGCTTGCTGCGCAGGCGTCGGATGGCCGCGTCGATGACATTGGTGTCGCTCTCGAAATTGATGTCCCACACTTGCGAGGCGATGATGGAACGCGACAGCACCTCGCCCTGGCGCCGCGCCAATAAATGCAGCAAGCCGAATTCCTTGGCCGTCAGGGCGATGCGCTGGCCTTGCCGGCTGACCTTGCGTTTCATCACGTCGATTTCCATGTCGCCGATGCGGATGACGTCGTCTTCACGCGGTGGCCCGCGCCGCAGCAGGGTGCGGATGCGCGCCACCAGTTCGGCAAAGGCAAATGGTTTCACCAGGTAATCGTCGGCGCCCAGTTCCAGCCCTTTCACACGGTCCTGCACTTCGTCGCGCGCCGTCAGGAAAATCACGGGCACGTCGGCGCCGCCCTCTTGCAGGCGCAGCGCACGCAAGACTTGCCAGCCGTCCATGATGGGCAGCATCACGTCGAGCACGATCAGATCGGGTGACTCCGTACTTGCCATGTGCAAGCCATCGCGGCCATTGCGCGCCAGGCTCACCGTGAAGCCGGACTCGGCCAGGCCGCGCAGCAGATAGTCGCCCGTCTTCGGTTCGTCTTCAATGACCAGGATGCGCATGGCAGCTTTCTAAGGGGAATATAAGACCATTCTACGCCGCGCGCCGGGCACCGCGGATGATAAAAATGTCATGCGGCGATCATCTTCTCGTAGGGCAACACTGACCATACTGGCGCCACCTTATCAACGGACAGCCACATGAAAACCCTGTTACTCGGCAGTACCCTGCTGTACCTGCTGGCCAGCCCCGCCCACGCCCAGCTGCGCCAGGTCGATGATCTTTCTCTGGCAATGGCCAACAAGCTGGCGAATGCGGCCATCGCCGCGTGCCAGGCGCAAGGCCGGCATATTGTCGTCAGCGTACTCGACCGTGGCGGCAATGTCGTGACCGTGCAGCGCGCCGATGGCGTCGGGCCGCACAACACGGACGCCAGCCGGCGCAAGGCCTACACGGCCCTGTCGACGAAAAACGATACCCAGGCGCTGGCCGTGGCCGCGCGCGGCAATCCCGACATGGCCAATTTGACGACCGTGCCGGAACTGTTGCTGCTGGGCGGCGGCCTGCCCTTGCGCGCCAAGGGCGAAGTCGTCGGCGCCATCGGCGTCGCCGGTGGCGGTGGCGCCCTGCAAGACCGGGCCTGCGCCCATGCCGCCCTGGCCGCCATTCCTGAACTCGATTCCCCCACCCTGTGAAAGCAACAACGATGACCTATCTGAAAAAAATCACCGCCACCCTGGCCTTCGCCAGCCTGTCCAGCATGGCGCTGGCCGCCAATCCCTTGAGCGTGCACATCCTCGACCTGCAGAGCGGCCAGCCGACCGCGGGCGTGACGGTCACGCTGGAGCAGAAAAAAGGGGATGCTTGGCAACAATTGGGCAGCGCCGTGACGAACGCGCAAGGACGCATCGCGGCCATGTATCCGGAAAATCAACCCATGCAGGCGGGCGACTACCGCATCGTGTTCAAGACGGGCGAACACTATGCGCGGCTGAAACAGGAAACCTTCTTCCCGGAAATCCCCGTGCAATTCCACGTGGAAAAGACCGACCAGCACTATCACATTCCCTTGCTGCTCAGCCCTTTCGGCTTTTCCACCTACCGCGGAAACTGAAGCTTAGCCCAGCGTCTTCGCCGTCTGCCCGAACAGCACGCTTTTCGCGTCGCCGCTGACGGTGGGCTGCACATTGATTTCGGCTGCCCGCGCATACGCGCGCACGGTGGCGGGACGGGCGGCGATGGCCGCGAACCAGCGCGCCAGGTGCGGGAAGTCTTCCAGCTTCTGGCGCTGGCGTGCGTGCGGCACGATCCACGGGTAGATCGCCATGTCGGCGATGGAATACGTGTCGCCGGCCACGAATGCGCGGTCCGCCAGGCGCTTGTTCAGCACGCCGTATAGCCGGTTCGTTTCATTGACGTAGCGCGTGATGGCGTAATCGATCGGTTCGGGCGCATATTGCACGAAATGGTGGTTTTGCCCGGCCATGGGGCCAAGGCCGCCCATTTGCCAGAACAGCCATTGCATGACCTCGGCACGTCCCCGCACGTCGGCCGGCAGGAATTGCCCGCTTTTCTCGGCCAGGTATTGCAAAATCGCGCCCGATTCGAACAGGGAGAGCGGTTCACCGCCATCCGCCGGCGCCTGGTCGACGATGGCGGGGATGCGGTTGTTCGGCGCGATGGCGAGAAACTCGGGCTTGAACTGCTCGCCCTTGCCGATATGCACGGGAATGATGTTGTAGGGGATGCCCGCTTCTTCCAGGAACATCGTCACTTTGTGCCCGTTGGGCGTGGTCCAGTAATACAGGTCGATCATCGTGGTCTTTCCAGGTAGATGAGTAGGGGCAGGCGAACTTGGCAGAACTATTGTCGCGCCGCAACTGATATGCATGGATATAATGCCACGTAAGCGAAAAACAAGACGGCGTCCAGGCTGGGCAAGCACCCACTGGCACCGTCACGCAGGCATCCCGACATTCCAGAGCACAAACAAAGAAAGCCGACCATGCGCAAACTCCTGATCGTCACGCTGTCCGTCCTGCTGTCAGGCTGTGTCCAGGACTTCGCCATCTACATGTTCGATGGGCAAGACCATTCCCTGACCGTGCGTCGCCAGCAACGTTATTTTTGGCAAGACACCGTGGAAGTGCAGCTGATGGCCACCAACCTGCCGCAATGCCAGCGCCTGCATACGCTGTCCACCGATGCGCCGGCCGACATCAAGGTCGAGCTGTTTGCGGCCGGCGATGGCCTGTGGAATATCCGCATGGGCAAGCAGCTGTGGCAGGCGGAAACGAATACCTGCAATGAGCTGACGGAAATGGAAAACGACCCGAAAGCCGACCTGGGCCAGCCGGTCGGGCAATTCGTGGTCGTCGATGACAAGCTGGAATTCGAGCCGGCGCCGCCAGCGGCGGCACCGGCCCAATAGGAACTTAGCGCGCCGCCAGGCTGCGCAGGGGCTTTTTCGCCACGGCGCGCGGTGCGCCAGCCGAGCTTGCCGTCAGGCGCGGCGACGTTCCCGGTTCCTGCGCCGACAGTTTGAAGCGCGCCACCAGTTGCGCCAGCACGGCCGCCTGGTCTTGCATGCTCGACGCCGCTGCCGCCGCCTCTTCCACCAGTGCCGCATTTTGCTGCGTCACGCTGTCCATCTCCGTGATCGCCTGGTTGACGTGGCCGATGCCCGTGCTTTGCTCGTGCGAGGCGGCCGTGATGTCGGCCATGATGTCGGTCACGCGCGACACGCTGGCCACCACCTGATCCATGGTCGTGCCCGCCTGTGCGACGAGCGTGCTGCCGGCCGCGATGCTGTCGACGGAAGCGCCGATCAGTTCCTTGATTTCCTTCGCCGCGCCTGCGGATCGTTGCGCCAGATTGCGCACTTCCGACGCCACGACGGCAAAGCCGCGTCCCTGTTCGCCCGCGCGCGCCGCTTCCACGGCCGCGTTCAAGGCCAGGATATTCGTCTGGAAAGCGATGCCGTCAATGACGCCGATGATGTCGACGATCTTGCGCGACGACGCGTTGATGGTGTCCATCGTGCCGATCACTTGCGCCACCACGGCGCCGCCCTGGCGGGCCACGGCGGAAGCGGACTGCGCCAGTTCATTCGCCTGCACGGCATTGCCCGCGTTTTGCGTCACGGTCGAGGTCAACTCCTCCATCGAGGCCGCCGTTTCTTCCAGCGAACTGGCTTGCATTTCCGTGCGCGCCGACAAGTCCATATTGCCGCTGGCAATCTCGCTCGATGCCGTGGCGATCGTCTCGGCACTGTGGCGGATTTCGCTGATCGCGTCGACCAGGTTGGCCTGCATGGTTTTCATCGCGTACAGCACGCTGTGGCGGTCGCTGGCATGCGTGCGCACGACGCCGCTCAAATCGTTATTCGCGATCTTTTCCGCCACGTCGGCCGCATACTCGGGATCGCCGCCCAGCGCATGGCGCAGGCTGCGGTTGATCACGACGACGACGGCGGCCAGCAGGCCGCACACCAGCACCAGCACGCCCAGCGAGGTGAGCAGCGACTGGCGGAAGGCCGCATCGATATCATCCATGTACACGCCCACCACCAGGGTCCAGGCCCACGGCTTGTAGGCCACCACGCGGCTCATCTTCGGTTCGGGCGTCTTCTGGCCCGGGCGGGGGAAGTAATAGTGGACGAAGCCCTTGCCCGCATCGCTCTTGCCGACGGCAACGATGTCGCGGTACAGATAGGTGCCGTTGGCATCTTTAAAATCCGACATGTTCTTGCCGTTGGTTTGCGGCGCGGCGGGATTCATCACCACGACGGCATCGAGATTGATGATGGACAAATAACCGGTCTCGCCGAAACGCATGCTCTTGATGACGGCGGTGGCCTGCTTTTGCGCTTCTTCCTGCGTCAAGGCGCCGCTGGCGGCCAGGTCGCCGAACATCTTGACGGCGCCCAGGCCCAGGTCGGCGGCATTGCTCAGGTCGGCGCTGCGCTCTTCGATGCGGATCTTGCGAATTTCCAGGGCGTTGTAGACAAAAATAACGGTGATGCACAACAGGCTGCAAATCAGGGGAATCCATAACTTCTGCTGGAACGTCAATTTCTTCATGCTGTGTCTCCGACTCTCTATTGTGCGGCGATGGGGCGTGGCCCGCTTCCAGCTGGGCAAGCCCGGAATGCGGCGGCGACGGTGCTCTGGCGACACCGTTCAGACGTCTCCAGCATACGCTCGAACGACCGATATTTACAATGCCGGGAGGCAATGATTTTTGCCCGGTGTTGTTAATGCGTTGCGACAATTGATGAGAATTGAGGTTGCATTGCGATATTGCATTGCAGCAAAAAAGGATGCGGATAGGCAGCGGCAAGGCAGGCGTGGAGGGCGGGCGTGTGTCAAAATGCACGCCAGATCGATTGAATCACGAAAGCACAGCATGACCAAGAATGAAGCCATGAAACGCATCAACGACCGCCTGGGCAAACCCACGCTGACGGACAAGAACACGCATTTTGCCAGCGTCGCCAGCTATGGCACGGACGAAGGCTGGTGGCTGAAGATCCCCTTCCTGACGTTCAAGCAGGAATTGCACTTCATCCTCAACAATGAAAAAACGAAAAGCTTCCAGTACCTGAAGATCGGCGCCAACCAGATTCTCAGCCCGGGCATGAAGTTCCGCAGCACGGGCGGCGCGGCCGACGCCTTCATGTCGGCCTCGGCGCCGAAACGCCTGGTCGACTTGCTCGACGGCGGCAGCAAGTACAACTTTACAAAACACTTCGTCAACGACTATCGCTACTAAAACACCTGACCAAACCTGCTGCGCGGCGCGCTTTGCGGCCTGCGATGCTCACCGGCTCGGCGCCCCCGTACAAAAGTACGGTTGCGCTTCTTGGCCACAAATCACTGCCGCTCGCTACGGTTTTGTCAGGTGCTCTTGGCGTTGTTAGTTTTCCCTTGGAGGCAGCCAGGCCCTGAGCAAATGTTGGGCGATGTCGAGCGCGTCGTCGCGGCTGGTGCCAAAGTGTAAAGGGTAGCCCCAGAACTGGCCGAACATGACGGCGAAAGCCTTGCCGGCCAGGCGCTTGGCGGCGCTCGGTTCGACCAGCACCATGCCCTGGATATACGCACGCAGGGCAGCCTTGTGCCGTTTCATCCACAGCACGGCGCGCTTGCGCTCTTCCTGCGGATGGTCATGCCCATCCTCGTCCAGGCCTTCTTCGCTGAGGATGACAAACGCTTGCTGGCGCGCCAGCAAGTCCTCGAACTGGCTGAACAAGGCATCGTCGGGGCCGCTGGCGGCGTTGTCGCGGCGCATCCAGACGAGGGGGAAATCGGTGATATCGAGTTGCATGGAGGACTCCTTCAAGGGGGTTGCCGTTTCTCCTCACCTTCATCAGAACACGGGCGGCGGCGGTTGCCGTTGAAGCGGGGCTGCGGATAGCCATACGATACCGATGACGGCGCCCGACGTCATTGCATACAATAGCCACAATATTATTCAATCCAGCCAAAGTCATCCCATGCCCCATCCCCTCTTGCCCAGCATGCTGACGGCCCATCTGGGTCTGGACGACGATGCCTCCATCCTCGATTTCGACGTCGACGGCGTGCTGCGCCCCTTGCTGGCCGTGGGCCTGGCCAGCGTGCCAGAGGATGCGGAGCAGGCGCCGCACCAGCACCGCAAGGGGCAGCTGCTGTATGCCACGCGGGGCGTGATCCATTGCGAAGTAGAAAGTGGAGTGTGGATCGTGCCGCCCCAGTGCGCCGTGTGGATACCGGGCGGCCTGATGCATTCGGCGCAGGGCGTGGGCGAGGCCGAGTGCTACTGCCTGTTTATCGAGCCGGCCACGGCGCCGGCCTTGCCGGCCGTCTGCTGCACGGTGGCTGTCTCGCCCCTGTTGCGCGAACTCATCACCAAGGCGGCCGGTTTTCCCACCCTGATCGCGCTGCAGGGCGCGCAGGAACGCCTGGTGGCGACCCTGCTCGACGAATTGGCGGTCGCGCCCGTGGAAGACTTGCATTTGCCAATGCCGCGCGATGCGCGTTTGCGCCGCCTGGCCGCCCTGCTGCTGGCGCAGCCAGCCGATAAAAGCACCCTGGCCGAGTGGGCCAGCCGCATCGGCATGAGCGAGCGCAGCATGACCCGGCAGTCGCTGGAGGAAATGGGCATGAGCGTGGGCCGCTGGCGCCGGCAACTGCACGTGATCCTGGCCTTGCAACGGCTGGCGCAAGGCCACAGCGTGAAAGCGGTGGCGCTGGAACTCGGTTATGAAAATACCAGCGGTTTTGTCACCATGTTCCGCAAGGCCGTGGGCAAGCCGCCGGCCCGCTACCTGGCGGAACGGGAATCCGGGCGCGCATGAAAAAAGGCGGCATATGCCGCCTTCGTCCCGCATCGTCGCCGAAAATCAGACTTCGCGCGCCAGGGCCAGAAATTCCGTGCGCAGCGCCAGGTTCGGCTGCATCTCGCCCAGCATGGCCGAGGTGATGGTTTCTTCGCCCGGCGTGCGGATGCCGCGGCTTTCCATGCACAGGTGGCGGCAGCGTACGACCACGCCCACCGATTTCGGTTCCAGCACTTCCATCAGCGCATTGGCGATCTGCATCGTCATGCGTTCCTGCACTTGCAGGCGCTTGGAGAAGCAATCGACGAGGCGCGTCAGTTTCGACAGGCCGACGATCTTGCCGTTGGGCACGTAGCCGATGGTGGCCTTGCCGAAGAACGGCGCCAGATGGTGTTCGCAGTGGCTGTAGACGGGGATGCCGCGCACGACGATCAGCTCGTTGTACTGTTCCGCGCCATCTTCAAAGGCTTTCAGCAAGTCCACCGGGTCCTGGCCATAACCGGACGTCCAGTGCTTCCACGCCTTGGCCACGCGCGCCGGCGTTTCCAGCAAGCCAGGACGCTGCGGATCTTCACCAAGGCTGCTGATCAGCCGGCGCCAGTCGTTTTCGGAGAATTCTTCTTGAGACATGCTAAACCACCCTAAAATTTTCAATTGCCGCCAGTATATAGAAAATGCGGCAGGCTGCCTGAGCAGCCCCAGCTTTACGACTGCGCCGGCGGCCGGTGCGCGCCGACCAGCAGCGCGGAAATCGACACGCTCGAACTCGGTTCCGGCCACGCATCGCCGGGGCCGAACCAGCGCGCCTCGGCGATCTCGTTCTCGTCGAGGCGAATTTCGCCATCGAGATAATCGGCTGTAAACGCGATCATCAGCGAATGGGGAAACGGCCAGGACTGGCTCATGAAGTACTGCAAGTTATGCACGCGCAAGCCTACCTCTTCCATCACTTCGCGGTGCACGGCTTCCTCGATCGATTCGCCCGCTTCCAGGAAACCGGCCAGCGGGCTGAAGCGCTGCGATGGCGAATTTTTATGCATCGCCAGCAACACCTGGTCGCCCTTGCGGATGAGCACCATCATGGCGGGCGAAATGCGCGGGTACGCGAGCATGCCGCAGGCGGCGCACGTAAAGCAGCGTTCACCGCGCGTGCGCTGCATGGGCGTGGCGCACACGCCGCAATGGCGGTGCGTGCGCGCCCATTCGGCCAACTGCACGGCGCGGCTGGCCAGGCCAAGGAAGTCATCGTCGACGGCGTTGAACAGGGAACGCATGCCGTGATACGCCAAGCCGCTATCGGCGGGCAACAACTCCGCATCCGTCCAGACCGTCTGGCAATAGCGGCCCTGCCACCAGCCCACGGGCTGGGCGCGGCTCAGGTCAATATCGAGCACGGCCGCCTCGGCGGCAGTGGGCAGGGTCAGCCCGGGCATACGCAACAGCAGGCGCCCGCGGTGAAAGACGAATGTCAGCGTCTCGGTGGCGGCCGGGGCCGGTTCGGGCGTGTCGATCAGGGGGACGAAGGCAAGGGGCGTGTGCAGCATGTGCTGGGAAGAAATTTGTAAAGGTTGCTCATCATACTCCCGCTGCCAAACGCTTGCGCGCATAGCAGCGCCCGGGCTGCAAAGCAAGCATTCATGAGCCATGCGCATGTTTTTTTTGCGCTAAGTCCAATCCGTTGCGTAAACGATACTGATAACGATTCTCATTTACGAAATAGCGCCCAGTTATTACAATACCGCCTATTCCGTCTCCATCGCCAGCCACTTGCCCGCGTGCCCAAGCACTGCGGCGCAGAGCCAGCCAGGAACCACCACCCTGAACTTATCGAGAGAGCAAGATGGCAATCAAGAGCCGCAAACACGCCCCAACCCGTTTCAACCAGCACATCGGCGCCGCCCTGGCCGTGATGCTGCTGCCCGTCGCCGCCCAGGCGGCCGACCCCGCCGGCCAAAGCGCCCCGGCATCGCAGCAAACCCTGAACGAAATCAAGGTCGTGGGCTCGAAGGAAAATGATTTCAAGGCCGAAAAAGCCTCGTCGCCGAAATACACGGAAGATCTCGTCAACACGGCGCAAACCATCGTCGTGATCAAGAAGGAATTGATCGAACAGCAAGGCGCGCTGACCCTGACGGACGCGCTGCGCAACACGCCTGGCGTCGGTACCTTCTTCCTCGGTGAAAACGGCAACACGAACACGGGCGACGCCGTCTACATGCGCGGCTTCGATGCCTCGGGCAGCATCTATGTCGATGGCGTGCGCGACGTGGGCTCCATCTCGCGCGACGTCTTCAACATCGAACAGATCGACGTATTGAAGGGCCCGGCGGGCACGGACAGCGGCCGCGGTTCGCCCACCGGTTCGATCAACCTGGTCAGCAAGACGGCCACCATGGAAAACAAGTTCAATTCGCTGCTGACGGCCGGCAGCGGCAAGCAGAAACGCGCCACGGCCGACTGGAACCGCATCATCGACGCCGATTCCGGCACGGCTTTCCGCCTGAACCTGATGACGCAGGACAGCGGCAATCCGGCGCGCGACGAAGTCAAGAACAAGCGCTGGGCCTTCGCGCCTACCGTCACCTTCGGCATCGGCAAGCCGACGCGCATCACGGCCAGCTACCTGCACGTAGATCAAAATAACGTGCCCGACGGCTTCGTGCCCACCATCGGCCTGCCCGGCTACAGCACGCCGGACAGTATCACGCCGACGAACAAGGTCATCCGCACCTTCCTGAATAGCGCCGCCAAGGTCGATCCAAAGAATTTCTACGGTTCCACCGCGGACCACGACAAGGTCAAGGCCGACATGGGCACCTTGCGCATCGATCACGATTTCTTGCCCAACGTGCAGATTCAGAACACCACGCGCTACGGCAAGACCAAGCAGGATTACCTGTTGACGGCCTTCATGGGCAGCACCGCCAACCTGAAGACGCCGGTGGCCACCGATCCGTCGACCTGGACCCTGGCGCGCTCGCTGCGCACCGTCAAGGATCAGGAAAACACGATTCTGACCAACCAGACCGTGGTCAGCGCGCAATTCGATACGGGCGTGCTCAAGCACTCCGTGGTGGCCGGCGCCGAATTCACCAGCGAAAAGCAGACCAACTACAGCTATGTGCCTGCCAGCCTGGGCACCATGCCGGACGCCAATCTGTACCATCCGAACCCGCGCGACCCCGTCACCGGCTACCAGCCCGTGCGCAGCGGCGCCTACAGCCAAGGCGAAGTCAACACGCAAAGCGCCTATGTCTTCGACACCATCAAGTTCGGCGACAAATGGATCTTCAACGGCGGCGTGCGCTTCGACCATTTCAACACCAGCTATGACTCCGTCACCCTGCAGACGGCCGTCGCCGCAGGCCAGGTGCAAAAACTGCCGGTAGGCACGCCTATTCCTGTTCACATCACCCTGAACGACACCTTCGCCAACGGCAAGATCTCGGCCCTGTACAAGCCGACGCCGGACAGCAGCGTGTATGCGCTGTGGGCCACCTCGAAGGCGCCGCCGGGCACCAACTTCACGCTGAGCACGGGCGCCAGCAGCGCGCAAAATCCGATGTATGATCCGCAGGAAACCACCACCAAGGAAATCGGCACCAAATGGGATTTCCTGAAACAAAAACTGTCGTTGTCGGCCGCCGTCTACCAGACGGACGTGAAAAATGAAGTAGAGCAAGATCCCGTCGACCTGATCTACTATCAGAATGGCAAGAAACGCGTGCAGGGCGTCGAAATCGGCATGGTGGGCGAGATCATGCCGAACTGGCTGGTCAGCGCCGGCTACACGCGCATGAATACCAAGGTCGAGTCGGGCAAGGTCGTCACGGCCAGCGGCATCAATAACCTCAGCTACACGCCGAAACAGGCGTTCACGGGCTGGACCTCGTACACCCTGCCCTTCGGCCTGAAGATCGGCGGCGGCGCGCGTTACGTGGGTGAAATGCTGCGCGGCACCGATGGCGCCGTCGGTACGCCGGCCCGCGTGGATGCCTACTGGGTCTTCGACGCCATGGCAACCTACACCGTCAACAAGAACCTCGACTTGCAGTTGAACGCCTACAATCTGGCCGACAAGACCTATGTGGCAGCCATCAACAAGTCCGGCTTCCGCTACACGCCAGGCCAGCCCCATTCGTTCAGCCTGACGGCGAATATCAAGTTCTAACATCTAGAGAACACGCATCGCGTCACATCAAGCCCCTCTTCGGAGGGGCTTTTTTATTGTCCTGATAATCTTGTCTTTTTGGCGCACCGCCGCCCTGCCGCGACTAGCGTATGAAAAGTCATACAGCGATGCGCTTGCGCGTCCAATATTTCGCGCAAACGTGCAAAGTTGCAACATCTAAGCAACAAAAAAGCTTCCTCAAATCAACAACTTAAGAAGTTAGGTTCCAAATTCCCATTTCAGGCATATCCTTTGCTATGTACAGGTTTTGCTGCAAATAATCGCTGGCACGCAAGGGCTTGTTTTTGAGAAATATTGACTCCAAGCTTGAGTTGCTCGCAATCAATAATCCGCTCACAGCGGCGTTTCACCGGAGGAGTCATAATGAAAAAGAAACGGCCATTAACCCTGTACATCCTGATTGCCATGATCCTCGGCATTGCCGTCGGTTATGGATGCCATTCCGCTTTCCCCGATGCGGACATGAGCAAGCAAATCGCTGGCAATATTTCCATCGTCACCGACGTCTTCCTGCGCCTGATCAAGATGATCATTGCGCTGCTGGTGTTCTCCACCCTGACGGTCGGCATCGCCCACATGGGCGACGGCAAGACAGCCGGCCGCATCGGCCTGAAAGCCATGTGCTGGTTCGTCGTCGCCTCGCTGGTCTCGCTGGCGCTGGGCATGGTGCTGTCGAACCTGATGCAGCTCGGTACCAACCTGGGCTTGCCATTGCCGGACGTACACGCTTCAACGAATCTGAAAACGGCCGCCTTCACCTTGAAAGATTTCTTCACGCACCTGGTGCCGAAATCGCCGATCGAGGCCATGGCCAACAATGAAATCCTGCAAGTGCTGGTGTTCTCGATCTTCTTCGGCGGCGCACTGGCCGGCCTGGGCGAATCGGGCAAGACCCTGACGGCCGTCGTCGACCAGCTGGCGCAAGTCATGCTGCGCATCACCGGCACCATCATGAACCTGGCCCCGCTGGCCGTGTTCGCGGCAATGGCCTCCGTCATCACCACGCACGGCCTGGGCGTGCTGGTCACGTTTGCCAAGTTCATGGGCGGCTTCTACCTGGGCCTGATGTGCCTGTGGGCCCTGCTGATCGGCGCCGGCTTCGTCGTCATCGGCCCGCGCATCTTCAAGCTCGTCGGCCTGATCCGCGAACCATTCCTGCTGGCATTCTCGACGGCCAGCTCGGAAGCGGCCTATCCAAAACTGCTGACGGCGCTCGACCAGTTCGGCGTGGACCGCAAGATTTCCAGCTTCGTGTTGCCGATGGGCTACTCCTTCAATCTGGACGGCTCGATGATGTACTGCACCTTCGCCGTGCTGTTCATCGCGCAAGCCTACGGTATCGACCTGTCGATCGGCACGCAGATCACCATGCTGCTGCTGCTGATGCTGACCTCGAAAGGCATGGCCGGCGTGCCGCGCGCCTCGCTGGTGGTGATTGCCGCTACCCTGAACCAGTTCAATATTCCGGAAGCGGGCCTGCTGCTGCTGATGGGCGTCGACCAGTTCCTCGACATGGGCCGTTCGGCCACCAACGCGGTCGGCAATGCCGTCGCCACGGCCGTCGTCGCCAAGTGGGAAGGTGGCCTGGCCACCGAGGAAGAAGCAGCCGCGGCCAACGCGGCCAACCAGAACACGGAAAGCCATTGGGGCGAAGCGGATCACGCTAGCAAAGCCTGATAGCGCCATGGCCCGCCACAAGCGGGCTATTTATTTGTTGTCCATGTTGAGTAACAAGCAGTCAGGTAGTGCGATCAGTAGTCATTCCAACTTATTAGAGAGATTTTCATGAAAAAAGTCCTGTTTACCCTGCTGACCCTCGGCGCAGCCTCCACCGGCGCCATGGCCCAATCGAGCGTGACCATCTACGGCGTGGCTGACGCCGGCCTGGTGTTCGACAAGGATGCGGCCGGAGACCGCCTGAACCGCGTCGCTTCCGGCGTCGCCTCGGGCTCGCGCATCGGCTTCAAAGGCAAGGAAGACCTGGGCGGCGGCCTGGCCGCCACCTTCGTGCTGGAAAGCGGTTTCAATATCGATACCGGCACCTCGGGTCAGGGCGGCCTGCTGTTCGGCCGTCAGGCGTATGTCGGCCTGACCGGCAGCGCCGGCGCCGTCACCCTGGGCCGCCAGTACTCGCCGTACTACCTGGCCCTGCGCGACGTGGCCGATCCGTTTGTCATCGGCCTGGCCGGCACGGCGTCGAACCTGATGGTGACGAATATCCGCGTCGATAACATGGTGCAATACAGCACGCCGACCTGGAGCAAACTGTCGGCCGACCTGGCGTACGGCTTTGGCGAAGTGGCCGGCGACAACGCGAAAAACCGCAGCATGGGCGGCGCCGTGCACTACATCGATGGCCCGCTGAACGTGACCCTGACGCACCACCGCAAGGAAAATGCGCTGGCGACCCAGCAAACGCGCAACACCCTGCTGGCCACGCGCTACGACTTTGGCGTGCTGCAAGGCAACTTCGGCTACGCCGACAACCGTGCCCTCGACAACAGCAAGAGCAACGACATCCTCGTCGGCTTCAGCGCCCCGTTCGGCGCCACCAAGCTGGTCGCCTCGTACATCCGCCACAACGACAAGAGCAACCTGAACCGTGATGCCCAGCAGTGGGCCATCGGCGCGTTCTACGCCCTGTCCAAGCGCACCGACCTGTACACCGGCTATGGCCACATCAGCAACAAGAACGGCGCCACCTTCGTCGTCGGCAACGCCACCGACAATGGCACCGGCAACAGCGGTTTCAACCTCGGTATGCGTCATACGTTCTAAGGACGTCGGCCAAAATCTACTGCGCGGCGCGCTTTGCGGCCGGCGATGCTCACCGTACTAAAGTACGGTTGCGCTTCTCGGCCACAAATCACTGCCGCTCGCTACGATTTTGTCGGACGTCGAAAGGTCCATGAAATAAATGCGTAAATGCGCAGGCCGCCGGATGCATGTCCGGCGGCTTTTTTTATGTTGAGACACATCAAGATGCGATACTGTGGGTTCTTGCAAGTTGGCAGCTGATTTTATGAATAGCAGTACTACCAAATCCTCCCTTTCCTGGCGCCAGCGCCTGTCGCAACGGTCGGGCCGCGAAACGCTGGCCTGGGGCGTGGTGCTGGCCGCCTGCCTGGCCACCGTCTGGCTCGTGTATTTTTGGACGGAACGCATCGCCATCGGCAAGCTGCAGGCGAGCGGCGCGCAGCGCCTCGAGGTGTATGTGAGCAGCCTGGAAAACGCGCTGGAGAAATACGACTTCCTGCCCAAGACCCTGGAACTGAACCGCGACGTGATCCGCCTGCTGCAGCACCCGGAAGACCCGGTGCTGGTCGACACCGTCAACCATTACCTCGAGCAGATGAATGCCCAGGCGAAATCCTCGACCATTTTCATCAGCAACCTCGACGGCAACACACGGGCCGCCAGCAACTGGCAGGGGCCGGACAGCTTTATTGGCGACAACATCTCGTTCCGCCCCTACGCCCAGGATGCCTTGCGCGGCACGCCGGGCCGCTTTTATGGCGTGGGCACGACGCGCTTGGAGCCCGGTTACTTCTTTGCCCACGGCATCTACCAGAATGGCCACATGCTGGGCCTGGCGACGGTGAAGGTGAACCTGGAAACCCTGGAAAAACGCTGGGTACAGGGCGCAGACAAGGTCATGCTGGCCGACGAGCACGGCGTGATCTTCCTCAGTTCCATGGCGGACTGGAAGTACAAGACCCTGGCGCCGCTGTCGCCCGCCGTCGTCGAAGAACTCAACCGCACGCGCCAGTATTACTCGAAGCAACTGGAAGCCATTCCCTTCGTTTCCGACCGCCAGCTGGGCAATGGCGCGCGCGTGATCAGCGTGCGCGAACAGGAACATGCCGACACGCCGCCGAAGACCAGCTCGAGCGTCATGACGCAGATCAAGCTCAAGTCGCCGCAAGGCTGGACCTTCATTTACCTGTCCGACCTGGCGCAGGCCAAGGCCAGCGCGCGCGCCGCGGCCGCCTTCTCCTGCGTGCTGCTGGGCTTTTTCATGCTGCTGTTCTTTTACCTGCGCCAGCGCCGCGCGGCCGTGGCGCAAAAACTGCGCGCCCGCGAAGACTTGCAGCATGCCTACGACAACCTGGAAGCCATGGTCGAGGAGCGCACGTCGGAACTCAATGCCATGACGCAAAGCCTGAGCCAGGAAATCGAGGTGCGCAGCAAGGCCGAACAGAAACTCCACATCACGCAGAATGAACTTTTCCAAGCAGGCAAGATGGCCGTACTGGGACAGATGTCGGCCAGCATCACGCATGAACTGAACCAGCCGCTGACGGCGCTGCGCACCATGTCCGACAATGCCGTCATTCTGCTCGAGCGGGGCCGGCTCGACGACGCGCGGCGCAACCTGGCGAAGATCTCGCAAATTGCGGCCAGGATGGGGACCATTACGGGGCAATTGAAGATCTTTGCGCGCAAATCGACGACCAGCCTGACCTCCGTCTCGATTCCCACGGCGATCAGCAACGCCCTGTTCCTCGTCGAACGCCGGCTGCAGGTGGAAAATGTGCGTTTTACGTTGCAACTGCCGCCCGAGGACATCTTCGCCATGTGCGAAAGCAACCGCCTCGAGCAGGTGCTGGTGAACCTGTACGCCAATGCGCTCGACGCCATGAACGGCAGCGACGTGCGCAGCCTGCGCGTGGCCGTCGAATGCACGCACGAGCACGTGCTGATCCACGTGGCCGACACGGGGCCGGGCCTGTCGACGGAAGTGTATGAACACCTGTTCGAACCATTCTTCACGACCAAACCGCAAGGCCTGGGACTGGGTCTGGGGCTGGCCATTTCCGAACAGATCACGCGCCAGTTCGGCGGCGTGCTGCGCGCCGAAAACGCCCCCGGCGGCGGCGCCATCTTCACCATCGAACTACAGATTGCAACGCAGGAGGAAAAACATGTTTGACGGCTTGAAGGTCTTGCTGGTCGAAGACGACCCCACCGTACGCGAAGGCAGCGAACAGGCACTGCAGCTGGCCGGCCTGGACGTGCTGGCCTTCCACTCGGCCGAGCTGGCCTATAAACTGCTGACGCCCGATTTCCCCGGCATCGTCGTGAGCGACGTGCGCCTGCCCGGCATGAGCGGCCTGGAATTGCTGCAAGCGGTCAAGACGCTCGACGCCAACCTGCCCGTGATCCTCGTCACGGGCCACGGCGACATCACCATGGCCGTGCACGCCATGCGCACGGGCGCCTACGATTTCATCGAAAAACCGTATTCATCCGACCAGCTGGTCGACGTCATCCTGCGCGCGCTGGAAACCCGGCGCCTGACCCTGGAAGTGCACAGCCTGCGCCGCCAGCTCGAGGACGGCGGCGGCATCGAAGCACGCTTATTGGGCAATTCCGTGGCGATGCGCGACATACGGCGTTTGATACTCGACGTTGCAGACGAACCGGCCGACGTGCTGATCTATGGCGATACGGGCACGGGCAAGGAAATGGTGGCACGCTGCCTGCACGACTTCAGCCACCGCCGCAAGCACAACTTTGTCGCCGTCAACTGCGGCGCGATTCCCGAAAGCATATTCGAAAGCGAAGTCTTCGGCCACGAACCGGGCGCATTTACGGGCGCGGCCAAACGGCAGGTGGGCAAGATCGAGCACGCGGACCAGGGCACGTTCTTCCTCGATGAAATCGAAAGCCTGCCCCTGTCCCTGCAAGTGAAATTGCTGCGCGTGCTCCAGGAACGCTATATCGAACGCCTGGGTTCGAACGTGCCCACACCCGTCGACGTGCGCGTCATCGCGGCGGCCAAGCTGGACCTGGAAGACTTGTCGCAGCAACAAAAATTCCGCAGCGACCTGTATTACCGTTTGAATTTGATCGTGCTGCATCTGCCGCCGCTGCGCGAACGGCGCGAAGACATTCCCATCCTGTTCGAACACTTCGTGCTGGCTGCCGCCGCCCGCTACAACCGCGCCGCGCCCGTCGTCTCGAGCGCGCAGATGCGCAACCTGATGGCCCATTCCTGGCCCGGCAATGTGCGCGAATTGCGCAATATCGCCGACCGCTTCGTGCTCGGCATCGCCGGCGGCGCCTCGAGCCTGCTGGCGAGCGCCCAGCCCAGCCCGTTGTCGCTGGCGGAGCAAGTCAACGGCTTCGAACGCGCCCTGATCGAACAGGAACTGCGCGCATATGCGGGCAACGTCAGCGAAGTGAGCACGGTGCTCGGATTGCCGAAACAAACCTTGTATCACAAGATGCAGAAGTACAACCTGGTGGCGGAAGAATTCCGCTAGGCGTCTGGAGGGAGGCGAAGCGATTCAAAAAAGCAAAAGAAATATTGCCGAATGGTATATATTGTTTCTTTTTGATAATTTCTTAAAGCCAATGAAAAAACCTGCTTTCCTCTTTTCCCTGTTGCTCTGCAGCGCCAGTTTTGCCCAGGATACCGCCACCACCGAAGCACCCGCTGCCGAAGCGGCCAGCGTGCCAGCGGCGCCGGCAACATCGGCCATCAGCCGCCTGCGCCTGTTCGGCCAGAATGGCGCCACGGCCTTCCTGTACCGCGACAGCAGCTGCATTCGCGGCATGTTCAGCGATGGCGTGGAAAAGGCCAGTGGAGGCATGAGTTCCGCCTTCGGTTCCCTGATCGGCAGTGTCAGCAATACCAGCCTGGGCATCCCGGAGACGGAAACGTCGAAAAACCTGTCGCGCAAGGATGGGATTTTCTCGAAAGCCTATTTCCGCGAATACGAAGTTCCAGCCGACAAGCCAAGCAGCCTGCGTATCGGCTTCCAGGACGTTTCGCCATTTTATGTGGTCAACGGCATCAACTATGAAACCGTCTCGCCCAGCTGCAGTGGCGACATCACCTTCAGGCCGCGCGCGGGCGAAGATTACGAAGCGGCGTTCTCGTGGGAAGGCAAGCGCTGCAGCATCAGCATCAACCGGGTGATCGCCAAGGACGGCAAGACGGAACTGGTCCCCGTGCCCATCACGCGCGCGCCAAGTTGCTAAGCAACATCAAGCGGCCCGACGAATCCCGTGCGCAAGGGCACGACCCAGTCGGGCCGCCCGTTGGCCAGCGCCAGCCGGGCCGCCTTGTCCCAGTCATACTTGACCGCATATAACTGCGCCGTCCAGGCGCCATCGGCGCCCTGTTCCGCGATGGCATAGCGCGCGTGCGGCGTGCCGTTTTCCATCACGTGCGGATAGCCGTGGTCGTCGTCGTAGGCCTGCAAGCCGACGCTGCCCGGATTGACGATCAGCCGTCCATCGGCCAGGCGCACCTGGCGCGGCATGTGCGTGTGGCCGCACAGGATCAAGGCCGCGTCGGCATCGCCGGCCCGTTCGGCCACCTCCTGCTGCGTGGCGGCGCGGCTGCCTTGCGGCGTGACGCTGTCGAGAAAATACACGAGATCGCTTGTCGGCGTGCCATGCACGAGCAGCACGTCTTTGCGCAAGCGCAAGGTGGCGGGCAGCGCCGCGATCCAGTCCAGTTGCTCCGGCAGCAGTTGCGCGCGCGCAAAAGCGTCGGACAAGCCCATGCGGGCCGGGTCGCCGAACAATTGGCGCTCGTGGTTGCCGCGGATGGTGGGCAAGCCGAGCCCCATCAGGCGCGCCGCCGTGGCGCGCGGCTGCAGATGGCCCGAGACGATATCGCCCAGATTGACGGTCACGTCCACGTCACGCCGGGCGATGTCGTCCAGCACGGCCTCCAGCGCATCAAGGTTGCCGTGGATATCGGAAATGGCGGCGATTCTCATGTTCCCTCCTGTGCGCCCCATTCTGCGCGCGTCAGACGATACAGGCAATGGGTGCGCAATGCGTGTCCTGGCGGCAGGGCCGGATGCTCGAAGGTGGCAGCATCGCGACGCATGCCCAGGCGCGCCATCAGGGTGCTCGAGCGCACGTTGGGCAAGGCCGTGAACGAGACGATCTCCGGCAGTTGCAAACGCTCGAAACCAACCTGCAGGGCGGCGTGCGCCGCTTCCTGCGCGTAACCTTGTCCCCAGTAATCGAACGCCAGACGCCAGCCGATTTCCACGCATGGCGAGCACGGCAATTGCGCGTCGGGGCTATGCAGCCCCGTCATGCCGATGAAGGCATTGTTTTCACGCAAGGTTACCGCCCATAAACCCCAGCCCCGCCCGGCGATCAATCCGCTGCAGCGCCGCGCCATAGCGTCGCTGGCGTCGCGCGACAGGGCGGCCGGGAAATATGCCGTCACGCGGGGATCGGCATTCAGCGCCGCGAATGGCGGCAAGTCGCTGTCGCGCCATTGGCGCAGCAGCAAACGCGGTGTCGCCAGCTCGATGATTGCTTGCATCGTTTTCCTCTCCTCTAACCAGGACTTACATACGGTAGGACAAATCCGACGGTAATTTGCGCCGTGCGGCTACGTAATTCAAAAGTAACAATTGCTACCATTTCCTCATTGCACTGTTGCCCAAAACGTCGCGACAGTTTTCACTTTATTTTGAGGAGTTACCCCATGTCTGTCATGTCCGTGTCCACCCGCCTGTCCCCACCACGCCCGCACCACCTCGCCTTGCGCGGCGCCATGATGCTGGGCGTGCTGGGCATTGCCACGGCGGCCGCCACTGCACGGGCCGAGCCATCGCCCACGCTGGACCGTGTCAGCATCTCGGTGGGGGCGTTTTCCGCCGATCCGCGCATCAATATCGGCGCCGACACGCAATTTGGCCGCATCGACGCGCCCGAATCGAAGCCAAGCCATACGACCATCCCGCGCATCAAGGCGGACTTGCTGATCGGCGACCGCCATGGCCTGGCATTCGACTACTACCGCTACGACAAATCCTACACGCCAAGCCTGACGGGCGAGACCGTCATCAATGGCCAGCCCGTCACGGGAACGGCCACGGCAAATGCCGATCTGAAGCTGGACCTGGCCAAGCTGGCCTATAAATGGTGGCTCGGCAGCGGCAACGACACCTTGGGCATCGGTCTGGGCGCCGCCTATTACCATGCCAACCTGAACGGCACGGCCACCGGCGTCGTCAATGGCGAAACGGCCACGGCGCGTGATTCCATCGGCGAACACGCGTTTGCGCCGCTGCTGGAAGTGGGCTGGCGCCATGCCTTCACGCCGGATTTGCGCATGTATGCGGAAGCGTCGGGCATCAAGAAAAATGGCGGGCGCATCAACGGCCACATCTACGGCGGCAATATCGGCGTGGAGTGGTTCCCGTTCAAGAATATCGGTTTCGTGGCCGACTACGGCATCTCGAAAATCAAGCTGCACCGCGACAGCGAACGCGATGCCGACCTGAACATCCGCCTGACGGGACCGTCAGCATATGTGAAAGTACGCTTCTAAACCGGCTCAGGCCGCCGGTTTCAGCAAAGTCAGCTGGAACTGCGGCAAGTCCGGATCCTCGTACGCCTCGATCCTGGCAAACGGCAGGCGCGCAAATGCCTGCCGCCAGAACGCGCAGGCAGCGGCATCGGCGCGGAACATCGCCACCAGCCACGTCTGCTCGCTGCCCAGCAGCACGCGGCGTACCACTTCCAGCGCCACGCCCCGGCGCCGGTACTTCTTCAAAATAAAGAAGTCGCTGAACTCCTGCACCGGCAGCTTGCCCGCCACGCCAGGCTCCGTGATGAAAAAGCCCGCCAGCGCACCATCGACCTCGATCCAGACGGCAGTATGCGCGGGCGCATGCACATACTCGGCCAGCCCGGCATCGCACACATCGTAGCGGCCATCGGCCAGCACGTCTTCGCCACTCCAGGCCGTATTTTCGTAGCAGTACAGCTGGAACAGCCGCGCCAGCGCCCCTTCTTCGCCGGGCGCAACGGCGCGTAATATCATGTTCTGTGCGACTGGCATGGTCCCGTCTTTCCGACGCCTGGCGTCGCTGAAAATAGCGAGTGTAGCACCGGGTCACTCATCTCCCTGCTGCATTCCAGCGCTGCATTGCCACGCCAACAGGCCGCGCTATCGGTGACAGCGCGGGCTGTTTTTTCTGCGCGGTCAATACCTCAACGGTACACGAGACCACCATCGATCAGCGGCGCCTGGCCCGTCATGTAATCGGCGTCAGGCCCTGCCAGGAAGGAAACGAGTCCCGCCACGTCATCGGGCGTCTCGGCGCGTCCCAGCGCGATGCCGTCCACAAATTTTTTATACGTCGCACCCAGCTCGGCGCCTGTCACTTCGGCCATGCGCTTGTCGATCTCAACCCACATGTCCGTGCCGACGACGCCAGGGCAATACGCGTTGACGGTGATGCCGTCGGCCGCCAGTTCCTTGGCCGCCGCCTGCGTCAGCGCGCGCACGGCAAACTTGGTGGCACAATACACGCCCAGCAGAGCAAAGCCGTCGTGCCCGGCGATGGAGCAGGCATTGATGATCTTGCCCTTCTGCTTGCGCTTCTTGAAGGTCTTGGCGGCCGCCTGGATACCCCAGAGCGTCCCTTGCACATTGATGCGCATGATGCGGTCGACCTCTTCCGGCGTGACGTCGAGCAGCGGCTGCACTTGCGCGATGCCGGCGTTGTTGACGATGATGTCGAAGCCGCCCAGTTCCTGTTCGGCAAACGCCACCGCCGCGCTCACCTGATCGAGCTGCGACACGTCGGCAATGAAGGTGATGGCGCGGCGCCCCAGCGCGCGCACTTCGGCGGCGGCCGCGTCCAGCTTTTCCTGGTGCAGGTCGACCAGCGCGATATCGGCGCCATCCTTGGCCAGGCGCAAGGCGATGGCCTTGCCGATACCTTGCGCGGCACCTGTGACCAGCGCGACTTTTCCGGAAATACCCATTCTGCGTTCCTTTCAATACAGGGAAGAAGAGCTGCAAAACCGGTCCGGCGCAGCGGCGCCCGCAGCCAGTTCCGCATCGAAGAGACGCTTCAGCCTACCCGAAAATCGTATTTCGCCGCATCTTGAAACGTGCGCGGCCAGAAAAACTACATAGGTCAAGAAAGGTGAAAAAACCGTCCTCGAACTGGCCATACGCGCGCTGCCGTACAGGCGCATGGCAACCGCTGGCGTAACATGGACGGCATCGCCACCGTCTGCTTATTCATCCACGTTCAAAGGAAATGCCATATGCTGCGTCGTCACCTGTCCCTTTGCCCCGGCCTGCTGCTGGCGGCCCTCGTGTTTGCCACGCCCGCCTGGAGCGCCGACCCTGTCCACAAGGAAACAGTGGAATTGACGGCAGGCAAAGCCGCGCGCAGCGTGAAAGGCAAGATCAAGGGCTACGCCACGGCCGAATATACGCTGACAGGCAAGGCCGGCCAGACCCTCAGCGTCAAGCTGAAAACCAATCAGGCGTCGAATTACTTCAACATCCGCCAGGCCGGCCAGGAGGAAGCCCTGTTCATCGGCTCGACCAGCGGCAACAGTTACCAGGCGAAACTGCCAGCCGATGGCGAGTACACGGTGCAGGTGTATTTGATGCGCAACGCGGCGCGCAGGAATGCGGTAGCCAGCTACAGTCTGGAGATGGGCTTGCGCGATTAGGCAAGGGAGTCCGCGCGGTCGATGCGGGCCGCATAACAGCCCCGCTTGGCATTGTGGACGTGGATATAACTGACGTCCGCATTGCCGAATAGTCGTGCAATGACGGCCTCGATGGCGGTGCCTTCCACCACATCGGCATCGAGCATCATGCCGTCGGCGCAATAGGCACGCAGCGACAACAAACGCCGCCGCATCGATTCCGGTACTTGATTGATGGCATCGTACACTTGCGTGGCGCCCTCGCGGACAAAAATGGCGTGGCAAGCCCGGTAAGGCGTCATGGCGGGCTGGCACACATGGTTCAACAACAGCACGGTCTCGCCCAGCGGGGCGTCCTCCAGCATTATACGGTCAGGAAATCCGGGGTATTGGTCGACCACGTAGCGCCGCATGCCGAGCGCCGCCAGCTCGGCATCGGATAGGAAAAAAAAGGGTAGAAAAGGCTCGGGTGACAGCCCCGTAATGCGAAAATCCATGCTGTTCTCCGGCGTCGTCAAAAACACCATCAGACCAGCATCGGGACAGCGCCGCCATCCGCTTCTTGCGATCGAATGTCAGCATGCGCCCCCGCATCGCCGTCTACAGCCCGTGCCCATAAAAAAAGCCTGCTTCACGGATGAAGCAGGCTCTTTATCGACAGTGTCTGACGCCAGGCGTCAGAACGGCGTGCTTAGAACGGAATGTCGTCATCCATATCCGAGAAGTTCGGCGCTGGCTTCGGTGCCGGGCGTGGCGCCGGTGCCGGAGCTGGACGCGGGGCAGGCGCCTGGCGCGGGGCCGGGGCGTCGTAACCGCCGCCACCACCGTAGCTGTCATCGCCACCGCCGGCGTCGCCGCCCATGCCGGAACGGCCGCCCAGCATTTGCATCTGTTCCGCGATGATGTCGGTTGCGTACTTCTCGACGCCGTCCTTGTCCGTGTATTTACGGGTTTGCAGACGGCCTTCGACGTAGACGGACGAGCCTTTTTTCAGGTATTGGCCGACGATTTCCGCCAGGCGGCCGAAGAACGAGATACGGTGCCACTCTGTCAATTCTTTTTGTTCGCCCGTGTTGCGGTCCTTCGATTTGTACGAAGTGGCCACGGCGATGTTGGCGATCGCGTCGCCGCTAGGCATGTAGCGGATTTCCGGGTCACGGCCCAGATTGCCGACGATGATGACTTTGTTGACTGATGCCATGAATAACTCCTGATGAACTGCAGCGGGAGCCGGTGTCCCGCGCGTTAGTTTAGTGTACTAAACGAGGATTATAAGCGACCACGCGACGCAAAGCACCCGCTTTCTGGCGGACGCCATCTCCCGTGCGGCAGCACGTTTTTTTCACGGCAGAGGAAAACAAGAAACTTGAATACTGGTATTATATACAGTATTCAAACGTTAGTACGCATCTGCATCAAACTTTGTCAGGGCACGTTCGCCCGGCGGCGCAATCCGCCCATGGACGCCTCAGGCATGCAGAGCAAAACCCGGCTATAGTTACAGGTTGACCCGTTGTGGCTCCTCATCTGCACCCAGGCACAATGCGCCGGCCGCACCACTCACTGAAAGCAAGGCAATCACATGGAACAGATCCGCATTCGCGGCGCTCGCACGCATAACCTCAAGAATATCAATCTCGATTTGCCGCGCAATAAGCTGATCGTGATTACCGGCTTATCCGGCTCCGGCAAGTCTTCGCTGGCCTTCGATACCCTGTACGCGGAAGGCCAGCGCCGCTATGTCGAATCGCTGTCGGCCTACGCGCGCCAGTTCCTGCAATTGATGGAAAAGCCCGATGTCGACCTGATCGAGGGGCTATCCCCCGCCATCTCCATCGAACAGAAGGCAACGTCGCACAACCCGCGCTCGACGGTGGGCACCGTGACGGAAATCCACGATTATCTGCGCCTGCTGTATGCGCGCGTGGGCACGCCCTACTGCCCCGATCATCCGGAAAACGCACTGGCCGCCCAGTCCGTATCGCAAATGGTCGATGCCGTGCTGGCCATGCCGGAAGACACCAAGCTGATGATACTGGCGCCCGTCGTCGCCAACCGCAAGGGCGAGCACGTGGATCTGTTCGAGCAGATGCAGGCGCAGGGCTTCGTGCGCTTCCGCGTGCAGAGCGGCACGCATGCGGCCAAGATCTATGAAGTCGATGACCTCCCGAAATTAAAGAAAACGGAAAAACACACGATCGACGTCGTCATCGACCGGGTCAAGGTGAACCAGGAGATCAAGCAACGCCTGGCGGAAAGTTTCGAGACGGCCCTGCGCCTGGCCGATGGCCGCGCCATTGCCTACGAAATGGATACCGCTCAGGAACACGTGTACTCAAACAAGTTCGCCTGCAATGTGTGTGGCTATTCCCTGCAGGAACTGGAACCGCGTCTGTTCTCGTTCAACAACCCCATGGGCGCCTGCCCCGAATGCGACGGCCTGGGACATATTGAATTCTTTGACCCGAAACGCATCGTCGCGTTCCCGAACCTGTCGCTGGCCTCGGGCGCCGTCAAGGGCTGGGACCGCCGCAACCAGTTTTACTTCCAGATGCTGTCGAACCTGGCCGCGTATTACGAGTTCGACCTGGACATGCCGTTCGAGCAGCTGGACTTGAATTCACAGCAAGCCGTGCTGTACGGTTCCGGCAAGCAAGTGATTCCGTTTAGCTATGTCAACGAACGGGGCCGCACCGTCATCAAGGAACACACGTTCGAAGGCGTGGTCAATAATTTGCAGCGCCGC
Source organism: Janthinobacterium sp. GW823-FHT06H09 (assembly GCF_058794735.1). Lineage (NCBI taxonomy): Bacteria > Pseudomonadati > Pseudomonadota > Betaproteobacteria > Burkholderiales > Oxalobacteraceae > Janthinobacterium > Janthinobacterium sp. GW823-FHT06H09. Next base: position 15,278 of record NZ_JBXAHC010000017.1, on the reverse strand, counting down.
TACCGCGAGACGGACTCGATGGCCGTCAAGGAAGAATTGGCCAAGTTTATCAATGAAAAATGCTGCCCGTCCTGCGATGGGGCGCGCCTGCGCGTGGAAGCGCGCTTCGTCAAGGTCGGCACCGGCAAGCAGCAGCGCGCCATTTATGAAGTGGCGGGAAAACCGCTGCGCGAGACCCTGGAATTCTTTGAAAAACTGAAACTGACGGGCGCCAAGAAAGAGATCGCCGACCGGGTGGTCAAGGAAATTATTTCGCGCCTGAAATTCCTCAACAACGTGGGCCTCGACTACCTGTCCCTGGACCGCAGCGCCGATACGTTGTCCGGCGGCGAAGCACAACGCATCCGCCTCGCGTCGCAAATCGGCTCCGGTTTGACAGGTGTCATGTATGTGCTCGATGAGCCGTCGATCGGCTTGCACCAGCGCGATAATGACCGCCTGATCGAAACCTTGAAACACTTGCGCGACATCGGCAACAGCGTGCTGGTGGTCGAGCATGACGAAGACGCCATCCGCACGGCCGACTACATCGTCGACATGGGTATCGGCGCGGGCGTGCACGGCGGCGAGATCATCGCCGAAGGCACCCTGCAAGACATCCTGAAAAACAAGAAATCGCTGACGGCGCAGTACCTGAACGGCAAGCTGAAGATCGCCGTGCCCGCCAAGCGCCATGCGAGCAACCCGGAAAAGCAGCTGGTGATTACTGGTGCGACGGGCAACAACCTCAAAAAGGTCTCGCTGAGCTTGCCGGTGGGCTTGATGACGTGCGTGACGGGCGTGTCCGGCTCGGGCAAATCGTCGCTGGTCAACGATACCCTGTATCCGGCCCTGTCGCGCCATCTGTACGGTTCGCAGACGGAACCGGCACCGCACGAATCGATCAGCGGCCTGGAACACTTCGACAAGGTCATTTCCGTCGACCAAGCGCCGATCGGCCGCACGCCGCGCTCGAATCCCGCCACGTACACCGGCTTGTTTACGCCGATCCGCGATTTGTTCTCCACCGTGCCGACGGCCAAGGAACGCGGCTACAGCGCGGGCCGCTTCTCGTTCAACGTGAAGGGCGGACGCTGCGAAGCGTGCCAGGGCGATGGCGTGATCAAGGTCGAGATGCACTTCCTGCCCGACGTCTACGTGCCGTGCGACGTGTGCCACGGCAAGCGCTACAACCGCGAAACGCTGGAAGTGCACTACAAGGGCAAGAACATCACGGAAGTGCTGGGCATGACGGTGGAAGAGGCGCATGAATTCTTCAAGCCCGTGCCCTTGATCGCACGCAAGCTGCAAACCCTGCTCGACGTGGGCCTCGGCTACATCAAGCTGGGCCAGAGCGCTACCACCCTGTCCGGCGGCGAGGCGCAGCGTGTGAAATTGTCGCTGGAACTGTCCAAGCGCGACACGGGCCGCACCCTGTACATCCTCGATGAACCGACGACGGGCCTGCACTTCCACGACATCGACTTGCTGCTGAAAGTCATCCACCGCCTGCGCGACCAGGGCAACACGCTCGTCATCATCGAGCACAACCTGGACGTCATCAAGACGGCCGACTGGATCGTCGACCTGGGTCCCGAAGGCGGCGCCGGCGGCGGGCAGATCATCGCCAGCGGCACGCCGGAAGACGTGGCCGTCAATCCTGCCAGCGTGACAGGCAAGTACCTGGGACCGCTGCTCAAGCAGTAACAACAGCAGCGCAATAAAAAACGGCGCGGATTGCTCATGCAATCCGCGCCGTTTTTTATTCCCGAGTCTACGGCAATGCCGGCAGGGTCACGTTTTTGTCCTTGGCTACTTCCGCAACTTTCATTTCCATATAGCTCCAGACCTTTTCCAGCGCATCATAAAAGACAATGGCCTCATCAAGTACACGGGGAGCAAGCAAACACATGCCGCGCGTCTTCTGCGCTGGGTGGTCGCTCATGGTGGCATCCCAGGACTGTACCGTCAGCACTTGAATCTTCCATCGCTCGGTCGCCTTCTTCCGGCCAGCCTCCACAGCCTTCCCGCTCTCATCCGCCCAGATATTCGTAAAGAACGTCACGGAGTCGTCGTCCGACCACACGCCGCGTTGTTTCAAGGCAGCCACCATGCCGTCCAGCTTTTTTTGATGTCCGGCCTGCTGCTGCCTGAGGCGCTCGACATTGTTCTTCATGCCTGCAGCAAATGTGTCGTCATATCGCTTGGCATAGTCCGCACTTTCACAATCCTGGCGGTGGTCGGCATGAGCGCCGCTGCCGAGCAGGCAGGCAGCCAAGGTACTAATAATGATGAGCGTGTTTTTCATTTTTTGGGCAGGCATGACAGCAATAATTTCCATATAGAAATATTATACCGGCAATAAAAAACGGCGCGGATTGCTCATGCAATCCGCGCCGTTTCTCTTTTGATAGCACCCCAGTCATTGCCGGCGTGTCGTTTATCGCACGCCAGTCTTTGCCGGCGTGTTTCTCCCCCACTACTAAACGCTTACTCAGCCAGACGCTTTTCCAGCGCCGCCTTGTGATCTGCCAATTCTTGCGGCAGATGATACGCGAGTTTTTCAAACAATTCCGTATGCAATTTCAATTCTTCCACCCACGCGGCCTTGTCGATCGAGGTGATGGTGTCGAATTGTTGTTGCGTGAATGGCAAGCCATCCCAGTTCAGATCGCCATACTGCGGTGTCGTGCCGAACAGGTTTTCCACGCCGCCCGCCTTGCCTTCGATGCGCTCAAGCATCCATTTCAGCACGCGCATGTTGTCGCCAAAGCCAGGCCAGACGAACTTGCCTGCCTCGTCCGTGCGGAACCAGTTGACGCAGTAGATCTTCGGCAGGGCCGACGCGTTGACTTTGCCCACCTTGACGCCCATGTCCAGCCAGTGCTGGAAGTAATCACTCATGTTATAGCCGATAAACGGCAACATGGCAAACGGATCGCGGCGCACGATGCCCATCTGGCCCACGGCTGCAGCCGTCGTTTCCGAACCCATGGTGGCGGCCATGTACACGCCTTCGACCCAGTTGCGTGCTTCGGTGACGAGCGGCACGGTGGTCGAGCGGCGGCCGCCGAAGATGAAGGCGGAGATCGGCACGCCGGCCGGATCGTCCCAGGCCGCGTCGATCACGGGATTTTGCGTTGCCGCAACCGTGAAGCGTGCGTTCGGGTGCGCGGCCTTGGTGCCGGACGCCGGCGTCCAGTCCTTGCCCTGCCAGTCGATCAGGTGGCTAGGCGCTTCCTTGGTCAAGCCTTCCCACCACACGTCGCCGTCGTCCGTCAGCGCCACGTTGGTGAAAATCGTGTTGTCGCGCATGGAGGCCATGCAGTTGTAATTGGTTTTTTCGTTGGTGCCCGGCGCCACGCCGAAGTAGCCCGCTTCCGGGTTGATCGCATATAAGCGGCCATCGGCGCCCGGCTTGATCCAGGCGATATCGTCGCCGATGGTGGTCACTTTCCAGCCATTAAAACTTGCCGGCGGGATCAGCATGGCGAAGTTGGTCTTGCCGCAAGCCGACGGGAACGCTGCCGCCACATAATGCTTCTTGCCTTCCGGTGATTCCACGCCGAGGATCAGCATGTGTTCGGCCAGCCAGCCCGGGTTGTTGTCCGATGCTTGCGCTTCCTGGTAGCCCATGTTCGAGGCGATGCGCAGGGCGAAACATTTCTTGCCCAGCAAGGCGTTGCCGCCGTAGCCGGAACCGAAGGACCAGATTTCGCGCGTTTCCGGGAAATGCACGATGTACTTGGTGCTGTTGCACGGCCATTTCACGTCTTGCTGGCCGGCCGCCAGCGGCGCGCCCACGCTGTGCACGCACGGCACGAATTCGCCATCGGTGCCCAGCACGTCGTACACGGCACGGCCCATGCGGGTCATGATCTTCATGTTGACGGCGACATACGGCGAATCGGACAGTTCCACGCCGATGTGGGCGATCGGCGAACCCAGCGGGCCCATCGAGAATGGCACGACGTACATGGTGCGGCCGCGCATGCAGCCGTCGAACAGGCCATTCAGGGTGTGGCGCATTTCGCCAGGCTCGGTCCAGTTATTCGTCGGGCCGGCCGCTTCTTTCGTTGCCGAGCAAATATACGTGCGGTCTTCGACGCGGGCCACATCGCTCGGATCGGAGCAGGCCAGGTAGGAATTCGGGCGCTTGTCGGCATTGAGTTTTTTCATGGTGCCGCTGGCAACCATCTCGGCGCACAGGCGCTCGTACTCTTCCTGCGAACCATCGCACCAGTAGATGCGGTCTGGCTTGGTCAGCGCGGCAATGTCGGCCACCCAGTTGATCAGTTTCTGTTGTTTAATATAAGCTGGGACGTTGAGTGCGGCGACGCCACCCATGACGGGCTGATTCATATTACCTCCAATACCAATAAAAGAAATTCTGGTCGTTCCGGCAAGACAGGCAGCATCGTTGAGAGGTGGCTGCGGCTCACTGCGGGCGGTGTGTTCACACGGGCAGGGCTCTGGTGTCGTGTCCGCCGCGGCGTTCGCGCCAGCGGCATTTACCTGGATCATGCTCCCGGGCTGCAGGAACAGTTTGCGCTATCACTATAATCACGAAGCTTCAAAAGTGCCGGCGATTGTACACCCGCGTAACGGCTATTCTCGCAAAAATGTAGGAGAATAGCTTGACTAATGTAGTAGGCTATTCAGCATTTCCCGTATCCTGTTATTTCCCTACCAAATCCTTACTAAAATCGGCCATCCACCATGAAAATTGCCATACTCGATGATTACCAGGATGCCGTGCGCGGCCTCGATTGTTTCAAATTGCTCGACGGCCACGAGGTCAAAGTGTTCAGCAATACGGCGCGGGGCCTGGGCCAGCTGGCGATCCGCCTGGCGCCGTTCGACGCGCTGGTGCTGATCCGCGAACGCAGCAGTTTCAACCGTGCCTTGCTGTCGAAACTGCCGAACCTGAAACTGATTTCGCAAACGGGCAAGGTCAGCGGACACATCGATGTGGCGGCCGCCACCGAGCTGGGCATCGCCATCGCGGAAGGCATCGGCTCGCCCACGGCGCCGGCCGAACTGACGTGGGCGCTGATCATGGCGGCGCAGCGCAAGATCGTGCCGTACGCGCAACATTTGCAGGAGGGGCTGTGGCAGACGTCGTCGCTGGAGCCAAAGCACAACACGCTCGGTACGGTATTGAAAGGGCGCACCCTGGCGATCTGGGGCTACGGCAAGATCGGCCAATTGATCGCCGGCTATGGCCGCGCCTTCGGCATGACCATCCTCGTGTGGGGCAGCGAAGCAAGCCGCGCAGCGGCCGTGGCGGCCGGTGATACGGCGGCAGAATCGCGCGCGGCCTTCTTTGAACAGGCCGACGTGCTGAGCTTGCATCTGCGCCTGTCCGACAAGACACGCGGCCTGGTCACAAGCGAGGATCTGGCGCGCATGAAGCCGACGTCCCTGTTCGTCAACACGAGCCGCGCCGAACTGGTGGCCGAGGGCGCGCTGGAAGCGGCGTTGCCACAAGGGCATCCGGGCGCCGCCGCGCTCGACGTGTTTACGGACGAGCCGCTGCCGCCAGGCTCGCCGCTACTGCTGCTGCCGAACGTACTGGCCACGCCACACCTGGGCTACGTCGAGCGTGACAGCTATGAGCTGTATTTCCGCTACGCCTTGCAAAACATCGTCGATTTTACGCAGCATCAATGCACGCGCCTGCTCAATCCCGAAGCATTGCAGCATGCGCGCCAAGCCCCTCAAGAGCGCTGAAAGCCCTTGATCAGGTCGGGCTCGCCCGTGATGCGGATGGCGGGCGCGGACAGCACGTGCCGGCCGCGCCACAGGCCGGTCCAGCCGGGCGGCCAGGCGATGTCAGGTCCACTGTACGGAGCCACGCCGGCGCGCACGGCGACCACCGGCACGGGCGGCATGTCTTGCAAGGGCTCGCCTGGCGCGCGCTGCATGTCCAGGCTGTACATATAATGGGGTAATAATGCATCGCAGACGCGGCCAAACCACTCGCTATGGTCGTCGTCGCGCCCCAGCGCCTGTGCCAGGCCTTGCGGATCAAAACGGGCCAGGGCATCGATCAACTCGCCAGTGGAAGCGCCGGGAGAGTCTCCCCAGCCCATCACGGGATTGACGTTGTAATCGGCGCCCGAGCCATACCAGCCTTCGCGCCAGGGACGCTGCATCCAGTCGCGCGGCCCCGTAAACAAATGCCAGCGCCAGTGCAGCCCGGATGGCTTGGGCCAGGAATACAGATACAGTTTTTGATAGCCGGCCTGGTGCAGTGCGCGCACCATGGCCATCAGGCGCGCATGCGGCATGCGGTCGGGCGGCGCGCGGCGAAACAGGATCGCTTCGCCATCGGCAAACTGCACGTCGTCGGTCGACAGGTTCAGGTCCAGGGTCCGCGCTTCGCTGCCGAAACGGGCGGCGATCCAGCCCGTCAGCAAATTGACGGACGTGATCACCCCGTAACCGCGGTGGCGGTGAAAAATGACGGTGCCGGGAGCGAGCGCTTTCATACGGAGTCGGGGGTGGCTGGCAAACAAAGAAACCAGTGTACTCACAGATGGCCAAATTTTCCAGATGCGGCGCAAGCGCAGGCGGCAAGCACGCCGTCCCATCCGCAGCGTCATTCACGCAAGGGCGGCAATCCACGATATCATGCGCGTCATTCTCCACTGACATCGTGACCACATCATGACATTGCGCATACTCGCCACCGGCGGCACTTTCGACAAGCACTACAACGAATTGAACGGTACCCTGGGCTTTTCCGACAGTCATTTGCCGGCAGCGATTGCCCGCGCGCGCATGACGGCGCCCGTGGCGCTGGAGCAATTGCCACTGCTGGACTCGCTCGACATGCAGGATGCGGACCGCCAGCGCGTGCTCGCCTCGTGCCGCGCGGCACAAGAAAAAGCCATCGTCATCATCCACGGCACCGACACCATGCGCGAAACGGCGCAAGTGCTGGGCGCGGCGAACCTGCAGCAAACGGTCATTTTGACGGGCGCCATGATTCCCTACGAAATCGACAACTCCGATGCCCTGTTCAATCTGGGCTTTGCCTGCGGCGTGGCGCAAACCTTGCCAGCCGGCGTCTACGTGGCCATGAATGGCCAGATATTTGCATGGGACAATGTGCAAAAGAACCGCGCCGCCGGGGTGTTCCAGCCCTTGTAAGCGATGGCACAGGACAGGGTGCAACAAGCAGACCAGCAAACGGCCTGACCGACACTCTGTCACAATTCGACCCGCCCGCTTTCAGCGGGCTTTTTTTACATTTTTTTACGCTGCATAAATTCTGCAATACAACATTTTTCATCTAATTATTGCTGGTAAAACATCGAATTGCCAATACAATAATTTTATGTTGCAAAAAAACGCCATTGATCATTTTTAAAAACGCAGATATTTATAAATATAAAATCTATATTTAACATTTAAATCAAATATTCTTCAGTATCTCGAATTTATTGCCAAATCCGACACGGTTGAGGTGCATTTTTTCTTGCTGAGACGACATAATGTTTGCCTCGACAAGTCAAAAGTGCATTTATAACAATATTGCGCTAAGTAGTCTTCCACCTCCCACCGACGTGGTTCCGCCTACCGTACACGAGCACCGCTGGGCATCTACCCGATGACCAGAACGGTGCTCGTGTACTGCTTGTCGTTATTAAAACTACTACGGAGTAATTGTTACAATGGCATTTAAAGAAAAGATTGGCGTACGCAGCGTACGCCTGGCCCTGACCGTCCTGGCAGGCAGCGTTTTGTTCTCCGGCCAATCCATGGCGGACGAAGCAATTCAAAAAGTTGAAATTACCGGTTCGAGCATCAAGCGTATCGCTGTCGAAGGCGCCTTGCCTGTACAGCGCCTGTCGCAAGAAGCGATCGCCAAATCGGGCGCCACTTCGGTTGCCGACCTGATCCAGGCCCTGCCGGCGATGCAAGGCTTCACCATCGGCGCCGTCGCCGCCGGTTCCGACTCGGGCGGCAATACCAGTGCTTCGCTGCACGGTATCGGCGAAACCTACACCCTGGTGCTGTTGAACGGCCGCCGCATCGCGCCACAAGGTTCCGGCACCACGGTCAACCTGAACGCCATCCCGATGAGCGCCGTTGAACGCGTCGAAATCCTGACCGACGGCGCTTCGGCACTGTACGGCTCGGACGCCATCGCCGGCGTACTGAACTTCATCCTGAAGAAAAACCAGCAAGGCGCCACCCTGGAAGCCACCTACGGCGGTCCGGAAGACAAGGGCGGCAACGCCTGGAACACCAGCGTCACCTACGGTTTCGGCGACCTGGACGAAGACCGTTTCAACGTGCTGTTGTCGTACCGCCATGACGAGCAATCGAAACTGCGCGCCACCGACCGCACGTTCGCCGCTACCTCGTACGTGCCGTTCAGCCGCAACGGCAATAACTACATCTGGGACCGCACCAGCACATCGGCTTCGCCAGCAGGCGCCACGGTTGCCTACAAGAGCGGTGCGCCATCGACCGCGTTTTCGCCTTACCTGGCTAAAAATGGCAATTGCCCTGAAGGTTTCGACGTCACCACCGCCAATGCACGCGCTTGCGGCTTCGACACGGGTTCCACCGTGGAAATCGTACCGCAATCGAAACGCGACAGCCTGTTCTCCAAAGCGACGTACAAGCTGAACGACAACCTGAATGCATTCGCCGAACTGGCCTACTCGCGCTACGACCTGACGGCGCGTATCGCCGCCAATCCGATCCCGATCGCAATCGCCAAGGACAGCGCGCTGTACAACACCTATGTGTCGCCCTACCTGACGCCAGCGCAACGTGCCGACGTCAAATCCGTGACGGCCAACTACCGCAGCACCGACTTCGGCCTGCGTGCCAGCAACACCATCACCGAAACCAAACACATGGTCGTCGGTGTGGAAGGCGAACTGGGCGCGTGGAACTTCGAAAGCGGCCTGACCTGGTCGCAAAACTCGATCGACGAGCGCTACACGGGCGGTTACCAGAAGAGCCAGGAATTCAAGAATATCCTGGCCAATCCGGACTTCAATCCTTTTGCTGCGACACAAAAGCCATCCGTGCAAGCACAGGTCGCTGGCGCGCAATTCGTCGGCTCCGTGCGCACCGCATCGACCACGATGCGCGGCATCGACACGCACGGCTCGCGTGAATTGTTCAGCCTGCCAGGCGGCAAGGCCAGCCTCGGTATCGGCGGCGACTACCGCACCTATACGTATGAGCAATCGCCAGGCGCCACCGGCGACGACATCTACAGCTTCAACACCAAGCCAGCCTACGACATGAGCCGCGACACCTACGGCGCCTTCGTCGAGTTGCTGGCACCGCTGACCAAGTCGTTCGAAATGACCGTCGGCGGCCGTTACGATGCTGTCAAGGCGATCGATGACAAGCTGAACAACAAAACTGTCGGCAAAAAAGACAGCGCCAATACCTACAAGGTATCGGCACGCTGGCAGCCGGTACAGACCGTGCTGATCCGCGGTTCCTACGGCACGGGCTTCAAGGCGCCAAGCATGCTGGACATCGCTCAGCCACTGGTCAACGCCGGCTTTACCGCCAAGAAATTTGACTGCCCATACCCAGGTAACGCACTGTGCCGCGCGGAAGCAACGCAATACAACGCGGTATCGCAAGGCAACCCGGATCTGCAATCGGAAAAATCGAAGCAGTTCACCCTGGGCTTCCGTGTCGAGCCTAGCTCGGCATTCTCGTTCGGCGCCGACCTGTGGGATGTGAAATTGCGCAATGCCGTGTCGGAAGTATCCGAAGAGCAAGCATTTGCCGATCCGGTCAAGTATGCATCGAGCTTCGGTGAATACATCGAGCCATCGACCGGCATCGCTTACTACGCGTTCAAGAAACTGTCGGTCAACATCGGCAAGAAGGAATACCGTGGTATCGACTGGGATCTGTCGGCCAACCACAAGTTTTCTTTCGGCAAGCTGACCGCCCAATTGAGCGGTACGCACATGTTGCACGCCAACTACACCAAAGCCGGTAGCGACAATGTGTTCACCAGCAACATGAACTTCTTCGGCGACACCAACGAAGTCACGTTCCGCAACCTGATGAAGCTGACGACGACCCTCGATACGGGCCGCCTGAGCAACACGGTCACGGTTAACTACCGTAACGGCTACACCGATGCTCCCGCTACCGTGTACAACCTGGCGACCCAAAAAGAAGAGAAAAACTTCCGCCTGCAAGTACCGTCGTACACGACGTTCGACTGGCAAGCACGTTTCGCCTTTGACAAGCAAACCACGATCCGCGCAGGCATCAAAAACCTGTTCGACCGTGCACCGCCGCTGTCGCTGCGCGCTTCGTCGGGCCACCAGATCGGTTTCGACCCACGCTACGCCGATCCGATGATGCGTTCGTTCTACGTCACCGGCAACTACAAGTTCTAATTTGACGTGTTGAATTAGCTTGTCCGAAAGCGCCTTGCACTTCACCGTGCAAGGCGCTTTTTTTATGCGCCCGCAAATTGCACAGGCGAAAAAAAAGGAGCCTCAGCTCCTTTTCCGTACCTGCACAACTGCTTTTATGCAGTCGCTTCACCGCCCAATGCTTCGACCACGTCGGCCATCAGCTTGGAGAGCTCGCCCGTCATCAGCATCACGTCGCCGTCGAAACGCTCTTCGTCGTTCTTCGTGCTCGATTCCGTTTCCTTGATCACGTCGAGCGGCTTGACGCTCTTGATGGCCAAGGACTCCGTCAGCACGAACGAGATCTTGTCGTTCCACGTCATGGCCAGGCGCGTGCACTGCTTGCCGGCCGCGATGTGGCGGCGCACATCGTCCGCTTCCAAGGTGTGGCGCACGTAGCGCACGGTAGCCTTGCTCTCGCCCGTGGCGCGCAATTCCGTATCCATGTCGACCGTGAAGCCGGCCGGCGCGTCGTCCGCCTGCAGCCACTCCGTCATCACCGCCACGGGCGAGCGCTGCACGCGCAGGCTTTCGAGCGGCAGTTTGTCGACGGCTTTGAGCAGCAGCTTGATGACTTCATCGGCCTTCGCCGGGCTGGCGGCATCGACCACCAGCCAGCCATTGACGGGGTCGATCCACGTCCAGACGTTGCTGCGGATGCTGAAGGCGCGCGGCAGCAGCTCGTCGGCCACGCGTTCCTTCAATTCCTTCATGGCCTTTTTACCAGGCGCAAAGCCTTGCGCTTCTTCCATCTCGGCGGCGCGGGCCTTGGCCACCTGGTTGATGACGGTGGCTGGCAGCAGTTTCTTTTCCGTGCCCAGCAAGATCAGCATTTGCTTGTTGACCACGTGGACCAGGCCGCCGTTCGGGCGTGGCGTATCCCAGCCCTGGCGCATCAGATCCATGCTGGTCGCCGGCGTAAATTTGTTCGAGGACAAGGCCTCTTCCAGTTGTTCTGGCGTGTAAGCCCACGGTGCGGGCAGGCGGTAAATCTGAAGATTCTTGAACCACATAGTTTTTGTCTTCCGTTTGTTTCAGTAGTGCCAGGGGAACGCCATTCTACACTTTCGACACGGGAATGCCGTCAAAAGCGCGGACTGGCGCGGTGTTGTTGATGCATGGGGAATGTCGCTACAGGGCGGGAAACAGCTCCGCCTGGGCTGGCGCCTGCCGCGTCATGACGGCCGGATCGGACAAGGTCGAGATGCGCACGCCCAGCAGGCGGATTTTCTTGTCAAATGGCACGCGCCGCAAGCAGTCGCGGCTGGCGCGCAGGATGGCGGCGGCGTCCGCCGTGGCACTGGGCAGGGTGATGTCGCGCGTGACCGTGCTGAAATCCTCGAAGCGCAGCTTGATGCCCACCGTGCGCCCCGCCAGCGACTGCTTGTCGAGGTCGCCCGCCACGCGCGTGCAAAGGCTTTCCAGCTTTTCCGACAGCGTGGCGCGGTCGCGCACCACCTGCAAGTCGCGCTCGAACGTCGTTTCGCGGCTGACGGACTTGGTTTCCCGGCTCGTCTGCACGGGCCGCTCATCGATGCCCAGCGCCGCCTGGCGCAGCCAGCCCGTGTACAGGTCGCCGAACTGCGTGCGCAGCATGGCCATGTCGGCTTGCGCCAGCTCGCCGATGGTGATAATGCCCAGCGCTTCCAGCTTGGCCGTGGCTTTCGGGCCGATGCCATTGATCTTTTTCGCCGGCAAGGGCCACACGCGCGTTTCCACATCCTCGGGCGACAAAATGGTGAGCCCGTCGGGTTTTTCCAGGTCGGAACAGATTTTTGCCAGCAATTTGTTCGGCGCCAGGCCGATCGAGCACGACAGGCCCGTCGCCTCGAACACGGCCGCCTTCAGGCGCGCCGCCATGGCCGGTGCCTGCTCGCCGTATTCGGTCAGGTCGACATAGATTTCATCGATGCCCACGTTCTGGATGATGGGGCACAGCTGGGCCACTGCCTGCTTGAAGCGGGCCGAATACTCGCGGTAAGCCTCGAAATCGGCCGGCAGCAGGATGCTGTCGGGCGCCAGTTTCGCCGCCTTCATGATGCCCATGGCGGAAAACACGCCAAACTTGCGCGCCGCATAGGTCGACGTGGTGACGACGCCGCGCCCCACGTAGTCGCGCATGCGCGCGAATTGCCGCGTGCCGTCTTCCTGCAACAGGGGTTGCTGCAAGCGTCCGCCGCCGATGACGACGGCTTCGCCGCGCAATTCCGGATATTTCAACAGTTCCACGGAGGCGAAAAAGGCATCCATGTCCAGATGGGCTATCCAGCGGCGCGGTTCAGGCAATGTAGGGGCAGATGTGGTCAAGGACACCTCGCGGCGGGATACTGTAGTTATATACAGTATCGCTGGAAATGCCCATGGATGCAAGTTGAAACGCACGCGCTCCGCAGTTGCTTTTCTCAATAGCAAGATTACAATCCTGACACGACTATAAAAGGAGTTGCCTTGTCTACAGCACATCAAGCTTTGCGCCGCCTGGCCGTCTGCTCATCCATCCTGCTGTCCACGCTGGCGCCATCCGCGCAGGCCGCCGACGCCACCGCACCCATCGCCGCCAAGACGGCCTGGCAGAAAACGCGCCACGGCACCGTGGTTACGGACGACTACCGCTGGCTGCAAAAGAAGACCGATCCTGCCGTGATCGACTACCTGAATGCGGAAAACGCCTATACGGCGGCCGTCACGGCCCCGATCCAGCCGCTGGCCGACAAGCTGACTGCGGAAATCAAGGGACGCATGCAGGAAGTGGACCTGTCCGTGCCTGCGCGCCAGGGCAATTTCTACTATTACACGCGCACGGAAGCGGGCAAGCAGTATCCGATTCACTGCCGCCGCCCCGTCGGCACCAGCGGCGCCTACGATGCGCAGGCGCTTGAAGAAATCTTGCTGGATCAGAATCAACTGGCCGAAGGCCACAAATTTTTTGCCGTGCGCGCGTTTGCCATCAGCCCGAACGAACAATTGCTGGCCTACACCACCGACACGACGGGTTTCCGCCAGTACGCGCTGCATGTCAAGGATTTGAAGACAGGCAAGTTGCTGGGCGACAGCATGCCGCGCGTCACATCCCTGGCCTGGGCGGCCGACAACGCCACCCTGATGCTGACGCAGGAAGACGCCACCACCAAGCGCGCTGACCGCTTGTTCCGCCTGGCCTTGGGCGGCATGCCGCAGCAGGTCTATCACGAGCCGGTAGAGCAATTCGCCATCGGCGTGAGCCGCACGCGCGACCAGCGCTACTTTGTGCTCACGGCGCGCAGCACGGATACGAGCGAAGTGCTGCTGTTGCCAACGAACAAGCCGCAAGGCAGTTTCCAGAGCGTACTGAAACGCGAAAAAGGCCACCGCTACGTCGTCGAACACCGCGACGGCCAGCTGTACATCCTGACCAACAAGGATGCGAAGAATTTCCGCGTCGTCAGCGCGCCATTGAGCACCCCGCAGCCGAAACACTGGAAACCCGTCGTGCCGCACAACAAGGATGCCGTGATCCAGTCCATCGACGTCTTCCAGGGCTATCTGGTGGTGATGGAAAAGGCGCGCGCCCTGAACCGCGCGCGCATCCATGATTTTGCGCACAAGAACTGGAAGACCGTGCAGTTCGACGACCCCGTCTACCTGGCCACGTCCGTCGGTACGCCGGAATTTTCCGCCACGCAATTTCGCATGTCGTACCAGTCGCCCGTCACGCCGCCCACCATCATCGATGTCAGCATGAAGGATGGCCAGCGCACGGTACTGAAGCAGCAGGAAATCGCCGGCGGCTTTGACGGCAGCCGCTACACCACGCAGCGCCTGTGGGTGACAGCGCGCGATGGCGTGCAAGTGCCGCTGTGGGTCGTCTACAAGAAAGGCGTCAAGCTCGACGGTTCCGCGCCGCTGCTGCTGTACTCGTATGGCTCGTATGGCATTTCCACGGAAGCCACTTTCTCCATCAGTCGCATCAGCCTGCTGGAGCGCGGCGTCATCTATGCGCAAGCGCATATCCGCGGCGGCACCGACATGGGCGAAGCGTGGCATGAAGACGGCATGCTGATGAAGAAGAAAAACACCTTCCATGACTTCATCGACAGCGCCGACTACCTGGTGCGCGAAAAATGGACCAGCCCGAACCGCCTGATCATCCAGGGCGGCAGCGCAGGCGGCTTGCTGATGGGCGCCGTCGTCAACATGCGTCCCGAGCTGTTCCACGCCGTGCACGCGGCCGTACCATTCGTCGACGTGATGAACACCATGATGGACGCCAGCCTGCCCCTGACGACGGGAGAGTACCTGGAATGGGGCGACCCGAACCAGAAGGCGGCCTACGACTACATGCTCAGCTACTCGCCTTACGACAACATTGCGCGCAAGAATTATCCCGCCATGCTGGTGACGACGGGCCTGAACGACAGCCAGGTCATGTACTGGGAACCGGCAAAATACGTGGCCAAGCTGCGCGCGTACAAGACGGACGGCAATCCATTGCTGCTGAAAACGAATATGGGCGCCGGCCACGGCGGCGCTTCGGGCCGCTACAACGCCATTGCCGAAAACGCCTTCAACATGGCGTGGATGCTGTCGCAGTGGAACATCACGCAATAATGTGAAAAAGCGCTTGCAGAAGGATTTTAGCCGTCCTATAATAGCGCCTCTTCCAGACGTGGTGACAAACGTCGGGATGGTTTTCTGAGACAAGCAACGGGTGCTTAGCTCAGTTGGTAGAGCGGCGCCCTTACAAGGCGTAGGTCGGGAGTTCGAGCCTCTCAGCACCCACCAAATCAGAAAACTGTCCAGTGCTTCATGGATCAGCAATACAGATCATACGAGCTTGGAGTGGTAGTTCAGTTGGTTAGAATACCGGCCTGTCACGTCGGGGGTCGCGGGTTCGAG
>NZ_JBXAHC010000016.1:0-128200 GCF_058794735.1 Janthinobacterium sp. GW823-FHT06H09 | reverse complement strand
ACAGGACCGTGAAACAACTTTGCGCCGATGATAGTGCTGCAACCAGTGTGAAAGTAGGTTATCGTCAGGCTTGTTATACGCAGTAAGAGAAAAACCCCGCCGGATTCCGGTGGGGTTTTTTTTCGTCTGGCGATTCCTCGCCACTCCTCCTCTTTTCAGCTACCCCCTGCTACTTTGTGCATAAAATGCAACAGCTTTCAGTATTTATATAAGTGCTTATGTAAATGCTGTTACTATCGCTACATGAAACAAGGACTCGGAACACAACTACGCCACCTGATCGAACTGCTGGACGGCGCCGTCCAGCAAGCCTACGCGGACGCGGGTCTCGATTACCGGCCGCGCTACACGCCCGTGATGCGGGTGCTGGCGCAACAGCAGAGCGCGACCATCGGCCAGTTGGCCGAGCTGGCGGGCATCACGCAGCCAGCCGTCACGCAAACGGTGGCATTGATGAAAAAGAAAGGCTTGCTGCTGGTGGCAGCCGGTGGCGAGGATGGCCGCCAGCGTGTGGTACGCCTGAGCAGCCAGGGCGAGGCCTTGCTGCCCCATTTGCAGACTTGCTGGCAGGCGACCAAGTGTGCTGCCGATAGCCTGGATGCGGAATTGGCATTTCCTTTATCCACATGCCTGGCGCAAGCCATCACGATGCTGCAACAGCGCTCATTTGGCGAGCGCATCCGCGATACAAGCAAGCAGCTAAAAACAACGCCCTGAAAACTATCTGAGGAAAGCGACGATGGACAATACCCTGAGCATGGCAACAAAAAAATCCCCTCTGGCCCGCCTGATGGCCTATCCCCTGGTGCAGATTGTGCTGGGCATGGTCCTCACATTTGCCGGGATACCGCTGGTAATGGGCACCGCTTCCCAACTGGTGGAAAAGCCCCACCGCATCCTGTGGCCGCAGTTGCTGGCGGCGCTGCTGGTGTGGTGCGGCTACCGTTTCTATGTGCGGTGCATTGAAAAGCGCCAGCCGGCCGAATTGGCAATGCCGGGCATGGCGCGTGAACTGGGACGCGGATTGCTGCTCGGCGCCGGACTGGTCTTTCTCACCTTTGTCGTGCTGGCAGCGCTGGGCGTATATCAGTTTAGCGGCGTCAACGCCCCGAGCTTCATGTTGCTGCTGCCGCTGGCGGAACTCGTGCTGGTCGGCATGGCCGAGGAGATGATGTTTCGCGGCATCCTGTTCGGCGTGACGGCACGTGCGCTGGGCAGCAAGGCCGCCATCGTGATTTCATCGCTGGTGTTCGCCCTGGCCCATTTGCCCAATGCCGGTTTTTCGCTGCTGGCCATCGCCGCGATTGTCGCCTATGGTGTGCTGCAGGCCGCACTGTACATGCGGACGCGCCGCCTGTGGGTGTGCATCGGCACGCATGTCGGCTGGAATTACTGTGTCAGCCAAGTGTTTTCCTCGACGGTATCGGGCCACGCGGCCACGGACGGCCTGCTGCGCGGCGAACTGGCGGGCAATGCCATGCTGACGGGCGGCGCCTTCGGTGTGGAAGCGTCGCTGGTGACGATCCTGCTAATCGGCGCCGTCGCCGCGTATGTGCTGCGCCTGGCGTTTGCCAGCGCACCACGCTAGGCCGCTGCACCGGCCTTATTGGCCGGCCACCACCGGCACGGCGCCGCTCCTGGCCACCCACTCGATCAGCGCATCGACGGCGGCGCGGCCATTGCCGTTGCCAACCAGGTCGCTATTGATCATGGCGACCACCACGCACTGTTGATTATTCGCATCGGGCACGTAACCGGCGATGGCCACCACATTCTTTAATGTTCCCGTCTTGATGCGGGCCCGCGCGGCGGCCGGGCTGTTCAGCAGGCGCTTGCGCATGGTGCCGTCCAGCGCCACGATGGGCAGGCTGGACTGGAACTCGGGAGCCCATGGACTTTGCTGCATCGCCTGCAGCACGCCAGCCATTTGCGCTGGCGCAATGCGTCCCGTGCGCGACAAGCCGGAACCGTTGTCGACCAGCATGCCCTGGGTATCGATATTGTGCCGCTGAAACCATTCCTGGATCACTTGCCGCGCCCGGCTGGCCGTGTCTTCCGGCGCAGCCATGGCGACGGGGCGGCTGCCTAGCCAGCCATCGCTTTGCAAGCTGCCCAAGCTGAGGAACAGGGTGCGGGCCAGGGTGTTGTCGGAGGTCTTGTTGATATCGCGCAAAACTTCCGGCAGGGCGCGCGCCACGTGGTCGGCCAGCATGCGCGTGCCGACCGGTTCGGCCGTCGGCGGCAAGCCCGTCAACGGCGCTTCGCGCACCGTGCCCGTGATCGTGCCGCCCAGGCGTTTCCAGGTGGCACGGAACAAGCGGTCCGCATAATCGTTGCGATCAAGCACATTGATGCTGGTGGCCTTGCTGCAATTTTGCGGGAAAGTACCGTGCAGTATCACTTGCAGTTTGCCGTTGGCATCGCGCCGGTATTCTGGCGGACGCCAGCCGTCTTCCCATCGCGCGCAACTGCCCTTGACCAGTTTCATGTCGCTCGTGATGCTGACGTTCTCCAGCGCCGGCTGCATCAGGATGCTCAATTGCCGGTCCGTCGAGTTCATATTGATATCGAGCAAATTGGTGTTCAATAACAAGGCATCGGGGATGACGTTGTAGCGGAACTCGGCCGACTCGTCGAACGGCGGCGCGCCGATGTCGGGCCGGGCTGGCTGGAACAGCTGGCGGTCCAGGATCAGGTCGCCCTTGATTTTCACGATGCCCTGGTTGCGCAGGGTTTGCAGCATGTGCGCCAGCACGTCCCCGTTGAAATCCGTGTCGGCGCCGCCGCGCAGGATCAGGTCGCCCTTCAGCACGCCATTGATGACGTCGGCGCTGGTGCGTAGCTCCGTGCGGCCGCGGAAGATGGGGCCTAATTGTTCCAGGCCCACGGCCGTCGTCACCAGCTTCATGGTGGACGCGGGCTGCATGCTGCGCTCGGCTCCATGCGACAGCACGGTGGTGTTGCCGCGCAAGACGATGGCGCCCATGGCGTCTTCGGGGATATTCGCGCTGCGCAACAGCAGGCTGACGGATTCGGGCAATTGCGCCTGTGCATTCGACAAGCCGATGCCAGCCAGCAAGGCGGCGATGAGGATGGGACGAAACATGGCGCTCCTTAATGGAAAAAGACATAGGCGACGAACACGGCGGTGACCACGCCGGCCAGATCGGCGATCAGGCCGGCAGTGATCGCATAGCGCGTCTTGCGGATGCCCACCGAGCCGAAGTACAGGGCCACGATATAGAAGGTGGTGTCGGCCGAGCCCTGGAAGACGCAGGCCAGGCGGCCGACGAAGGAGTCGACGCCATAGGTGTTCATGGCGTCGATCATCATGGCTTTCGAGCCGGAGCCGCTGAGCGGCTTCATCATGGCCGTCGGCAGGGCGGGCACGAAATCCGTATTGATGCCCAGGTTGGCGAAGAACCAGTTCATGCCGCTCATCAGGAAATTGAACACGCCCGCGTTGCGGATGACGCTGATGGCCACCAGCATGCCGACCAAATAGGGAATCACGGTGATCGAGGTCTGAATGCCGCCTTTCGCCCCTTCGATGAAGGCGTCATACACGTTCACCTTCTTGCGCAGGGCGCCGATGATGAAGATGGCAATGACGCTGATCAACACCAGGTTGCTGACCACTTTCGAGACCAGCTCGATTTCCTGCTTCGTCAGGTACTGCGTGAAATACCAGATCATGGCGACGATGGCGCTCGTCATGCCGCCCATCCAGCCCAGCACAACCCTGTTGAGCAAGTTGATGCGCTGCTTGATGGATACCGTGATGATGCCGACCATGGTGGCGACATAGGTGGCGATCATGCACGGGATAAAGATGTCGGACGGATCGGCCGCGCCGAGGATCGAGCGCTGCGCCATGATGGCCAGCGGAATCAGGGTCAGGCCCGAGGTGTGCAGCACCAAAAACATGATTTGCGCATTCGTCGCCTCTTCCTTGTTCGGGTTCAAGGTTTGCAGGCTTTCCATGGCCTTTAAACCGAACGGCGTGGCCGCATTGTCCAGGCCCAGCAGGTTGGCCGAGAAATTCATCACCATGTGGCCCGTGGCCGGATGGTCTTTCGGAATTTCCGGGAAGATGCGCGAAAAGAACGGCGCGATGACTTTTGCCAGCCAGCCGACGATGCCCGCCTTTTCACCGATGTTCATGATGCCGAGCCACAAGGTCATCACGCCCGCCAGCGGCAGGGCGATATCCATCACGCCCATGCGCGCCGTTTCGAACGTGCCGTCGATGATGCGCTTGAAGATATCGGTATCGCCGAGAAACAGCCACTGCAGCACTGCGGCCAGGAAGCCAACGAGGAAAAAGCCGGACCAGATGTAATTAAGTGCCATATGCGATCAGTTCTGTATTTCGGGGAGGTGAAAAGGTGCTGCAAGCAAAGTATAGAGGCAGCCCGATACGAGTTGATGAAAGAATGCAGCAATCGCATGCCAAAAAGTTATAAGCTGGCAGCCTGTTTTCATTGGCGCCCCGTAGCTTGCCCGCGTAGTGTGGGGGATGCCTGTCGCTTACCGCTGTTCCTTACCCTTGTCTGCACTGGATCACTGATGATGTTTTTACGCAAAACCGCCTGCGCCGCCGGCCTGGCCCTGTTGACGCTGTTTACCGCGCCCGCCGAGGCCGCCACCGATGCCCGCGCGAACAAGACCCTGCACTTGTTTTTGAGCACCAGCGAGACGGGCCTGGACCCGGCCGTGGCATCCGACCTGGCCAGCCTGAATTTGATGGAAAACATTTTTGACCCCTTGCTGCGCTACGACTACCTGGCGCGCCCGGTACAGCTGCAGGGCAATACGGCGCGCGGCTTGCCGACCGTGGAAGACGGCGGCCGCATGTATACCTTTCACTTGCAGCCGGGTATTTTCTTCACCCCCGATCCCGCTTTCAAGGGCCAGCCGCGCGAAGTGACGGCGCAGGATTATGTGTACAGCCTGACGCGGCTGTATGACCCCAGCCTGAAGTCGCCGTGGCTGTTCTTGCTGGAAGACAAGCTAGTCGGCGACGCGGCCCTGAAAGCCAAATTCAGCTACGACACGCCGATCGCCGGCTTGCAGGCGCTGGACAAATACACCTTGCGCATCCGCCTCAACGCCATCGACCCGAACTTCCTGTTTTACCTGGCCATGCCGGCGACCGCCGTGGTGGCGCGCGAAGTGGCTGAAGCGTACCCGGCGGCAGGGCAGATCGGCAACCATCCCGTGGGCACGGGACCGTTCCTGGTGAAGGAATGGAAGCGCAGCGACAAGATCGTGCTGCAAGCCAACCCGACTTTCCGCCCCACCGTGTTCCATACGGAAACCACTGCGCTGGCCGCCTTGCCGGTCGACGCGCGCGCCATCGCCGCCGCGCTGGAGGGTAAACGTTTGCCCCTGGTCGAGCGCATCGAGGTGCGGATCGTCGAGGAATATCAATCGCGCATGCTGGGCTTTCTGAAAGGCGAATTCGATTACCTGGAACAAGTGCCGGAATCGATGACGGACATGGTGCTGGAAAACGGCGCCTTGAAACCGGCGCTGGCCGCCAAGGGCTTGCAGCTGACGCGCTTTCCCGTGCTGCAGACGTATTACATGTGGATGAATATGGACGATCCCGTGTTGGGTGGCATGAGCAAGGACAAGCTGGCCCTGCGGCGCGCCATTGCCCTCAGCTACAACAGCCGCGAAGATATCGCGCTATTAAAGAAAGGCCTGGCCTTGCCGGCGCAGTCGCCGCTGCCGCCCAACGTGCTCGGCTACGACAAGCATTACCGCAGCCCCGTCGGCTACGATCCGGCGCTGGCGCGTGCGCTGCTGGACCGCTTCGGCTACAAGGCGGGGCCCGACGGCTTTCGCACGCAGCCGGACGGCACGCCCTTGATGTTGACCATGCATACGGAGCCGAGCACGGTGGGCCGGTTGCGCGATGAATTGTGGCGGCGCAACCTGAACGCCATCGGCTTGCGCCTTGAATTTAAAAGCGACAAGAAGACGGAAATCATCAAGGCGTCGCGCCTGGGCAAGGTGCAGATGTTCGAGACCAACTGGATCGCCGACTTCCCCGATGGCGATAACTTTATGCAATTGTTGTATGGCGGCAACGTCGGCCGCGCCAACTATGCCCGCTTCAATTTGCCCGATTACAATAAACGCTATGAGGAGGCGCGCCTGCTATCCGATACGCCGCGCCGACGCAGTCTGTACTTCGACCTGTTTCAGCTGATCTACGCCTACACGCCGTGGGTGCTGCTGACGCATCCCATCTCTGCCGACCTGCAGCAACCGTGGCTAAAAAACTACAGGCGCCACCCCGTGGAATTCACGTCCTGGCGCTATCTGGACGTGGATAAAACCAAGGGCAGCCCCGCAGGCAAGTGACCACGTCGCTGAAAAGGGCATTCATTCCAAAAAGTTATGGTTAGGAAAGCATTTTTCATTGGCTGGGCCCGGACGCATCGCGCTACTCTGAAAATGAAAACAAATAAAGTAAAGCGCTGGCGTCATAAAAAAATGTACCGCGAGACAGACGCCGCGACCTTACAAAACAGCCTGGACTTGAGAACTCAAGTTTCGATTGCCCAACAAGGAGAGACCAGTGAAATTGAAGAAACTAGCGCAGTTGGTGGCATTGATGGGGGTGGTGGGGCCGGTGATGGCACAGGAAGCGTCGGCGCCAGCGATGCAACGGGTCGAAGTGACGGGCAGCAGCATCAAGCGCGTGGCCAAGGAAGGCGCGCTGCCGGTGCAAGTCATCAGCTTTGACCAGATCGAAAAACAGGGCATCACGACGACCGAGCAACTGGTGCGCACCCTGTCAGCCAACGGCACGGGCGCCGATAACATGACTTCGGGCAATAACGTGTTTGGCGCCGATGCGGACCGGGTCAGCGGCGGCGCCTCGTTCGCTTCGCTGCGCGGCCTGGGACCGTCGAGCACCCTGGTGCTGTTGAACGGCCGCCGCATCGCCACGCACGGCGCCAGCGGCAAGTCGGTCGACCTGAACTCGATCCCGCTGGGCGCAATTTCTCGTGTGGAAATTCTCAAGGATGGCGCCTCGGCCATCTACGGCACGGACGCCATCGGCGGCGTGATCAATTTCATTCTGAAAACCAATTACAGCGGCGTGGAAGCGTCCGTCTCCACCAACGACACGCAGGCCGGCGGCGGCGCCACGCGCCGCGCCTCGCTCCTGGCAGGCACGGGCTCGCTGGAGTCGGACCGCTACAACATCATGGCCAGCCTGACCGTTGATAAAGCGCAACAGCTCAATGGCCGTGACCGCTCCTTCGTCAACGGCTTCCAGCCGGAACGCGGCCTGTCGCCCGATACCACGGGCACGCCGTTCGCCAACCAGATGGCGGGGACCGGCACGGCACTTGGCACATCGTTCCAGCTGCCGGGCGATGCGAATAAATACCTGCAAGCCAATCCGCTGAGCTTCCAGGGCAAGTGCGACACGATTCCCGGCATGTCGCAATACCAGACGGAACTGTGGAAAGACGTGACCTCGCCGCTGCGCACCAGGTATTCGTGCGCCTACGACTATGGCGCCGACTATGTGCTGCAATTCCCTGTTGAACGGGCCAATCTGCTGTCGCGCGGCACCTTCCAGCTGGCGCCCGACCACCGCATGTTTGTCGAAGTGCTCGGTTCGCGCACCAAGGCCACGGCCATCCTGACGCCGATGCAGGTGCAGGCGACCGTCGCCAACAAGAATCTGTATCCGGTCGGTGGCGCGTATTATCAGGATCTGTCGGCCTACATCCCCACGTTCGACAAGAGCAAGCCGATTTCCTACAAATGGCGCGCCAATGACGTGGGCAACCGCACGCAGGAAAACACCACCGACAATGCGCGCGTGCTGGTGGGCTTTGAAGGCAACTTCGGCAAGTGGGATTACAAGGCCGGCATTTCGCGCGCCGAAAGCAGCACCAAGACCAAGCTGACGGATGGCTATTCCTACACGGACAAGCTGTACGCAGCCTTGGCCACGGGCATCATCAATCCCTGGGTAGGCGCCGGCCAGAGCCAGACGGAAGCGGCCAAGCAATTGATCGAATCGACCAAGTTCCGTGGCGACTTCCAGCACGGCAAGACGACCCTGACGCAGATCGACGGTTCCGTTTCGGGCGAACTGTTCCAGCTGCCGGCCGGTGCGCTGGCCATGGCGGCCGGCTTTGACTTGCGCCGCGAAGGTTACAGTTTCGCGCAAGACGTCGACGCCACGCAGATTTTGCTGTCGCCAGGCAATGCCGCACTCAAAGATGCCAGCCGTACCGTCAAGGCTGTGTATGCGGAGCTGCTGGTGCCGGTCACGAAAGACCTGGAAATGCAGCTCGCCATCCGCCGCGACGATTACAGCCTGGTGGGCGCGACGACGAATCCGAAAGTGGCCTTCCGCTATCAGCCGGCCGACTTCCTGCTGTTCCGTGGTTCGGCCAGCAAGGGTTTTCTCGCACCGAGCTTCCAGCAGCTGTATTCCGGTTCGCTGAGCCAGGAATTGCCGAACGGCGTGGTCGACCAGGAAGGCTGCGCCAAGCATCCGGGCGTGCCCGAGTATTGCGCCATCGACCGTCTCGACTACAAGACGGGCGGCAACACGAATCTGAAACCGGAAACGTCGAAGCAGGGCAGCGTCGGTTTTGTCATCGAGCCATTCAAGGGATATTCGGCCTCGTTCGACTACTGGGCCATCAATACCAAGGATCGCATCCTGAACCGCACGCCGCAAATCGTGCTGACCAACTACCAGGCGCTGAACCAGTACATCCACCGCAATCCGGACGGCACCATCGAGTACGTGCAGGCGGGCTGGATCAATGCGGCAGGCAGCCGCGTGCGCGGCCTCGACGTGGGCTTGCGCGGCGAAGGCAAGATCCGGGACGCGAAATGGACGGCGACCCTGGACGGCACGTATATGGACAGCTTCAAGTTTGCGGAATATCAAGGCCAGGAATACCAGGAACTGGTCGGCAAGTTCTATACGCGTGACCTGTATTTGCGCTGGAAACATAACGCCAGCTTTGGCGTGTCGCGCGGCGACTGGAGCGGCTTGCTGGTGCAGAGTTTTTCGTCGGGCTACAAGGACCAGCTGCCGAATGGCGGCAAGGGGTCGCCGCCGCCGGGCTTCAAGCCGGACGTCTCCAGCTACACGACGTATAACCTGTCGGGCACGTACACGGGCTTCAAAAATACCACCATCACCGTGGGCATCCAGAACTTGTTCGACCGCGATCCCCCATTCACCGCGCACAACGTGGATGAAGTGGTGGGCGCCGGCTGGGATCCGCGCGTGGCCGACCCGCGCGGCCGCTCGCTGTCGTTCCAGCTGAAGTACAAGTTCATGTAAGGCGGTCATGCCGGCGGCGATCCCGCCGGCATGCTAACCTCGTGCGGCGGCGCCTGGCGTCGCCGTTTTTATTCCAGGAAAGGGCCGCATGTCCAGTCAGACCAATCTCAGCCGGCGCCGCTTCGGCGGCTTGCTGGCCGCCACTCTCGGGGCGGCAGGTACACCGGCATGGGCGGCGGCCGCGCAAGGGAAGGGCAAACGCATGCAACAGCCACACGCATTGATCAAACCGGCGCGCTTGCGCGACGGCGACCTGGTCGCCATCATCGCACCGGGCGGTTTTACGGATGAGGAATCCATCGCCAAGGCCCAGCGCAATATCGAATCGCTGGGACTGCGCGCCAGTCTGGGCGCCAACATCCGCGCCGTGCACGGCAACTATGCGGGCACGGTGCAGCAGCGCCTCGACGATCTGCACGCGGCGTTCGCCGATCCCGAGGTCAAGGCGATCTGGGCCATCCGTGGCGGCTCCGGCTGCATTTCGCTGCTGGCGCTGCTCGACTACGCCTTGATCCGGCGCAATCCGAAAGTGCTGATCGGCTATTCCGACATCACGGCCCTGCACCTGGCCATCGCCAGCCAGACGGGCCTGGTGACTTTCCACGGACCCGTGGCGTCGTCCACGTTTTCCGACTACACGGTGACGCAGCTACGCAATGTGCTGATGACGCCGCAAGACAGTTATACGATCCCGATGGCGCTGGACAACCATCGCCGCGCGCAGACGCAGCCGAACTTCGCCATCCGCACCGTGCATGGCGGTCAAGCGACAGGACGCTTGACGGGCGGCAACCTGTGCATGGTCAGCGCGCTGGCCGGCACGCCGTATGCGGCCGATTTCCGCGAGCATATCTTGTTCCTCGAAGAAATCAATGAAGTGCCGTACCGCATCGACCGCATGCTGTGCCAGCTGGACCTATCCATCGGTTTCAAGCACGCGGCGGCCTTGATGCTGGGCATTTTCGAACATTGCGAGGCGGCCGAGGGCGATACGGCGCTGACCCTCGATGCCACCCTGGACCAGCATTTGCAGCCCTTGCGCGTGCCGGCCGTCAGCGGCTACTCGTTTGGCCACATCCGCCACCAGTTCACGCTACCGATGGGCATATTGGCCACCCTGGATGCGGACCGGCAAACCTTGACCTTGCTGGAGCCGGCCGTCTGCTAGCGTACGGTGCAGCGGGGCGATTGTCAGTATGCTAGTGTGATAAGGCGTGGCACGAGGCCGCGCCGTCTTCCTCACCGCACCCGACATGATCAACCGCCACGCCAGTACCTACATCCTCAGCCACCCGCTGGCCTTCGCGCTGCAGGTGCTCAAGGGTTTCCGCGCCAACCAGGGCTTGCTGCTGGCGGGCGCCGTCGCGTATTACTCGCTGCTGTCCATCGTGCCCCTGCTGATGCTGGTGGTGGTGGCCCTGTCGCACGTAATCGCGCAGGATGAATTGCTGCAGACAATCGGCCACTACCTGGAATGGCTGGTGCCGGGGCAATCGAAGGCCATCGTGGGCGAGATCGCGCATTTTCTCGACAACCGGGGCGTGATCGGCTGGCTCTTGCTGCTGACCATGCTCTTTTTCAGCTCGCTCGCGTTTACCGTGCTGGAAAACGCCATGAGCGTGATCTTTGTCCACCGCGTCGCCATCCGCCGCCGCCATTTCCTCATTTCCGCCGTGCTGCCGTACTGCTACATCCTGTGCCTGGGCGTGGGTATCTTGCTCATCACGTTGGTGGCGGGCAGCCTGCAGGTGATGGGCGAGGAAAGCGTGCGCTTTTTGCGCCACGACTGGGGCCTGGAAGGCGTGTCCGGCGTGCTGCTGTATCTGCTGGGGCTGGGTGGCGAAATCCTCGTGCTCAGTTCTATTTACCTGGTCATGCCGGTGGGAAGATTGTCGATCACACATGCGCTGATCGGCGGCGTGACGGCGGCTCTGCTGTGGGAAATCGCCCGCCATGTGCTGGTCTGGTATTTTTCCACCTTGTCGCAGGTGAACGTCGTGTATGGCTCGATGACGACGGCCATCGTCGTCATGTTCAGCCTGGAAATCGGCGCCACCCTGCTGCTGCTGGGAGCGCAAGTGATTTCCGAATACGAAAGAGTGGCCCGCGGCGGCGAAGAAGACAAGCCGCTGGCGCTAAGGACTTGATTTAACGTATGGTTTCAATCCATTGTTGCATTGCACAAAAAGCTGTGCTATACTCCATTCAGTGATTGAGATTTGGCAGCAAATTATCTCACCATCCAGTTTCAGCGCGGCGACCGACAGGTGTAATGTCGATGGCGTGACAGTGCGAAGAAATGGATTTTGTAATTCCGGATACGATGGTCGATTTTACACTTGGAGTCACCATGCAGATAGCATGGGAGTCCGAAAATCAGGAGGCACTTTGCAGATAGCACTGGCGTCCATGACACGATTAAAGCATTGGTAATACATTGGAACAAGCCCGCGTTTTAGCGGGCTTTTTTTCGTCCATCGTTGGCGTATGGGGTCAGACCCACAACAACGCTAACGCAAAGCTCCGCGCCAACGCATATGGGGGTCTGACCCCAGCTTTTGCCTGGGGTTTACAACGCCCGCGCAATCAAAATCTTCTGAATATCGCTGGTGCCCTCGTAAATCTGGCACACGCGCACGTCGCGGTAGATGCGCTCGACGGGGAAATCGGACACATAACCGTAGCCGCCGTGCACCTGGATGGCGTCCGAGCACACTTTTTCCGCCATTTCCGACGCGAACAGCTTGGCCATCGCCGCTTCCTTCAGGCAGGGCAAGCCCGCATCCTTCATGGCCGCCGCGTGGCGGATCAGCTGGCGTGCCGCCTCGATCTGCGTGGCCATGTCGGCCAGGCGGAATTGCACGGCCTGGTGTTCATAGATGGGTTTGCCGAAGCTTTCCCGCTCGCGTGCGTACTGCAGGGCCGCTTCATACGCGGCGCGCGCCATGCCCACGGCTTGCGAAGCGATGCCGATGCGTCCGCCTTCCAAGCCGGACAGGGCGATCTTGTAGCCTTGGCCCTCTT
The DNA here is from genome assembly GCF_058794735.1 of Janthinobacterium sp. GW823-FHT06H09. Taxonomy (NCBI): domain Bacteria; kingdom Pseudomonadati; phylum Pseudomonadota; class Betaproteobacteria; order Burkholderiales; family Oxalobacteraceae; genus Janthinobacterium; species Janthinobacterium sp. GW823-FHT06H09. Next base: position 115,830 of record NZ_JBXAHC010000016.1, on the reverse strand, counting down.
CGCCTATTAAATTTTCCGCGGGGATGCGGCAGTTCTCGAACAGGATTTGCGCCGTGTCCGACGAATGCTGGCCCATCTTCTGTTCCAGTCCCGCCACGATGTAGCCGGGCGTGTTCGTCGGCACCCAGAAGGCGCTGATGCCGCGCTTGCCGGCCGCCTTGTCGGTGACGGCCATGACGATGGCCACGTCCGCATACTTGCCGCTGGTAATGAACTGCTTCGTGCCGTTGATGACGTATGCATTGCCGTCGAGGGTGGCCGTGGTGCGCAGGGCGGAGGCGTCGCTGCCCGTATGCGGTTCCGTCAGGCAAAATGCACCCAGCATCGTGCCTTGCGCCAGCGGACGCAGCCACTGTTCCTTTTGCGCATCATTGGCATACATCATGGCGATGCTGCACACGGGGCAATTATTCACGGAAATGATGGTCGACGTGCCGCCATCGCCGGCGGCGATTTCTTCCAGCACCAGGGCCAGCGATACATAGTCGAGGCCGGCGCCACCGAGCGCTTCCGGCACGGCCACGCCAAAGGCGCCCAGCGCGGCCAGTTCCTGCAATTCTTCTTTCGGGAAATGATGTTCCTTGTCCCAGCGGGCCGCATTGGGCGCCAGGCGCTCGCGCGAAAAACTGCGCAGCGCTTCCTGGATCATCGATTGTTCTTCATTGAGTATCATGGGACGTCGTCTCGTTTGTTTTTATGGTGTGTGGGGAGTTACCAGCCTATGGGCTTGCCGTCGTAGTTGCGGAACACGGCCTTGTCCGTGGCCGGCAGGCTGGCCAGGGTGGCGCGGATGCCGGCAGCACTTTCTTCCGGTGAAATATCCGCGCCGGCGCCGCCCATGTCCGTGCGCACCCAGCCCGGGTGGAAAGCGACGCAGCTGACGCCTTGCGGGCCATGCACGAGGGACGTGTCGATCAGCACGGAATTCAAGGCGGCCTTGCTGGCGCGGTACAGCGAACCGCTGGGGTTGCCCCGCTCGCTCAGGGAGCCCATGTGCGAGGACAGCACGGCCAGCTTGCCCTTGGCGTTAGCCACCAGCGGCGCCAATATCGGCAGCAGCCGCATGGCCGCCAGCACGTTGGTGTGCATGACGAGGTCAAAATCGGCTTGCGCAGGAAAACCGTCGTGACGGGGGCCATACACGCCCGCGTTGAGGATGGCCACGTCGAGTTTTTCATCGTCGAGCTTCCAGCCCAGGCCGGCACAGCCTTCCACATCCGTCACGTCGAGCTGGTGCGCTTCCGCACCCAGTTGCTTGAGGGCCTCGCAGGCGTCCGGCGTGCGCGCCGTGGCGATCACGCGCCAGCCATCGTGGCGGTATTGACGGACGATTTCGTGGCCGATGCCGCGCGAGGCGCCGATGATCAATGCGGTAGGCATATGTTTTCTCCCTGAAAATAAAATGAAAGGCGCGCACCGTGAACCGCGGTGCGCGCCCGTGCTCAGGAACAGCTTATACCAGTTCGATTGCCATCGCCGTCGCTTCGCCGCCGCCGATGCACAGGGCCGCCACGCCGCGCTTGCCGCCGGTTTTTTTCAGGGCGCCCATCAGGGTGACGATGATGCGCGCGCCCGAGGCGCCGATCGGGTGGCCCAGCGCGCAGGCGCCGCCGTGGATGTTGATCTTGCTGTGCGGAATGTCGAGGTCATGCATGGCGGCCATCGGCACGGCGGCGAACGCTTCATTGATCTCGAACAAGTCCACATTGCTGCTGCTCCAGCCCGTCTTGGCGTAGAGTTTTTTCACCGCGCCGATGGGGGCCGTGGTGAACTCGTTCGGCGCCTGCGCGTGCGTGGCGTGGCCGTGGATTTTCGCGATGACGGTGCAGCCCAGTTTTTTCGCCGTCGATTCGCGCATCAGCACCAGGGCTGCCGCGCCATCGTTGATCGACGACGACGAGGCGGCCGTGATGGTGCCATCCTTCTTGAAGGCGGCTTTCAAGGTCGGGATTTTTTCCAGGCGGGCTTTTTGCGGGCCTTCATCGATGCTGACGACGGTGTCGCCGCCGCGGCCGGAAACGGTCACGGGCACGATTTCCCATTCGAAACTGCCATCCTTGGTGGCCGCTTGCGCGCGTTTCACGGATTCGATGGCAAACGCATCCTGCGCTTCGCGCGTGAACTGGTACTGGCTGGCGCACTCTTCGGCAAACGTGCCCATCGAGCGGGCATTGCCCTTTTCGTCGCGGCTGTAGGCGTCTTCCAGGCCATCCATCATCATGTGGTCATAGATCATGCCGTGGCCGATGCGGTAGCCGCCGCGCGCTTTCGGCACGAGATAGGGGGCGTTGGTCATCGATTCCATGCCGCCCGCCACCACCACGTCGGCGCTGCCGGCGAGCAAGGTGTCGTGCGCGAACATGGTCGTCTGCATGGCCGAGCCGCACATTTTCGACAGGGTCACGGCGCCCGTGGAATCGGGCAAGCCCGCCTTGCGCAAGGCCTGGCGCGCGGGCGCCTGGCCCTGGCCAGCCATCAGGCAATTGCCGAAAAACACGTGTTCCACGGCATCCGGCGCCACGCCGGCCCGCTCCACAGCGGCGCGGATGGCCACGGCGCCCAGGTCGCTGGCGGTGACGTTGGCAAAGTCGCCCTGGAAGGCGCCCATGGGGGTGCGCGCGGCACCGACGATTACGACTGGATCATTCATGTTGGATCTCCGGTTGAGGGGTGGGAAGGTGACTGCATACAAAAACGCAGGTGCTGCGGATACGGGAAGACGTCCTCGATATGGCCGTCTTCGATGCGCTGCTTGCGCGCCTGCCAGTATTGCGCCGTCAGCAGGTCGGCATGGTGCTGCATGAAATAGCTGCGGATGCGGGGATTGCCCAGCAGGAAGGTGCCGAATTGTTCGGGAAACACATCGTGCTTACCGATGGGATACCACGGTTCGGCCGACATTTCTTCCTCCTCCGTGCGGGCTTGCGGGATGACGCGGAACTGGCAATCGGTGATGTACTCGATTTCATCGTAATCGTAAAAAACGACACGCTGATGACGGGTCACGCCAAAATTTTTATACAGCATGTCGCCAGGAAAAATATTCGCCGCCACCAATTCCTTGATGGCGTTGCCGTACTCGACGATGGCGTGTTCGACCAGGTCGTCGCGGCCTTCCTTTTCGGCATTGCTCAGCCACATGTTCAGCGGCACCATCCGCCGCTCGATGTACAGGTGGCGGATGATGATCTGCCCGTGCTCTTCTTCGATCAGCGAGGGGGCGAACTGCTTCAGCTCGGCCAGCAGTTCCGCGGCAAAGCGGGCGCGGGGAAAAGCCACGTTGGAATACTCGAGCGTGTCGGCCATGCGGCCCACGCGGTCGTGGTGTTTCACCAGCAAATACTTTTGCTGGACTTGCGCGCGCGTGGTTTCCTTGGGAGGAGGAAAGAAATCCTTGATCACCTTGAAAACATACGGAAACGACGGCAGGGCAAATACCAGCATCACGAGGCCGCGAATGCCGGGCGCGCTCTCGAAGTGGTCCGACGAGTGTTTTAAATGCTGCAGGTAGTCGCGGTAAAACAAGGTCTTGCCCTGCTTTTGCAAGCCCAGTATCGTATAAATCTCACTGCGAGGCTTGCGCGGGAGCAAACTTCGGAGAAATTGTACATAGGCGGACGGTACTTCCATATCCACTAGGAAATACGCGCGCGTAAACGAAAACAGCACGGCGATCTGCTGCTGCTCGAACAGCACCGTGTCGAGCACCAGCTTGCCGTGGCGGTTGTGCAGGATGGGCACGACGAACGGGTATTCGCGGTTGCCGTTGATGGCCTTGCCGACCAGGTAGGCGCCCTTGTTGCGGTAGAACAAACTGGTCAGGACCTGGAGCTGGTGGTTCGGCTCCAGCCGGTCGCTGCCGAACAGCTGCTGCAGGCGCGCTTCCACCTGGGCTACGTCGCGCTCCAGGTTGGCAAATGCGCAGTCCAGCTGGAAGTTGTTCACCATGCGCGTCAGGGTATCGCGCAAGCCGTCCTGGCCCGGGTAATACACGCGGTAGGTGGGTGCGGGGTCTTGCGTTTCGATGTATTCCGTGGAAACGACGGGGCGCACGAAAATATAGTCGTTATTGAAATACGTGCGGTGCAGGATGTTGCAGCAGACGGAATTGAAGAAGGTTTCCGCCAGTTCCGGCTGCTTGTGTTCCGTCAGCATGCCGATGTAGTGCAGCTTGAGTTCACGCCACACTTCGTCGCTCAACTCCGACTCTTCGTACTCATCTTCAAGCATCTGCACGCATTCCTGCACGCGCTTGTCATAGAAGTCGATGCGTTCGCGGGCCGCCGTCTGCGCCGCGCTCCAGGCGCCTTGCTCGAAATACCGCTTGGCTTGCTGGCTCGTTGCGCGGAACAGACGGTAATGCTTGTCAAAGCCGTCGCGGATGGTGCGCGCGATATCGAATGCAATCTGGGAAGAGAGCAATTTGGGGAAGGCAATGTGCGTCATAGCTGTGCTCGCATGAATGGCTCCTCACCCAGTCGATCGCCGCGCGCCCGTGCTTACTTGGTTTCCGCAAACAGTTCGCGGCCTATCAGCATGCGGCGGATTTCGCTGGTCCCGGCGCCGATTTCGTACAGCTTGGCATCGCGCCACAGGCGGCCAGCCGGATACTCGTTGATGTAGCCGTTGCCGCCCAGCGCCTGGATCGCTTCGCCCGCCATCCAGGTCGCCTTTTCCGCACTATACAGAATGGCACCGGCCGCATCCTTGCGCAACTGGCGCACGGCTTCCGGCGTGGTGGCGCGGTCGCAAGCCTGGCCCACGGCGTAGACATAGGCCTTGCACGCCATCATGGTCGAATACATATCGGCCAGCTTACCTTGCATCAACTGGAATTCGCCGATGGGCTGGCCGAATTGCTTGCGGTCATGCACGTAGGGCACGACCAGGTCCATGCAGGCCTGCATGATGCCCAGCGGGCCGCCGGACAGCACGGTGCGCTCGAAATCGAGGCCCGACATCAGCACGTTGACGCCCTTGCCCAGGCCGCCCAGCACGTTTTCGGCCGGTACTTCACAATCCTGGAATACCAGTTCGCCCGTGTGCGAGCCGCGCATGCCCAGCTTGTCGAGCTTTTGCGCGATGGAAAAGCCCTTGAAATTCTTTTCGATCAGGAAAGCCGTCATGCCGCGCGGACCCGCTTCCAGGTCGTTTTTCGCGTACACCACCAGCACGTCCGCGTCGGGGCCGTTGGTGATCCACATCTTGGTGCCGTTCAAGACCCAGCGGTCGCCCTTGAAGTCGGCGCGCAGCTTCATGCTGACGACGTCCGAGCCCGCGTTCGGTTCCGACATCGCCAGCGCGCCGATGTGCTCGCCCGTGATCAGTTTCGGCAGGTATTTCGCTTTTTGCTCGGCCGTGCCGTTGCGCTTGATCTGGTTCACGCACAGGTTCGAGTGGGCGCCGTAGGACAGGCCGACGGAGGCCGAGGCGCGCGAGATTTCTTCCATGGCGATGATGTGTGCCAGGTAACCCATGCCGGCGCCGCCGTATTCTTCGCTGACGGTGATGCCGAGCAAGCCCATGTCGCCCATCTTGCGCCACAGGTCCATGGGGAACTGGTCGGTGCGGTCGATCTCGGCCGCGCGCGGCGCGATTTCGGCGGCGGCAAATTGTTGGATCGCTTCGCGCAGGGAGGCGATGTCGTCGCCGTGGTCAAAGGTCAAGCCTGGGAGATGGAGCATGTCGTCCTCGTCGTCGTTATAAGTGTGGCGGTCATGGGTGCCGGGTCAGTGAAGCTATGATACTCAGTTGTGACGTTTACGTAAACGTAAAGTGGCGCGCGCGGCAGGTGTGCGCCGCTTGCCTTGCTAGCTTGTTTGCGCCTTATCAATATTCAAGTCCGCCAGCATGCGCGCGCACGCGTCTTCATGCGCGCTGATTTCCGCCAGCGCCATTTCGATATCGATGCGTTGCTGCTCCAGGGTTTGCCGGTGCTGCGCCAGCACGCCCAGGAAGCGGTCCATCTGCGCGCGCGTGTCCTTCGGCGACTCGTACATGTCGACCAGGCTCTTGATTTCCGACAAGGCCAGGCCCAGGCGCTTGCCGCGCAGGGTCAGTTTCAGGCGGGTGCGGTCGCGCGGTGTGTAGACGCGGCTGCGGCCGCCGGCGCCTTCGCGTTTCGGGCTGAGCAAGCCCTGGTCTTCATAGAAACGGATGGCGCGCGCCGTGATGTCGAATTCCCGCGCCAGTTCGGTAATGGTATAGGTCGTCATGGGTGCGGGCGGTGTCGGTTGCATGGGTGGTCGGTCGTCAGATGGGATGCGGCGAGACAGGTGGTGGCAAAGTGCCGTTTACGTCAACGTCAATACTATTGTAGCGTGCCCTGCCCGTGCTGCAACAAAGAAAAAAGAAGGCGTAAAGGGAGAATTTGGCGAATCAGACAACAATTACTGAAAATAAATTGATTCTTCTTGCACAAACGCGCTTAAGATCGAGAGTTGGTGGCCAAGATGACACCAAAAAGAGCTTTCCTGGCATAACGGCGACATTCTTTTCGCTGCGATGGCAGTAAAATTTTTTAAGTGCAGATTCTTTCCAGTAGGCACGATCAAAAAACAACGTTTCACTATGAACACGTTGTTCATGTCGTTTCCATATTGGAAACAAAATGGCCCTTCTGAAAACTTTGTCTACAAGAAATTGTATGACATGGGCATTGCATGTATCGGTAGAGGAGGGCATTATCCGATACCGTACGTTGTAATGCCAAACCGAGGCTTTGAATCGTGCTGCAGTGCGAAAATCAAGGCTAGCCGCGAATTTGACCCGAAGCCACGCAGAATCGCAAGAGAAAATTCGGCCCACTTTTTGACCTGAAAAGCCCGGCCGGAGTGTTAATTGTTAATTGATACTCTTTTCAAATGTAACAATCTGTATGGTCATTCAAGAAACTGACTTTCATGTTACAACATGAAATAGTACACCTATGAATTCTTCTAACGAACGCGAAAGCTTCAGCCAGCGACTTCAGTTGGCTCTCAAAAACGCCCATTACTCTCCAGACAGCCCGACCAGACTGGCCCGGGAATTCAACATCCGTTTCGATGGACGCCCGATTACTGTGCATGCAGCTAGGAAATGGTTAGTAGGTGAAGCAATTCCCACGCAAGAAAAATTGCGCATGATTGCCCAATGGTTGGGCGTTCCCGCGGAATGGTTGCGTTTTGGCGGCCCGGAAAGCGCCACGCCGAATGGTGAAGCGGGCAGCGCTTTATCGCGCTTTGAGTCCGCCGATGTGAAATTAATTGCCGATTTGCAAAGATTGGATGAACATCATCGTCAAATCGCGCGAGAATTTATTCGCATGCTGGTGAGAGTCAACTACCAAAAGTAAGCATCCAGGCCCTCCCCGGCCGGCGCCGTCCGCTTTACGCTGACGGCGCTCCCCCTGTCCTTTTATTTGCGCAAGGTCATACTGGAGACATGATTTTGCCGCACAATAAGACCTCGCATGTTGCGCTGCAGCGGAATTATTTGACAATAATCCCGTACGCAGCGGCGCAGCGGCCAATACCAGCGCATAATCACATCAGAAGCAGCCAGTTCATCCACTACGGAGCCGAGCATTTGAGCCGTCTTATGAAAAGTAACTACAGCAATACCGCGCAGCTGAAGGACTTGATGACCGTGCCCCCCATGACTGCCGCGCAACATGCGGAAGTGATGCGCAAACGGATCGCCCACCGCAGGATGGTTGAAGAAGCCAGGGATTTGAAGCAGGCCAGTGCTCACCAGTTCGACAAGCGGTGAGGGATGCCTGACCAAAGCTACTGCGCGTCGCGCTTTGCGGCCGGCGATGCTCACCGTGCTTCAGCACGGTTGCGCTTCTCGGCCACAAATCACTGACGCTCGCTACGCTTTTGTCAGGCATCGTGACTTGGCAGGGGTTTCCCCGCTTTGATTGCGTTGGTGATGTCAGGTTTCTGACGCTTTAAGACCATTCCACCGCGGTGCCAGGTCGTGCTCGATGCCGAGCAGGTCGATGACCCTCGCCACCGTCTGGTCGACCATCTCCGCAATGCTCTGCGGGTGGTGATAAAAGCTCGGTAAGGGCGGGAAGATGATGCCGCCCATTTCGGTCACGGCCGTCATATTGCGCAGGTGCGCCAGGTTGAACGGCGTTTCGCGCACCATCAGGATCAGGCGCCGGCGCTCCTTGAGCACCACATCGGCGGCCCGCGTGATCAGATTATCCGACAAGCCGTGCGCGACGGCCGCCAAGGTCTTCATCGAGCACGGCGCGACGACCATGCCATCCGATTGAAACGAGCCGCTGGCGATCGACGCGCCGATGTCGCGCAGCTTGTGCACGACGTGCGCCTGCGCTTCGACGTCCTTGCGCCCCACGCCCGTTTCCTGGTGCAGGGTCAAAACAGCGGCATCGGACAGGACCAGATGCGTCTCGACGCCGGGGATGGCGCCGAGCAATTGCAGCAGCCGCAAGCCATACACGGCGCCCGTGGCGCCCGTGATGGCCACGACGACACGGCGCGGCCGCTGCTGCTGATTAGGCATCCAGCAGGGACTTCAGTTCGCCCGATTCAAACATTTCATTCATGATATCGGAACCACCGATGAACTCGCCTTTGACATACAGCTGCGGAATGGTCGGCCAGTTCGAGTAATCCTTGATGCCCTGGCGAACTTCCGGGTCATCCAGCACGTTGACGGTAGCGATGTTTTCCACGCCGCACGCTTTCAGGATCTGGATGGCGCGGCCGGAAAAGCCGCACTGCGGGAACTGGGCCGTGCCCTTCATGAACAGCACGACTGGCGTGTTCGTCACGGTTTCTTTGATCCAGGTTTGTACGTCGCTCATAGCTGCCTCTGATGGGTAAATAAATAGATGCCGTCATTTTATAAGAAAACGACGGCACGGGTATGCGCTCAAGTCATAAATCGGGTAAGTCAGCCACGTTGACGCCTATAAGGTCTTGCCCAGGCAGGTCGATTGTGCCGCGCCCACGTATTTGCCCCAGGCAATGACCGGCGCATAGCCGTGCCTGGCATAAAACGCCACCGCGCGGGTATTGACCACGCGGGTGGAAAGGTGCAGGGCCTGGTAGCCATGCCGGCGCGCCTGCGCCTCGACATGGGCCAGCAGGGCCGCGCCCACGCCAGTCGAACCCGGGCGCGCATACATACGCTTGAGTTCGCCTACGGCGCTGTCCGCTTCGCCCAGCGGGCGCAGGGCGGCGCAGCCCAGCAGTCCTCCAGCCGCATCGCGGGCCAAGTAAAAGCCGCCGCGCAAGGTTGCCGCTTCGACATCGAAGGAAGAGCGGCCGCTGTCGCCGTTGATGCGCAGCAATGCCTCTGACAAAGCATCGAGCAGCAATTGCGCATCCGGGCTGGCGGCGTCCACCGCCAGGATGACAAGGTCATGCCTGGCGGCCATGGGCTTAGCCGCGCAGCTTGGCGAAGGCGGCGGCCATGCTGCCGGCCGGCTCGGGCGCGTTGCGCGACTGCGACTGGTGCTGCGCCATGCTGCGGCGGTCGTTGCGGTCGCCACGCTGCTCGGGTTTGCTGCCCGCCTGCGGCGCGCTGTCCGTCAGGCGCATGGTCAGCGCGATGCGCTTGCGCTTCTCGTCGACTTCCAGCACTTTCACGCGCACCACTTGCCCGGCTTTCACCACCGTGTGCGGGTCTTTCACAAACGTGTTCGACAGGGCCGAGATGTGCACGAGGCCATCCTGGTGCACGCCGATATCGACGAAGGCGCCAAAGGCGGCCACGTTGGTCACCACGCCTTCGAGAATCATGTCCGGGCGCAAGTCGCGGATTTCTTCCACTCCTTCCTTGAAGGTGGCCGTCGTAAATTCCGGACGCGGGTCGCGGCCCGGCTTTTCCAGTTCCTTCAAAATATCGCTAATGGTCGGCACGCCGAAGGTTTCATCCGCATATTTTGCCGGGCTGAGGGTTTTCAGCAGCGCCGTTTCGCCGATGACGGCCTTGATGTCCTTCTTGATGTCCGCCAAAATCTTTTCCACCAGCGGGTACGATTCCGGGTGGACGGCCGAGGCGTCCAGCGGGTTCTCTCCGCCCATCACGCGCAGGAAGCCCGCCGCCTGCTCGTAGGTCTTGTCGCCCAGGCGCGGCACGGCCTTCAAGGCTGCGCGCGAGGTGAACGCGCCCTTCATGTCGCGGTAGGTGACGATGCTTTGCGCCACGCTGGCCGACAGGCCGGACACACGCGCCAGCAGCGGCGCCGATGCCGTGTTGACGTCCACGCCGACGGCATTCACGCAATCTTCCACCACGGCATCGAGCGAGCGTGCCAGCTGGCTTTGACTGACGTCATGCTGGTACTGGCCCACGCCGATCGATTTTGGGTCAATCTTGACCAGCTCGGCCAGCGGGTCTTGCAGGCGGCGCGCGATCGAGACGGCGCCGCGCAGCGACACATCCATGTCCGGCAATTCCTTCGAGGCGAACTCGGACGCCGAATACACCGACGCGCCCGCTTCCGAGACGACGATCTTCGTCATCTTCGCTTCCGGGTGCTGCTTGATCAAATCCTGCGCCAGTTTATCGGTCTCGCGCGAGGCGGTGCCGTTGCCGATGGAAATCAAGGACACATTGTGCTTGGCGGCAAGACGGCCCAGGGTATGCAGCGAACCGTCCCAGTCGTTCTTCGGCTGGTGCGGATAGATCACGGCCGTGTCGACCACTTTGCCGGTGGCATCGACCACGGCGACCTTGACGCCCGTGCGCAAGCCAGGATCGAGGCCCATGGTGGCGCGCTGGCCGGCCGGCGCGGCCAGCAGCAGCGCTTTCAGATTGGTGGCGAAGACGTTGATCGCGTCGAGTTCCGAGCGTTCGCGCAGCGCGCCCATCAGTTCAGTTTCCAGGTGCATGAAGCTTTTCACGCGCCAGGTCCAGCGCGCCGTGTCCGCCAGCCACTTGTCGGCCGGACGGCCTTGCTGCTTGATGCCGAAGCGGGCGGCGATGCGGCCTTCGCACGGATTGTGCGGCGCATCCCATTTCGGTTTTTCCGCTTCTGTGTCGAGGCGCAGGGTGACGTCGAGGATGCCTTCGCGGCGGCCGCGCAGCAGCGCCAGCGCGCGGTGCGATGGCACGGTGGAAATGGTTTCCGAGTAATCGAAATAATCGGCGAATTTTTCGCCTTCGTCCTGCTTGCCTTCCACCACTTTCGACTCGACGATGCCGTGTTCCTGCACGTATTCGCGCAAGGTTTGCAGCAGGGTCGCGTCTTCGGCGAAGCGCTCCATCAGAATCTGGCGCGCGCCGTCGAGGGCCGCTTTGGTGTCCGCCACGCCCGGGTTGTTGCCGTCGGCACTAGTAAACGCGTCGCGCAGGAACTTGCCCGCTTCCATTTCCGGCGTCAGTTCCGGGTTTTCCAGCAAGCCGTCGGCCAGCGGCATCAGGCCCGCTTCGATGGCGATCTGCGCCTTCGTGCGGCGCTTCTGCTTGTATGGCAAATACAGGTCTTCCAGGCGCGTCTTGTCTTCCGCGTGCATGACGGCGTCGAGCAGCTCGGGCGTCATCTTGTTCTGTTCCGTGATCGAGGCCACGATGGCGGCGCGCCGCTCTTCCAGCTCGCGCAGGTAGCGCAGGCGCTCTTCGAGCAGGCGCAGCTGGATATCGTCGAGGCCGCCGGTCGCTTCCTTGCGGTAACGGGCGATGAAGGGCACGGTGGCGCCTTCGTCGAGCAGTTCGATGGCGGCGGCAACCTGCACCGGTTTGGCGGCAAGTTCAAGGGCAAGGCGTTGTTCGATAGTGGGCAGCATGGTTGTTTCCAGAGCGATCAAGCCTGGAATGATACGCAATCGGCGCGATTGCGCAATCTTGACAGCGCAAATGGACTGTGCGTTGACAAGCGGCCTAGCGAGCCGGCAGCAGCGGGCTGGCGGGCGCGGGAGCCGGCGGGCGCTGCGGCGTGACGGACTTGCCGAAGGCATTGCCCATGCGGTGTTCGAGGGCGGCGCGGTTGTACAGCCCCAGCTGGTTGGACGGACGCTGCATGATCGCTTCGGCGCCGGACAGGGCGGGCGGCGGCCCGTTCATGGTGTTGCTATTCGGCAATAATTTTTCATTCAGGCAAGACATCGATGGCGCGCGCCGGCCATTCGCTTCCACTTCCACGCAACCCTTTGGCGGCGCGGCGGCCTTCACGACGACGGTGTGCTCGTCCGCCTGCGCGGGCAGGGCGGCGCAGGCCAACAGCAACAGTGATAACAGGCGTGCCATGGCGGCTCCTGGAGCGGTGAATAAGCGTCCAGCATAGCAAGGTCATGTGTCGCGGCGATGACACAGAGCGGGACGCGGGCTGGCGCCATGTCATGCAGTTGTCATTTTATGAAGCTACCATCCTGCCATTCTGCAGACAACATTGCAGTCAAGACACTTCATGAGCAGGATTTTTCGTTGCGTCCCCTGGAAAATGACACTAAGCCACCGCCGCGCCGCAAGGGGCAATGCCCTGTCCGCCTGCTTGCTGATGACATTGATGACATTGATGACATTCGCGCGGCCCGCTACCGGTGCGGATGGCGCTGATGCCGGCGCGCACTCTACCCTGCGCTTCGACTTGCCCGCCCAGCCGCTCGACGCGGCCCTGGTGGCGTTTGGCGAAGTGACCGGGTATTCCGTGCTCGTCAGCAGCCAGCTGGCGGCCGGCAGAGTGGCAGCGCCCGTGCGCGGCGACTACACGCCGGCCGAAGCGCTGCAGCGCCTGCTGGCCGGCACGCAACTGGGCGCGCGCTTCAGCGGCAGCAATGCGTTTACCTTGCTGGCGCTGGCCGACGCCCCGGCAGCGCCGGCGCCCTTGCCGGCCCAGGCCGCTCCTGCCGCGCCACCGCTGCAAGGCTATGCGGTCATCCTGCAGCGTTCGCTCACGCGCGCCCTGTGCCGCTTGCATCCGGACGCTTTCGGCCGCTACCGCCTGGCCTTCCAGTTGTGGCTCGACGAGCGGGGCAAGGTGCGCGCCGTGCACGTGCTGGAAGCGAGCGGTGTGGAACAGCGCGACAACGCCGTAGTGCAGCGTCTGCGCAGCCTGCTGATGGACGGCGCGCCACCGGCGGGCTTGCCGCAGCCGCTGACGATCCTGCTGACGCCGCGGCCCGACCCAGGGGCCGATTGCGCGCCCTACCTGCCGGCCGGAGCGACTTGACGATGTCGGACTTGCTGAAAGCCACCTTGCGCAAGCTGTTCCTGGAACGCTATGGACAGTTTCGCCGCCACCTGCAGCGCCGCCTGGGCTCGGAAGACCTGGCCAACGACGCGCTGCATGAAACATATTTAAGAGTGGAAAAGATGACCGCGCCCGAAGCGATCAGCTACCCGTCCGCGTATCTGATGCGCATCGCCATCAACATTGCGGAAGATCAACGCCGCGACAATGCGCGCCTGCTCAGCCTTCCCAATATCGACGACTTGTACGAGATGGCCGACGAGCTGGCCGACCCGGCCCGCACCTTCAGCGCGCGCGCCGAACTGGAAGAACTGGAACGGGCCTTGCAGGAGTTGCCGAAACGCCGGCGCGCCATCGTCATCGCCGCCCGCGTCGATCAGTTGCCGCACCGCGACATCGCCGAGCGCTTCGGCATTTCCGCCCGCACGGTGGAGAAGGAATTGCGCGCCGGCCTCGAACATTGCTGCGAGCGCATGGGACGCGATTTCATCCAGCGCTTCGGTCCCGGCGCGGGAAAAACGTCTAAACATCATGATTGAACAAGCGGAAGACGACATGGGTGTCATCCAGAAGGAAGCGCAGGCATGGGTCGTGCGCCTGGCCTCGGGCCAGGTCAGCGAACGCGATGCGCAAGTGTTTCGCCACTGGTGCGCGCGCAGCCGCAGGCATGCGACGGCGTTTGCCGAGGCGCGCGCCGTGTGGGGCGCCATGGCGCCGGCCGCGCGCGCCGTCAAGCGGGCACAGGCGCCAGTGAATACGGCGCGGCGCGCCTGGCTGGGCGCCGGCGTGGCGGCCTCGCTGGGCTTGCTGGCGCTGCGCCCGCCGACGGACCTGTGGCCGGCCGTGGCGGGCCTGGCCGCCGACTACGCCACGGGCACGGGCGAGCAGCGCGAAGTGGCGCTCGATGGCGGCGTGCTGGTGCAGATGAATACGCAGACGCGCCTCGACGCGGCGCCCGTGCAGGACGGCGCCGCATCGCTGGTGCTGCTGGCGGGCGAGGCGGAATTCCAGGCCGGCCTGCACGGCGCGGCGCGGGTGCGCGTGCAGGCGGGCGACGGCAGCGTGTCGGCCGGCAGCGCGCGCTTCAATATCCGCCTGTTCGGCCAGGAAGTGTGCGTGACGTGCCTGGCGGGCCGCTTGCGCGTGGCGCAGGCCGGCCACGATGCGGAACTGGCGGCGGGCCAGCAGCTGCGCTACCGGCCCGAGCATTTCGGCATTGCCCGCGCGGTGGCCAAGAGCGACGTCAGCGCGTGGCGCCACCGGCTGCTGGTTTTTAAACAAAGCACCCTGGCCGAGGTGGTGGACGAGGTGAACCGCTACCGTCCCGGCAAGCTGATCCTCAATGGTGACGCCTTGAAACAGACGCGCGTGCAAGCGAGCTTTTCGCTCGACCGCCTCGATGACGTGATCGCCCTGATCCAGGATGCGTATGGCGCGCGCGTGACGCGGCTGCCGGGCGGCATCGTGCTGTTCGGCTGAACCCCGCCTTGGCGCGCCAAGGCGGGGCGCCAATTATGACATTTTGATGACCTTTTGCAGTCCCGGACCTTGTTCCCTGTCAATGCTGCTGGAAGCCGCGAATCAGTGCCTGCCGCCCGCCCCGTGCGTGGTGCGCGCCGCCTCGCGATATCGGTCAGCAACGGAACATGAAAAGGGAATGTCGCCATGCAGCGAAGCAAGTCGGTCACGAAACACGCATCCTCCTCCGCCATGGCGGGCAACCGGACCGGTCTCCCGGTGCGTCTGAAACCGCTGGCGTTGGCCATCGCCATGCTGCTGCAGGCGGGCGGCGCGCAGGCGCAGCAGCCGTTCAGCGGCGCCTGGTTCGCGGGCAAGGGTGCGCAGCAGGGCACGGCCGCCACCACGGGGCGCCTGCCGAATGGCCAGCCGGCTACCTCGCTGAACAATCCCCTGCTGCAGCAGCAAAAGGCCGAAGGCAAGCTGCAGCAATCGCTGAATAACCTGTTGCTGGCCGCGCGCGGCATCGCCGCCGAGCAGGCGGTGCAGGCGGCCGCGCGCCAGGCGGCGCTGGCGGCGGGCGGCGCGCCCGATGGCCTGGTCAAGGGCGGCTTGCAGGTCGACACGAACAGCCTGACGGCCGGCTGGCTCAATGCCCAGGGCCCTGTGCAGACCCAGGCCGACGGCAAGACCGTCGTGAAGGTCGTGCAGACGGACGACAAGGCGATACTGAACTGGGAAAGTTTTAACGTCGGCAAGAACACCAGCTTGCAATTCGACCAGAAATCGAACTGGTCCGTATTGAACCGGGTCAATGATCCGCTGGCGCGCCCCAGCCAGATCCAGGGCCAGATCAAGGCCGACGGCACGGTGATGATCGTCAACCGCAACGGCATCGTGTTTACGGGCAGCAGCCAGGTCGATACGCGCAACCTGGCGGCGGCCGCCATGGGCATGAGCGACAGCCAGTTCAAGAGCGGCCTGTACGGCAAGGCGCAGGGCACGGGCGCCGTACCGACCTTCGCGAATGACTTGCTGCTGGGCCAGAATACCTCAACGCATGGCAAGGCCGAGGCGGACGTCGTCGTCGCCGCCGGCGCGCGCATCGACACGCGCAAGCCGCAGACGGTGACGGAAGGCGGCGGCTACGTGCTGCTGGCCGGCCGCAGCGTCGACAACGCGGGTGCCATCACCACGCCGAATGGCCAGACCACCCTGGCCGCCGGCGACGCCATCATCGTGCGCCCGGGCCAGGGCACGGACAAGAACCAGTACTCGAGCACGCGCGGCAATGAAGTCGAGATGCTGCGCGTGGCGGACAGCAAGGCGGGCAGCGTCGTCAACAACGGGCTGATCCAGGCGGCCGGCGGCGACATCACGCTGAGCGGCAACACGCTGCGCCAGGATGGCGTGCTGCTGTCGAGCACCAGCGTCAACGGACGCGGCAGCATCCACCTGGCGGCGGCGGGCGAGAATGCCGGCATCACCCTGGCGCGCGGCAGCGTCAGCGCCATTGTCATCGACGACAACGGCGCCACGGCGCTCGACGTGCAGCGCGATACCTTGCTGAAGGACACGGGCAAGGGCACGGACACGCCGCAGGACCGGCGCGACCAGTCGCTGGTGCGCATCGTCTCCGCTGGCAATGTCGAGTTCGAAGGCGACTCGCTGACCCTGGCCACAGGCGGCCAGGTGCTGGTCGACGCGGCCCGCCGCAGCCACGTGGCGCGCGACGCCGCCATCGACGTCTCGGGCGCCGTCGGCGTGAAGGTCGACATGAGCAGCAACAATGTGCTGATCAACGTGCAAGGCAACGAACAGCGTGACGCACCGGGCAGCCGCGACGCGAAATACCTGAACAACAGCGACGTGTGGGTTGACCGCCGCGACCTGGTGCTGGTGCCGGCCGGCACGAATGGCTACGCCACGGACCGCTGGTACACGGCCGGCGGCTTGCTGGAAGTGAGCGGCTACCTGAACACCAGCGGCCACGGCATCGGCGAATGGGCGGCCCAGGGCGGCACCGTCGGCTTTGGCGGCGGCGAAGTGGTGACGCAGGCCGGTTCGCGCATCAACATCGCCGGCGGTTCGCTGGACGTGCAGACGGGCATGGTCAAGCAGACGTGGCTGAAGGGCGCCGATGGCGCGATGTACAAGCTGAGCACGGCGCCCGGCGACAACCTGTACACGGGCCTGTACCGCGGCTATGAAAGCACGCATGCGCGCTGGGGCGCGAACACGACGGAAACGTACGCGAATGCCCTGATCGGCCCGCGCGAACGCCTGGAAAACGGCTATACGGTGGGCCGCGACGCGGGCCGCCTGATCGTGTCCACAGGCGCCGCCGTACTCGAAGGCGATATCGACACCTCCGTCTTCCAGGGCGAGCGCCAGCAGCGCAAGCGCGATGACGGCATGGACAGCTACAAGCAGGCGCAGACGGCGGCGGCGCGTGCCGGTCAATTAATCGTCGGCAAAATGACGCCCGTCTTCGATCCGAAGGCGGGCCGGCTGCGCGACAGCCCGCAAGCCGTGCTGGAAAAGGTCGAGATCGGCAAGGTGGCGGGCATCGCCGATGGCCAGCTGCTGAGCGAAGCCTTGCCGGCCGCGCGCAGCAAGACCTTGCAGCTCGATGCCGACTGGCTCAACGGGCTGGAGCTGGGTGCCCTGAATATCTACGCCTACGACAAGCTCGACGTCAATGCCGACGTGCGCGTGGCCGATGGCGGCGACATCGCCCTGCACGCCACCGACGTGGCCATCAAGGCGAATGTCAGCGCGCGCGGCGGCAGCATCGCCGCCGGCGACATCGTCTCGCGCTACCTGGCGGGGGCGGGCGACGTATGGGCTGAAGGCAAGCTGGTGCCGGACAACCGTCCCACGGGAACGGCCGGTGTGCGCGTGGCGCCCGGCGTGCGCCTCGATGCGCGCGGCCTGTGGAGCAACCTGGAACTCGATCCGGGCGCGGTCGCCGGCTTGCCGTATGTGAATGGCGGCAAGGTTACCCTGAAGAGCTCCGGCGGCATCGACCTGATGGGCGGCAGCGTCATCGACGTCTCGTCCGGCGCCGCCCTGATGGGCAATGGCAGCCTGCAGGGCGGGCGGGGCGGCGACATCACCCTGGCCGTCGACCTGCCGACGGAGAAAGCGCCGACGGGCGCCATGCTCAAGCTCGACGGCGAATTGCGCGGCCATGGCGTGAAGGGCGGCGGACGCCTGGTGATCGACAGCGGCGCGGCCGTCAGCATCGGCGGCAAGCTGCAGGGCGGCGACGTGCTGGCGGCGGGGACCGGCGCTGCGCCAGGCCTGCGCCTGGCCGATGAATTCCTGATCGCCCAGGGCGAGAAGATCCCCTTCGATCTTGCGCTCAGCACCAGCCTGATCAAGCCGGGCCAGGTTTTGAGCAAACCCGTGACGGCGGACGTGTCGGTGCAGAAACCGCTGGTGCTGGGAGCCGACCTGCTGGTGCCGTCAGGCGCCTATGTCGTCATCGCCGGCGGCACGTCTGTCTACCAGGGTTCCATCGTTCGCGCCGGCAGCGTGCTGACAGCCGTCAACAACCTGCCGGTCGGCTTCGTGGTCTCGGCGGCGGTCTTTCCGAACGGCTTGCCGATCCCGCCGGTGACGACGCAGTATGCGGCCGGCAGCATCGCCACCGACGACCTGCGCGCGCCGCGCGGCATGCTGCTGCCGGCCGGCACGGTGCTGGGGCGCGACGTGACCGTCAAGCCGCTGCTGGCGCTGGACGCCAGCCTGTTCCAGAGCGGCTTTGCCGACTATGCCGTCACGGGCCGCGATGGCGTGGTGGTGGTCAAGGACGCGCACATCGACGTCACCATGCCCGTGCTGCGCTTTAATCCCGCCACCGGCCACACGGTGGCAGGCGGCACCGACCCGGGCGCCGCGCTGGAAGTGTGGACGCCGCCGCTGAACCAGGAGGATGCGCGCAAGGCCCGCTTGACGCAGCGTACCGGCGCCGACCTGTCGCTGACGGCCGGCAGCTCCTACGTGAAGGGCGCCCTGGCGGTGCAGGAAGGCGCCGCCATCAAAGTCGATCCGGGCCGCCAGATCAGCCTGACGGGCAATGACCAGATCACCATCGACGGCCGCCTCGACGCCTGGGGCGGCAAGATCGCCGTCCTGCCGGGCACGTTTGGCACGGGCAATGAGGTGGATGTGCCGAACGGCAAGGGACATGCCACCTCGATCTGGATCGGTGACAAGGCCGTGCTCGACGTGGCCGGCCGCGCCACGGTCGCCACCGACATGCGCGGCGGGCGCTATGGCCGTGCCGACCAGGGCGGCAGTATCGAAATCGGCGCCCGCTACAAGGCCGATGCGGCCAGCGTCGACGCGGCCGATGCCTTTGTCGTCGTGCGTCCGGGCGCGCTGCTCGACGCCAGCGGCGCGCACGCCACGCTGGACTTGCCGCAGCAGGGCACCGTCAACGTGGCCGGCAACGGCGGTTTGATCTCGCTCAGTTCGTATAACGGCATCTTCGCCGACGGCACCCTGCGCGCGGCGGCCGGTGGCGCCGGGGCGGCCGGCGGCACCTTGGCGCTGGCGCTGGACACGCCCAATTATGGCAAGGTCAACCGCTACACCTTGCAAGGCGACAACGTGGACAACGCAGTGCGCGTGCCGCGCGAAATGCAGCTGGCGCAGGTGCAGGGCGAGAGCGCCTTGCCCGACGACTTGCGCGCCGGCCAGCAGGATGCGGCGCTGCGCTACGGCAGCGCGCGCCTGGGCGCCGACCGCGTGCAGGCGGGCGGTTTCGACAACCTGGCCCTGCACGTGAACGGCATGCTCAGCTTTGACGGCGACGTCAATCTGTCGCTGGGCCAGAGCCTGCGCCTGAGCGCCTCCTCGCTGGGGCTGGCGCAGCAGCCTGTGCCCGATGGCGAGGACAAGGCGGGCAGCCTCGCCAGCCAGGTGCGCCTGGCGGCGCCGTACGTGCGCCTGGGGACGGCCGCGCGTGCGCAGAAGGACGATTACATCGTGCCCAATGCCGTGAAAGGCTCGAAGAACCTGGGCAAGGGACGCGGCATGCTGGGCGTGCCGTTGGTGGCCGAAGATTCCCTGCTGCAGATCGATGCGGGCATGCTCGACATCGCGGGCGAGGTCAACATGGGCACGCGCGGCACCATCGCGCAGAGCAGCGGCGCCGACCTGGTGGTCGAACGCGACGCCTTCGAGCAGCTGACCCTGAGTAGCCGCGGCGACATGCGCCTGTCGAACAGCGCCGCCCTGTACCAGCCCGGCAATGCCAGCCTGGTGGCCGCGCAGATCTACCCGGCCACGGGCGACAGCGGCATGGTCACGGTGGGGCAGCAGAGCGGCATCGACGAGTATGGCAATATCCGCGTCACGCTCGACCCGTTGCGCACGCTCAATATCGGGCGCAGCGGCGACGGCGCCATGCCGAACCAGCCGTTCTCCGTGTTCGGCACCCTGAGCCTGGTCGCGCCCACCATCAATCAGCATGGCGTGCTGCGCGCGCCGCTGGGCCAGATCAACCTGGGCGCCGAAGGCTTTGAAGCCAATACGGGCCGCGTCAATCTGTTGCCTGGCAGCCTGACGTCCGTCAGCGCGAAAGGCTTGACGATGCCCTACGGCGGCACGCTCGATGGCTTGAGCTACCTGTATGACGGCAACGATGTTGTCTTCAAGGGCGTGGGCAACGGCCCGGAGATCGCCTTGACGGGCGCCGCCATCGACGTGCAGCAAGGCGCCGTGCTCGACATGTCGGGCGGCGGCACCTTGACGGGCGCGGCCTTCCTGGCCGGACGCGGCGGCTCCACCGACGCGCGCCTCAATCCGTTGGTGCAGATGAAGCCGAACGGCGGTTTTACCTTGCCCGGCCTGAACACCAACCCCGTGTACGCCATCCTTCCCGGCGTGCAGCCGGACGTGGCGCCTTTGACGGCCGAGCAAGGCGCGGGCAAGCCCGCCGTGGGACGTCAGATCACTATCGGCGCGGGCGTGCCCGGCCTGGCGGCCGGCACCTACACCTTGCTGCCCTCGAATTTCGCCCTGCTGCCCGGTGCGTTCCGCGTGGAATTGAATGGCCTGGCCGGCGCCGTCGAGGCGGGCGGCACGGTGGCCATGCGCAATGGCTCGTATGCGACGGCGGCGCAGACGGGCGTGGCCGGCACGGCGATCCGCGACGTGGTGGCGCGCCAGGCCATCCTCACGCCGGCCGACGTGCTGCGCACCTATTCCCAATACAACGAGACGGGCTATGCCGCCTTCGCCGTGGCGCAGGCTACGCGCGACGGCGTGCCGCGCGCCGCGCTGGAGCGCGATGCCAAGGGCGTGCGCGTGCAGCTGATCGCCCCGTCCGTGCACAGCGTCAAGGACAACCATACGCCGTTGATGATGGATGGCAGCGCCCTGTACGCGCC
This sequence comes from Janthinobacterium sp. GW823-FHT06H09, assembly GCF_058794735.1. Classification (NCBI taxonomy): domain Bacteria; kingdom Pseudomonadati; phylum Pseudomonadota; class Betaproteobacteria; order Burkholderiales; family Oxalobacteraceae; genus Janthinobacterium; species Janthinobacterium sp. GW823-FHT06H09. The sequence goes on along the minus strand of NZ_JBXAHC010000016.1, from coordinate 94,815 downwards.
GGCCGAGGGCGGCTTCGGCGGCTCCCTGCTGCTGGGCACGGGCAACCATGCGTCGACGCGCTACGAGGTGCTGGCCGACGGCACGGCGCCGCTGGCCGATTTCAATGGCGTCTCCGTGCATGCCTCGCAGATCAATGCCTTCGGCGCCCAGCGCGTGGGCATCGGCGGCTTGCCGCGCGTGACCTACAGCGACTTTGGCACGGGCAGCAACCAGCGCGCCAATATCGCCGCCATCAAGGAATCGGCGGGCGGCATCGTGCTGCGCGACGGCGCCGTGCTGAAGGCGGCCGAAGTGTTTCTGGTGACGGCGAGAAAAGACGACGGCATCGTCCTGGAGCAGGGTTCCGGCATCAATACGCTGGGCCGCGGCAAGGCCGCCTGGGATTCCCGCGACGGCTATGTGTACGAGCCCATGGGCAGCGTGCTGGCCGTCTCGAACGGCTGGCTGGACATGCTGCCGGCCGCGCCGCCGTCGTCCGAATCGTATGGCCCCGGCATCATCGATATCGGCGCGTGTGCGAAGGCGGGCGGCGCCTGCAGCGGCAGCACCTCGCTGTATTCCGAGGGCACCATCGCCGCCGTGACGGAGCGCGCGTTTACCCTGCGCGACAACGTGCGCTACGGCACGCGCAACCTGGTGCTGGCGATGGGGTCGATCAATGTCGGCAGCGAGGCGTCGCTGGCCGACGCCAGCGCGCGCGGCGCCCTGCCGGACGGCCTGGCGCTGAACCAGGGCGTGCTCGACCGCCTGCTGCGCGGCGACACCAGCACGGGCGCACCGGCGCTGGAAAACCTGGGTTTGACGGCGCGCAATTCCTTCAATTTCTATGATTCGTCGCAGCTGTCGACCATCGATGCGGCCACGGGCAAGTCGTCGCTGTCGCGCCTGGTGCTCAACACGCCCGCCATCTACGGCTATGGCGGCACGGACGCGCTGGCGCGCATCCACACGGACACCCTCGTGTGGCAGGGCGCGACGAATGCGCCCGGCGCCGTCGTCGCCAATGGCCCCGGCACGGGCAGCGGCCGCCTGCAGGTCGACGCCAGGCGCATCGAGTTCGGCTTCACGCCGGACAGCCGTCCCGACACCATCCACAAGCTGGACCGTCTGGTGCTGGGCTTTGGCCAGGTGGCGCTCAATGCCAGCGAACAGCTGACGGCCAACAACAAGGGCAGCCTGTCCGTCTACCAGTCGCAAAGCGCGTGGGATACGGCCACCAATGGCTACCGCTACAGCGGCGGCGATTTGCTGATCAACACGCCGCTGTTGACGGGCGCGGCCGGCTCCGTCAACCGCATCACGGCGGGCGGCGCCGTCAAGGTGAGCGCACCGGCCGGTGCCGCCGCCGCCACGCCGACGAATGCGGCGCTGGCCGGTGCCCTGGGCGCCGAAGTGGCCCTCAGCGGCAACAGTGTCAGCGTGGATACGTCGGTGGTCTTGCCGAGCGGAAAATTGACCCTGTCGGCCGAGCGCGATGTATTGCTGGGTGACAAGGCCAAGCTGGACCTGGCGGGCCGCAAGATCGATTTCTACGACACCAGCAAGTACAGCTGGGGCGGCGACGTGATCCTCGACAGCCGCGAGGGCGACGTGCGTCAGGCGGCCGCTTCCGTGATCGACGTGTCGGCCGTGAACAACCGCGCCGGCAAGCTCAGCGTAATCGCCACGGGCGAGGCGGCCGGCACGGCCGACTTGCGCGGCAGCCTGCTGGGCGGCGCCAGCGGCAGCTATGACGCGGGCGGCACTCAGGTAGCCTACGCGGCGGGCGGCCTGGAGCTGCGCGCCCAGCATGTCGGCGATTTCGCCGGCTTGAACCAGCGCCTGAACACGGGCAAGGTATTCGGCAGCCGCGGCTTCCAGCTCAAACAGGGCAATCTGGCCATCGGCGACGAACTCAAGGCGCGCGAAGTGAGCGTCTCCGTCGATGGCGGCAGCCTGACGGTGAACGGCCGCATCGACGCCAGCGGCGAACAGGTGGGCAGCATCCGCCTGGCCGGCCGCGATGGCGTCACCATCCAATCCGGCGCCGTGCTCGATGCGCACGGCACGGTGCTGCGCACGGACAGCTATGGCCAGGTGATCGAGGCGCCGAACCGCGCCGTGATCGAACTGGCCGCGCCTGGCGGCCGCCTGACCCTGGAAAACGGCGCGCGTTTCGACCTGCGCAGCGGAGACAAGGGCGGCAACTACGGCAGCATCGACCTGAACGCGCGCCGCCTCGGCGGCGCCACGGGCGACGACATCGACATCGACGCGGCCGGTGCGCTGAACATCGCCGGCGCGCGCACGATCAACGTCAATGCCTTCTGGCAATACAAGGATGCGCCAGCGGGCACGGGCAAGGATGCGGACGGCCGCAGCTACCAGGGCATCAACCAGGCTTACCTGAACGAGAAACACGGGGACAGCCAGGCCTTCATGGCCAATGCGCTGGCGAACGGCAACTTGATGAACAACAAGCTGCGCGGCTTGCGCGGCGACGCCAATGCTTTCCACCTGCGCCCTGGCGTCGAGATCGTCAGCGCCACGCCGGGCGGCGACCTGCATATCGATGGCGACATCGACCTGTCCGGCCACCGCTATGACGGCGTCAATCCGCTGGCGCGCCTGAGCGGCGTGTACGGCTCGGGCGAGGCCGGTGCGCTGGTGCTGCGCGCCGGCGGCAAGCTCAGCGTCTTTGGCAGCATCACCGATGGTTTCGATACCAGCGTCCTGCCCGTCACGATCGATGACAAGGGCTGGCAACTGGTGAAAGGCCGGCTGCCGTGGGGCGGCGAGGTCGTCGTGCCACAAGCGGGCCTGGTGACCCTGGCCGAAAACACCTATTTCAAATCGGGCACGAGCGTCAATTTCGCCGTGCCGATGAAAGCCATGGAGTTGCGCAGCGGTACCTTGCTGGCGGCGCGCGCCACCTTGACGGCGGAGCTGAACTTGCCTGCAGGCAGCGTGCTGGGCGGCGCCGTGCGCAATGCCGACGGCAGCGTGCTGTACGCGGCCGGCACGGTCTTGCCGAAGGCGCTGACCTTATCGAGCGGCATGCAGCTCGATGCCGGCCTGCGCCTGCCTGGCGCGGCCCAGGTGGCGGCCATGGTGTGGCCGGCGAACGTGGCCCTGCCTTTCCCGGAAGGCCGGCCGTGGGACGTGGCCGATGGCACGAATGCCGTCAATGGCGTGGTGCTGGCCTCGGCGCTGGCGCTGGACAAGGGCAGCGTGCTGCCCGCCGGCACCGTGGTCAGGCTGCCGGGCGACGTCACCATGGTGTCGCTGCGCAGCGCGGATGGCAGCGGCAGCCAGGGCCGCAACCTGGCGCTGGCGCCCATGCTGGCCCAGGGTTCGCAAGCGTGGTCGCTGCGCCTGGTGGGCGGCGCCGATACGGCGGCGGCCGACACGCGCGCGTTGAAACCGCATGCGAAGGACGCCCATCTGATGCTGGCCGATACGCATTACGGCCTGGACGCGGTGACTTCCATCGTGCCGGGCACGGGTTCGCCGGCCAAATATATCTTCAGCGAAGCGGCTCTCCTCGAAGGATATCCCGAAGGCGAGGTTGACATCAGCTGGTTTGGCGACGAGGCAAACATGCTGGAAAACTATGGCTATCTGGTGGTCAAGGTGGCCGACGGCACGCCGCCTGAGAAGGTGACCAGCGTGGAGCCGGCGCGCCAGCCCCTGTTCAGCGTGCTGCGCACGGGCACGGGCGACCTCGATTTGCTCGCCGCGGGCGACTTCGACATGCGTTCGCTGTATGGCGTCTACACGGCGGGCACGCAGTCGGCCTCGCCGCTGGTCGGCGGCAAGGATCTGTTCAACCTGCCGCGCGGCCTGAACGCCAAGGGCCAGCTGCTCGGTGCGCTGGGCACGGACTTTACGCCGTTTGTCGATGGCGGCAGCCAGAGCCTGTACCGCGCCTGGTATCCCGAGCATGGCGGCAATCTGCTGCTGCGCGCCCAGGGCGACGTCAAGGGCGATACGCTGGGCAGCTCCACCCAGCGCCGCGAGGATGCCATCGGCTGGCTGCGCGCGCAACAGGACACCAGCGACATCGGCACCTGGCTGTGGCGCCAGGGCAGCGGCAGCACGGGAGGCGGCGTGCCGACGGCATGGTGGATCAATTTCGGCACCTATGTCGCGCGTCCCGAAGGCGTCGACCTGTTCTCGGGCTTGCCGGGGCTGTCGGGCTTCACGGGCATCGGCACCCTGGGCGGCGGCAATCTGCTGCTGCAGGCGGGCGGCGACGCCGGCATGCTGGCCTCGCGCGCCGATCCGGGCGGCGAGTTCGCGCCGCGCAGCCAGGGCCTGAACGTGGCCGTGGGCAGCACGGGCAGGGTGACGCCGGACGGCAAGCTGCTGCTGACGGGCGGCGGCGACCTCGATATCCGCATCGGCGGCGGGCTGAACCCCGTGGCCGAGGTGCGCAGCTTCGACAGCAATAGCGACCGTCCTAACCCGAATACGCGTTTCGAACGCCAGATCCCTGGCCTGAACAGCACGCTCACCAACCTGCGCGGCGCGCTGCGCCTGGAGGCGGGCGCCGTGGGCGGCATCGAATTGCGCTTCGACCGCGCCGATCCGACGGAATCGCGGCCGTATGAAACCTACACGGCGGGCACGGCGATCGCCAGCGGCGGGCCGATCCTGGTGCCGGGCGACAGCGGCGTGCGCATCGATGCGCGCGGCGACGTGGTGCTGGGCGGCGTGGCCGATGCGGGCCGCGTGAAGCAACTGGGCTATGGTTCGCCGTTCAGCTACCAGGGCGTGGAGCGCACCGGCGAAGGCTGGAGCTGGTTCTCGCTGTGGACGCCGGCCACGGCCATCGACCTGTTCAGCGCGGGCGGCAACCTGACGCCCACCTCGTCCTGGATCAATGCGATGGCCGGCGACAACCACGCGCCGACGGACGGGCGCTTCGTCATGCCGTCCGTGCTGCGCGCCGTGGCCGCCAGCGGCAGCTTGTACTACGGCAATGCCAGCCTGGGCAGGCTGGGTGATGGCGGCAAGGTGGACATGCCGCAAAACGGCGTGATCCTGGCGCCGTCGCCAGTGGCGCCGCAATTTGTCAGGACGGGCGCGGGCCAGCTGGAAATGCTGGCCGCCGACTCCATCCATGCGGCCGGTTATCCGATCACGCCATCGGGCGCCGACCCGCGCCTGCTGCCGAATCCATTCAATCCGGGCTTCGTCGGCGCACTGGACAAGGTCTGGTTCGGCCTGCTGCCGCTGCATAACGTCAGCGCCGATGCGCTGGCGCCGGGGCCATTGAAATGGTTTGGTACGACGTCGAATGGCGCCAGCGATGCCAATCAGCAAGTGTATCCGCTGTTCAGCATGACGCCGCCGACGGTTTCCGACTATGTGCCGGCAGGCCAGATGCCTGCGCACTTCTATGCCAACAACGGCGACATCGTCGGCCTGCGCACGGGCGGCATCGTGTACCGGGCGAAGCTGAAGGGCGAAACGGGCCCGCTGGGCCTGTGGTACGAGGGCGGCGGCGCCGTGGCCGTGCGCGCCGGACGCGACATCGTCAACTCCGGCACGCCGCTGGGAACGGTCGAGAGCGTGCCGGACGGCGCGGCGGGATGGACCGGCCAGCCCTTTGCCAACAGTCCCGAGCTGCCGGAAAAGCCGGTCGTCTTCGGCAGCTCGTCGGCGCGCGGCAATCTGTTCGTGCACCGCCATGCCGATGACGTTTCCGTCGTCAGCGCCGGGCGCGATATCCGCTACAGCACCTTCTATGTGGCGGGGCCGGGCCAGCTCAATGTGAGCGCCGGGCGCGACCTGTACATGGCCGACAAGGCGGAATTGCGCAGCCTCGGCTCCATCGTCAATGTCGGCCAGGACAAGCGCGGCGATGGCGCCGGCATCAGCGTGGCCGCCGGCGTGGGCCGCAACGGTCCCGACTATGCGGCCTTCGCGGCGCGCTACCTGGACCCGGCCAAGCTGGCCGACCCAAGCAAGCCGCTGGCCGACCAGGCCGGCAGCGCCGTGTATGTCTACGGCGGCAAGCTGACCCTGGCCGACTGGCTGCGCGGCCAGTTTGCCTACAGCGGCGACGAGGCGGGCGCTGCCGCCTTCCTCGGCACGAAGCAGGCCGAACTGGAAAAGGCAGGGGCGCAGACGGGCGGTGTGCGGCGCGACCTGGCGCGCGAATACGCGCAGGTCAGCCAGCTGCACCTGGTGAACTGGCTGACGACGCGCTTTGGCGGCGACAGCGGCCTGGGCATCCGCTACGACCCGGCCACCGATGCGCGCAGCTTCTTTGCCGCCTTGCCGAAGGAACAGCAGCAGGTGTACCTGAGCAATGTCTACTTTGCCGAGCTGAAGGCGGCCGGACGCGAGTACAACGATGCGGACGGCGCGCGCCGCGGCAGCTATCTGCGCGGCCGCGAAGCCATCGCTACCCTCTTCCCGGCGCAGGACAAGGCGGGCAAGAAGATCGAGTACAAGGGCGATCTGACGATGTTCAGCAGCGCGCTGTACACCGTGAGTGGATACGGCGGCGTGTTCACCAAGCGTCCCGTCGCGGGCGTGCGCTACCTGAGCCCGCAGGAATGGGCCGAGGCGGGCCGTCCCGACTACAACGTGCCTTACGTGACCGTCAACGATGCCGGCATCCACACGGATTTCGGCGGCGACATCGGCATCACGGTGCCGGGCGGCCGCGCGCTGATCGGCGTCGACGGCGGCTATGCGCCGGGCGAAGGCTCGGGCGTGCTGACGCAGGGACAGGGCGACATCCAGATGTATGCGAAAGACAGCATCCTGCTGGGCCAGAGCCGCATCTTTACTACCTTCGGCGGCAACATCCTGGCCTGGTCGGCCACGGGCGACATCAACGCGGGCCGCGGCACCAAGTCCACCGTCGTCTACACGCCGCAGCGCCGCGCGTACGACAGCATCGGCCTCGTCAGCCTGTCGCCGAGCACGCCGACGACGGGCGCCGGCATCGCCACGCTGAATCCGATCCCGGAGGTGCCGCCCGGCGACATCGACCTGATCGCCCCGCTGGGCAGCATCGATGCGGGCGAGGCGGGCATCCGCGTCTCGGGCAACGTCAACCTGGCCGCCCTGCAGGTGGTGAATGCGGAAAACATCCAGGTGCAGGGCAAGTCCACGGGCGTGCCAACCGTCGCCTCGGTGAACGTGGGAGCACTGAGCAATGCCAGCGCGGCCGCGACACAGGCCGTGACGGCGGCGCAGGACGTGCTGCAGCGCGAACGGGCCGCCACGCGCCAGGCGCAGCCATCGTTGTTCACCGTGAAAGTGTTGGGTTTTGGCAACGAGCAGGCGGATGAGGGCGGCACCGGCAAGCAGCAGGGCGGCGAGCCGCACGCGTCCAGCTACCAGCCGGCCGGCGTGGTGCAGGTGCTGGGCGCGGGACCGTTGACGGCGCCGCAGCTGCAGGCGCTCACGCCGAACGAGCGGCGCGGACTGCAACCGTGAGTTTTATGAACATTTGATGACATTCGGCAGTCGTCGCGCGCGGCGGCTGTCTAGGCATCAGTAGATGAACATCAGCAACAAAAAAACGCCGGCCCAGCGCCGCAATACAGGGCAACCGTTTGATTTTAAGGTGAATGGAAGATGCGTGAAATGACAACCAAGGGCAGGGGCGTGCCGCCAGCGGCGCCTGCAACCGCCTTGACGATGCTGTGCCTGGCCATGCTGGCGCTGCCCGGCATGGCGCGCGCGCAGGATGCGGTGCCGGCGGCGGCCCCCGTGGCCGCGCCGGAACGGCAAGTGACGATCGAGGAATACCTGGTGCGCGGCAATACCGTGCTCGACGCCCGCGCCATCGAAGCGGCGGTCACGCCCTTCCTGGGGCCGGGCCGCACTTTGAAGGACGTGGAAGGGGCGCGCGACGCCCTCGTTGCTGCATATCAATCCCGGGGCTACCAGTCCGTCTACGTGGACTTGCCGGAGCAGCAGGTGGAGCAGGGCGTGGTGGTGCTGCAGGTGAGCGAAACGAAGGTGGGACGCTTGCGCGTGGTCGGCGCGCAATACAACTCGCCGCTCGACGTGCGCCAGCAAGTGCCGGCCCTGACGGAAGGCACGGTGCCCGACTTTACGCAGGCGCAAGTGGAACTGACGGCCCTGAACCGCGGTCCCAAGCGCCAGGTGATGCCGCTGGTCAAGCAGGGCAGCCTGCCCGGCACCATGGACGTGGACCTGAAAGTGGACGACAGCAGCCCGTGGCGCGCCAGCGTGGGCTTGAACAACGATTACAGCGCCGATACGAAGAAATTGCGTACCAGCATGTCGGTCGGCCACGACAATCTGTGGCAGCTCGGGCATAGCGCCACCATCAGCTTTTTCGGCACGCCGGGCGACCTGAACCAGACCAAGGTGTGGTCCGCCTCGTACGTGGCGCCGATCGGCACGCAGGGCTGGAGCGTGGAAGCGACCGGCTACCAGTCGAACAGCAATGTGGCCAGCACGGGCGGTACCAGCGTGCTGGGCAAGGGCCATGCGCTGGGCATGAAAGTCAACTACACGGTGCCCAACAGCGGCATCTGGTGGCACAGTTTTTCTGCCGGCATCGATTTCAAGGATAACCAGGAAGCGCTCAAGCTCAATGGCACGGGCAGCAATATTCCGCTCAAGTACGTGCCCCTGAGCGTGTCGTATAACGGCTTTGCGCAGACGGAGGCGGCAACGTATGGCCTGGGCCTGTCGCTGGTGGCCGGCACGCGCGCCGCGTTCGGCTACGGCAGCGACAGCGCTACCTACGACAACAAGCGCTACAAGGCTACACCCAGCTTCCTCGTCCTGAAGGGCGACGCCAACGCCACCTATACCCTGGGCAGCGGCGCGCAGCTGTACGGCAAGCTGGCGGGCCAGCTGGCCGATGCGGCGCTCGTGTCGGGCGAACAGATGGCCGCCGGCGGCGCCAATTCCGTGCGCGGCTACCTGTCGGCCGAAGCGACGGGCGATTACGGCGTGTCCGGCACGGTCGAATGGCGCACGCCCCAGCTGACGTATTTCAGCCGCCTGGAAAACTGGCGCCTGTTCGCCTTTGCCGATGGCGCGCGCCTGCGCCTGCGCGATCCGATGATCGAGCAGAAAGACCTGTTCGGCCTGGCCTCCGTGGGCGTGGGCAGCAGCTTCCAGTTCCTGCGCTACCTGAATGGCCGCATCGATTTTTCGTATCCGCTGCGCGATGGCCCGCGCACGCACAAACACGTGCGCCGCATCAATTTCAACCTGTCGGCCAGCTACTGACGGGCCAGCTCAACAGCACTGCACTTTTTTAGACTTTTCTTCGGAGAATCACTGTCATGCAACGTTTTCTTTTTCTGCTCACGATCCTGGGCACGCTCGTTCCCGGCCTGGCGCATGCCTGGTGGCAGCCCGACTGGGCTTACCGCAAACCCGTCACCGTCGACGCCGGCCCGAAGGCGGGCGCGGTGGGCGGCGATCCCGGCCGCATCCCCGTGCTGCTGCGCTTGCATTCGGGTAACTTCAACTTCGAAGGCGTCAGCGACAACGGCGCCGACCTGCGCTTCGTGGCGGGCGACGATAAAACGGTGCTGAACCACCAGATCGAGCAATTCAATCCGCTGCTGGGCATCGCCCTGATCTGGGTCGACGTGCCGGCCCTGACGGCCGGTACGCCGCAGCAGCTGTGGATGTACTACGGCAATCCGAAGGCGCCCGCCTCCGGCAACGGCCAGCGTACGTTTGACCCCGACTACAGCCTCGTGTACCACTTCAGCGAACCGGGCGTGCCCTCGCGCGACAGCACCGCCTACGGCAACCATGCCCAGACGGCCGTGCCGGCGCTCGACGGTTCCGTCATCGGCGCCGGCGCCCGCCTGGGCACCACGCCATTGATGCTGCCCGCCTCGCCATCGCTGGCGCTGGCCGCCGGCGCGCCGTTCACCTTTTCCGCCTGGGTGCGTCCGGACAGCCTGGGTGCCCAGCAAGTGCTGTATGCGCGCCGCGACGGCGCCAATGAATTGCTGATCGGCGTGGACCAGGGCGTGCCTTTCGTGCAGGTCAACGGTCAGCGCAGCAAGCCGGGCCAGCCTATCCAGGCCGCGCAATGGTCGCACCTGGCCGTCAAGGCCGACAAGAACAATGTGGCCCTGTACGTGGGCGGCCGTCCGGCCGTCTCGCTGGCCACCGCCCTGCCGGCATTCAGCACGGCCGCCTCGGTGGGCGCCGATGCGCCGCCGGTCGCCGCCGGCGCCGCCGCCCTGGCCAACTTCACGGGCGCCATCGACGAGCTGCGCCTGTCGCGCACGGCCCGTCCCGACGCCCTGCTGCTGGCCGACGCCGTCTCGCAAGGCTCCGAATCGCGCCTGGCCGTGTTTGGCGCCGATGAACAGCAGGCCGGCAAAAGCCATTTCGGCTTCATCATCGCCGCCATGCCGCTCGACGCGTGGATCGTCGTCGGCGTGCTGGGCCTGATGATGGTCTTGTCGTGGATCATTATGATCGGCAAGGGCCGCAGCTATGGCGCCATCTCGCGCGCCAATGCCCAGTTCATGCAGTCGTTCCACGAAGCGGCCGGCGCGCCGCTCGATCACCTGGCACGCAACGGCAAGCTGAGCGCTTCCGTGAAAACGGATTCCTCGCTGTGGCGTCTGTATGACGTGGCCATCGACGAGATGCGCCGCCGCCACGACCGCGGCTACGACTTGAACGCCGTCTCGAACGCGACCATCGGCGCCATCCGCGCCGCAATGGATGGCGTGATGGTGCGCGAAAGCGAGCGCATGTCCAAGCGCATGATCTGGCTCTCGACCACCATCGAAGGCGCGCCGTACGTCGGCCTGTTCGGCACCGTGATCGGCATCATGCTGGTGTTCGTCGTGGCGGCCATGGCCGGCGCCGTGGACATCAACTCGGTGGCGCCGGGCATGGCGGCAGCGCTGCTGTGTACGGCTGCTGGCCTGGGCGTGGCGATTCCCGCGCTGTTCGGCTACAACTGGCTGTCCTCGCGTTCGGACGCCATCGTCGCCGATATGGCCGTCTTCGTCGATGAATTCGCCACGCGTCTGGCGGAAGAGCAGGGCGACGGACGCCAGATGCGTCCCGCGCTGCATCAGGCGTGAGGGGCGCATAACCATGGCCACCTCCGCCAAGTTTACCCCCCGCAAGCGTAGCGGCGGCATCAACATCACGCCCTTCGTCGACGTGCTGCTGGTGGTGCTGGTGATCTTCATTTTGACCAGCAACGCCAGCATCCCCGGCATCAAGGTCGACCTGCCCAAGGCCAGTTCGGCCATGGCGCTGGAAAAACCGAAGACCAAGGCCATCACCATCGACAACGCGGGCCAGGTCTTCCTCGACGCCTATCCCGTCACCTTGCCCGAGCTGGAAGAGCGCTTGCGCACGGAAAAGGCGCTGACGCCCGACTTCCCCGTGATCGTGCGCGGCGACGCCGCCGTGCAATACGCGAAAGTGGTCGAAGTGCTGGACCTGCTGCGCCGCATCGACCTGAACCAGGTGGGCCTGGTGACCGGCAAGCCGGCATGAGGAGCGCAAGGTGAAGCGTGACGACATGATGAAGATGGCCGGCTCGGAATCGTCGGGCGCGGCGCAGTGGTGGCGCCGCTGGGGCGGCGTGGCCGGCGGCGCGCTGCTGGCCGCTGCGCTGGCCGCGCTGGTCTGGTATTTGCTGTCCGATACGGCGGCCACCAAGCGCGAAGTGGCGGCGCCGCCGATGCTGATGCTGCCACCGCCGCCACCGCCGCCGCCGGAACCGGAAAAATTGCCGGAACCGACACCGGACAAGGTGGTGCCGGAAGTGTCCGAGCCGGAACCGACGCCTGCCGACAAGCCCATGGATGACGCGCCGGAAAGCCCGTCGCCGGACAAGGGCGACCCCGTCACCATCGACGGCGCGGCGCAGGCCGGCAGCGACGCGTTCGGCATCCAGGCCGGGCGCGGCGGCGGCATGAGCGGTAGCGGCGGTGGCGGCGGACTCGGCGCGGGATCGTATGGCCGCTACGTCGCCAACGCGCTGCAGCTGGCGTTCGCCCGCGACCCGCGCACGCGCCAGCTGGCGTTCGCCGACATCCGCGTCGACCTGTGGCTCGATACGGAAGGCAGGGCGACGAAAGTGCAGCTGGTGCAAGGCACGGGCAATGCGCAGACGGATGAGCAGGTGCTGGCCATGGTGCGCGACTTCCGCGCCGATGAGCGGCCGCCGGCGTCCCTGCGGTTCCCGGCCCGGGTATCCATTAAAGGCCGCAGGCCATAGCGTCCTTAATTCATATTAATTTTTACCGAAAGAAGCGATGAACCTCATATTTTCTTCCCCACAGCGTGCGCGCCGCCTTCCGCTGGCGCTGGCCGCTTTCGCCCTGAGCGTGGCGGCGGGCGCAGTACAAGCGCAGGCACCGGCCGACAGCACCATGGTCAAGCTGATCCGCGGCCTGATCCAGAGCGGCGCCCTGAACAAGGATGCCGGCGAAGCCTTGCTGGCGCAGGCGCAGAGCGAAGCGCTGGCCGCGGCGCAAGCCCGTCCGGCCGCCGCACCGGCCGCCCTGGCGCAAGTGCAGCCGGGCGACGTGCGCGTGCCGTATATTTCGCAAACCGTGCGCGAGCAGATCCGCGACGAGATCAAGGGCCAGGTCATGGCCGAAGCAAAAGCGGGCGGCTGGGCGGCGCCGAATGAAACGCCGGCCTGGACCAAGCGCATCCGCGTGGAAGGCGACGTGCGCGCACGCTACGAATCGCGCTATTACGACATGGCCAACAGCAATATCGAGATCGACTGGCGCTCGCTCAACAGCGGCAGCGGCTACGACGTCAATTCGAACACCAACCTGGCCCTGCCGGCGTTGCTCAACACGCGCGAAGACCGCAAGCACTTGCTGCGCGCCCGTGCCCGCCTCGGTATCCTGGCCGACATTTCCGACACCACGCAAGCGGGCATCCGCCTGGCCAGCGGCAATGACGACAGCCCGGTATCGACCACGCAAACCCTCGGTGGCGGCCTGGGCAAGAAAAACATCTGGTTGGACCAGGCCTGGCTGTCCTACCAGCCCGCTTCGTGGCTGAAACTGACGGCGGGCCGCTTCGACAATCCATTCGTGTCCGGCGACGAACTGTTTTCCAGCGAACTCAATTTCGACGGCATCGCCGCCAAGGTGCAGCAGCCGGTCGGCGAGAGCAAGGACGTCACCGTGTTCGGCACCCTGGGCCTGATTCCGCTCGAGTATTCGTCCGACAATGCGCCTAGCCGCAGCCAGGCAAAAATGTCGAGCGAAAACAAATGGCTGCTCGGCGCGCAAGTGGGCGCGTCGTGGAAGATCAATAGCGACCACCAATTGCGTGGCGCCTTGGCCTATTACAACTTCCGCAACATCAGCGGCGAGTATTCGCAGCCGTGCGCGCTGTATGCGGGCGCCGATGGCTGCAGCACGGACTGGTCGCGTCCATCGAGCATGCAAAAGGGCAATAGCTTGATGTTGCTGCGCAATATCGCCCTGAATCCGCTCGATCCGGCCAACACGCCGCAGCCGCAATTCGTGGGCCTGGCGTCGAAATTCCGCCTGGCCAACCTGAATGCGCGCTGGGATAGCAAGGTCGCGGGCGGCACGGACTTGCGCATCGAAGGCGACTATGTGCGCAACATGGCCTACGACAAGAATGAAATGTGGGCGCGCGCCAAGGGCGGCATCATGAATAACTTCGGCGGCACGGGCGGCGTCTCGCAAGCCGATTTCAAGAGCGGCGGCAATGCCTACATGCTGCAGGCGACCCTGGGCAAGGCCAGCCCGGCGGCGCGCGGCGACTGGAACGTGCTGCTCGGTTACAAGCGCATCGAACCGGACGCCTTGCCTGACGCCTACAACGATTCCACCTTCCATCTGGGCGGCACGAATGCGCGCGGCTACTACCTGGGCGGCGCGTATGCGCTCGACAAGAATACCTGGCTGAACGGCCGCTGGACGTCGAGCCGCGAAGTGTTCGGTTCGGCACTGTCGATCGACACCCTGCAAATCGAATTGAACGCGCGTTTTTAAGGAGCCATGATGTTGATATCCAACAAAATGCGCCTGCCTTTATTGCTGTTGAGCTTGCTGGCCGCCGGCACCGCCCAGGCGCAGGGACAGAAGGGGCAAAGCATGGAAGAGCGTTTGCGCGCCGAGTTGCGCAATGTCACGGCGCAGCTGCAGCAGACGCGCGGCGAACTGGAAGCGCTGAAAGCCAAGGGCGTGCCGGCCGCCAAGGCGGCGCCCGCCGCCGCGGCGCCTGCCAGCGATGGCGTGAAAAAGGAGCTGGCGCGCAGCCAGGCGCAGCTGGCGCAGGAACGCGCGCAGCGGGAAAAACTGGCCGCCGAGCAGCAGCGCAGCGCCGCCGCCGCACAGGAGGCAACCGCGAATTTGGCGCAGTACCGCCAGGCCGGCGAACGGCTGGCCGCCACGGGCAAGCAGATCGAAGCGGAGCGGGCGCGCCTGGACGGCGAAGTGACGGCCCAGCGCAGTGCCCTGGCGCGCTGCGAAAGCAAGAATGCCCAGCTGTATGCGGCCGGGAAAGAGATCCTGCAGGCGTATGAAAGCCTGGACGTGCTGGACGTCATGAAAGCGCGCCAGCCGTTCGCCGCGCAAAGCCGGGTGAAACTCGAACAAATCGCGCAGCAGTACGGCGACCAGCTGTACCAGGGCCGCTTTGATGCGCGTCAAACCGAAGCGGCAGCAACGCCGGCCGCGCCCGCGCCGGCACCCCAATAATTTTTACTTTTTGAAATGAATGGAATGACGATGGAAAACACGAATATCGACTTGCTGACCACTCTGAATGCGGAACAAACGGCCGAGGCCATCAAGGCGGCCGGCTGCGCCGTCACCAGCATCGAACACGACGGCGTCGTGCGCCTGCACAGCGCCAGCCATGGCATCGGCTTTCAGGTGCTGTGGGGTAATGAAGCAGCGCCTGGCCAGTACGCGGACCTGACCCTGAGCTGCCCGCTGCGCGTGCAGGGCGGCGACTTGCCGGCCGGTTTGCTGGCCGAATGGCACCGCAGCAAGCGTTTCGCCCGCGTGGCCCAGCATGGCGATTTCGTCGTGCTGGAGATGGATGTGCTGGTCGCCGGCGGTGTCAGCAAGGAGTACCTGAATATCAATCTGCAACTGTGGACGCAGATGATGGGCCAGTTCTTCTTGTTTTTGCGCAACTTTACGCCGGCCGATACGAGCACGGCACCGGTAGTCGAGGCCGCCAGCGTGGCCGAAGAAGAAACTGTGCCGGCCTGATAAGCCCTCCACAGGCGGCGAAAAAAGGCCCGTGACGGGCCTTTTTTGCCGTCAGCGGACCCCAAGTGTCGTATTAAATACTTATTTTTTAGGCATCGCGCATTAAAACTGCTCAAAGAGCGTGTGTGAATCAAGCCAGCAACGCCTGTATGGCGGATAATATTGCCTGTTGCCGATTTGGATACGACCTTTACACAAAAATGCGCCCCATGGATTTTACCCGCGACGAAACCAGTGAAACCCCAGTTGCCCCGGCCAGCGCGCCGGGAGCGCCTTTGCCGTATGCCGTCGCCACCTGGCTGCAGCGGGTGGAGGCTGCCGCCCATCCGAAGGCCGTGCTGACGATTGCCGAGCCCGATCCCAAACTCAACCAGCACCGCCTGATCTACGTGCTGGCGCCCACCAGCGGCGGCCGCCACGTGGCCCTGTGCTTGTACAAGGCGCGGCTGCGGCCGAACGGCGACGTGGCGGCGGCGTCCCCCATCAGCGAAATCTTTTCCCTGCTGTCGGCGCCGCCCACGTTCTTGACGCCGGCCGACGAAGACCTCGTGCGCTTCTTCGTGGCCATGCGCAGCGGGCAGAATTCGCAGACGGGCAGCGCCACGGAGCCGAAGGGCAAGGTGGGTGCGGCCCTGCTGAAAATGCTGGCAGAGCAGGATAAATTGTTGTGGGCCAATTCCTGGGCCGACGTCGGCAATGGTCTCGTGTATCCATTGAAGGAAGGTCCCGTGCGTCCCGCCCGCCTGTTCTGGCGCGACGAAGGCAAGACCATGCGCCTGGGCTGGCAAGTGGACCCGCCGGAAGGCGCGAAGCACCATGGCGCCGACCAGATCGACTACATGCTGCCCACCGATCCGCCGTGGTACATCGACAATCTGTCGTGCGGCGTGCTGGAACTGAACCAGGGCGGCTCCGACATTTCCCTGGCCGACCTGCAGGCGCTGGTGGCGCAGGCGCCGCCCCTGAATGCGAACGACAAGGTGCGCGTGTCGCAGTTGCTGCTGGCGCAAGGCTTGCAGCATCTGATGCCGCTGCCGCAACCGTTGCCGCAGCGCTTGCGCAAGGACGTGCCGGCGCAACCGGTGTTGCTGCTGGACAGTGCCATGCTGGCCGATGGCAGCCTGCAGCGCTGGAGCGACTTCGCCGTGCTGTCCTACGACTACGATGGCGAAAGAGTCTCGTTCGACCCGTCGCAGCGCGTGGTGCGGCAAGTGGGCGAGGTGACGGAAATTATCCAGAGAAATACGGTCGATGAAGCGCGCGCACTGGCCACCCTGGCCGAGCTGCAATTCAAGAAGCCGGGCTCGGCTCCCTTGAGCGGCTTGAAGGGCGCCTTGCTGCTGCCTTCCCAGGCGGAATGGCTGCGTTTTGCCGAGTCCGGCATCGACGCCTTGCTGGAGCAGGGCTGGATCGTGGAAAAGACGTCCAAGTACCGCTACGACGTGAGCGACGTGGGCGACTGGTACGCGGAAATCGATGACCAGGATCCGGACAGCGGCAACGCCTGGTTCGAGCTGGAACTGGGCATCGTCGTCAACCACGAGCGCGTGCCGCTGCTGCCCGTGCTGGTGCAGCTGATCCGCAACGCGCCCAACGATTTCAATCCGAAAGTCATCGAAGCGCATGCGGACGATGACCAGATGCTGGCAACCTTGCCGGACGGCACGCGCGTCGCCCTGCCGTGGGGCCGCGTGCGTCCGATTTTGAACACGCTGGGCGAACTGTATTTCAGCGACAAGATCAAGCGTGCCGTGCGCATGTCGACCCTGGACGCGGCGCGCCTGGAAGAGCTGGCGCGGGGCCTGGACATGCAGTGGACGGGCGGCGAACAGCTGCGCGCCATGGGCCGCAAGCTGAGCCAGTTCGGTTCCGTGCAAAAAGTGGCGGCGCCCGCGGGCCTGCAGGCAACCTTGCGCGACTACCAGGCCGACGGCCTGGCGTGGATGCAATTCCTGCGCGACCATGACCTGGCGGGCATCCTCGCCGATGACATGGGCTTAGGTAAAACGGTGCAAACGCTGGCGCATATCCTCGTGGAAAAGGAAGCGGGCCGCCTTACGCATCCGGCCCTGGTGATTGCACCGACGAGTCTGATGGGCAACTGGCAGGACGAGGCGGCCAAGTTCGCGCCCAGCCTGAAGGTGTTGCTGCTGCAAGGCAAGGACCGCGCCCAGCAATTCGACCAGATCGACCAGTGCGACCTGGTGCTGACCACGTACGCGCTGTTGCCGCGCGACGAGGAAACCTTGCGCGAGCACGATTTCCACCTGGTTATCCTCGACGAATCGCATTACATCAAGAATACGCGCAGCAAGGCGGCGCAAAGCGCGGGCCTGCTGCGCGCGCGCCACCGCCTGTGCTTGTCCGGCACGCCGCTGGAAAATCATTTGGGCGAACTGTGGTCGCAATTCCACTTCCTGCTGCCGGGCTTGCTGGGCGACGAGAAGACGTTCAACACCCAGTTCCGCCACCCGATCGAGCGCCAGGACGACCCGCTGCGCCGCATGCTGCTGAACCGCCGCATCAAACCGTTCCTGCTGCGCCGCACGAAGGACAATGTGGCCAAGGAGCTGCCGCCGAAAACGGAAATGGTGCGCAAGGTGGAATTGACGGGGCCGCAGCGCGACCTGTATGAAACCGTGCGTCTTGCGATGGATCAAAAGGTCCGTGAAGAAATCGACAAGAAGGGCGTGGCGCGCAGCCAGATCGTCATTCTCGAAGCGCTGCTGAAACTGCGCCAGGTCTGCTGCGACCCGCGTCTGGTGAAATCCTTGCCGGCGAAGAAGCAGTCGGCCGGTTCGGCCAAGCTGCTCGACCTGATGCAGATGGTGGAAGACTTGCTCGACGAAGGGCGCAAGATCCTCGTGTTCTCGCAATTTACCAGCATGCTGGAATTGATCGAGGAAGAACTGGAATCGCGCGACATCCCCTACGCGCTGCTGACGGGAGAAACGAAGGACCGGGGCGCGCAAGTGGCGGCCTTCCAGCAGGGCGCCGTGCCCATCTTCCTGATCAGCCTGAAGGCGGGCGGCGTAGGCCTGAACCTGACGGCCGCCGACACGGTCATCCACTACGATCCGTGGTGGAATCCGGCGGCGGAAAACCAGGCCACGGACCGCGCCTGGCGCATCGGCCAGGATAAGCCTGTGTTCGTCTACAAATTGATTGCGAAGGGTACCCTGGAAGAAAAAATCCAGCTGCTGCAGCAAAAGAAATCGGAGCTGGCGCAATCGATCCTGGCCGAAGGCGAATCGCAGAAGATGGCCCTCACGCAGGAAGACTTGCAGCAGATTTTCGCCCCGCTGGAAGATTAAGGGCAGCGCACGCTTATACTTGGCAATTCTTTCTTGCCAGGTATAACGCATGCTGCCTATTTTCCTCCTGCTGCTTGCCGGCGCCGTCCTCATGGCGCTGCGCTTCGTCCAGTTGCGCCGCGCCCTGCTGCGCGCGCGCGCCGGCGAAGCGACGTTCCGCCTGCTGGCCGAACATGGGCGCGACGCGGCCTTCCTGCTCGACGCCACCACCCTCGAATTACGCTACATCAGCCCCGCGGCGCAACGCCTGACCGGTTACGACCAGGCAGCCTTGCGCGAACACGCGGCACGCCTGGCGGCGGACGTGCCGGCCCGGCTGCAGCGCTGGCGCGATGGCGACACCAGCCGTTTGACCCTGCTGCGCGAAGTGGAATTGCCGCACGCCGACGGCCGCCTGCTGGCGCTGGAAATCAGCTCGACCATCGTGCCCGCGTCGGCGAGGGAACGGGGCATCACCATCGTCGGCACGGTGCGCGACGTCAGCGCCGCCCAGGCGCAGGAAGCCGAGCGGGAAAAGGAGCAGAAGCGTTTCGCCTCGATGCTGTCGCATGAATTCCGCACGCCGCTGGCCACCATCGACGGCGCCATCCAGCGCCTCGTCTCGACATCCCGAGACGCCGACGAGGCCACGCGCAAGCGCTATGTCAAAATTCAGACGGCCGTCGACCGTTTGTTGGCCATGATCGACGACTATTTGTCGCCCGAACGCATGGCGGCCATCGGCCGCGAGCGGGCGGCCGATGGCATCGCGCCGCTGGCCTTGTTGCAGCAGGCGGCCGCCACCGTGCCGGCCAGCCACCGCGTACAGCTGGAACTCGATGAAGACTTGCCGGCCCGGCTGCGCTGCGACGTGCCCGGTATGGCCCTGTGCCTGAAAATCCTGCTCGACAACGCGGTCAAGTTCAGCCCGCCGGGCAGCAGCATCACCGTGTCGGGCAAGCTGGTGCCCGAAGGCGGCGTGGCGCTGTGTGTGCGCGATGCGGGGCCCGGTTTGCGGGAAGAAGAACTGGCGCAGCTGTTCGAAAAAGGTTTCCGTGGAACCGATGCAACGCATGCCGGTGCGGGCCTGGGCCTGTACATGGCGCGCGCCGTGGTGGACGTGCATGGCGGGAGT
The DNA here is from genome assembly GCF_058794735.1 of Janthinobacterium sp. GW823-FHT06H09. Classification (NCBI taxonomy): domain Bacteria; kingdom Pseudomonadati; phylum Pseudomonadota; class Betaproteobacteria; order Burkholderiales; family Oxalobacteraceae; genus Janthinobacterium; species Janthinobacterium sp. GW823-FHT06H09. The sequence goes on along the minus strand of NZ_JBXAHC010000016.1, from coordinate 75,177 downwards.
TTGCAGGGGCATAATCTGCCCGAAGGCGGGGCTATTTTCCGCATTTGGCTGCCGCTTCCTGGCTAGACTAGAAAAAAGTTGCTTCCGCTGAAGGCAACCGTGATAATTCCTTGACGTAAACCTATTGTGCCGTCCATCATGGTGCAGAAGTGAATGGCATGGTTTGCCCACGGTAGCTCACTAATGGAAGAATGGCGTTGCAATGACGAAAATACTGATCGTCGAAGACAATCTGGACTACGCCGAAGACATGGCGGAGTTTCTCGTTGAGCTCGAACACGAAGTGCATATCACCAGCTCCGCTGGCGGGATGTGGACGGCGTTGAGCCATGGCAATGTCGGGGTGGTCGTGCTGGACCTGGGCTTGCCCGATGAGGATGGCTTCAACGTCATCCCCCGCATGCGCCAGCTGTATCCGCAGATCGGCGTGCTGGTGCTGACGGGGCGTGTCGCCTTCGACAGCCGCATCCTCGGCTTGCGCCTCGGCGCCGACCACTATCTGACCAAGCCGATCAAATTCCCCGAACTGGCCGCCCACATCGAGGCGCTCGACCGCCGAGTCGGCCCGCAAGATCCCGTGCCCGAGCCGGGCAAGTGGACCTTGAAAGTAAGCGCTCGCCAACTTGAATTGATGGGCGCCGTCATCGCCCTGACGGAAAAAGAATTCAACTTCCTGCACCTGCTGACCATCAATACCCGCCCCGTGCCGCGCGACGTCATCGTGGCCTGCATGGGCGGCGAAGATCCCGATGCGGGCCGCCGGGTCGACATGCTCGTGTACCGCCTGCGCAAGAAAGCCAAGACCGGCCTGGGCCAGGACTTGCCGCTGCGCAGCGCGTATGGCGAGGGCTACAGCCTGTCGGCCAGTTTTAACCTGTCCTGACCGCCAGAGGCGGCCAGTAGCATGAAACGGCGATTCCTATCTGGCCTGTTGTTGATCGTTGCACTGGCCAGTGCCGCTCTCTGGCTGCGCAAGGAGTGGAAAATTGATAGTTGCCTCGATCATGGTGGTCGTTGGGACTACCAACTTGCCGCCTGCGAAGGTGCATAGTCTCCTGCAGGACAATTCAGGGACAGAGTCAATCGCTTTTTCCAGCATTTCAAATAAAACAGGGTCAGAGTCGCGTCCTGCGCTCGCAAGTGTGTAAAATCAAGGCCTTAGCCTTCACTTTTCGATTTTGCCATGGCCCGTTTGCCCCGCCTCATCATTCCCGCACTACCCCATTACGTGATCCAGCGCGGCAGCAACCGCCAGAGCGTGTTCCAGGACGCGGCGGACTATGCCCAATTTCTGTCCTGGCTGAAAACGGGCGCGAAAATGTTCAAGGTGGCCATCCATGCCTACGTTTTATTGCCAGATCAGCTACATTTATTGGCGACGCCAGCCGATGCGACGGGACTGGGACAGCTGATGCAGTGGCTGGGACGCTATTACGTGCCGTATTTCAACCAGAAATACGGCCGTGAAGGGGCGCTGTGGCAGGGACGCTACAAAACTTCCGTCATCGATCCCGACAATTTCTTCCTTACTTGCTGCCGTTACCTGGAATGCGTGCCCGTGCAAACGAGGTTGGCGGGCCAGGCGCTCGATTACAGCTGGTCCAGCTATGCCCACCACGCCGGTGTGCGGCCCGATCCCGTCATCACCGACCATGCGCTGTACTGGGCGCTGGGCAACACGCCGTTCGACCGCGAGGCGGCGTATCTGCGCCTGTTCGAGCAGGGACTGGGCAGCAGCGAGGTGAAAACCGTGGAACAGGCTGTTTTGAAGGGCTGGCCGCTTGGTTCCGACGCTTTCAAGCAGGCGCTGGAGCAGAAAATGCAGCGGCAAGTACTGCCGGCCAAGCGGGGCCGTCCCCGCAAAGTCGCGGCCGCAACGGACGCCAATTGAAAAGCATTCGCATTTAAAACAAAAAATGGTTTCTTTCTGACGTTTTATTGAAATGGCTTCGACTATGTCCCTATTAAATTTTTAGAGCGACGGAATCGAATTTAATTCGACTCCGACCCTAATTGTTCTGGTTGAGTTTTTTGTTGCGTTGCACTACTCTAGTTTTTCGATAGTCATATGCAGCGGAGAAGCCCATGAAAGCGCAAGGCCTGTACGACCCAGCCAATGAACACGATGCCTGCGGCGTCGGTTTCGTCGCCCATATCAAGGGCAACAAGACCCATTCGATCGTCGAACAGGGTTTGCTGATTCTGAAAAACCTCGATCACCGGGGCGCCGTGGGCGCCGATGCGCTGATGGGCGATGGCGCCGGCATCCTGATCCAGATTCCCGACCAGTACTACCGCGAAGAAATGGCCAAGCAGGGCGTGGAATTGCCGCCGCCTGGCGAATACGGCGTGGGCATGGTCTTCCTGCCGAAGGAACACGCGTCGCGCATCGCCTGCGAACAGGAAATCGAACGCGCCGTGCGCATCGAGGGCCAGGTCGTGCTGGGCTGGCGCAACGTGCCCATCGATACGGACATGCCGATGTCGCCCACCGTGCGCGCCAAGGAACCGGTCATCCGCCAGATCTTCATCGGCCGCGGCCCGGACATCATGGTCACCGACGCGCTCGAGCGCAAACTGTATGTGATCCGCAAATCGTCGGGCCACGCCATCCAGGCCTTGAAGCTGTTGCACGGCAAGGAATTCTTCGTGCCGTCGATGTCGGCCCGTACCATCGTCTACAAAGGCTTGCTGCTGGCCGACCAGGTGGGCGTGTACTACAAGGACTTGCAGGACGCGCGCTGCATCTCGGCCCTGGCGCTGGTGCACCAGCGTTTCTCGACGAATACCTTCCCCGAATGGCCGCTGGCCCACCCGTACCGCCTGATCGCCCATAACGGCGAGATCAACACGGTGAAAGGCAACTTCAACTGGATGCGCGCGCGCGAAGGCGTGATGAAGTCGGCCGTGCTGGGCGACGACCTGCAGAAACTGTTCCCGCTGATCTATGAAGGCCAGTCCGACACGGCCTGCTTCGACAATGCGCTGGAATTGCTGCTGATGGCCGGCTACCCGATCGCCCAGGCGATGATGATGATGATTCCGGAAGCGTGGGAAAACCACACGACGATGGATGACAACCGCCGCGCCTTCTATGAATACCACGCGGCCATGATGGAACCGTGGGACGGCCCGGCCGCCATGGCATTCACGGACGGCCGCCACATCGGCGGCACCCTGGACCGCAACGGCTTGCGTCCGGCACGCTACATCGTCACGGACGACGACCTGGTGGTGATGGCGTCGGAATCGGGCGTGCTGCCGATCCCGGAATCGAAAATCATCCAGAAATGGCGCTTGCAGCCCGGTAAAATGTTCCTGATCGACCTGGAAGCGGGCCGCATCATCGACGACCAGGAACTGAAAAACACTTACGCCAACGCCAAGCCGTACAAGGCGTGGATCAACTCGGTGCGCATCAAGCTCGACGAGATCAAGCTGGCCGAAGGACAAGCCAAGCAAGACCGCGCCCAGGGCGAAAAAGCCCAGCCGTCGCTGCTCGACCGCCAGCAGGCGTTCGGCTACACGCAGGAAGACTTGAAATTCCTCATGGCGCCGATGGCACTGGCCGGCGAAGAGGCGACGGGCTCGATGGGCAATGACTCGCCGCTGGCCGTCATGTCGAACAAATTGAAGCCTTTGTATAACTACTTCAAGCAATTGTTCGCGCAAGTGACGAATCCGCCGATCGACCCGATCCGCGAAGCGATGGTGATGTCGCTGGTGTCCTTCATCGGCCCGAAACCGAATTTGCTCGACACCAACAACGTCAACCCGCCGATGCGCCTGGAAGTGGCGCAGCCCGTGCTGGGCTTTGACGACATGGCGCGTCTGCGCAACATCAGCGCCCACACGGGCGGCAAGTTCAAGTCGTACGAGCTGGACATCTGCTACCCGCTGGCCTGGGGCAAGGAAGGCGTGGAAGCGTGCCTGGCCTCGCTGTGCGCGGAAGCCGTCGACGCCGTGAAATCCGGCCACAACATCCTGATCGTCTCGGACCGCGCCATCTGCGCCGACCAGGTGGCGATCCCCGCGCTGCTGGCCACGTCCACCGTACACCAGCACCTGGTGAGCAAGGGTTTACGGGCGTCCACCGGTCTCGTCGTGGAAACGGGCTCGGCCCGCGAAACGCACCACTTCGCCTTGCTGGCCGGCTATGGCGCGGAAGCCGTCCACCCGTACCTGGCCATGGAAACCCTGGCCGAGATGGCGCACGGCTTGCCCGGCGACCTGTCGGGCGACAAAGCCATCTATAACTACACCAAGGCGGTCGGCAAAGGCTTGATGAAGGTCATGTCGAAGATGGGCATTTCGACCTACATGTCGTACTGCGGCGCGCAAATCTTCGAAGCCATCGGCCTGAACAAGTCGCTGGTGGACAAATACTTCAAGGGCACGGCCTCGAACGTGGAAGGCATCGGCGTGTTTGAAGTGGCGGAAGAAGCGCTGCGCCTGCACGCGCTGGCCTTCGGCAACGATCCCGTGCTGGTCGATAAGCTCGACGCGGGCGGCGAGTATGCGTTCCGCGTGCGCGGCGAAGACCACATGTGGACGCCGGACGCGATTGCGAAATTGCAGCACTCCACGCGCAGCAACAATTTCTCCAGCTATAAGGAGTATGCGCAAATCATTAACGACCAGAGCCGTCGCCACCTGACCCTGCGCGGCCTGTTCGAATTCAAGCTCGACCCGACCAAGGCGATCCCGCTCGACGAAGTGGAACCGGCCAAGGAAATCGTCAAGCGTTTCGCCACGGGCGCCATGTCGCTCGGCTCCATCAGCACGGAAGCGCACGCAACGCTGGCAGTGGCCATGAACCGCATCGGCGGCAAGTCGAACACGGGCGAGGGCGGCGAAGATCCGAACCGCTACACGCAGGAACTGAAGGGCATCCCGATCCGCCAGGGCGACACCATGGCGTCCGTCGTGGGCGCCGAGCAGATCGTCGTCGACATTCCGCTGCAGGAAGGCGATTCCATGCGCTCGCGCATCAAGCAGGTGGCGTCGGGACGTTTCGGCGTCACGGCCGCCTACCTGAACTCGGCCGACCAGATCCAGATCAAGATGGCGCAGGGCGCCAAACCGGGCGAAGGCGGCCAGTTGCCGGGCCATAAGGTGTCCGAATACATCGCCAGCCTGCGCTTTTCCGTGCCGGGCGTGGGCCTGATTTCGCCGCCGCCGCACCACGACATCTATTCGATCGAAGATCTGGCGCAGCTGATCCATGACTTGAAGAACGCCAATCCGCGCGCCTCGATTTCCGTGAAGCTGGTGTCGGAAGTAGGCATCGGCACGGTCGCTGCCGGCGTCACCAAGGCCAAGGCCGACCACGTGGTCGTTGCCGGCCACGATGGCGGCACGGGCGCCTCGCCTCTGTCGTCCGTGAAACATGCGGGCACGCCGTGGGAGTTGGGTCTGGCTGAAACGCAACAAACGCTGGTCTTGAACGGTTTGCGCAGCCGCATCCGCGTGCAGGCCGACGGCCAGATGAAGACGGGCCGCGACGTGGTCATCGCCGCCCTGCTGGGCGCCGACGAGATCGGTTTCGCCACGGCGCCGCTGGTGGTCGAAGGTTGCATCATGATGCGTAAATGCCACTTGAACACGTGCCCGGTGGGCGTGGCCACGCAAGATCCCGTGCTGCGCGCCAAGTTCTCGGGCAAACCCGAGTATGTCGTCAATTACTTCTTCTTCGTTGCCGAGGAAGCCCGTCAATTGATGGCGCAGCTGGGCATCCGCACGTATGACGAGCTGATCGGCCGGGTCGACTTGCTCGACAAATCGAAGGCGATTTCGCACTGGAAGGCGCAGGGGCTGGACTTCTCGTCCATCTTCTACAAGCCGGAAACCCCGGATGGCCAGGCTTGCCGCCACGTGGAATTCCAGGACCATGCGCTGGAAAAGGCGCTCGACCACAAGCTGATCGCGCAAGCGCGCGCGGCGCTGGAAAAGGGCGAGCGCGTCTCCTTCATCTCGCCCGTGCGCAACTTGAACCGCACGGTGGGCACCATGCTGTCCGGCGAAGTTGCGAAGAAATACGGCCACGCCGGCTTGCCGGACGACACCATCCACATCCAGTTGCAAGGCACGGCGGGCCAGTCGGCCTGTGCCTTCCTGGCGCACGGCATCACGATCGACCTGGTGGGCGAGGGCAACGATTACGTCGGTAAAGGCTTGTCGGGCGGACGCATCATCGTGCGGCCCAATACCGAGTTCCGCGGCTGGGCCGTGGACAACATCATCATCGGCAACACGGTGCTGTACGGCGCCATCGCCGGCGAAGCCTTCTTCAACGGCGTGGCCGGTGAACGCTTTGCCGTGCGCAACTCGGGCGCCACCACGGTGGTCGAGGGCCTGGGCGACCATGGCTGCGAATACATGACGGGCGGCACGGTGGTGGTCTTGGGCAACACGGGACGCAACTTCGCGGCCGGCATGTCGGGCGGTATCGCCTATGTATATGACCCGGCCGGCGACTTTGCCAGCAAGTGCAACACGGCCATGGTCAGCCTGGACAAGGTCGTGTCGGCGGCGGAACAGCATGTCGACCGCGACGCCTGGCACACGCAGCACCGCGACGGCGTGCCGGAAGCGGACGAAGTCATCCTCAAGCGCCTGATCGAGCGTCACTTCAAGCACACGGGCAGCACCCGCGCCCGCGTCCTGCTCGACGACTGGGCTGCGGCGCGCGGCAAGTTCGTGAAAGTCTTCCCGAACGAATACAAGCGCGCGCTGATCGAGATGGCAGCGGACGCCGCCATGGAAGTGCAAGCCGTCGCCGCCTGAGCCAGCCAAGCTCATTGCCAAATGAATGACCAGGGAGCGGCCCGGCCGCTCCCCGCCAGCCAAATACAAAGGAAACATCGTGGGTAAAATTACCGGCTTCATGGAATTCAAGCGCCAGGACGAACACTATCTGGAGCCTGCCGCGCGTCTGAAGAACTACAAGGAATTCGTCTTGCACCTGTCGGACGCGCAAGCGACCGTGCAGGGTGCGCGCTGCATGGATTGCGGCATTCCCTTCTGCACCACGGGTTGCCCCGTGAATAACATCATTCCCGACTGGAATGACCTGGTATACCGCGGCGCCTACCGCGAAGCGCTCGATATCCTGCATTCGACGAATAACTTCCCGGAATTTACGGGCCGCATCTGCCCGGCGCCGTGCGAATCGGCCTGTACCCTGGGTATCCATGAAGATCCGGTCGGCATCAAGTCGATCGAGCATAAAATCATCGACATGGGCTGGGAGCACGGCTGGGTCACGCCGCAGCCGGCGAGTTTTAGCACCGGCAAAAAAGTGGCCATCGTCGGCTCCGGTCCCGCCGGGCTGGCGGCGGCGCAGCAGCTGGCGCGCGCCGGCCATGCCGTCACCGTGTTCGAGAAAAGCGACCGGGTCGGTGGCTTGTTGCGTTACGGCATCCCCGACTTCAAGATGGAAAAGTCGCACATCGACCTGCGCGTGAAACAGATGGAGGCCGAAGGCGTCGTGTTCCGCACCAGCGTGCTGGTCGGCAAGGATTTCCCTGCCAACGTGAACAACTGGGCCAAGGAAACCATTTTCCCGGAAGACCTGGAAAAAGAATTTGACGCCGTCATCATGGCCGGCGGCGCCGAGCAGCCGCGCGACTTGCCCGTGCCGGGCCGCGAGCTGAAAGGCGTGCACTTCGCCATGGATTTCCTGCCGCTGCAAAACAAGGTCAACGCGGGCGACAAGCTCAAGGACCAGATCAAGGCGACGGGCAAGCACGTGGTGGTGATCGGCGGCGGCGACACAGGTTCCGACTGTGTTGGCACCTCGAACCGCCATGGCGCCGCCTCGGTGGCCCAGTTCGAACTGATGCCGCAGCCGCCGGAACAGGAAAACAAGCCGCTGGTCTGGCCGTACTGGCCGACCAAGCTGCGCACCTCGTCCTCGCACGAGGAAGGCTGCGAGCGCGACTGGGCCGTGGCCACCAAGCGTTTCGAAGGCAAGGGCGGCAAGGTGGAAAAGCTGATCGCCTGCAGAGTCGAATGGAAAGACGGCAAGATGAGCGAAGTGCCGAACTCGGAATTCGAGATGAAGGCGGATCTGGTCTTCCTGGCCATGGGTTTTGTTTCACCAGTACAACAAGTGTTGCAAGCGTTCGGCGTCGATACAGATGCGCGCGGCAATGTCAAGGCGACAACGGATGGCGCCGGCTGCTACCAGACCTCGGTGGCCAAGGTGTTTGCGGCCGGCGACATGCGCCGTGGCCAGTCGCTGGTGGTGTGGGCCATCCGCGAAGGGCGCCAGTGCGCGCGCGCCGTCGATGAGTTCCTGATGGGGGCATCCGTGCTGCCACGCTAATTAACGAGCAACTGTTCGTTTTTTTGACAGGGCCACGGCGCGGATTGCGGCGTGGCCCTTGTTATTTTAGTTATCAAGTGGACGGCCATGAACGCCGGCGGATGGGGGCGCGATGCGCAGGTCAAATTTCCACTACAATATCTGACTTTCGATTCATTAGTGTTGTATTCTTCCCCTTTACGGGGCTGTCCCAAGGGGTGTCTCAGCAGAGGTTGGCGTTTCTGCACTACAATACGCCATTAAAATAGTGAGCTTCGTCGTGCCAAATCTTGTTGAGATCCGTGATTTACACTTTGCCTATGGAGAACGTTCGATTTTATCGGGCCTTCAAATGGATTTCCCACGTGGAAAAGTTGTGGCCGTCATGGGTGGCTCCGGCAGTGGCAAGACGACCGTACTGCGCCTGATCGGCGGGCAGTTGCGCCCCAGTTCCGGTTCCGTGAATGTGGACGGCCAGATCGTGCATACGCTGGGAACCGACGAGCTGTATCAGCTGCGCCGCAAGATGGGCATGCTGTTCCAGCACGGCGCGCTGTTTACGGACCTGACGGCGTTCGAAAACGTGGCCTTCCCCCTGCGCGAACACACGGACTTGAATGAAGAGCTGATCCGCACCCTGGTGCTGATGAAGCTGCACGCCGTGGGTTTACGCAATGCGGCGCAATTGAAGCCGGCCGAGATTTCTGGCGGCATGGGCCGCCGCGTGGCGCTGGCGCGCGCCATCGCGCTCGACCCTGAACTGATCATGTACGACGAGCCCTTCGCCGGCCTGGACCCGATTTCCATGGGCGTGACGGCCAATTTGATCCGCAATTTGAACGATGCGCTGGGCTCCACGTCTATCCTGGTATCGCACGATGTGAAGGAGTGTTTCGCCATCGCTGATTACGTCTATTTTCTGTCATCGGGCAAAATTGTGGCGCACGGCACGCCGGCCGAGATGGCCGTGTCGACGCATCCGTACGTCAAGCAATTCGTCAATGCCGAGGCCGATGGCCCCGTGCCGTTCCATTACCCGGGCAAGTCGCTGGCCGACGACCTGGGCCTGCATGCGGGAGCGGGCCGATGATCGCGCGTTTCCTCGCGTCGATCGGAGCATGGTTGCGCAATTCGGTACAAGACCTCGGCTTTGCCGTGCGTTCGTTCTTTATCATCATCGCCTCGTCGGGCGGCCTGTGGCGCCGTCCGCGCCTGGTGATCGAGCAACTGTTTTTTATCGGTAACCGCTCGCTGGTGATTACCGCCGTCTCCGGCCTGTTTGTCGGCATGGTGCTGGGTTTGCAAGGCTATTACACCTTGACCACGTATGGCGCCGAGCAGTCGCTGGGCTTGCTGGTGGCGCTGTCGCTGACGCGCGAACTGGGCCCTGTCGTCACGGCGCTGCTGTTCGCCGGCCGCGCCGGCACCTCGCTGACGGCGGAAATCGGCCTGATGAAGGCGGGCGAGCAACTGTCGGCCATGGAAATGATGGCCGTCAACCCGATCCAGCGCGTGCTGGCGCCCCGTTTCTGGGCCGGCGTGATCGCCATGCCGATTCTGGGCGCCATCTTCACGGCCGTCGGCATCATCGGCAGCTACCTGGTCGGCGTGGTGCTGATCGGCGTCGATGAAGGCTCGTTCTGGTCGCAGATGCAAGGCGGCGTGGATGTCTGGAAAGAAGTGGGCAACGGCACCATCAAGAGCCTGGTGTTCGGCATCGCGGTGACCTTCATCGCGCTGTTCCAGGGTTACCAGGCGCAGCCGACGCCGGAAGACGTGTCCGGCGCCACCACGCGCACAGTGGTCATTTCGTCGTTGATGGTGTGGTGGCTCGATTTCATGATGACGGCGTTGATGTTTAGCAAGTAATTGCCGATAGGCGACAAAATTATCGGCCTGGGCAGTGTTCTGCGCAGGTGGCGGCAAGTAAAAATTATTTAGGATTGTTTATGCAACGTAAATCTTTGGATGTCTGGGTCGGCTTGTTCGTCTTGCTGGGTGTGGCGGCATTGATGTTTTTGGCGCTCAAGGCCGGCAATATGAGCTCGCTGTCTTTCAGCAAGACGTATACCATTACGGCCAAGTTCGACAATATTGGCGGCCTCAAGCCGCAGGCGCCCGTCAAGGGCGCTGGCGTGGTGGTGGGGCGCGTGGCGGAGATCCGCTTTGACGACAAGACGTATCAGGCGCTGGTGAAACTCGATATCGAAGATGGCTACAAATTTCCGAAAGACAGCTCGGCCAAGATTTTGACGGCCGGTTTGCTGGGTGAGCAATATATCGGCCTGGAAGCAGGCGGCGATTTGGCGAACCTGGCAGAGGGCGACAAGATCGCCCGTACTCAATCGGCCACAGTGCTGGAAGACCTGATCAATCAGTTCATCTACAGCAAGGCAGCGGAAGGAAAGGACAGCAAATGAGCGAGTCGACCAAGAAACCCCAAGGCAGCCTGGCGCGTATCGGCCTGGCCATGGCCATCGCCGCCAGCGTGAGCGCCTGCGCCACCGGCACCAATCCGCGCGACCCGCTGGAAGGGTATAACCGCGCGATGTTCAAGTTCAACGATACCGTTGACCAGGTGGCCCTGAAACCGGTCGCCACGGCCTACAAGACGGTGACGCCGTCGTTCGTGCAAACGGGCGTGGGCAACTTCTTCGGCAACCTGGCCGATGTGTGGAGTGCCGTGAACAACTTGCTGCAAGGCAAGGGTGAAGCGGGCTTGCAAGACGTCGTGCGCGTCAGCATGAACTCGACTTTCGGCATCCTCGGCCTGATCGACATCGCGTCGCAGGCCGGCATTCCCAAGCATAACGAAGACTTTGGCCAGACCCTGGGCTGGTACGGCGTCCAGTCGGGTCCGTACGTGATGCTGCCGCTGCTGGGCCCATCGACCGTGCGCGACACGGTGGCCTTGCCGCTCGATATCGCGGGCGACCCATGGCGCTACAAGGATCCCGTCAATGTACGCAATATCGGCACGGTGACGCGCGTGGTCGACAAGCGCGCCGCGCTGCTCGACGCGACCAACCTGATGGAAGCGGCCGCGCTGGACCGTTATGAATTCATCCGCGACGGCTTCCTGCAAGCGCGTGAAAGCAAGGTTTTCGATGGCGATACGGACCGCCGCGACCGCAAAGTGCCAAAAAACGACAGCAGCGATTACGAGCCGGAGTACGAGGCAAAACCGCAAGCTGCCAATGACGCGCCTGCGGCCACGGCCGCCGCCGAGGTGGCGCCAGCGGACCTCGTAACATCTGGTAGCAATACCGTTGCTTCCGAGGCCAGGCCCCAGGAGTAAACTCCCGTACAGAAACACCACGGCTGCGATCAACGCCAGCCGGTGCATAGCAACACCATGAAAGGTAGAACCATGAAATTGATGAAACAACTGCTGGCGATGGCGACCATCGCCTTTGCCACCGCCGCCCAGGCCGCTCCTGCTGTCGAAGCGCCGGACGTCTTGGTCAAGCGCATCAGCCAGGACGTGATCGACACGGCCAAGAACGACAAGGCCATCCAGGCTGGCGATATCAAGCGCGTCACCGAGTTGGTAGAAAGCAAAATCCTGCCTTACGTGGATTTCCAGCGCATGACGGCCCTGGCCGCCGGCCGCTTCTGGCGCGACGCCACGCCGGACCAGCAAAAGCAGCTGTCGGCGGAATTCCGCACGCTGCTGATCTACACGTATTCGGGCGCCCTGTCGCAGATCAAGAACGAAACCGTGGAATTCAAGCCGCTGCGCGCCGACCCGGCTGACACGGAAGTGGAAGTGCGTTCGCAGGTCAACGTGGCGCGCGGCGAACCCGTGCCCCTGAACTACCGCGTGGCGAAAACCCCGTCCGGCTGGAAGATCTATGACATCAACGTGCTGGGCGCGTGGCTGGTGGAAACGTACAAAAGCAGCTTCGCCAGCGAGATCAGCAAGGGCGGCATCGATGGCCTGATCAAGACCTTGCAGGCAAAAAACAAGGCCCTGGCCAGCCGTCCCGCTGCCAAAGCCAAATAATCGGCTATCATATAGCTCCAGACCCAGCTCCAGACCAGCGCAGCCCGACGCCATGCCCGACTCTCTCGACACCTTGCAGTCCCTGACTTCCCTGACCGTGCACAATGCCACTTCGGCATTGGAGCAGGGTCTGGACGCCATCCGCTCGGGTCAGACCAAGTTCGACTTGCGCAACGTCAAGGCCGTCGATTCGGCCGCCGTGTCCGTCATGCTGACGTGGCAGCGCGCCGCGCAGGATGCGGGCGCCGTGCTGGAGCTGAAAAACCTGCCGAACAACCTGAAAAACCTCACCAAGCTGTATGGCGTCTGCTCGCTCGTCTCGAGCACGTTGACGGCCGACGACTGCGCCAGCGCCGGCGGCCACGCCGAACGCAGCCCGTCCGACCTGCATCATCATTGATCCTGTCCCACTCCCCGCATCAGCAGTAGCTTTCAAGCCGGCAGGCCAGCAGCGCCGCCGGATTGATCTCCAAGTGTTCCACGAATTTTCCAACTATAATTGACTGTTGCGCCGTCCTCGCCTGAAGGTGGCGCCCTGCACCGGCCTGCCGGCCTGGATGTCTCCGGCAACTGGCGCATCACACCAGACGCATTACACTTGAAACAAGCACATGACCGCAATTCAAATAACGAATGTAGAAAAGAGCTATAAATCGCTCAAGGCGCTGGGCGGCGTGTCGCTGGCCATCGAAGAAGGCGAGTTTTTTGGCCTGCTCGGTCCCAACGGCGCCGGCAAGACCACCCTCATTTCCATCATCGCCGGCCTGATACGCCCCGACGCGGGCACCGTCAAGATCCACGGCCACGACGTGGTCAAGGACTTCCGCAATGCGCGCCGCAACCTGGGCGTGGTGCCGCAGGAACTCGTGTTCGACCCGTTTTTCACCGTGCGCGAAACCCTGCGCCTGCAGTCCGGCTACTTCGGCCTGCCGAACAACGACAAGTGGATCGACGAGGTCATGGAAAACCTCGACCTGACCGGCAAGGCCGACACGAATATGCGCGCCCTGTCCGGCGGTATGAAGCGCCGCGTGCTCGTGGCCCAGGCGCTGGTGCACAAGCCGCCCGTCATCGTGCTCGATGAACCGACGGCCGGCGTCGACGTGGAACTGCGCCAGACCCTGTGGAAGTTCATCTCGCGCCTGAACCGCGAAGGCGGCCACACGGTCGTGCTGACCACCCACTACCTGGAAGAGGCGCAAGCCATGTGCCAGCGCGTGGCCATGCTGAAAAGCGGGAAGGTGGTGGCGCTCGACACCATGTCGGCGCTGATCCGCCGCATCGCCGGCTCGCAGCTGCAGGTGCACCTGAAACACGGCAGCCTGCCGGCCGACCTGCGGCACCTGGTGCTGCACCCGGAAGAACAGCAGGCGCCGAACAAGTTCAGCCTGCGCGTCAACGAATACAGCGAAGTCGAGAAAATCCTCGCCCGCCTGCGCGAAGCGGGCGTCGAGATCGATGAAATGCAATTGCAACAAGCCGACCTGGAAGATATCTTCTTGCAGATCATGGATAAAGGTACCGTATGATTTCGACAGGATTTCGCACCCTCGTCTACAAAGAGACGCTGCGCTTCTGGAAAGTGGCGACGCAAACCGTGGCCGCACCCGTGCTCACGTCGATGCTGTACCTGCTGGTGTTCGGCCATGTGCTCGACGGCCGCGTGGAGCCGAGCCCCGGCGTCAGCTACACGGCCTTTCTGATTCCCGGCCTGGTGATGATGAGCGTGCTGCAAAACGCGTTTGCCAATTCCTCGTCCTCGCTGATCCAGTCCAAGATCACAGGCAACCTGGTGTTCGTGCTGCTCACGCCCCTGTCACACTGGGAAATCTTCTCGGCGTATGTACTCGCTTCCGTCGCGCGTGGCCTGGCCGTGGGCTTTGGCGTGTTTGCCATCACTTGCTGGTTCGCCAACCTGTCGTTTGTCGCGCCGCTGTGGATCGTCATCTTCGCGTTTCTCGGCGCCGCCATGTTGGGCACCATGGGCCTGATCGCCGGCATCTGGGCCGAGAAATTCGACCAGCTGGCCGCCTTCCAGAACTTTTTGATCATGCCGGCCACCTTCTTGTCGGGCGTGTTCTACTCGATCCACTCGCTGCCGCCATTCTGGCAGACGGTATCGCACCTGAACCCCTTCTTCTACATGATCGACGGCTTCCGCTACGGCTTCTTCGGCGTGTCCGACGTCAGCCCCTGGATCAGTCTTTCCATCGTCGCCGGCTTCCTCGTGATTCTGGCGCTGGCATCGATCCGCCTGCTGAAAAGCGGTTACAGATTGCGCCATTGATTACGGCACATCACATCACTACATTATTCAATATCAAGGACTTATCGTGACCACCACTCCAGAACTGATCCACGGCTACCTGTCGGCCGGCCTCGAATGCACGCACCTCGAAGTGGAAGGCGACGGCCAGCACTTCCAGGCCGTGATCGTCTCGCCCGCATTCGCCGGCAAGCGCCTGATCCAGCGTCACCAGATCGTCTACGCGGCGCTGGGCGACCGCATGCGCGAAGAAATCCACGCGCTGTCGATGAAAACCCTGACACCTGAAGAATTCCAAGGATAAGCACATGGACAAGCTCCTCATCAACGGCGGCAACCGCCTGAACGGCGACATCGCCATCTCCGGCGCGAAAAACGCCGCCCTGCCCATCCTGTGCGCGGGTCTCTTGACCGCGGGCGACCTGGACCTGACGAACGTGCCGCATCTGCACGACGTGGCCACCATGCTCAAATTGCTGGGCCAGACGGGCCTGAAAGTGCAGCAGGACGGCGACCGCGTGGTTCTCAACGGCAGCGCCATCGACACCCTGGAAGCGCCGTATGAGCTGGTGAAAACCATGCGCGCCTCGATCCTCGTGCTCGGTCCCATGCTGGCGCGCTTCGGCGAAGCCAAGGTCTCGCTGCCGGGCGGCTGCGCCATCGGTTCGCGTCCCGTCGACCAGCACATCAAGGGCCTGGAAGCGCTGGGTGCCGAGATCCGCATCGAGGCCGGTTACATCTACGCCAAGTGCGCCAAGCTGAAAGGCGCGCGCATCGTCACCGACATGATCACCGTCACCGGCACCGAAAATCTGCTGATGGCCGCGACCCTGGCCGAAGGCGAGACCATCCTGGAAAACGCCGCCTGCGAACCGGAAGTGACCGACCTGGCCCACCTGCTGGTGGCCATGGGCGCGAAGATCGACGGCATCGGCACCAGCCGCCTGGTGATCCAGGGCGTCGACGCGCTGCACGGCGCCTCGCACGCGGTGATCGCCGACCGTATCGAGACGGGTACCTTCCTGTGCGCCGTGGCGGCCACTGGCGGCGACATCACCCTGCGCAACGTGCGCACCGACATCCTCGACGCGGCGCTCGACAAGCTGCGCGCCATGGGCCTGACGATGACCTTCGGCGCCGACTGGATCCGCGCCGAGATGTCGGCCCGTCCGAACCCCGTCAGCTTCCGCACGACGGAATACCCGGGCTTCCCGACCGACATGCAGGCGCAGTTCATGGCCGTCAACACCATCGCCAACGGCGCCAGCCGCGTCACCGAGACGATTTTCGAGAACCGCTACATGCACGTGCAGGAAATGAACCGCCTGGGCGCCGACATCACCATCGAGGGCAACACGGCCATCATCGCCGGCGTCAAGCAGCTGCGCGGCGCGCCCGTGATGGCGACCGACCTGCGCGCCTCGGCGTCGCTGGTGATCGCGGCCCTGGCCGCCGACGGCGAAACCCTGATCGACCGCATCTATCACCTCGACCGCGGCTACGACCGCATGGAAGTCAAATTGTCGGCCGTCGGCGCGAACATCGTACGTATTAAATAACAAGGAACGAGCATGAACGGATCGAACAACGGTGACAGCTCCCAGCTGATCCTGGCGCTCTCGAAGGGCCGCATTTTTGAAGACACCATGCCGCTGCTGGAAGCGGCCGGCATCAAGGTGCTGGAAAACCCCGAGACCTCGCGCAAGCTGATTTTGGCCACCAACGATCCGAACGTGCGCGTCATCATCGTGCGCGCCAGCGACGTGCCGACCTACGTGCAGTACGGCGCGGCCGATTTCGGCGTGGCGGGCAAGGATGTCTTGCTCGAACACGGCGGCGAAGGCCTGTACCAGCCGATCGACCTGAATATCGCCGCCTGCCGCATGTCGGTGGCGGTGCAGGCCGGTTTCGACTATGAAAAGGCCGTGCACCAGGGCGCGCGTTTGCGCGTGGCCACCAAGTTCGTGCACACGGCGCGCGAGCATTTCGCCGCCAAGGGCGTGCACGTCGACCTGATCAAGCTGTATGGCTCGATGGAGCTGGCACCGTTGGTCGGCCTGTCCGACGCGATCGTCGACCTGGTCAGCACGGGCAGCACTTTGCGGGCGAACAACCTCGTCGAGGTCGAGCACATCATGGAAATTTCGTCGCGCCTGGTGGTTAACCAGGCGGCATTAAAGCTCAAGCGCGAGCGCTTGCAGCCGATTATCGAGGCGTTTGAACGCGCCTCGCAAGCCTAGACACATTCAGTAGCAGAAAGCCGATTATGCCGATACAGATACGCAAGCTCGATTCAAGCCAGGAAGGTTTCCAACAATCGCTCGATACGCTGCTGGCGTTCGAGGCGGGCACCGATGCAGCGATTGAAACGTCGGTCGCAAAAATCCTGGCCGACGTGAAAACGCGCGGCGACGCCGCCGTCCTGGAATACACCAACCGTTTCGACCGCATCCCGCATGGCGGCGCGGCGGAAATGGCGGCCTTCGATATTTCGCAAGCCGAACTGCAGGCGGCCCTGAACGGCTTGCCGTCGGCCCAGCGCGAAGCGCTGCAGATCGCCGCCCAGCGCATCCGCGCCTTCCACGAACGCCAGCGCGAGGAATTGCGCGGTTTTAGCTACACCGAGCCCGATGGCACGGTGCTGGGGCAAAAAATCACGCCGCTGGACCGGGTCGGCATCTACGTCCCGGGCGGCAAGGCCGCGTATCCGTCGTCGGTGCTGATGAACGCCATTCCCGCGCACGTGGCGGGCGTGGGCGAGATCATCATGGTGGTGCCGACGCCCGATGGCGTGAAAAACCAGATGGTGCTGGCCGCCGCCGCGATCGCGGGCGTGACGCGCGTGATCACCATCGGCGGCGCGCAAGCCGTCGGCGCGCTGGCCTACGGCACGCAGACGATTGCCGCCGTCGACAAAATCGTCGGCCCCGGCAACGCCTATGTGGCGGCCGCCAAGCGTCGCGTGTTCGGCATCGTCGGCATCGACATGATCGCGGGGCCTTCCGAAATCCTCGTGCTGTGCGACGGCACGACGGACCCGGACTGGGTCGCGATGGACCTGTTTTCGCAGGCCGAGCACGACGAACTGGCGCAGGCGATCCTGCTGTGCCCCGACGCGGCCTACATCGCGAAAGTGGAAGAGAGCATCGCCAGGCTGCTGCCGACGATGCCGCGCCAGGCCACCATCAGCACCTCGCTGCAGGACAGGGGCGCGCTGATCAAGGTGCGCAGCATGCAAGAGGCGTGCGAGATCGCCAATGCCATCGCCGCCGAGCACCTGGAAATCTCGGCGGACAACCCGCAGCAGTGGGCCGAGCAGATCCGTCACGCGGGCGCCATGTTCCTGGGCCGCTTTTCGTCCGAATCGCTGGGCGACTATTGCTGCGGTCCCAATCACGTGCTGCCGACCTCGCGCACGGCGCGCTTCTCGTCGCCGCTGGGTGTGTACGACTTCCAGAAGCGTTCGTCCATCATTCACGTCAGCGAGGCGGGCGCGCAAACCCTGGGCCGTGTCGCCGCCACCCTGGCGTATGGCGAAGGCTTGCAGGCGCACGCGCGCAGCGCCGAACTGCGTCTGAAGCCGCAGCCATGACGAATATGGCGGAGCGGCCGGACTGGGTCAACCGGGTCTATTGCGAAGATGCGCTGGCGGGGCTGGCGCGCATTCCCGATGGCTCGGTGGACCTGATCCTGACGGATCCGCCGTACAACCTGGGCAAGGATTACGGCAATGCCTCGGACCAGCAGTCGGTGGCCGACTACCTGCGCTGGACGGAACAGTGGATCGACTCGGCGCTGCCCAAGCTCAAAGCCAACGGCAGCCTGTATATCTTCCTCACCTGGCGCTATTCGCCGGAGATCTTCGTCATGCTGAAACAGCGCATGGCGATGATGAATGAAATCATCTGGGATCGCCGCGTGCCGTCCATGGGCGGCAGCGTGCGCAGCTTTTCATCGGTGCACGACACCATCGGCTTCTTCGTCAAGCGCAAGGATTACTACTTCGACCTTGACGCGGTGCGCATCGCCTACGACGCGGCCACCAAGAAAGCCCGTTCGCGCTCGATCTTCATCGGCGCCAAATGGCTGGAAGTGGGCTACAACCCGAAAGACTTGTGGAGCGTGTCGCGCCTGCACAAGGAGCACCCGGAACGGGCCGACCACCCGACCCAAAAGCCGCTCGAAATCATCGAGCGCATGGTCAAGGCGTCGTGCCCGCCCGGCGGCGTGGTGCTCGACCTGTTCATGGGCAGCGGCACCACGGCCCTGGCGGCCAAGCGCTGCGGGCGCGATTTCGTCGGTTTTGAACTCAATCCCGACTACTGCGCCATCATCGAACAGCGATTGGCGGCCCTCGCGCAGGAGCTGGCCGAACCGGCCACATCGCCCGCGGCCAAGCCCGCCAAGGCGGCGAAAAAGCCGGCGGCGGTCAAGAAGCCTGCGGCGGCGAAAAAGCCGCCCGCCGTGAAAAAAGCGCCGGCCCGCAAGGCGCGCAGCGCTAGCGTGCCGGAAGACGTCGTCATTTAGTCTCCATCTCATTTCATCAGGAGTGTTTGCAGCATGTCTTTCCTCGATCAGTTAATCAGCAACACCGTGCGCGCCGATGTGCGGGCCGTCAAGAGCTACCAGGTAGCCGATGCCAGCGGTTACATCAAGCTCGATGCGATGGAAAACCCGTATCCGCTGCCGCAGCATCTGCGCGAGGAACTGGGCGCGCGCCTGGCCGGCGTGGCGCTGAACCGCTATCCGCCGTCGTACGCCAGCCTGCAGGCGGCCATCTGCGCCAAACTGGGCGTGCCCGCCGGTTACGACGTCATGCTGGGCAACGGCTCCGATGAACTGATTTCCATCCTGGCCATGGCCTGCGCCCGCCAGGCGCCGGGCCAGCGCGCCGTGCTGCTGGCGCCCGTGCCGGCCTTCGTCATGTATGCGCGCTCGGCGCAGTTTGCCGGCATGGATTTCGTCGGCGTGCCGTTGAACCCGGACTTCAGCCTGGACATGCCGGCCATGCTGGCGGCCATCGAAGCGCACCGCCCGGCGCTGGTTTTCCTCGCCTATCCGAACAACCCGACGGGCAACCTGTTCGCCGCTGCCGATATCGAACGCCTCCTCGCCGCCCTGGGCGACACGGGCATCGCCGTCGTCGACGAAGCCTATGAGCCGTTCGCGCAGCGCAGCTTCATGGGCCGCCTACCCGAATATGAAAACCTGGTGGTGATGCGCACCGTGTCGAAACTGGGCCTGGCCGGCATCCGCCTCGGCTACATGTCGGCCGCGCCGGCCTTGCTGGCGCAGTTCGAGAAAGTGCGTCCGCCGTACAATGTGAATGTGCTGACGCAGGCGGCGGCCGAATTCGCGCTCGAGCACCTCGACGTGCTCAACGCGCAGGCGGCTCTGCTCAACAGCGCGCGCGACGACCTGGCACGGCGCCTGGCGGAGCTGCCCGGCGTGACGGTATTTCCCTCGAAGGCAAATTTTCTTCTGATTCGTGTGGCAGATTCCGACGATGTTTGCGCAAAACTGCTTGCCCGCAGGGTTTTAATTAAAAATATGAGTAAAATGCATGCTGCGCTGGCCAATTGCCTGCGCATCAGCGTCAGCACCCCGGAAGAAAATTCCCTTTTTTACGATGCCTTCAAGGCATCCCTCGTTTAGCCTACCGCCAGAGCCTCCCATGAACCGCACCGCAGAAATCACGCGCAACACCAATGAGACGCAAGTTCGCGTCGCCCTCAACCTGGACGGCACGGGCCAGCAAAAGCTCAATACCGGCGTGCCCTTCCTCGACCATATGCTGGACCAGATCGCCCGCCATGGCTTGATCGACCTCGATATCGAAGCGACTGGCGACGTGCATATCGACAACCACCATACGGTGGAAGACGTGGGTATTACGCTGGGCATGGCCGTGGCCAAGGCCATCGGCGACAAGAAGGGCATCCGCCGCTATGGCCACGCCTACGTGCCGCTGGACGAGGCGCTGTCGCGCGTGGTGCTCGATTTCTCGGGCCGCCCTGGCATCGAATACCACATCCCGTTTACGCGCGCCATGATCGCCGGCTTCGACGTCGACCTGACGCTGGAATTTTTCCGCGGCTTCGTCAACCACGCGGGCGTGACCTTGCATATCGATAACCTGCGCGGCACGAATGCCCACCATCAGTGCGAAACCGTGTTCAAGGCCTTTGGCCGCGCGCTGCGCATGGCTGCCGAGCTCGACGAGCGCGCGGCCGGCATCATTCCATCGACCAAGGGCAGCCTGTGAGCGCCGCTCTCGCTATATTGTAGATTCCGGGATCAAACATGAATAAAATTGTGGTGGTGGATTACGGCATGGGCAATCTGCGCTCGGTGGCGCAAGCCTTGCGTGCCGTGGCGCCAGACGCCGACGTGCGCATTTCCGGTGTCGCTGCCGACATCGACAGCGCCGACCGCATCGTCTTGCCGGGCCAGGGCGCCATGCCCGACTGCATGCGCAGCCTGCGCGAATCGGGCGTATTGGAGGCGCTGCTGCGCGCCGCCGACAGCAAGCCCGTGCTGGGCGTGTGCATCGGCGAGCAAATGCTGTTCGACGGCAGCGAAGAGGGCGACGCGGCCGGTTTGGGCTTGCTGCCAGGCAAAGTCGTGCGTTTCCAGCTCGACGGCCAGGTGCAGGAAGACGGCTCGCGCTT
The DNA here is from genome assembly GCF_058794735.1 of Janthinobacterium sp. GW823-FHT06H09. Classification (NCBI taxonomy): domain Bacteria; kingdom Pseudomonadati; phylum Pseudomonadota; class Betaproteobacteria; order Burkholderiales; family Oxalobacteraceae; genus Janthinobacterium; species Janthinobacterium sp. GW823-FHT06H09. The sequence continues at coordinate 53,926 of NZ_JBXAHC010000016.1, read as the reverse complement.
CAAGGTGCCGCAAATGGGCTGGAACCAAGTGCGGCAAACGGCGTCCCATGTCATGTGGGATGGCATCGCCGACAACGCGTATTTTTACTTTGTGCACAGCTATTTTGCTCAACCTCAAGAGGCGGCGCACACGGTGGGCGAGACTGTCTATGGTGCGCCGTTCGCCTGCGCCGTCGCCCGTGATAATATTTTCGCGACACAGTTCCACCCTGAAAAAAGTGCTGCCGCTGGCTTGCAGCTGTACAAGAACTTCGTTCACTGGCAACCTTAACGTTGGCTCTCCGGCTTTTTTTCCGCCTCTCACTCACTTTTAAACCACACTGACCATGCTGCTTATTCCCGCCATCGACCTGAAAGACGGTCACTGCGTACGCCTGAAACAAGGCGATATGGAACTTGCCACCGTATTTTCCGAAGACCCGGCCGAAATGGCCCGCCATTGGCTGATGCAGGGCGCGCGCCGGCTGCACCTGGTCGACCTGAACGGCGCCTTTGCCGGCAAGCCGAAGAACGAAGGCGCCGTGAAAGCCATCCTGAAAGCCGTGCAGGATTTCGCCGTGGAAAACGACATCGAGGAAATCCCCGTGCAGCTGGGCGGCGGCATCCGCGACCTCGACACCATCGAGCGTTACCTCGACGCCGGCATCACCTACATCATCATCGGCACGGCGGCCGTGAAAAGTCCCGGCTTCCTGCACGACGCCTGCGGCGCCTTCCCGGGCCACATTATCGTCGGCCTCGATGCCAAGGATGGCAAAGTGGCAACCGATGGCTGGAGCAAGATGTCGGGCCACGAAGTGATCGACCTGGCGAAAAAATTCGAAGCCTACGGCGTCGAGTCGATCATCTACACGGACATCGGCCGCGACGGCATGATGGGCGGCATCAATATCGAAGCCACCGTCAAGCTGGCGCAAGCCGTCAAGATCCCCGTCATCGCTTCGGGCGGCCTGCACAACATCGGCGACGTGGAAGCGCTGTGCGCGGTCCAGGCCGAAGGCATCGAAGGCGTGATCTGCGGCCGTTCCATCTATGAAGGCACGATCGATCTGGCGCAGGCGCAGGAACGCGCCGACGAACTGACCGACGCCGCCGTTTAAGCCTGCCCGGCCGGGGTACGCCTGCGCGTGTCCTGGCCTGGCGACAATCTGGATACCATCATGCTTGCAAAACGTATCATCCCCTGCCTCGACGTGACCAATGGCCGCGTCGTCAAAGGCGTCAATTTCACGGAATTGCGCGACGCGGGCGATCCCGTGGAAATCGCCCGCCGCTATGACGAGCAGGGCGCCGACGAAATCACTTTCCTCGACATTACCGCTTCGAGCGACAACCGCGGCCTGATCTTCGACATCATCGAAGCGGTGGCGTCACAAGTGTTCATTCCGCTGACCGTGGGCGGCGGCGTGCGCGTGGTGGAAGACGTGCGCCGGCTGCTCAATGCGGGCGCCGACAAGGTCAGCATCAACACCTCGGCCGTGACGAACCCCCAGCTCGTGTTTGAGGCATCGCAAAAGCACGGTTCGCAATGCATCGTCGTCGCCATCGACGCCAAGCAGGTGTCGCCCGGCAAGTGGGAAGTGTTTACCCATGGCGGACGCACGGCCACGGGCCTGGATGCGTTCGAATGGGCGCGTAAAATGGAAAGCCTGGGCGCCGGTGAAATCTTGCTCACCAGCATGGACCGCGACGGCACCAAGGTGGGCTTCGACCTGGGCCTGACGCGCGGCGTGTCCGACGCCGTCAGCATTCCCGTGATCGCCTCGGGCGGCGTGGGCGGCTTGCAAGACCTGGTCGATGGCATCAAGGTGGGCCGCGCGGACGCCGTGCTGGCTGCCAGCATCTTCCACTATGGCCAGCACACGGTGCAGGAAGCCAAGCGCTTCATGGCGCAGCAGGGCATCCCCATGCGCCTGGCGTAAAGACAAGCAAGTCAATATCAGCGGGATAGAAGAACATGCAGAACGGAACCATCGTAGCAAGCAATGCCAAGTGGCTGAAAAAGGTCAAATGGGACGAGCACGGGCTGGTGCCCGTGATCGCGCAGGAAGCGGGCAGCAATGACGTGCTGATGTTCGCCTGGATGAACCGCGACGCGCTGGCGCGCACGGTGGAGCTGGGCGAAGCCGTATACTGGAGCCGTTCGCGCAAGAAACTGTGGCACAAGGGCGAAGAATCGGGCCACACGCAAAAGGTGCTGGAAATCCGCCTCGATTGCGACGAAGACGTGGTCTTGCTGAAAATCGAGCAAGCCGGCGGCATCGCCTGCCATACGGGCCGCCATTCGTGCTTCTTCCAGAAGTTCGAAGGCGACGAGAAAACGGGCGAATGGCAGATCACCGACCCCGTCCTGAAAGACCCTGAGACGATTTACGCGGAAAGCAAGAGCAAATGAGTGAAACGTTAAAACGCCTGGCCGCCGTGATCGAATCGCGCAAGCTGGCCAATGGCGGCGACCCCGCCACCTCGTATGTCGCGCGCCTGTTTGCCAAGGGCGATGATGCCATTTTGAAAAAAATCGGCGAGGAAGCGACGGAAACGGTGATGGCCGCCAAGGATGCGCGCCGCGACAACGACCCGTCCAAGGTCCTGTACGAATGCGCCGACCTGTGGTTTCACTCGCTGGTGATGCTGGCGCAGTTCGACCTGACGCCGCAGCAGGTGCTCGACGAGCTGGCGCGCCGCGAAGGCCTGTCCGGCCTCGAGGAAAAGGCGGCGCGCAAGGACGAGCTGCGCGACGCTGGCGAAACAGACAAACACTGACCTACTGGAGCGTGCGTGGATAACTGTATTTTCTGCAAGATTGCTGCAAAACAAATTCCCTCGACCATCGTGTATGAGGATGACGACTTGCTGGCCTTCAAGGACATCAACCCGGCCGCCCCCGTGCATCTGCTGTTGATCCCGAAGCGCCACGTGGCCAGCCTGTCCGATTGCGACGACAGCCATACGGAAATACTGGGCAAGCTGCTGCGCCTGGCGCCGAAACTCGCCGCCGAATTTGGCTGCGCCGTCAGCTATGACGCCGATGGCACGCCTGCCGGCGGCTTCAAGACCATGATCAACAGCGGCCCGAACGGTGGGCAAGAGGTGTATCACCTGCACATGCATGTGTACGGCGGTCCCCGTCCCTGGCGCGGCCAGCACTGATTTCGCCGTGCGCCGGGTTCGCGTGTATACTACCGGCATTGGTTGACGCTATTCGGGCACCGTCCCGCAAGGAGAATGTGATGGGTTCATTGAGTATTTGGCACTGGGTGATCGTTCTGGTTATCGTGATGCTGGTCTTCGGCACCAAGAAACTGGGCAATATCGGCGGTGATATCGGCAAGGCCGTCAAAGGCTTCAAGGATGGCGTCAAGGGCGACGATGACGCGCCGGCAGCCAATACCCCTCCTGCTGCGCCATCGCAAGTGGCCGACAAAAGCACCATCGACGTCGAAACGAAAGAGAAAAGCAAGTCCTGATAGCGTGGCGGGGCGCTTGCCTCGTCCGGTAACAGCCTTGTCTGCTTATGATCGATCTCGGTCTCTCTAAAATCGCCATCATCGGCGTGGTTGCGTTGATAGTCATCGGCCCTGAAAAGTTGCCGAGAGTGGCGCGCATGGCCGGCACCCTGTATGGCCGCGCGCAACGCTACCTGAACCAGGTGAAATCCGAAGTCTCGCGCGAAATTGAAATGGAAGAGCTGAAAAACCTGCAGAAGGAAGTGCAGGAGGCGGCCCATTCCGTCAAGCAAAGTGTGGAGAAATCCATGCATGGCGTGGAAAATTCGATTTCCGGCAACCTGGCCGAGGTGGAAAACGCCTGGCGCGGCGATTCCAGTTCGTATGAGGGGTATCACGACGCCCATGAAGCCATGCTGCGCGCCACCAACGATGACCTGGCCCGCAAGGCGCGCGAATTCCGCCGCAAGAAACTGGTGCGCAATTCCGCCATCCCTGGCTGGTACAAGCAGCGCCATGGCGGCAAGCTGCACGTGCAGTCGGCGGCCGCCCGCGTGGCGCGTTTCCGTCCGCGTGCCAGTTCCTCCTCCTTTTACTCATGAGTAGCAAATCTCCGGTGGAAGAAACCTTTATCTCGCATCTGGTCGAGCTGCGTAACCGCCTGGTCAAGGCGTCGATCGGCATCGCCGTCGTCTGCGCCGTGCTGTTTTACTGGCCCGGCCCTTCGCATATCTACGATTTCATTGCCGCGCCGATGATCGCCTCGCTGCCGGCCGGCTCGAAAATGATCGCCACCGGCGTCATCTCGCCCTTCCTCGTGCCGATGAAAGTGACGCTGGTGATCGCCTTTATCGTCGCCTTGCCCTGGGTGCTGTACCAGATGTGGGCGTTTATCGCCCCCGGCCTGTACACGCATGAAAAGCGTTTGATCGCGCCGCTGGTCATCTCCTCGTCGCTGCTGTTCATGGCCGGCGTGGCCTTCTGCTATTTCTTTGTGTTTGGCCGCGTGTTTCACTTCATCAGCGACTTTTCGCCGTCGTCGATCGCGGTGACGCCGGATATCGAAAACTACCTCGATTTCGTCATGTCGATGTGCCTGGCCTTTGGCGCCACGTTCGAAGTGCCCGTGGTGGTGGTGATCCTCGTGCGCATGGGGCTGGTTTCCATCGCGAAACTCAAGGAAGTGCGCCCCTATATCATCGTCGGCGCCTTCGTCATTGCCGCCATCGTCACGCCGCCGGACGTGGTCAGCCAGTTCTCGCTGGCCATCCCGATGTGCCTGCTGTTCGAGCTGGGCCTGCTGGTGGCGCCCATCTTCGTCAAGGCCACTCAGGCGCCGGAAGAGGCGTCCTAGACGCTTTACTATACTCGCAAGCAAAAGCCGCTGACCTCCCCCGGGAGCAGCGGCTTTTTCATTGTCGAGAAAGTGAGTGCACGCTTACTGCAGCATCAGTTTGCTGAGGATGCCCAGGTTGAGCAGGATCAAGGTGCTCATCATCCAGTAGACGTGTTTCATGTCGGCGCCATGGCGCAAGTCCAGGCGTTCCAGGCGGGCGTCGAATTTTTGCTCCAGGGCGTCAATTTTGGTGTCGAGCCTGAGCTCCAGCGCATCGATCTTCATCTCCAGGGCGCCCACTTTGGTATCGACGTTCTGCGACACCAGCTTGATTTCCCCCAGCAGATTGCGCTCCAGCGCCAGTTCGCCATGCACGACGACGGCCGAGCCCAGTACCTCGCCCAGGGCCGTGGCATGGGCTTCCGCCTGCTGCGTGGGCACCCCTGCCGAGGCGAGGCGTTTGGCGTAATCGAGGGTGTCGAACTGGATGGGCATATGCATGGACGCTCTTGAACTCACCCTAGCAGAAAAATCGGCAATTGCCAGTGAGGAGTGCGGTGGCGCCTGCCTTCCCGTCAGCTTAATGGACAGGGTAGCCGGTGGCTTGCGGCGGCGCAAACGCATGCAAAAAGGGCGCCGCGGCGCCCTTTGCAAGCTGACGGCGAGCGCCGCTTAATTCATCAATTCCTTGATGACTTTCACGGGCGCGCTGCCATAGCTGAGGAATTGCTCGTGGAAATCCTTCAGCACGAACTTGTTGCCCAGCGCTTGCTTGCGCTGTTCGCGCAAGTCCATGATTTCGCTGTAGCCGCTGAAATAGCTGGTCAGTTGCACCGAGCTCAACTGCACGCGGCGCCATTTTTCCGTGGCTTCACGCTTGGTCTGGAAAGCCTGGCGCGTCAGCAGGTCGAGCGCTTGCGCTTCCGTCATGCCCAGCACGTGCACGCTGTAGTCGAGGATGGTGTTGGTGACGCTGCGCAAGTTCCACTTCGAATACATCAGCCACATTTCCGGCGCGTTGTTGCCATAGCCCGATTCGAGCATCATGCGCTCGCCATACACGGCCCAGCCTTCGATCATGGCGCCATTGCCGAAGATCGATTTGACCAGCGATGGCGACTTGTTCGCGTACACGAGCTGCGTGTAGTGGCCGGGGATGGCTTCGTGGATGTTCAGGATTTGCAAGATCCAGTGGTTGTACTCGCGCAAGCTGCTTTCCGCCTGTTCCGGCGTTTCGCCGTCGAGCGGCGTCACGTTGTAATAGGTGCGGTCCTGCGGACGGTAGGGGCCGGGCGCCTCGATGCTGGCGCCGGCCACGCCGCGCTGGTAGGCGGGCGTTTCACGCACGACCAGAGGCTTTTTCGGGTCCATCGTCAGCAGGTTGTGGCTGGTCACCCACTCCTGCAATTCCGGGATCTGGCGGCGGATTTCCGGCACGAAATCGGCGGGGGCCACGTGCTTGCTGGACAGCTTGTCGATCACCATGCCGATCTTCGCCGTGCGGTCCGCCGGCTTGGCCGTGCTGCCCATGGTTTTCACCCACAGCTCGTCGGACAGGCTATCCATGTGCTCGAGCAGCTTTTCGCGCGCGGCCAGAGCTTTCTGGTACATCTGCTCGGCGCTCACGCTGGCCTGGATATCGTAGGCGAATTTCTGTTCATATAAATCTTTGCCGATGCGGAAGGAGCGCGCATTGCCGTTCTGCGCCAGCGCGGCATCCTGTTCCGTCAGCCAGGCCGCATAGCCTTGCACGGCCGTGCGGGCTGCGGCGATGCGCGCGTTGTACAGCTGTTTTTCCGCCGGCGTCAGGATGGAACCCTGTGCCGTCTTGTTCAGGTCGTCAAGCACGCTGAGCACGCCGGCGCTCTGGGCGATGGCCAGCTGCGTGTGCTCGCGCGTGGGGTTCACGATGCTGGCGCGGGCGGCCGCATAGTATTGCGGCACGCTGGCGATACGCTTGAGCAAGGTGCGCAGGCGCTGCGGCTGGGCCGCGTATTCCGTGTTCAGGATGAAATCGATGGAGCCAGCCACGTTGTACTGGGCGGGATTCCATTCGAATTCGCGGAAGGTGGTCAGATACCAGCGGTCCGACTGCAATTTATTCGTCAGCAAGGCCAGGTCGGTGCGTTGCTTGTCCGACATCTTGCCGGCATTCAGCTTGCCGAACTTGCCCAGCCATTCTTCGATGAAGGCCAGCTGCTTCTGGCGGCTGGCCGCGTCGGGAATGCTCAGGTTGGCGGCGCCATCGTACTTGCCGACCGAAATCGCGCTTTCCGGGTCCAGGCGCCACAGGGCCGTGAGGAACTGGCCGCTGAGGTTATTCATGGAGCGGTCGCTGCTGTTCTCGCTGGCGACGGCGGCGACCGTGGCTGCCGTGGCCGCCGTGACGACGGCTGCCTTCTTGGCGACGGTTTTTTTCTTGCTGTTGCTGGTGCCGGCCTTGCCTTGCTTCTGCGGTTTCTTGGCGGCGCTGGCTGGTGTCAGGGTAAAAGCCATCATCAATGCGGCGAGCGCAACTTTATTTTTGATCAGCATAGTTTATCTCTTGAATATTTTGCTGTCTGTCAGTATCAGAAAATAATAAACTGATAATATAAGTAACAAACAACTATTGAAAGGTTGGCCTTGCTTGCCTGGGCGGCCCAAAGATTAGCATTAATTGCCGCCGCTGCGCAGTTTTTTGCGCCGGGAGCGCGCGCGGCGCTAGACGACAATGGCGCTGCCGCGCAGCATGTCCTGGTGGCGCGCATTGATGGCCGCCACGGCATCCTTGCCGCGCGCCATGCCGGTGGCGTGGATTTCCGTTTCCTGCGTGTAGCGCTGGCGGACTCTTACCGTATAGGACTGGAACAGCCAGCTCCAGAAGTTGGTTTTATAGACGGCTTCATCCATGTCGCGCCATTTCACGCCCGTCAGTTTCTTTTTCCACGGCAAGATGCCGGACGCCAGCCACACGCCCGTCTCGTCGTAGTACAGCTGATAGCTGCGGATGGTCAGCAGGCGGTAGGCGACGATCAGCGCCGAGCCGATCAGCACCACGAAGGCGGCGCGCGCGTTGTACTTGAAGGCCAGCGGCAGGGCGGCAAAGAACAGCAGCACGGCGATGATGAAGGTGCTGACATAAGCGGTCCAAGATTTGCCGCACAAAAAGGTGGCGCGCTGGCCGGCGCTGGTGGCGATATAGTCGGTCATGGCGTGGCATCAAAACAGGGAAAAACGATCATCGCATGGAACGCGGCTTGCCCGTGCATTTTTTCAAGCTCATCGCTTCAGCCCTTCCTGCAGCATGCCCAGCATGTCACTGGCCGACATGCGCGCGGCCGCATCGCTGCCTTCCAGCAGACTGTCGGCCAGGTCGCGCTTGTGCTGGTGCAATTCGACGATGCCTTCCTCGATCGTGTGTTTCGCCACCAGACGGTAAATGGTGACGGGACGCAATTGTCCCATGCGGTGGGCGCGGTCCGAGGCCTGGTCTTCCACGGCCGGGTTCCACCACGGGTCCATGTGGATCACGTAATCGGCCGCCGTCAAATTGATGCCCATGCCGCCCGCCTTCAGGCTGATCAGGAAGACGTCGCCGTCTCCCGCCTGGAAGGCATCCACGCGGCGCTTGCGCTCCTGCATGGGCGTGCTGCCGTCGAGATACTGATAGCTGACGCCATGCTGCTCCAGGTGCTTGCGGATGAGTGTCAAATGGTCGACGAACTGGCTGAAGACGAGCACCTTGTGGCGGTTTTCCAGCAAGCCCGACAGCAGTTCGGCGAAGGCGGCCAGCTTGCTGCTGGCCAGGCCCAGCTCCGGCGCCACCAGCTGCGGATTGCAGCAGGCGCGGCGCAGCTTCATGATCTCGGCCAGGATCTGGATGGCCTTTTTCGACGCCGGTCCTTCCACCATGGCCAGCTTTTCCAGCGCTTCGCGGCGCAGGGATTCGTACAGCGCCGTTTCCTGCGGCGACAATTCCACTTCCAGCACGATTTCCGTGCGCGACGGCAATTCCGACAGCACTTGCGTCTTCGTGCGGCGCAGGATGAACGGCGCGATCAGGCGGCGCAGCCGCAGGCGCGCGCCGGCCGCCGCCCGCTTGTCCTGATCCTTTTCGATCGGTCCCGCAAAGCGCAAATTGAACTGGTCCAGGGTGCCCAGCAAGCCCGGGTTAATAAAACGGAACAGATTCCACAGTTCGCCCAGGTGGTTTTCCAGCGGCGTGCCGCTGGCCACCATGCGGAAATCGCCTTGCAGGGCCATCACGGCTTGCGAGCGCTTGGTGGCGCCATTCTTGATCGCCTGCGCTTCGTCGAGCACGATCGTATGCCAGCGCACGCCGGCAAACATGGTGGCTTCCTGCTGCAGCAAGCCATAGCTGGCCACCACCACGTCGAACGGCTGCAGGGTGTCGAGCATGTCGGCCCGGTCGCCGCTGCCGAACAGTTTGATGTTCAAGGTGGGGGCAAAACGCTGCGCTTCGCTGATCCAGTTCATGCAGACGGACGTGGGGGCGACGACGAGGGTGGGACCGTTCGGTGCGCGCGCCAGGATCAGCGCCAGCGCCTGCAAGGTCTTGCCGAGTCCCATGTCGTCGGCCAGGCAGGCGCCCACGCCCCAGTGCGCCAGGCGCGCCAGCCACTCGTAGCCGGCCAGCTGGTAGTCGCGCAAGTCGGCCTGCAGGGTGCTGGGCAGCTGCGGCTGATAATCGTCGAGGGCGCGCAGGCGCAGCAGGTGCTCGCGCCACAACTTGTCGGCCTTCACGCCGCCCGCATCGTTGGCCAGCTCTTCCAGCGCAAACGCGGCCAGCGGGTGGATGTGCACGCCATCGGCATGCGATTCGCCATACGCGGCCAGTTCCGACAGGCGGCGGTGCAGCTCGTCGCTGAGCGCGAGGAACTGGTTGTCGCCCAGGGCCACGAAGCGGCTTTTATTGTTCTGCATCAAATCGAGCAGGGCGCGCAAATCCATCACCTTGTCTTCATCGATCTGCACTTCGCCGCTGGCGGCAAACCAGTCTTTTTCGCTCTTGATATTCAAGCGCATCTGGCCGCTGTCGATGCGTTTCGACACGCGCATGGTTTCGCCTTCGGGCCAGGCCAAGACCATGCCGGCGGGGTCGAGCGATTGCAGCTCCACCAGCAATTGCAGGCCCAGCGCTGGCTGGCCCAGCAGCCATTCGCCATGCTCTTCTTCCGCCTCTTCCAGCACCAGACATTTTCCGATCAGCTGGCGCTGCGCTTCGCGTTCCGCATTCAGGTCGCGCCGCGCTTGCACGGCCCGGCCCGCCACATCGGCAAACACGCTTTCGGCGCCGCTGCCCGGTGCGTAATAGGCGCCGTTGTCGAGCAGCGGGCGCACGAGAATCTGCATCTTCAACCCCTGCTGGTAGGGCAGCAAATGCACGTGCAGGCGGTGGTCGGCCGTGATGACTTCCGCGTCGCCGGCGCCGCCGCCGATGTCGGACTGCACGGTGACCATGGACGAGATGGCGCCGATGGCCTGCATCACCTGTTTTTCCGCATGCAGGGGCACGGACAAGCCCAGACCCACGATGGCGCCGATGCGCCGGTGCTCGTCGAGGATGTGCACCACGCGCAAGCGCGTCGGCGTCTCGCGCTGCACCACCACGTTGCTGCCGCTGTCGGGCAGCGGCGGCTGCATGCCCAGCCACAGCTGTCCCTCGTGCGACTTGATCAGGAGTTCGGGCGCGCCGGCGATCAGTTCCACGCGCGTGTCGGGGTGATCGAGCCAGAAGACGAGCGGGTGGCCCACCAGCAGCACGGCAGCCTTGTCCAGCTCGATTTCATAGCGCGGTGCCGACGAATAATATTGTTTGAACGGCGCGATGCTGCCGGCCGCGCGCGCGTCTTGCGGCGTGAGGAAATCGATGTCGCCCGCCTCTTCGGCCAGGCGTTTGAGGCCCATGGCGCGGCCCTTGCTCCAGCCGCCCCGCGCGTCGCGTTTCTGCTCGCGCACTTCCACGGCCGTGAGGCCGAAGCGCGGGTCGAACGCCACCAGCCACACGAGGCGCGAGACGCCGCCGACGGCTTCGGCGGGCGCGTTCTGCTGCAGGTTGATCAGGGCGCTCAGCTGGCGCTGCCACGCTTCCTGGCGCTCGAACCACGGCGCCATGTCCGTCAGACCGTGTTGCGCGCGCTTGGCCGTGGCGTAGCGCTCCTGCTGCGGCTCGCCCAGCAAGCCCAGCAAGCCGGCCGCCTGCGCGGCAATCAGGTCGTAGCCGGCCGCGTCCGCTTGCTGCACCAACAGGCGCAGTTGATCCTTGCGCTCGCTCAATTGCGGTAGCGCAAGCCAGTAGTACAGCAAGGCCTGGAACAGCTGCGCCTGCAGTCCCGTTTCCCAGCTGCGCGTGGGGATCGCATCGGCTTGCAGCACGCCGGCGCGCACCAGGCGCAAGGTATTGAGTTGCTGGTAGACGATGCTGTCGTGGTTCGGTTGCGCATGCAGCGCGATATCGAGGTAGGTCTCCGCGCTTTTCAGCAGCTTGGCATCGTTGCCGCGCAGCAGGGCCAGCACGTACAGGTGGCCGCCGATGCCCGTAAAGCACAGCTTGCGCTTGCCCGTTTCCTTGCGCAACCCTTTCAGGGCCGTTTCGAAGCCCGCCACGGCGTGCGCATGTTCGCCGCGCAACAGGGCGATGCTGCTGTCGACAAACAGTGCCTGCGGCCCCTGCTGGCCCGCCAGGTAGCGCGCGGCCGCGTCGAGTTCGCCGCATAGCAGGGCGTCTTCGGCCAAGGCCAGCGGCAGGGCGGCGCCGATATGGTCGCCGGCGGCCGCCTGGCGCGCGTGGTGCGCGCGCGCGTAGGTACGGATGGCGTGCGCCGTGGCCGGTTCGCGCGGGGCGTTGCCCAGCAGCACGGCGAGGATGTCATCCTGCAGTTGCGGCATGACGAAAGACAGCATTTCCGGCTCGAATGGCCGGCCGAAGATCTCGATCAGCGGATGCAGCTGCTGCGCTTCATAGCACGCCATGCAGGCGGCCAGGATGGCGGCCACGTGGCGCACCTCGTCATTGCGCAAGAGGGCGATGCGCAGGCGCGCCACGCCTTGCCGGTAGCTGCGCAATTCCACATAGCCATCCCAGTTGCGCCGCACGGGGTTGATCAGCTCGATGGCCTGGCACAGGTCGCGGAACACCAGGTGCTCGATGGCGGCGCGCATGGCGGGCCAGCGCAGCTTCGCTTCGCAGGCATAGCCCCGTCCCACCACTTCGGACGCCAGCGCGTGCCGCGTCAAATGCTGCAGCATGCCCGTGACGGTGAGCAGGGCAAACGGCGTGCCGTCCGGCTCGACGACGTTGGCGCGCTGCAAGTGTTCATACACGGCATGCTTGCCCACGGGTTCGCCCGCGATGGCCAGCAAGGCCAGGATCATCTGTTCGTGCTGCTCCAGGGCGGCGAACTCGTCCAGCAGATGTTGGTCTACATGCTGTTCGCTCATGCGGACAAGTTGGCGATGTGCACGGGTGGCTCGCCGGCCGTCACGGGCAGGCCGAATACGCGCTGGTAGAAATACAGTTCCGCGTCGAGGGTGCGGACGATGTTTTCCGCCTTGCGGAAGCCGTGGCCCTCGCCTTCGAGCGGCACGTAGGCGACGGGCACGCCGCGCGCCTGCAGGGCGTCGACCATCAGCTGCGATTGCTGCGGCGGCACCACCTTGTCATCGAGGCCCTGGAAGAAGATCATCGGGCGCGACAGTTTGTCCGTGTGGTGGATGGGCGAGCGCTCGCGGTACAGGGCCTCGGCTTGCGGCTGCGGGGCGATCAGGTAATCGGTGTAGTGCGATTCGAACTTGTGCGAATCGTCGTCCAGACCCTTCAGGTCGGATACGCCATAGTAGCTGGCGCCGGCCTTGAAGACGTCGTGGAAGGTCAAGGCGCACAGGGTCGTCAGGCCGCCCGCGCTGCCGCCGCGGATAATCAGGCGCTCGGGGTCGGCCAGGCCCTCGGCGGCCAGGTAGCGGGCGCCGGCGATGCAGTCTTCCACGTCGACGATGCCCCATTGCCCGCGCAGCGCGTCGCGGTATTCGCGGCCAAAGCCGCTGCTGCCGCCGTAATTGACGTCGAGCACGCCGATGCCGCGGCTGGTCCAGTACTGCGTCGCCAGCTTCAAGGTATTGCTGGCCATGCTCGTGGGACCGCCATGACTGATGACGATCACGGGCGGCAAGGTGCCTGCCGGCGCCTGCACGTCGTCATTTTTCGGCGGATAAAAGAAGGCGTGCGCCGTGCGGCCATTGCTGCTGGTAAAACTCAAGCTGCGCGGCACGGACAGGTACGCCAGCGCGGGCAAGGCCGTGATCGACTGCGCCAGCACTTCCAGTTCATGGTTCGACAGGTCGATGCGCGCCAGTTCCAGCGCGATGGTGGGACTGCCGCCGAGCAGCGCGACGAAGCCGGGCCCCACGCGCAGTTCGCGGATTTCCTGGTACGGGTGCGGTATCGGTTCCAGCTTGGCCGCCGTCACGCTCAATTGCGCCAGGTAGCTGATGCCGGACTGGATATACGTGCAGACGATCTCGTCGTCGGAAAGAAAACCGTACATGCTGCCGCCGAAGGTCCAGTGCGGCGTGGCAAATTCCGCTTCCATCGGGCACAGCGCCTCGATGTCGGCGCCGTGCAGACGGTACAAATTCCACCAGCCGCTGCTGTCGGAAACGAAGTGCAGCAAGCCGTTCGGCGACCATTCCGGCTGGCAAATCGACTCGCGCGCGCCGCCGGCGATCAGGCGGGGCGAACCGAGGCTGCCGTCCGCCTGCACGTCGGCCAGCCACAGCTCCGTGCCTTGCCACGGCAGGCGCGGGTGGTCCCAGCTGATCCAGGCGAGCTGGCTGCCGTCCGGCGACAAACGCGGCGCCGCATAAAAATCGTGGCCGCGCGCCAGCACCGTTTCGTGCCCGTCGAAGCCGACGGCGGTCAGGCAGTTTTCCGGCTGCGCATGGCCCTCTGCCGGATGCTGTTCGCGCACGGCGATCAGGCGGGCACGGGCCGCATCGACGACGAAGTCCGCATGGCGCGTATTGCCGCCCGTGGTGAACGCTTCGGGCGCGGCGTCGCCGGCCACGCGGTACAGGCAATTGTCGGCGAAATGCGAGAAATACACGGTATCGCCGGCAACGGCATACGCGCCGCCGCCGTATTCATGCACGCGGCTGCGCACATTGAAGGGCGCCGGCGTGAGTTCATCGACACGCGCGCCGCGCTGGCGCAGCAGGGTGTTGCGGCCCGCCTCGCTGGCGCGCCCGGCCAGCCAGAACACGTCGGCGCCATCCGCTCCTCCCAGGGCCAGCTGCGTCAGCGGCGAGGCGCCGGCGGCGACGATGGCCGCGCTGATCGGCGATGGCCAAATGCCATAAGGGGTGCTGGATGCGGTCGAGGTCATGCGGGCTCCGTGTCGTGGTGGGAAGAGGGGCCTCCAGGCGGCGTCAGGCAGCGCGGCGGCGTTCATCATCATAATGGAAGGGCAGGCACAACGAAAGTCATCGCTGTGCGTGGCAAATGCTGCAAAGCGGCACCGGAATCAATGAAATGGCGGCGATTGGATGCGATAATACCGCTTCTCCAAGCTCGATTGCCTGCCATGCCACAATTTGCTCCGCTCCAGAATGACACTTTCCTGCGCGCCCTGCTGCGCCAGCCGACCGAGCACACTCCTGTCTGGCTGATGCGCCAGGCGGGCCGCTACCTGCCCGAATACCGCGCCACGCGCGAGCGGGCCGGCTCCTTCCTGGGCCTGGCGAAGAATCCCGATTACGCAACGGAAGTGACCTTGCAGCCCCTGGAGCGTTTCCCGCTCGACGCGGCCATTTTGTTTTCGGACATCCTGACGGTGCCGGACGCCATGGGCCTGGGCCTGTATTTCGCCGATGGCGAAGGGCCGAAGTTCGAGCGCCCGCTGCGCACGGAGCAGGACGTGAAGGCCTTGCAAGTGCCGGACCTGGCATCGCTCGACTATGTGTTCAAGGCCGTCACGCAAATCCGCACGGAACTCAATGGCCGCGTGCCGCTGATCGGTTTTTCCGGCAGCCCGTGGACCCTGGCGTGCTACATGGTGGAAGGCGGCGGCTCGAAAGAGTTCCATACCATCAAGAAGATGCTGTACAACCGCCCCGACCTGATGCACCACATCCTGGCGATCAACGCCACGTCCGTGGCGCAGTACCTGAATGCGCAGATCGATGCCGGCGCGCAAGCCGTGATGATCTTCGATTCCTGGGGCGGTGCGCTGGCTGACGGCGCCTACCAGGAATTCTCGCTGGCCTACATGCAGCAAGTGGTGGCGCAGCTGAAACGCGACAAGGATGGCGTCAAGATTCCCGCCATCGTGTTTACCAAGGGCGGCGGCCAGTGGATCGAGCAGATCGCCGACATCGGCGCCGATGCCGTGGGCCTGGACTGGACCGTCAACCTGACGCGCGCGCGCCAGCTGGTGGGCCATAAAGTGGGCTTGCAGGGCAACCTCGACCCCGCCATCCTGTTCGCCAGCCCCGAGCAGATCCGCGCCGAAGTGGCGAAAGTGCTCAACGCCTTCGGCGCGCCATCGGCTGGTACGGGCCACGTGTTCAACCTGGGTCATGGCATTTCCCAGTTCACGC
Organism: Janthinobacterium sp. GW823-FHT06H09; assembly: GCF_058794735.1. NCBI lineage: Bacteria > Pseudomonadati > Pseudomonadota > Betaproteobacteria > Burkholderiales > Oxalobacteraceae > Janthinobacterium > Janthinobacterium sp. GW823-FHT06H09. The sequence continues at coordinate 38,548 of NZ_JBXAHC010000016.1, read as the reverse complement.
CGCCGGAATCCGTGGCAGCGATGGTGGAAGCCGTGCACAGCATGAGCCGCGCCATGCGCAGCGGCCAGTAAGTCGTCATTTTCCCCTGGCGCAGGGGCAGAAAAGGCAGGCTTTCCAACGGAAGCCTGCCTTTTTCTTTGCTGCGCCTTAGCAAGACATACCGACTTATGCACAATTTTTTTTGCTGCGGAAATAAGAGGCAGTGTCAAAGCCATGCCCGGGGGCGATTTGCAAGTGATTGATTATTAAGGAATAAAAAATTCATTGACTAGCGGACTTTGTTGCTATTGATAAGGTTATTCTTTCGTTCGCTTGCCTTATTCCTTCATTGTCCACAAAGTTATCAACAGATTCTGTGGATAAAATTGAAAAGTATTTTGTTAACCGATACTTAGCGCCGATGTTCAGGTTTCACCTGAAGTGCATGTTGCAGCGCATGATAATCGAACAATGTTTCGCCGTCCGTCAGGTAAAAACGAACGCTTGCCCGGTAATTGTCAATTTTGCTGCATGCCGTCCGCGTTTTTGCCGATCGGACGCCTCAAAATGGTGCCGATTTCTGTATAAATACATTACAAATGGCTCAGTTATGCACAGCGGCGGAAATGCCCTGTGGATTTGTGACCGCCCGGGCATCAATTTTTAAGCCATTGATTTTAAATGATTAATTTTTCTTGCGTGCCGCTCTTGACGGCAGTCGAAATTTTATGTCCACATTTTTCTGAAAGTTAATTTTGCTTTGTCCACAAAGTTATCCACAGAATTTTCTTCAGGCACGAGAGCACGCCGTCCCGTCCGTCGTTAGGCGTTTGACGGATGAAACAAGTATCATGGCCCGCTGGCTTGATGCCGGACATCCCGCCGCGCCATCGCCCCTGCGGCGCGTTTTTTTATTGAGATAGGCCCTACCCCCATGTCGCAGTGCATTTTGACGTCGTGCATCCTGAAAATCGCGCTCGACACGCCCTTGAACGCCTTGTTCGACTACCGCTGGACAGCGGCGGCGGATACGGGCGCTGCCGTGCCGCTGCCGCAAGTGGGGCAGCTGGCGCTGGTGCCATTCGGCCGGCGCGAAGTGATGGGGCTGATCGTCGGCGTGTCCGACAGCACCGATGTGCCCGCCGCGAAATTGAAGGACGTGCTGGCCGTGCGCAGCCAGCTGGCGCCGCTGTCGGAACAGTGGCTGGCGCTGGCCGCCTTCGCCGCCGATTACTACCAGCGCCCGCTCGGTGAAGTGGCCTTGCCGGGTTTACCGAAGAATTTGCGCGTGCTCACCACCGTGGCGCTCGACCGCGCCATCAAGAAGCTGGGCAAGCTGGCCGATGCGCATGACGGCACGCCGCTGAACATGCCGGCGCTCAATGCCGCCCAGCAAGAGGCGGCGGACGCCATCGGCGGCGCGCAGGGTTTCAAGCCGACCCTGCTTTACGGCGTGACGGGCAGCGGCAAGACGGAAGTGTATCTGCAGGCGTGCGCCCAGGTGCTGGCGCGCGAGGACGATGCACAAATCCTGATTTTAGTGCCGGAAATCAACCTGACGCCCCAGCTGGAAGGCAATATCCGCGCGCGCTTTCCCGGCGTCATGCTGGCCACTTTGCATAGCAGCCTGTCCGAAGGCGAGCGCATGCTGCACTGGCTGGCCGCGCACCAGGGCCAGGCGCGCATCGTGCTCGGCACGCGCTTGGCCATCCTGGCGTCCTTGCCGAAACTCAAACTGATCGTCATCGACGAAGAGCACGATCCTTCCTACAAGCAGCAGGAAGGCTTGCGTTATTCCGCGCGCGATCTGGCCGTGTGGCGCGCCTGGCAATTGCAGATTCCCATCGTGCTCGGTTCGGCCACGCCCTCGCTGGAAAGCTGGCACCACGCGCAGACGGGGCGCTACCGCAAGCTGGAATTGCGCGAGCGGGCCGTCAAAAATGCGGTCTTGCCGCGCGTCAAGATCCTCGACATGGAGCGCGACAAGCCGAAAGACGGCCTGACCTCGCATCTGGTCGCCGCATTAAAACTGCGCATGGAGCGCGGGGAGCAGTCGCTGCTGTTCCTGAACCGGCGCGGCTATTCGCCCGTGATCTGCTGCGAATCGTGCGGCTGGATCAGCAATTGCACGCGCTGCACTTCGTTCATGGTGCTGCACAAGCCCGAACACCGCTTGCGTTGCCACCATTGCAGCCTGGAATTGCGCATTCCCCGCCATTGCCCCACGTGCGGCAACATCGACTTGCAGCCGCTGGGACGGGGCACGCAACGCGTGGAAGAGGGCTTGCAGCAATTGTTTCCAGAGGCGCGCATTTTGCGCATCGACGCCGATTCCACGCGCAAGAAGGGCAGTGCGCAGGAAGCGTTCGACACCGTGCACCGGGGCGAAGTCGATATCCTGATCGGCACGCAGATGGTGGCCAAGGGCCACGATTTCAAAAAGCTGACCCTGGTCGGCATCCTGAACCCGGACACGGCCCTGTTTTCGCAGGATTACCGGGCCAGCGAACGGCTGTTCGCGCAATTGATGCAGGTGGCGGGCCGCGCCGGGCGGGCTGCGCAGACGGAAGGCGGCAGCGTGTCCGAAGTGCTGATCCAGACGCGCTATGCGCGCCATCCGCTGTACGACGCCGTCGTCAACCACGATTACGACCACTTCGCCACGACCCTGCTGGAAGAGCGGGCCCAGGCGGCGCTGCCGCCGTATCTGTTCCAGGCCCTGCTGCGCGCGGAAGCCCCCGAGCTGGCCACGGCCATCGAATTCCTGCAGGCGGCCAAGGAATGCATGGAACATCCGCAGGTGACCATCAATGACCCGATTCCCATGAGCATGACGCGCGTCTACAACGTGGACCGCGCCCAGCTGCTGCTGGAATCGCCCTCGCGGCCCGCGCTGCAGGCGTTCCTGAAGGAATGGCTGATGGAATTGCGCGCCATGAAGACGCGCGTGAAATGGTCGCTGGAAGTGGACCCGCTCGATATTTAAATTACTGCAGGTAATCGCGCGCCGATTTGACGATCTGTTCCGACAACAGCTTGGTAAACGGCGTGTCCAGGGTCCACGCGTGCCAGCTCAGCGGCACGTCCAGGGTGCTGCCCGGCAGCAGATCGACGAGCCTGTCCGTCGCCAGCGCCTGCGCGGCCAGGCGCTGCGGCATCAGGCCGTAGGCCAGGCCATCGAGCACGCAGGCGCGGCGCGCCGCTTCGACCGGCAAGGTGTGGTGCGGAAACGGTTCGCGCATGCTCAATTGTTCAGCGAGGAAACGCGCCAGCAAGCCGTGCTGGCCCACGACGGCCGGCGCCAGTTGCACGGCCTCGGCAATAAAACCATCGCCGAACCAGTGGCCCGCAAACACGGGTGTGGCCACGCAGACATAGCGCAAGGTGCCCAGCGGCGTGACGCTGGTGGCGGCCGCCGCGTCGAGCGCTGTGCCGGACTCGGCCGCCACGCAGCCGAACACGGAGCCGTCGCGCACCATCTGCAGGGCGCTGTCGCTGTCGGCCAGGCGCACGTCGAGCTGGCAGCGGGGCGGCGCCAGCAGGGCGGATAAAGTGTCGGGGAACCAGGTGGCCAGGCTGTCGGCATCGATGGCGATGGCGATTTCCGGCATGCTGACGCTGTTGCCCAGGTCGATGTCGAGCGATGCTTCCATCAGCTTGACGTTGCGGTGATGCACGATCAATCGCTGGCCCAGGCCCGTCGGCACGGCTGGCTGGCCACGGATGATCAGCAAGCGCCCGCTGGCGTCTTCCAGCGCCTTGATACGCTGCGAGACGGCCGACTGGGTGATGCCCAGCGCCAAGGCGGCCTTGTCGAAACTGCCATGGCTGGCCACGGCGTCCAGCACGGCCAGCGCGCGATAATCGAGTGATCCCATTAGCTCAGCTTATAAATTTTAGAATTGATTAGTTATACTAATACACATATTGCAGCAAAGTAAAACCTTATTTTCGGCAAACGGGTAGTATCGAACGCTGTGAGCAATCTGACGCGGAGATAAGTAGCACGATGAAAACGATACAAGTGGATGTGGCCGTGATCGGCAGCGGCACGGCCGGCATGACGGCGCACAAGGCCGCGCGCATGCAGGGCAAGCGCGTGCTGATGATCGAAAGCGGGCCGTACGGCACGACGTGCGCGCGCGTGGGCTGCATGCCCAGCAAGCTCCTGATCGCGGCGGCCGAGGCGGCCCATGCCGTGGCCGCCGCGCCCGCTTTTGGCGTGCATCCGGGCCCCGTGCGCATCGACGGCCGGCAAGTGATGGCCAGGGTGCGCAGCGAGCGCGACCGTTTTGTCGGCTTCGTGCTCGACGGCGTCAACGCCATCCCCGAGGAAGAAAAACTGCGCGGCCACGCCCGCTTCATTGCGCCGGGCAAGCTGCAGGTCGACGAACATACGCTTGTCGAAGCGGCCAGCGTGGTGATCGCCACCGGTTCCACGCCCATCGTGCCGCCCGAGTGGCAGGCGGCGGGCGAGCGCGTCATCAACAGCGACGCCGTGTTCGAATGGACGGACTTGCCAAAGTCAGTCGCCGTGGTCGGCAGCGGCGTCATCGGTCTGGAACTGGGCCAGGCGCTGGCGCGGCTGGGCGTGCGCGTGACGGTGTTTGCGCGCGGTAATAAAGTCGCGCAGCTGACGGACCCGCTGGTGCTGCGGGAGGCCGATGCCGTGCTGGCGCGCGAACTCGATATCCGTTTCATGACCCAGGTCGCGCACATGGCAACAACGCCGGACGGCGGCGGTATCGCGCTCACCAGCCGCGATGATGCGGGTCAGGAAAAAACCGAGCAGTTCGAGTACGTGCTGGCCGCCATCGGCCGCCGTCCGAACGTGGACAAGATCGGCCTGGACACGGCGCAAATCGAGCTCGACCGCCACGGCATCCCCCTGCATGATCCGCACACCATGCAGTGCGGCAACAGCGCCATCTTCATCGCGGGCGATGCCGACAACGCCTTGCCGCTGCTGCCCGAAGCGGCCGACGAGGGCCGCATCGCGGGTGACAACGCGGCGCGCTTTCCCGACGTCAAACCGGGCTTGCGCCGCACGCCCCTGGCGATCGCTTTCACGGAGCCGCAGATCGCCACCGTGGGCGCCACCTACCAGCAATTGTGCGTCAGTCACGCGGGCCGCTTTGCAGTCGGTGCCGTGTCGTTCGGCAACCAGGGCCGCAGCCGCGTCATGCTGCAAAACCAGGGCATCTTGCGCGTGTATGCGGAATTCGGCAGCAAGCGCTTTCTCGGCGCCGAGCTGATCGGCCCACGGGCGGAACACCTGGGCCACTTGCTGGCCTGGGCATGCCAGGCGCAGCTGACGGTGCCCGCCATGCTCGACATGCCGTTTTACCACCCCGTCATCGAGGAAGGCGTGCGCACGGCCTTGCGCGAACTGGCGCTGCACCTGGAAAAAGACCCGGAACACGCGCCGGGCTGCGCCGACTGCTCGCCTGGCGTCTGATGCAATTTTGATATTTATACAATTTTGTAGACAAGCGCACATGATTGCGCGATCATCGCTGCCACATTGAAATATTGATTAAAAGCAAAAAACATTTCAATTGGCACATGCCGCTGATGCCAGGATGGTAAAAACAAGCGGGTGCAGGCGATGATGGAGACGATGTGAAAATTCGGCGCATTTACGCGGGAGAACTCGCCCTGGGCGTGGCCCTGCCCTGGGACGTGCATGGCGAAACGGGCGGCTTGCTGGCCAGGCTGGGCCATGTCATCAGCAGCGAAAACCAGATCGCATTGCTGCTGGCGCGCGGCGTCATCGCCGATACCAGCGCCGACGTGCCGCGCACGGCCACGGAAGCGCCATCGGCCCTGCGCATGCTGAACCTCGTCACGGCGGGCCTGGCCCTCGTCTTGCCGGTCATCGCCGCCGGGCAGGCGGGCAGCCACCTGTCCCTGGCGCCGCTGGCGCAACTGGTGGAAGAGGCCGTTGTTCTGGATGCCGACGTGGCGCTGGCCTGCATCCTGCACAACCAGGGCGCGGGCGACTTTGCCGTGCGCCACAGCGTCGACACGGCCGTCATCACGGCCCTGCTGGCGCGCGCCCTGAAACTCGACGACGCCGTCGTGCGCAGCGTGCTGCTGGCCGCGCTGAGCATGAATGTGGGCATGCTGGAACGCCATGCGGATTTCCAGCACAAGGCGGGCCCGCTGGACGCACAGGAACGCGCCTATTTGCGCGCCCATCCGCAAGCCGGTGTCGACTTGCTGCGCGCGGCCGGCGTCACGGATGCCGTCTGGCTGCAGGCCGTGCTGCAGCACCATGAAAATATCGATGGCAGCGGCTATCCGCTGGGCACGCAAGGCGAGGCGATCGGCATCGGCGCCCGGCTGATCATGCTGGCCGACCGCTATTGCGCGCGCGTCTCGAAGCGCAGCTACCGCCAGCCTTTGCTGCCGAACGTGGCCTTGCGTGAAATGTTGATGGCCGACAAGGCCACCCTGGATGCGCCGCTGGCGTCCCTGCTGGTGCGCGAGCTGGGCATCTACCCGGTCGGCACTTTCGTCAAATTACTCAATGGGGAAATCGGCGTCGTCACGCGCAAGGGCTTGAATGCCACCACGCCCCACGTGCAGTCGCTGGTCGGCCCCCGCGGCGCGCGCCTGGACGTGCCGCTGCGGCGCGACACGCGCGTGGACTTGCACGCCATCCGCGAAGTGCTCAGCGCGGAGCAGGCGGGACTGCAATTTCGCCCCGACCAGTTATGGGGCCGCAGCGCACGAATTTAGCGTGGGAGCTTAATTCAGCAGACCTGCATCGAGCCGTCCCTCGAGCGCCAGCTCGCGCATGATGCGCACCGTGTCGATGTCGGACTCCTTGTAGGCCGAGCGGCGGAAGTCGTCGTACAGGGCGTTGGCCGCATCGGTGGCCGCGTCGTGGCCGTCGTCGTACTGGAAGCGCACCCACAGGCTCGCTTCGTCGGGCATCTCGATGGTCATGACCAATGAAGAGGCGCTGATATCCTGTTGCGCCGGCACTTCGTAACGCACCTGCAGTTGCGGCACCAGCACCACCTTGTCGTTGATGACCAGTTCGCCATAGCGCAGGCTGCGCGCGAAACCGGCGTCGCAGCGCTCGCTGATCCGGCACTCATCGAGGTGCGGCACGAACAGCTTCGGCGACTCGGCGCGCAAGACGAGGCCGCGCCACACTTGTTCCAGGGTCAAGGTGTCGATCAGCGGATTCAACGGATCATTGATTTCAATCAGGTGTTCAAATTTCATGGGACTGCCATTCGGTAAGTGGGCGCGCACGGGCGATATAGGCGGAATGGTACTCCAGGCGTGGCATCGCCGCACGCATTGCATCGGCCAAGATGGCGGCATATGGCGATATATCAATGCCATTGCCTGTTTTTCGGGCATGCTCCGCCATGCAAATAGGCTGCGCGACGCTGTTACAATGGGCTGCTGTTCCCTGCGGAAATACCCTGATGTCCAAAGCACCACAGTTCGGTCTGAATGCGCCCCAAAGCGAAGCGGTTACCTACCTCGACGGCCCCTGCCTGGTGCTGGCGGGCGCCGGTTCGGGCAAGACGCGCGTGATCACGCAAAAGATCGCCCATCTGATCGAAGACCGGGGGTATGACCCGCGCACCATTGCCGCACTGACCTTCACCAACAAGGCGGCGCTGGAAATGCAGGAACGCATCGCCAAATTATTGAAACAGCCGCGCCAGGCCAAGCAGTTGACCGTGTCGACCTTTCACTCGCTGGGCGTGAAAATCCTGCGCCAGGAAGCCAATGGCGTGGGATTGAAGGACCGCTTTTCCATCATGGACAGCGACGACTGTTTTTCCTTGGTGCAAGACCTCGCCATTACCACCGATAAACAGGTGATCCGCGGCATCCAGAATGCCATGTCGCTGTGGAAAAATGGCCTGATCGATCCGGACATGGCGCTGGCGCAAGCCAAGGATGAAGATGAAGCCAACGCGGCGCGCATCTACCGCAGCTATGTGGCCACGCTCTCCGCCTACCAGGCCGTCGATTTCGACGATCTGATCCGCCTGCCCGTGGAATTGTTCCGCAACAACGGCCCCGTGCGCGACAAGTGGCAGCGCCGTTTGCGCTACCTGCTGGTCGATGAATACCAGGATACGAATACGTGCCAGTACGAACTGGTCAAACTGATGGTGACGGGCATCGGCAAGAAGCCGATGTTTACGGCCGTGGGCGACGACGACCAGGCGATCTATGCGTGGCGCGGCGCCACGGTGGAAAATTTAAAAACGCTGGAAACAGATTTCCCCGATTTGAGGGTGATCAAGCTCGAGCAGAATTACCGCTCCACCATGCGCGTGCTCAATGCGGCCAATGCCGTCATCGGCAACAACCCGAAACTGTTTGAAAAGTCGCTGTGGTCGGAACACGGCCTGGGCGAGCCGATCAAGGTGCTGGGCATGCAGACGGATGAGCAGGAGGCGGAGCAGGTCGCCATCATGATCTCGGCCGATCATTTCGAGCGCAAGAACAAATTTTCCGACTACGCGATTCTGTACCGGGGCAACCACCAGGCGCGGATCATCGAACAATGTCTGCGCAAGGAGCGCATCCCGTACACGATCTCGGGCGGCCAGAGCTTCTTCGACAAGGCCGAGATCAAGGACATCATCAGCTACCTGCGTTTGCTGGCGAACGAAGACGACGACCCGGCCTTCATTCGCGCCGTGACGACGCCGCGCCGTGGCGTGGGGCAGTCGACCCTGGAAGTGCTGGGCGCGTTCTCGGGGCAGTGGCAGTGCTCGCTGTTCCAGGCCGTGTTCAAGGGCGGCATCGAGGCCAAGCTGACGGACCGCCAACTGGGGCCGCTGCGCGACTTCTGCAACTTCATCAACGACCTCGAATCGCGCGCCAGCCGTCCCGGCGCTGCCGGCAGCGGCGACAACGCGGCCGAAGTGCTGGACGACATGATGAAGGAAATCCACTACGAATCGTATCTGTATGACGCCTTCGAGGAACGGCAAGCGCAAAGCAAGTGGCAGAACGTGCTCGAATTCGTCAACTGGCTCAAGGAACGGGGCAGGGGCGGCAAGGACCGCGACGGCGAAGAAAAGAACGTGCTGGAACTGACGCAGATGGTGGCCCTGATGACCATGCTCGAGGGCAAGGACGAAGAGCAGGACGCCGTGCGCATGTCCACCTTGCACGCGTCGAAAGGGCTGGAGTTTCCGCACGTATTTCTCGTTGGCGTGGAAGAGGGGATCTTGCCGCACAAGGGCGATCCTGACGCGCCGGCCGAAACCATCGCCGCGCGTATCCAGGAAGAGCGGCGGCTGATGTATGTGGGCATCACGCGCGCGCAGCGCACCTTGCACGTCACCTGGTGCAAGAAGCGCAAGCGGGCGGGCGAGCAAGTCCATTGCGACCCGTCGCGCTTCATCAAGGAAATGCAACTCGACGTGGGCGATGCCGTGCCGACGGAGGCGGAAGTGATTTCGCCCAAGGAAAGATTGGCGCGCATGAAGGCCTTGCTGGCCGCGCCGAAGGCTTAAGCAGCGTTCACGCTTCCACGGTGCTGTCGGGCGTGGTTTTGGGCACGATGGCCAGCTGCATGCCCAGCGCATCGAGCATCTTCAAAATGGTTTCAAAGCGCGGCTTGCTGCCTTCGCGCAAGGCTTTATATGCGCCTTCGCGCGTGATGTCGGCCCGGGCCGCCACCTTGCCCATGCCGTACGCGCGCACCACGTCGTTCATGGCCGACTGGAACAGTTCGGCGTTACCGGTGGCGACGATTTCGCTCATGTAGGCGGCCACGGCGGCCTTGCTGGTCAGGTGTTGGGTTGGGTCAAATTTGCTAAGGCCTAAGGCTTCCAGGTCGTCGAGGTCGAAGGTGTCATGGTCGATATGGTGGTTCATTTCTTTCGTGCTCCTGTCGATGGGCTTGCCGCCGCTTTCCGGATGGCTGCCTGCCGGGCTTTCAAGTCCTTGAGTATCGCTTGCGCCTGTTTGATGTCGCGCTGCTGGCTCGATTTGTTGCCACCCAGCAGTAGCAAGATCAGGGTGCCCCGATTCGTTTCGTGAAAGTACACGCGCCAGCCGGGTCCCGTCTGTAAAAAACGCAGCTCGCACACGCCTTCGCCCACTGGCCGCCAGTCGCCCTTTTTACCGTGCTGCAAATGCTTGATGCGTGCATCGATGGCGGCGGCCGCCACATCGTGCAGGGAGTCTTCCCAGCGCCGGTATTCGGCCGTCTTGCGCGTATCGATCAGTACTGGTTCGGGTCGCGTTGGTGTGTTCATTGTAATCGTTTGTTCTCATTCGTCAAGCGGCTTGAGCCCATCCAGGAAGAATAAACAGAAATCGGGGCCCGTCCGGCGGCGAATGGACGCAGTTTGTCCTGGCGCACGCCGCTGCGGCGGTAGAATGCCCCCTTTCAGTCAGGAATCACCGAGAGCACCATGGACAATGCAGAACAGATGGAAACACGTTTCGTCGATATCGAAATCAAGCTGGCGCAGCAGGAAGATCTGGTCGAGTCGCTGAACCAGATGGTGTACCAGCAGGGCAAGCGCATCGACCAGCTGGAAGCGATGCTGCACAAGCTGGGCGAGCATGTGCGCGACGGGGCGCAGCAGGCGAATGGCGGGCTGGTCAACGAACGTCCGCCGCATTATTAAATCGGCATCGTAGTGCGGGGCGCATGAAAACCGTTCATCACTGGCAGGCGCGCTACCACCGGTAGTTGCTGGTGACGCAAGTGTGTCAGGCTGTTATTATTTCAGGCTGGCCCGCGACACAATCGCGGCTCTCTTGCGTTCCTTGAAAGAAGACATGACCCGTCCTACAATGCTCGTCATCGCCGCCAGCCTGATGCTGGCGCCAGCCGCCGCCGCTTTTGCCGCCACCGCCGCTACCACCGTGCCCGCCGCTACCGCCGCCTTGCCCGCCTCGAACCCGTTTGCGCAAGCGAGCAGCCTGCCCTTTAACTATCCGCCGTTCGACAAGGTGCAGGACGCCGACTACGCGCCCGCCTTTACGGCAGGCATGGCCGCCAACCTGGCGGAAATCAACGCGATTGCGAATAACAAGAAAGCGGCCACGTTCGACAACACCATCGTGGCCATGGAACGCTCGGGCCAACTGCTGAGCCGCGTGCGCACCGTGTTTTCCGTGATGTCCGGTTCCAACACGAATGACACGATCCAGGGCCTGGAACGCGAACTGGCGCCGAAGATGGCGGCCCACAGCGACGCGATCATGCTCAACGACAAGCTCTTCCAGCGCATCGACACCCTGTACGCCAAGCGCGACAAGCTGGGTCTGGATGCGGAATCGAAACGCCTGCTGGAACGCTACTACACTGATTTTGTACGTGCCGGCGCCAAGCTGTCGGCGGCGGACAAGGAAAAGCTGCGCGCCTACAACGGCCAGCTGGCTGCCCTGTCGACCAAGTTCGCGCAAAATGTACTGAAGGAATTGAACGCTTCGGCCGTCGTCGTCGATACGCGCGAAGAACTCGACGGCCTGTCGCCGGCCGCCATCGAAGTGGCCGCCGGCCTGGCCAAGAAGCGCGGCCTCGATGGCAAATACGTGATCGCCCTCGTCAACACGACGGGCCAGGCGCCGCTGTCGCTGCTGACCAACCGCGCCGTGCGCGAACGCATCATGGCGGCATCGCAAGCGCGCGGCAGCCGTGGCGGCGAGTTCGACAACACCGAGGAAGTGCTGGCACTGGCAAAGCTGCGCGCCGAACGTGCCGCGCTGATGGGCTACCCGAACTACGCGGCCTACTCGCTGGAAGACCAGACGGCGCACGACACCACCGCCGTCAACGCCCTGCTGGGCGAGTTGGCGAAGCCGGCCGTTGTCAACGCGCGCCGCGAAGCGGACGATATCCAGAAGGTCATCGATGCGGGCAAAGGCGGCTTCAAGGTGGGCGCCGCCGACTGGGCCTTCTACAGCGACAAGGTGCGCGCCGAACGCTACAACTTCGATGAGACGCAGTTGAAACCGTACTTTGAAATGCACAGCGTGCTGACCAAGGGCGTGTTCTTTGCCGCCGGCAAGTTGTACGGCCTCACTTTCAAGCAGCGCACCGACTTGCCCGTCTACACGTCCGACATGCTGGTCTACGACGTCTTCAATGAAGACGGTACGCAACTGGCCATCTTTACGCTCGACCCTTACGCGCGCAGCAACAAGCGCGGCGGCGCCTGGGCGAATGCCTATGTGGGCCAGTCGACCTTGCTGAACCGTAAGCCGGTGATCGCGAACAATCTCAACATTCCGAAACCGGAAGCGGGCCAGCCGACCCTGATGACGTTTGACGAAGTCAACACCATGTTCCACGAATTCGGCCATGCGCTGCACGGCATGTTTTCGAACGTGAAATACCCGCGCTTCGCCGGCACCAGCGTGCCGCGCGACTTCGTCGAATACCCGTCGCAAGTCAATGAAATGTGGGCGCTGTGGCCGGAAGTGCTGCAAAACTACGCCAAGCACTACCAGACGGGCGCGGCCATTCCGGCCGAACTGCTGGCGAAAGTGACGGCGGCCGACAATTTCAACCAGGGCTATAAAACCACGGAATACCTGGCGTCGGCCCTGCTGGACCAGCGCTGGCACCAGCTGACCCCGGCACAGATCCCCACCGACGTGCTGGCGTTTGAAAAAACCGCCTTGACGGAAGCGGGCGTCGATTTCGCCCCGGCGCCGCCGCGCTACCGCACCACGTATTTCTCGCACGCGTTCGCGGGCGGCTATTCGGCCGGTTACTACGCGTATCTGTGGTCGGAAAAGCTCGATGCCGACACGGTCGAGTGGTTCAAGGAAAACGGCGGCCTGACGCGCAAGAACGGCGACTGGTTCCGCAATAAACTGCTATCGCGCGGCGGCAGCGCCGACGCGCTCGACATCTACCGCAACTTCCGCGGCCGCGATGCGAAGATCGAGCCGCTGCTGGAACGCCGTGGCTTGAACGGCAAGTAATCGGGTGATTCCGGCGTCAAGGCCGGGTCAATGAAAAAATGGCTGCCAAGCAATTGGCGGCCATTTTTATTTGGGGATTTTGCCTGTAAACCGTGGTAAACCGCGCATTTGGCGTGCTGCACCACAGGATCGCCCATGTTGGATGACGCCTGTGTGACAGGCTGCTATGATCTGCCACTGGCCCGCGACGCGATCGCGGTTCTTCCCCGCGCTTCCTGAAAGATGTCATGATCCGTCCACAACTGCTCGTCATCGCCGCCAGCGTCATGCTGGCCCACGCCGCCCCATCCGCCATGGCCGCCGCCGCTGCACCTGCCGCCGCCGTCAGCGCCCAGAATCCCCTGCTCAAAGTGAGCCCGCTGCCGTTCCAGATGCCGCAGTTCGGCCTGATCAAGGATGGTCACTATGCGCCGGCGTTTGCCGAAGGCATGAAACGCCAGCTGGCCGAAGTCAATGCGATTGCCAGCAACCGCCAGCCGGCCACGTTCGAGAACACCATCGTGGCCCTCGAGCGCACGGGACAGCTGCTGCACCGCGTGCAGAGCATCTTCAGCAACATGACCTCGACCAACACGAACAGCGTGCTGGAAGCGGTGGAAGTGGACGTGTCGCCGAAACTGGCCGCGCATGGCGATGCCATCACGCTGAACCCGAAACTGTTCGCCCGCATCGACACCCTGTACGCCAAGCGCGACAAGCTGGGCCTCGATGCCGAATCCCTGCGCCTGCTCGAACGCTATCACACGGATTTCGTGCGCGCCGGCGCCAAGCTGTCCGATGCGGACAAGGAAAAACTGAAAGCCTATAACGCCGAGCAGGCGGGCCTGGAAACGGCCTTCGCGCAAAACGTGCTGAAGGAAACGAATGCCAAGAGCATCGTCGTCGACACCCGTGCCGAGCTGGCCGGCATGACGGACAGCGATATCGATACGGCCGCCACGGCCGCCAAGGAACGGGGCTTGACGGGCAAGTTCGTCATCGCCCTCGTCAACACCAGCGGCCAGCCGCCGCTGGCCGTATTGACGGATCGCAAGACACGCCAGCGCCTGATGGATGCCTCGCTGAACCGCGGCAGCCAGGGCGGCGAGTTCGACAACCGCGCCATCGTGCTGAAACTGGCCAAACTGCGCGCCGAACGGGCGACCTTGCTTGGTTACGCCAACTACGCCGCGTATGCGCTGGAAGACCAGACGGCCAAGACCACGACGGCCGTCAACACCCTGCTGTCGGAACTGGCGAAACCGGCCGTCGCGAATGCGCGCCGCGAAGCGGCCGACCTGCAGCAAGTGGTCGATGCGGAAAAGGGCGGTTTCCAGGTGGCAGCGGCCGACTGGGCCATCTACACGGACAAGCTGCGCAAGCAGCGTTTCAATTTCGATGAAAACGAGCTGAAACCGTATTTGGAATTGAACAGCGTGCTGAACAACGGCGTCTTCTTTGCCGCCAATAAGTTGTACGGCATCAGCTTCAAGGAGCGGAAGGACTTGCCGGTATACAACCCGGACGTGCGCGTCTACGACGTTTTGGATGCTAACGGCAAGCCGCTGGCCCTGTTCATCGCCGACTTCTATGCGCGCGGCAACAAGCATGGCGGCGCGTGGATGAATGAATATGTGTCGCAATCATCGCTGATGGGCACGCATCCCGTCGTCGCCAACCAGTTGAATATTCCGAAGCCGCCCGCCGGCCAGCCGACCTTATTGACGTTTGATGAAGTGACGACCATGTTCCACGAATTCGGCCATGCGCTGCACGGCATGTTTTCGAACGTGAAATACCCGCGCTTTGCCGGCACCAGCGTACCGAGCGACTTCGTCGAGTATCCATCGCAAGTCAATGAAATGTGGGCCGTCTGGCCGGAAGTGCTGCAAAACTACGCCAAGCACTACCAGAGCGGCGCGGCCATGCCGCAGGAATTGCTCGACAAGGTCACGGCGGCGAAGAAATTCAACCAGGGTTTCATGACGACGGAATACCTGTCGGCGGCCTTGCTGGACCAGCGCTGGCACCAGCTGGCGCCAAGCCAGATCCCGACGGACGTGCTGGCCTTTGAAGCGGCATCGTTGAAAGACGCGGGTGTCGACTACGCGCCCGTGCCGCCGCGCTACCGCACCAGCTACTTCTCGCACAGCTTCTCGGGCGGCTACTCGGCAGCGTATTACGCCTACCTGTGGTCGGAAAAGCTGGACGCGGAATCGGTCAACTGGTTCAAGGAAAACGGCGGCTTGACGCGCAAGAACGGCGACTGGTTCCGCAGCAAATTGCTGTCGCGCGGCGGCAGCGTCGATGCGCTGCAGCTGTTCCGTGACTTCCGCGGCCGCGACGCCACCGTGGAACCATTGCTGGAACGCCGGGGCTTGAACGCCAAGTAAGACGTCTTCATCAGAAGCTTGCGTTGCGTTGACCTGGCGCACGCAAGCTTTCCGTGCCGGCGGCGTAGAATTGAGTAAGATGTAAACAAGAAGGCAGTTGAAAGAGTATATGAGTCAGCAAGATTTGAATGGCATTACCCTGGAAGGTATCGTGACGCGCCTGCATGCCCACTACGGCTGGGATGGCTTGGCCAAGCACATCGATATCAATTGCTTCATCAGCGATCCCAGCATCAAGTCGAGCCTGAAGTTTTTGCGCAAGACCCCGTGGGCCAGGAGCAAGGTGGAACAATTGTTCCTGGACACGCAATTTACTGACTGACAGGAAAAAACATGGATAGCAAACTCAAGGAATCGCTGCAACAGCTGCATTCGACACTGGAAACCAGCGGTCCCGTCGATGAAGAACTGCATGGTTTGCTGCAAAAACTCGATGTCGACATCAAGTTGCTGATGGAAAAGCGCGCCGCGCAGGAGCAGGAAGAAGAGTCGACCACGTATGGATTGGCCGAGCGCAGCCAGGAATTGTCGGCCAAGTTTGCCGTCAAGCATCCGAAACTGGAGCCGGCTTTGCGCGAACTTGGCGAGATTCTTGCCAATATGGGTATTTAATTTAACCCTAAAGCAGCATCTGGGGTCAGACCCGGCGGGTCTGACCCCAAGGGCCCGTTTCTCCCAAGTAATTGAAAAATAAACGTTTTTTGTACTGAAATCCAACAGTAAAAAGCAGGCCGTCAGGTTGGAAATAGCCAATTCCGGTACAATCCGTACCCTATGAGCTCCCCTACCAATTTATTTGCGACCGTTCCCAAGCGGTCTGCCCGCGCTGCCGTGGCGCCTTTCCTGCCGATGTCGCGTGCCGAGATGGACGCGCTGGGCTGGGACCAGTGCGACGTCATCCTCGTCACGGGCGACGCCTACATCGACCATCCGAGTTTCGGCATGGCCCTGGTCGGCCGCCTGCTCGAAGCGCAGGGTTATCGCGTCGGCATCATCAGCCAGCCCGACTGGCTGTCGGCCGACGCCTTCCGCATCCTCGGCAAGCCGCGCCTGTACTACGGCATTACCGCCGGCAACATGGATTCCATGGTCAACCAGTACACGGCCGACCGCAAGATCCGCTCCGACGACGCCTACACGGCCAATGCCGAACCGAATAAACGCCCGGACCGCGCCGTCACCGTGTACGCCCAGCGCGCGCGCGAAGCGTATTCCGACGTGCCCATCGTCATCGGCAGCATCGAGGCGTCGCTGCGCCGCATCGCCCATTACGATTACTGGTCGGACAAGGTCCGCCGTTCCGTCTTGCCCGATTCCAAGGCCGATTTGCTGATTTTCGGCAATGCCGAGCGGGCGCTGGTCGACCTGACGCACCGCCTGGCCGCCGGCGAACACATCAAGGATATCCGCGACTTGCGCGGCACGGCCTTCATGGTGCCGGCCGGCTGGCTGCCCGGCGACGACTGGGGCGTGCACAATTCCACCCGCGTCGACGTGCCGGGCAAGATCGACCCGCATTACAGCCCCTACGAAATGGTGCAGGAAGACAAGACTGCTTGCGCCACGGAAAATGCGTCGAAATCGGCCGAAGTGATCAAGCCCATCCGCATCATGAGCCGCGAAGAGCGCCTGGCCATGGCCAAGGAAAAGCACGACAAGACCGTCGTGCGCCTGCCCGCGTACGATGTCGTCAAGGATGACCCCGTCATGTATGCGCACGCCTCGCGCGTGTTCCACCTGGAGTCGAATCCCGGCAATGCGCGCGCCATGGTGCAGGCGCACGGCGAGCGCGACGTGTGGCTCAACCCGCCGCCGCTGCCGCTGGCCATGGACGAGATGGATGGCGTGTACGACATGAACTACGCGCGCGCCCCGCACCCGAGCTATGGCAAGGCGCACATCCCCGCCTGGGAAATGATCCGCTTTTCCGTCAACATCATGCGCGGCTGCTTCGGCGGCTGCACCTTCTGCTCGATCACGGAGCATGAAGGCCGCATCATCCAGAGCCGTTCGGAACCGTCGATCCTGCGCGAGATTGAACATATCCGCGATAAAACCAAAGGCTTTACGGGCACCATTTCCGATATGGGTGGCCCCACGGCGAATATGTACCGCCTGGCCTGCAAGGAAAAAGAGATCGAAGTGTCGTGCCGCCGCCTGTCCTGCGTGTACCCGTCCATCTGCGTGAACCTGGGCACGGACCACAGCAAGCTCATTTCCCTGTACCGCAAGGCGCGCGCCATTCCCGGCATCAAGAAAGTGCTGATCAGTTCGGGCTTGCGCTACGACCTGGCCGTGCGTTCGCCCGAGTACGTGAAGGAACTGGTCACGCACCATGTGGGCGGCCTGTTGAAGATCGCCCCTGAGCACACGGAAGAGGGCACCTTGTCGAAGATGATGAAGCCCGGCATCGGCGCCTACGACGAGTTCAAGGAAATGTTCGACCGTTTTTCGCTGGAAGCGGGCAAGAAGCAATACCTGATCCCGTATTTCATCGCCGCCCATCCGGGCACGACGGACCTGGACATGCTGAACCTGGCCCTGTGGCTGAAGAAAAACAATTTCAAATTGGACCAGGTACAGACCTTCATGCCCACGCCGATGGCCATGGCGACCACCATGTACCACACGCGCAAGAATCCGCTGCGCAAGGTGACAGCCGACTCGGAAGTGGTGGAAACGGCGCGCAGCGGCAAGATCCGCCGCACCCATAAAGCGTTCCTGCGCTACCAGGACCCGGCCAACTGGCCGATCTTGCGCGAAGCGCTGGTCAACATGGGCCGTGGCGACTTGATCGGCAATGGCGACAAGCACTTGATACCGGCCTGGACGTCGTCGGAATCGGGCGGCCTGGCCGCAGGCGAACGCAGCCGCCAGACGCATGGCGCCGGCACGCCGGACAAGTTCAAGGTCACGCCGGGCAAGAACCGCATCGCCCTGGGCGGCACGGCAGCGGCGCCCAAAGCGTCGGCCGCCGAGTCGAAAGTGCGTCCATCGATTCTGTCGACCATCAAGACGAAGGCCAAGCCGGCCGCCGTGCCGATGGGCCGTGGCAGCAAGCCGCCAGCCAAGGGCGGCCATGCCGCGCCGGCACGGGGTGGACGCAAGTAGATAGTCTTCGGCCCTCGGGCATCCTCTGAAAAACCCGGCAACGCGTACTGCGTTGCCGGGTTTTTTGCTATGGGCGCACCAAGATGGGGCGGCAAACCGCCGCGGCGGCGGATTTTTACCAATATTTAAAAATTGAATAGAGCAAAAGGCAATTTTCCCTTGTGGCAACTTGGTGTTTGAAAATATACTCGTTGGATATTTAGCCGTACGGCAACAATGCTGCCTTTCTGGCAAGCGCCAGCGTACGCGACTCCCAGCGTTGATATGAAAAGAGATGCCAATTGAAATGCCTTTCCTGCCAAGCCGAGAATAAGCCGGGCGCCAAATTCTGTTCTTCCTGCGGCACGACGTTTGCCGCCGCCACGACCGCCGCCGCTGCCGTGCCGGGCAAATCCTGTGGCCAGTGCGGCCATGATTGCAAGCCCGATGCCAAGTTCTGCCCCAAATGCGCGTTCAGCTTTGCCGTGGCGCCAGTGCTGCCGCCAGAACCTGTTGCGGCACCTGTGCCGGCGCCGATTCCTGAACCAGTGAGTGTGGTCGTTCCTGAGCCCGCTCCAGTGGCAGAAATGGTCACGCAAGCTGTTCCGGAACCCGTTCCCGTCTTCATCCCGGAGCCGGTCGCGCCACCGCCGCCACCGCCACCGCCCGTGCTGGAAAAGCGCCGTGCCGATCCTCCACCTGCACCCGCACCCGCACCCGCACCCGCACCCGCACCCGCACCCGCACCCGCACCCGCACCAGCGCCAGCTCCCGTGGCCGACACGCCAAGTGACAGCCCAGCGGCGGGCAGCCGCATGAAACTGATCGCTGCAGCCGTCGCCGCAGTAGTACTGCTGGGCGGTGCGGGCGCTTACTATTTTCTCTCAAGCAAGCCGGCAGCGCCGGCGCCGGAAGCTGTTCCAGTCTTGCCCGCGCAGGTGGAACCTGCGCCTGCCGCCGAGCAGCCGCTGGCCATCAGCGACCCGGCGCTCGACGGCGCGACGGCGGCCGAGCCTGCCGTTGCGCCTGCTGCGCCCGCCCCGGCATCTGTCGCCGCGCCCGCCCCCGAGCCGGTGCCCGCACCCGCACCCGCCCCGGCCCCGGCTGTGGAAAAACCGGCTCCCGTCGCGGAAAAACCGGCCAAACCGGTCAAGGTGATACCGCCAGCGGCGCCTGTCAAACAGACTAGCGGCCTGGAAAGCGTGATCACGGACAGCCTGTCGGAAGCGAGCCACTGCATGAGCCAGCGCAAGTACGACTGCGCCATTGCCAATGCGAATGCCGTGTTGCGCATGGACACGGGCAACCGCCATGCGCTCGACATCAAGCGCAAGGCGAAGGAAGCGCAAGACAAGGCGCTGTCGCAAATCCAGATCGAGTAAGCCGCGCGGCTTGCTTTCCCCCTATTTTTGATCCTTCCGGAGAATAACGTGAAAAACTTGAAACAAATTGCCAAGCCCATGGTGGCGCTGCTGGTCGTGTCTTCGATGCTGGCCGGTTGCGCCGCGCCAGGCGGTCCTGGCGCCACGGGCAATACCACCACCGCCGGCACGGAAGCGGGCAGCGGCGAATGCAATACGGCCATGCTGGCCGGCATCGGCGCCGTCGTGGGCGGCTTGCTGGGCGGCGGCAACAATACCGTGCGCGGCGCGGCACTGGGCGCCAGCCTGGGCGCACTCGCCTGCGTGGCCCTGAATTATCAAAGCCAGCAAGTCAAGACGTCGCAGCAGGTACAGGCCGACTACAAGGTGGCCAACAAGGGCAAGCTGCCCGAGCAGTCGACGCTGGTGAAGTACGAGACGGGCTTTACGCCATCGTCCGTGCGTCCGGGCCAGAAGGCGCAGACCAATTCGTATATCGAAGTGGCGGCCGGCACGCGCGATCCGAACCCGCTGGTGGAAGAGGAATTGAGCCTGTACAAGCCCAATGGCGACTTGATCAAAACCGTGCGCAAGGTAGTCAGCAGCAATAACGGCAGCGGCGCCTACAAGGGCGGCTTCTCGATTCCCATGCCTGAAGGCGTGCCGCAGGGCATTTACCCGGTACGCACGGCCCTGTACCTGAATAGCAAGCGCGTCGGCGGCCAGGACGTCAAGCTGCAGATCGTCCAGCGCCAGGCGCCTGCGTCCGACCTGCAACTGGCCCGCGCTTACTGACACTGATTGCCACGGGGCGGCCATGCCGGCCGTTCCGTTCCCGATTTACCCCCATCCAGGCTAGACATGACCATTTCCACAGAAGCACCTAAACCTCTTCCCTTTTCCTCCGCGCTCGGTTCGCTGATCGAAGCGACCGACGCCATCAAGAATTTCCGCGCGATTGCTCTGCTGGCCCTGACCTTCATCGGCGCCGTGCTCGTCGGTGGTGTACTGACGATGCTCGCCGGCAGCATGAGCAGCGTGCTGCTGGGCTTCCTGGGCGGCCTGATGGCCTTCCTCGTGATGTTTTACGGCTCCAACGCCGTCGGCATCCTGCTGATGCGCGATGCCCAGGGCCAGCCTGGCTTGAGCCTGGTGGATGCCGTGCTCGTTTCGCTGTACACGAGCCACCGCCTGATCGCGGTCGTGTTCCTGGAATTTCTGATCGTGCTGGCGGCCATGATCGCCATCGCCATCATTTTGTTCGTCTGCAAGATCCCCGTGCTCGGTCCCGTGCTGTACACGCTGGTCTTCCCGTTGTCGGCCATCGTGCTGGGCGTGCTGGTGTTTGCGCTGTTTTACGTGATGCTGCCGCTGGCCGGCCCCGCCGCGTGGTCGGGCGCCACCGTGTTCCAGATCATTGCCCGCCTGAACCTGATCGTGCGCACCAAGCTGGTGTCGGTGATCCTGCTGGAAGTGCTGCTGTTCCTGATCACGACGTTTGTGGCGCTGCTGATCTTTGGCGTGGTCGGTACCGGCGTGTCGCTGACCAGCGGCATGTCGGCTGGCATCCTGGGCCTGGGCGGCCAGATGAATATGTATTCCCTCGCTTCGGGTCTGAGTGGCGGTTCCGGCTACATCATCGCAGCCGGTCTGGGCGGCGGCTTGCTGATGGCGGCCGCGGCTGTGGTGCCCGGTCTGATCTTTACCAAGGGTGTGTGCATCATTTACCTGAACGCCACGCGCAATGTCGATTTCAGCGCCTCGGAAGCGAGCCTGAACGACGGGCTGGCCACGGTCAAGAAGAAAGCCGAAGAAGCGCGTGAACGCGCGCGTGCCCTGGCCGAACAGGCCGCGACACCTGCCGCACCGGCCGCTGCGTCGGTTGACAGCCTGCATTGCCCGAGCTGCAAGGCCCCGGTCGCGTCCGATGACGTGTTCTGCGGCGAATGCGCGCATAAACTCAAGTAAGGCAGACCATGGCGCAATTCTGTAAACAGTGCGGCACCGCCCACGCGCCCGACGCGCGCTTTTGCGACGAGTGCGGCAAGGCCGTCAATGCCGCGCCAGCCCCATCACCCGCGCCGGCCGCGATACCGGCGCTGTCCGGCGTGAAGCGGCGCCACGTCGTCATCGCCGGCGGCGTGCTGGCGGCTGTCATCGTGGCTGGCGGCGCCCTGGCGTGGCTGCTGGCGCCGGAAGCGGCGTCGGCCAGCAGTTTTGGCCGCGCCATCGATGCCCACCTGGCGGCCGACGAGGCGGCGCGCGACAAGCTGCTGTGCTTCACCAACTTGCCGTACCAGAAGGAAGAAATCCGCGTGGCGTCGTACGACAGCTCCACTCGACAATGGCTCGATATCCTCGTGCGTGGCGGCTTGTACAACGCTCCCGTCGAACAAAGCAGCGGCGGCTGGCTGGCGCAATCGCAATTCGTCTATGCGCTGGCCGCGCCGGGCAAGGCCGCCTTGCGCGGCGACAAGCTGTGCGTGGCCAAGGGCGTGAAAGTGGCCAAGGTCAGCGGCTACGAGCAGGTGCGCGAGATGGGCGGGCGGCCGACGGCAATGGCCACGGCCACCCTGGCGCTGAGCGATGAAGCGGCATGGCTCGTCAAGTCGCCGGACCGCGCGCAGATCCTGCAACGCTTGCCGGGCGGCGGCCTGGAAGTGCAACTGCCGCTGGCGCTGGTCGACAAGCAATGGCAAGTCACCGACCGTGCGCAACTGCACCAGGCCGCCATGGCCATGGCGGGCGCCATGCGCAATGCCTCGGGTGCGCAAGAAGCGGGCATGCTGGACAAGCTGAAAAGCCTGTTCCGCTTTGGCGGCCACCCGCTGGTGGGCAAATGGAAGGGCTCGACCGGCGAAGTCCTGGAATTTACAAAGGACAGCATTATCGAGAACGGCAACGCAAGCACGGCCACGTTTGCCACCGAAGGCAATGTCGTGACGATCGTCTCGGAAGAGGGGGGCGGCATGGCCATGCAGATCAGCCTGAGCAACAGCAACAACGTGGCCACGCTCACCGTCGGCGGCATGCCGGTCGCGGTGCTGCAGCGCGTGCGCGATTAAGCGTCGGGCAGGCGGCAGCGTGCCGCCTTGCCTCATTCCCGAAGCCCGGCCCTGCCGGGCTTTTTTACGCCCGCCAGGCGCCGGTGCATTCGTCTATTTATCTTGACATCAAGATAGTTCGCGCCCACACTGGCTTTTTATCTTGATGTCGAGATAGTACATGTCCGCCTTTTCTGTCCGCCCCGCCTGGGGCGATATTCTGCTCACGGCGCTGGCGCCCTTGACCTGGGGTTCCACGTATATCGTCACGTCCGAACTGCTGCCGCCGGACCGGCCCTTCACGGCGGCCCTGATCCGCGTGCTGCCGGCCGGCCTGCTGTTGCTGCTGATCATGCGGCGCCTGCCCGCGCGGCGCGACTGGGGCCGCGTGCTGATCCTGTCGGCGCTCAATATCGGCGTGTTCCAGGCGCTGCTGTTCGTGGCCGCCTACCGCCTGCCCGGCGGCTTGGCGGCCGTGGTGGGCGCCATCCAGCCGCTGCTGGTGATGGGCCTGGCCTGGGGCGTGGAAGGGCGCCGTCCGGCCCGCCTGGCCTTGCTTGCCAGCGTGCTGGGCGTGGCCGGCATGGCCGTTTTGTTGTTGTCGCCGCGCACGGTGTGGGAACCGATCGGCATCGCCGCCGCGCTGGGCGGCACGGCCTGCATGGCGGCCGGCACCTATCTGACGCGGCGCTGGAAGCCAGACTTGCCCGTGCTGGCGCTGACGGGCTGGCAATTGCTGCTCGGCGGCCTGATGCTGGCGCCCGTCGCCTGGCTGGCCGACGCACCGTTGCCGGCGCTGTCCTTGCAGCAAGTATTGGCTTACGCCTACCTGTGCCTGGCCGGCGCGCTGCTGGCGTATGCCTTGTGGTTTCGCGGCATCGCCCGCCTGTCGCCCGTGGCCGTCTCCTCGCTGGGACTGCTCAGTCCCCTGATGGCCGTTGTGCTGGGCTGGGCCTTGCTGGGCCAGGCCATG
Source organism: Janthinobacterium sp. GW823-FHT06H09 (assembly GCF_058794735.1). Classification (NCBI taxonomy): domain Bacteria; kingdom Pseudomonadati; phylum Pseudomonadota; class Betaproteobacteria; order Burkholderiales; family Oxalobacteraceae; genus Janthinobacterium; species Janthinobacterium sp. GW823-FHT06H09. Next base: position 14,784 of record NZ_JBXAHC010000016.1, on the reverse strand, counting down.
ACGGGCTGGTCGATGCTGGGCTTGCTGCTGGTGCTGGCCAGCGTGCTGGCGGTGCAGTGGGCCAGCGCCCGTCCCGCAACAAACGCCTGACTTCCGCGCATTTCCCCTCGGCAGGCCGGTCGCATCGGCCTGCCCGTTTCCCTCTGAGCGTCCTCTTTTTGCTGCACCGCACATACTGTTTTGCTTGCACTGTAATAGGGCATTGAGGCACTATTCGCTTCGCGCAAACGTTTGCGCGCAACGAATTTCCTAAAAAGCATGCAGTACACGTGTTTGACCAACAACTCTGGAGACGCTCATGACATCCCGTATTCGCCTGAAAATGATTGCCGCCGCTGTCCTGGTATGTGCTTTGCCCGCCGTGCCGGCCATGGCGCAGACGCCTGCCAAACCGAAGGTGGCGCTGGTGATGAAGTCGCTCGCCAATGAATTTTTCCTGACCATGGAAAATGGCGCCAAGGCGCATCAGAAGGCCAATGCCGCCAAGTACGACCTGCTGTCGAACGGCATCAAGGATGAAACGGATACGTCGAGCCAGATCAAGCTGGTCGAGCAAATGATCGTCTCGCGCGTCAACGCGCTGGTGATCGCCCCGGCCGATTCGAAAGCGCTGGTGCCGGTGCTGAAAAAAGCCATCGACGCGGGCATCATCGTCGTCAATATCGACAACAAGCTCGACGAGGGCGCGCTGAAAGAGAAGGGCATCACCGTGCCGTTCGTCGGCCCGGACAACCGCAAGGGCGCCAAGGTCGTCGGCGACTTCCTAGCCAAGCAGATCAAGAAGGGCGACCCCGTCGGCATCATCGAGGGCGTGTCCACCACCTACAACGCGCAGCAGCGCACCCTGGGCTTCCAGGACGCGATGAACGCGGCCGGTGCGAAAGTCGTCAGCGTGCAGTCGGGCCAGTGGGAAATCGCCCCCGCCAATACGGTGGCCGCCGCCATGCTGAACGCCAACCCGAATATCAAGGCCTTGCTGTGCGGTAACGACAACATGGCCATCGGCGCCGTGTCCGCCATCAAGGCGGCCGGCAAGACGGGCAAGGTCCTCGTCGTCGGCTACGACAACATCAACGCCATCAAGCCGATGCTGGCCGATGGCCGCGTGCTGGCTACCGCCGACCAGTTCGGTTCGCAGCAAGCCGTGTTCGGCATCGACACCGTGCTCAAAGCGCTGGCGCAGAAGAAGAAACAGGCCGATCTCGGTGGCGTCATCGAAACCAAGGTCGAACTGGTCGCCAAGGGCGCCAAGTCCTGATCGTCTGATCCCGCCGGGGCCAGCGTCCGCGTCTCTGCCTGAGGCTGCGGCGCCGGCCCCGCCGCCTTTTTCCGCGGAGTTTTATCATGCCCACCGACATCCTCCCGGCGCCATCAGCCGCCATCCCTCTATTGACCCTGGATAACATCGGCAAGTCCTATGTCGGCCCCGTGCTGGGCGGCGTGGGCCTGCGTTTCGCCCCCGGCCAGGTACTGGCGCTGACGGGAGAGAACGGTGCCGGTAAAAGCACCCTGTCGAAGATCATCTGCGGCCTGGAGCAAGCGACCACGGGCACGATGCTGCTCGACGGCAAGCCCTACCAGCCCGCCTCGCGCGGCGCGGCCGAGGCGCTGGGCATCCGCATGGTGATGCAGGAACTCAATTTGATTCCCACCCTGTCGATCGCGGAAAACCTGTACCTGAAAAACCTGCCGCAGCGCTTCGGCTTCATCGACCGCACGCGTCTCGAACGCGACGCGCGCGAACAGATGGAGAAAGTGGGCCTGGGCGGCCTCGATCCGTGGACCCTCGTGGGCGAACTGGGTATCGGCCACCAGCAGATGATCGAAATCGCGCGCAATTTAATTGGCGCCTGCCGTTTGCTGGTGTTAGATGAGCCGACGGCCATGCTGACGCACCGCGAAGTGGAATTGCTGTTCCTGCAAATCGAACGCCTGAAGGCCGACGGCGTGTGCATCATCTACATTTCCCACCGCCTGGAAGAACTCAAGCGCGTGGCCGACCGCATCGCCGTGCTGCGCGATGGCCAGCTCGTGTGCGATGACGACATCGCCGGCCACTCCGCCGCCGACCTGGTCAGCCTGATGGTGGGCCGCTCGGCCGACGATGCCGTCGACCTGAGCGGCCGCACGATAGGCGCGCCGCTGCTGCGCGTGCGGGGCTTGGCGCGCGGCAAGGTGGTCAAGCCGACATCGTTCGACTTGCGCGCCGGCGAAATCCTCGGCATCGCCGGCCTCATCGGCTCGGGCCGCACGGAATTGCTGCGTTTGATCTTCGGCGCCGACCGCGCGGATGCCGGTGACGTGTTCCTCGGCGACAGCGAAGTCCCTGCCGCCTTGCACTCGCCGCAGGCGGCCGTGCAGGCCGGCATCGCCATGATCACGGAAGACCGCAAGGGACAAGGTTTGTTGCTGCGCCAGTCGATCGCCGTCAACACCACCCTCGCCTCGCTCGACACGGTCAGTGGCGCTGGCTGGCTCAACGACGCGGCCGAAGCGACGGTGGCCGACGACTATATTCAGCGCCTGGGCATCCGTTCGCGCAACAGCGCGCAAACGGTGGCCGAGCTGTCCGGCGGCAACCAGCAAAAGGTCGTGATCGCCCGCTGGCTGTACCGCGACTGCCCCGTGATGCTGTTCGACGAACCCACGCGCGGCATCGATATCGGCGCCAAGTTTGATATTTATCAGGTGCTGGCCGAACAGGCGCGCCAGGGCAAGGGCCTCGTCATCGTCTCGAGCGACTTGCGCGAACTGATGCTGATCTGCGACCGCATCGCCGTCATGAGCGCGGGCAGCATCGTCGACACCTTCGAGCGCGGTGCCTGGAGCCAGGACGCGCTGCTGTCGGCCGCCTTCTCCGGCTATTTGACCCCCAACTCCACTCCAGCTGCGGCCTGATCCGCCGGAAAGATTCCCATGACCTCCAACTCCTCTCCTTCGTATCTGCAGCGCAGCCTGGCCGACCTGAAAAACTATGCGGGCCTGATCGGCGCTTTGCTGGCCATGTGCGTGCTGTTCTCGTTTGCCAGCGAAAACTTTTTTACTTTGGCCACCTTGAGTACCCTGTCGAACAACATCCCGACCCTGGTCGTGATGGCCGTCGGCATGACCTTTGTGCTGATCATCGGCGGCATCGATTTGTCCGTCGGTTCCGTGATGGCGCTGGCCGCGTCCGTGCTGTCCTTGGCCGTAGTGCACTGGGGCTGGCCCGTGTGGAGCGCGGCTTTGCTGGGCATGTTCGTCGCCGCCCTGTGCGGCGCGACGACGGGCCTCATTTCCGTCGGCTGGCGCATCCCCTCGTTCATCGTGTCCTTGGGCGTGCTGGAAATGGCGCGCGGCATGGCCTATCAGGTGACCAATTCGCGCACGGAATACATCGGCAGCGCCGTGGACGGCATTAGCTCGCCGATTGCGTTTGGCCTGTCGCCCGCCTTCATCGCCTCGATCGCCATCGTCGTCATTGGCCACCTGGTGCTCACGCGCACGGTGCTGGGACGCCACTGGATCGGCATCGGCACCAATGAAGAAGCCGTGCGTTTGTCCGGCATCAACACAAAACCGTCGAAAGTGCTGGTGTTTGCCTTGATGGGCTTTCTGGCCGGCGTGGGCGCACTGTTCCAGGTGTCGCGCCTGGAAGCGGCCGACCCAAACGGCGGCGTGGGCATGGAATTGCAGGTGATCGCCGCCGTCGTGATCGGCGGCACGAGCTTGATGGGCGGACGCGGTTCCGTCATCAGCACGTTTATCGGCGTGTTGATCATTTCCGTGCTGGAAGCGGGCCTGGCGCAGGTGGGCGTGTCGGAACCCGTGAAACGCATCGTCACGGGCCTGGTGATCGTCGCCGCCGTCGTGCTCGACACTTACCGCCGCCGCGGCGAGCGTTCATAATACTGGCCCATGGCAACCATCAAGCAAGTGGCGCAGGCGGCGGGGGTATCGTTTACCACCGTCTCGCACGTCCTCAACAATACCCGCCCCGTCAGCGACGAGGCGCGCCGCGCCGTGCTGGCGGCGGCGGAGGCACTGCATTACGTGCCCAGCGCGCTGGCGCGCTCCTTGCGCAGCCGCAGCACGGGCACCATCGGCCTGATCATTCCGAACAATACGAACCCGTATTTCTCGGAAGTGGCGCGCGGCATCGAGGACAGCTGCTATGCGGCCGGCTACAGCGTGATTTTGTGCAATTCCGATGACGATCCCGCCAAGCAGCGCGACTACCTGAACGTGCTCTTGACCAAGCGCTGCGACGGCCTGATTTTGTCCGCGCTGGCCGACAGCGATGGCGAATTGCTGCGCAAGATGAAAGTGCCGGCCGTGCTGCTCGACCGCGCACCCAGCGACCTGGCCATCGATGCCGTGGCCGTCGACAACCGCGCCGGCGGAGCCCTGGCCGCGCGCCATCTGCTGGGGCTGGGACGCCGGCGCCTCGCCTGCATCGCCGGTCCCCGTGAAGTGAGCATTTCCAATGAGCGCATCGCCGGCGCGCGCGGCGCCATGGCGGAGGCGGGCGTGGTCCTGGCCGAGGCCCTGTGCGTGCATGGCGATTTCACGAGCGCGGGCGGCTATGCGGCCGCGCTGGACTTGCTGGCGCTGCCCCAGGGCGAGCGTCCCGACGCCCTGTTCTGCTGCAATGACCTGATGGCCTTTGGCGCCTTGCGCGCCGCCGCCGAGCGGGGCATTGCCGTGCCCGGCGAACTGGCCGTCGTCGGCTTCGACGATATCGACCTGGCCAGCTTCGTGCATCCGGCCTTGAGCAGCGTGGCGCAAAATACGCGCGAGCTGGGCCACATCACGGCGGCCTGTCTGCTGGCGCGCATCGCCGACCCCGCCTTGCCGCGCCAGCAGCGCAGCATCGCCCCCGCACTGCACGTGCGCGGCTCCAGCGTGGCCGCCACCGTACCTTCTGCTGTACCTACTTCTTCTCCTGCAACTGAACTGATGGGAATGACATCATGATCGTGGTTATCGGCAGCATCAATATGGACCTGGTCTTGCGCGTGCCGCGCATGCCCCTCCCCGGCGAAACCCTGACGGGCGGCGCATTTAGAACTATTCCTGGCGGCAAGGGCGCCAACCAGGCCGTGGCCTGCGCGCGCCTGAGCGGCAAGGTGGCGGGCGCCCAGCAAGTGGCCATGGTCGGTTGCGTGGGCGACGACGCGTTTGGCGCGACCTTGCGCGCGGCCCTCGTGGGCGACGGCATCATCGACAGCCATATCATGACCTTGCCCGGCGTCGCGTCCGGCATCGCCTCGATCCTCGTCGATGACAATGGCCAGAACAGCATCGTGATCGCCGGCGGCGCCAACGATCTGCTCAGCCCCGCGCATATCGACGCGGCGAAAGAGCTGATCGAGCAGGCGGATATCGTCGTGCTGCAGCTGGAAACGCCGATGGCCACCGTCGTGCACGCCATTAAACTGGCCCGCTCGCTGGGCAAGACCGTGGTGCTGAACCCGGCCCCGGCGGCCAGCTTGCCGCAAGGCGTGCTGGAACTGGTCGACTACCTGATTCCGAATGAAATCGAAGCGGCCATGCTGGCCGGCGTCAGCCCGGAAGGCGCGGATGCCAAGGCGCTGGCGGCCGCGCTGCAAAAGCTGGGCAGCGACAACGTCATCATCACCTTGGGTTCCAAGGGCGTGCACGCGGCCCTGTATGGCGGCGATTTCACGTTTCCGGCCGAAGCGGTGCAAGCGGTCGACACGACGGCCGCCGGCGACACCTTCATTGGCGGTTTTGTGGCGGGCCTGGCGTCCGGCATGGACGAGGCGGAAGCGATTAGCCAAGGCCAGCGCGCTGCCGCCTGGAGCGTCACCAAGCCCGGCGCGCAAACCTCGATCCCCCACTTGCACGAGCTGTTCTAACGACACCACGCCCATGAAAAAATCACCGTTGCTCAATATTGCGCTGTCGCAACTGATCGCGTCGCTCGGTCATGGCGATATGCTCGTCATCGGCGACGCGGGCTTGCCGTCGCAGCCGGGCGTGCCCCTGATCGACCTGGCCCTGACGCGCGGCATTCCCGGCTTCATCGATACCGTCAATACGGTATTGACTGAAATGCAGGTGGAATACCATTTGCTCGCCAGCGAACTGCCGCAGCATAATCCGGCCATGGCGGCCCAGGTGGCGGCCTTGTCCCTGCCCGATGCGCGCCAGGTGACGCACGAGGAGTTCAAGCAATTGAGCAAGGGCGCGCGCGCCATCGTGCGCACGGGCGAGTGCAGTCCGTATGCCAACATCATTTTGGTCGCCGGCGTCGTGTTCTAGCGCAAACAATGGCGACATTGTTTGCCAAAAACATCAACGCTATTGTTCTCACTGAAATAATTATCCAATGGCAAAAGGGGCGGCTACAATAGCCTTACCCCTGCCAGCTCGGCAGCTTCCTGTGGTGTTCCGCCATGCCGATGAAAGCCCCCGACGCTTTCCGCTTTGTCTTGCCGCTCGCCGGCAGGCTGGCGCGCGGCTGGCGCTGCCTGTTCTTCCTGCTGCTGTGTCTGGCCACACAAGCCCGGGCGCTGGAACCCGTCTCCCTGCAGCTCAATTTCACGCACCAGTTCCAGTTCGCCGGCTATTACGCGGCCATTGAGCAAGGCTATTACCGCGAGGCGGGCCTCGACGTGACGCTGCTCGAAGGCAGCGGCGCGCCGCGCGCCGAGGCGGCCGTGCTGGCGGGCCAGGCCGAATATGGCGTGGGCAACAGCACCTTGTTGCTCAGCCGCCTGGCCGGAAAACCCGTGGTGGTGCTGGCCGTCGTGTTCCAGCATTCGCCCAGCGTGCTGCTGATGCGCCAGCAAGGCGGCGCGCCCGACGTGCGCAAGCTGGAGGGGGCGCCCGTGATGATAGGCGCACCCGCCGACGTGGCGTCCGCATCCGATGAAGTGTCGCTGTTCCTGCAGAAAATGGGCGTCGCGCCGCAGCAGATGCGCCACTTGCCGCCCAGCTACCGGGTCGAGGATTTGATCGAGGGCAAAGTCGATGCGATTGCCGCGTATTCCACCAACGAACCGGACTATCTGGACCGGGCGGGATTTCCCTATTACCAGTTTACGCCGCGCACGGCCGGCATCGATTTCTACGGCGACAACTTGTTTACCAGCGAGCGCGAACTGCGCCGCCATCCCGAGCGCGTAAAAGCGTTCCGCGCGGCCAGTTTGCGCGGCTGGCAATACGCGATGGCGCACCGCGAGGAAATGGCGCAATTGATCCATCTCAAATACAGCCAGCGCCATGACCACGCGCACCTGCTGTACGAGGCGCAGCAGATGGATTTACTGCTGCAGCCTACGCTGGTGGAGCCGGGCTACATGAATCCCCAGCGCTGGCAGCATATCGCCGATACGTATACCGCCATGGGCGTGCTGCCGCGCAATGCCACGGACAGCCGCGCCTACCAGGGTTTTTTGTATCGCCCCGTGCCAGGCGCGGACCTGGGCTGGCTGTACCTGTCGCTGGGCGTGGCGGGCAGCCTGTTGGCCGTGTCGGCCGCCTTTCATTTCAGCAATCTGGCGCGCGAGCGCCGCCGCACCGAGGACACCATCCGGCAAGGGGAATTGCGCTTTCGCACCATGTTCGAGCAGGCGCCCATGGGCATCGCCCTGATCGATACCGTGAGCGGACAGTTTCTGGATATCAATCCGCGCTATCTGGCCATCGCCGGGCGCACGCTGGAGCACATGAAGCAGACGAGCTGGATGGAAATCAGCCATCCCGATGACGTGGCGGGCGAGCAGGCGCACGTGGCGCAGCTGCTGGCGCGGCGCATGCAGGGTTTTCGCCACGCCAAGCGCATCGTGCGTCCCGATGGCGGCGTGGTGTGGGTCGACGCCTCGGTGACGGCCATCGCCACGGCGCGCCATGGCGGCCCGCAGCACCTGTGCATGCTGGAAGACGTGACGGACAAGCGGCAAACGGAAGCGCTGATCTGGCAGCAAGCCAATTTCGATACCCTGACGCAATTGCCGAACCGCCGCATGTTCCACGAGCGCCTGCGCCTGGCGCTGGCCCAGGGGCGGCGCGACGCAAGCCGCGTGGCCATCCTGTTCATCGACCTCGACCACTTCAAGGAAGTCAACGACACCCTCGGCCACCACCAGGGCGATATCTTGCTGATCGAAGCGGCGCGGCGCATCCGCGTGGGCGTGCGCGAGACGGATACGGTGGCGCGCCTGGGTGGCGATGAGTTCACGGTGATCCTGTCCGACCTCGACGACCTGCAGCAAGTCGACCGCATCGCGCGGCAAATCCTCGACGGCTTGCTGGCGCCGTTCCTGCTGGGACAGGAGCAGGCCTTCGTCTCCGCCTCGATCGGCATCACCCTGTATCCGGACGACGCGGGCACGATCGAGGACTTGCTCAAGCATGCGGACCAGGCCATGTATGTGTCGAAAGGCGCGGGGCGCAACCGCTACAGTTATTTCACGCCGGCCATGCAGGTGGCGGCCGTCAACCGCATGCGCATGGGGGCGGACTTGCGCACGGCCCTGCACGAACAGCAGATGCAGCTGCATTACCAGCCCATCGTCGAGCTGCGTAGCGGCAAACTGGTCAAAGCGGAAGCCTTGCTGCGCTGGCACCATCCGCAGCGGGGCATCGTGTGCCCGCCCGATTTCCTGGCGCTGGCCGAGAGCAGCGGCCTGATTGTGGAGATCGGCGACTGGGTGCTGCGCACGGCGACCGCGCAGCTGCGGCGCTGGCGTGCCCAGAGCCAGGCCATCGGCTTGCCGGGGCTGCAGCTGTGTCTGAACCAGTCGTCGCTGGAATTGCAGCGCGAAGTCGAGGCGCCCGGCACCTGGCTGCGCCAGCTGCTGGCGCTTGATGTGCCGCCTTCGGCCATCGTGCTCGACATGCGCGAAGATGTGCTTTTACCTAGCGGCAATAGCATGGCGCCACGCCTGCAGCACTTGCGCGAGGCGGGCTTGCAGATCGCCCTCGACGACTTCAGCAGCGGCCATGCCTCGCTGACGCAATTGCAGCAGTGCGGTATCGATTACCTGAAGCTCGACGGCGTGCTGGTGCGCAAGCTGGCGCCCGGGGCCAGCGAACTGGTGCTGTGCGAAGCCATCGTCACCATGGCCCACAAGCTGGGTTTGCAAGTCATCGCCGAAGGGGTGGAGACCGAAGAGCAGCGCGCGCTGCTGCTGGAGATCGGCTGCGATTTTGCGCAAGGCGAGCTGTTTGCGCCGCCGCTGGCCATCGACGCGTTCGACGCGCTGCTGCACGCCCGGCGGCCTTTGCATCCTTGAAACGGGCGCGTCCGCCACCAGATTTCACGCAAGCCTGCGGGACGGGGCTCCCGGCCCGAACGGGCTTATACTCGACGGGCTGGCGCCTGCGCCCGGCATTGCTGTCACGGGTCCTGGACCTGGTGCGCAGGCAAACCTTCTTCCATTCACTCAACTCGAGGTGACCTCATGGGCATTTTCAGCAATATCTATAACAAAATCTTCCACCATTCATCCGACGCTGCCCCGGCAGCCACGCCAGCCGCCGCTACCGAAGCGCCAGCGGCAGCCGCACCGGCGGCAGCGCCTGCACCGGCCGCCGCCGTGCCGGTCGTCGACGTGGAAGTGGTGCTGGTCGACCTGGCCAGCAAGAACGCGGAAAAACTCAATTGGCGCACGTCAATCGTCGACCTGATGAAACTGCTTCAACTCGACAGCAGCCTGGCCGCGCGCAAGGAACTGGCGCAAGAGCTGCACTTCACGGGCGACACCAACGATTCGGCCAGCATGAATATCTGGCTGCACCGCCAGGTGATGATCAAGCTGGCGGAAAACGGCGGCAAGGTACCGGAAGAGTTAAAGAACTAGGAATGAAACACCTGGCGGCGGCAGGGGTATCCACTGTCACCGCTATCCAATCCCGTGGGAACTGCCTATCATGGAGTTCCCATGGCGTCATGATAGCTAAAACCAATTGAAACTATTGTGACAATCAATTTTGAATATGGGTTAAAACCCCTTACACTAGAGTCTTACTGATTCACCACACGAGAGGAAATGACATGTCGCTGATCAATACCCAAGTTAAACCATTCAAGGCAACCGCATACCACAATGGCAAATTCGTCGACCTGACGGAAGCGTCGCTGAAAGGCAAGTGGTCGGTATTCGTCTTCTACCCAGCCGACTTCACCTTCGTTTGCCCAACCGAACTGGAAGATCTGGCCGATCACCACGCCGAGTTCCAGAAGCTGGGCGTCGATGTCTACGGCATCTCGACCGATACCCACTTCGCGCACAAAGCCTGGCACGACACCTCGGACGCGATCAAGAAAGTGCAATACGCACTGATCGGCGACCCGACCGGCGCCCTGTCGCGCAACTTCGAAGTCATGATCGAAGAAGAAGGCCTGGCACTGCGCGGCACCTTCGTCATCAATCCGGACGGCTTCATCAAAGTGCTGGAAGTGCATGACAACGGCATCGGCCGTGACGCATCGGAACTGTTGCGCAAAGTCAAAGCCGCCCAGTACGTGGCGAATCACCCAGGCGAAGTGTGCCCGGCAAAATGGACGGAAGGCGCCGCAACGCTGACCCCATCGCTGGACCTGGTCGGCAAGATCTAAGTCTCGATGCACGACGTAGCAAACAAGTAGTTACCGCGATGCCGGACCGGGCGTCCGGCCCGGCATTCGCCTAAATATTTGTAAAGGAAGAAAAAATCATGTTAGATGCAACCCTCAAAACCCAACTGAAATCCTACCTGGAAAAAGTGGTGTATCCGCTTGAGCTGGTCGCTTCTCTCGATGACAGCGCAAAAGCCCGCGAGATGAAGGAATTGCTCCAGGAGATAGTCCTGTTGAGCGACAAGATCACGCTGGTCGAGCGCCTTGACGCTGGCGTACGGACCCCGTCGTTCAGCATCAACCGTACCGGCTCCGACATCGGCGTGCGTTTCGCCGGTGTGCCGCTGGGCCACGAATTTACCTCGCTGGTGCTGGCGCTGCTGCAAGTGGGCGGCCACACCATCAAGTTCGACGATGCCGTGATCGAGCAGATCCGCAACCTCGACGGCGATTACGAGTTTGAAACGTTTATTTCGCTCTCCTGCCATAACTGCCCGGAAGTGGTGCAGGCCTTGAATGCCATGGCCGTGATCAACCCGCGCATCAAGGTCACCACCATCGATGGCGGCGTGTTCCCGCAAGAAGTGGAAGAACGCCAGATCATGGCCGTGCCGATGATGTTCCTCAATGGCCAGCATTTCGGCCAGGGACGCACGAATGTCGAGGAAATCCTTGCCAAGCTCGACACCAACGCCGGCGCCCGTCAGGCGGCAGCGTTGAGCAAGAAAGACGTGTTTGACGTGCTGATCGTCGGCGGCGGCCCCGCCGGCGCGGCAGCGGCGATCTACGCTGCCCGCAAGGGCATCAACACGGGCGTGCTGGCCGAGCGTTTCGGCGGCCAGGTGCTCGATACCCTGGCGATCGAAAACTTTATTTCCGTCAAGGAAACCGATGGTCCGAAGTTCGCCGTGGCGCTGGAACAGCACGTCAAGGAATACGACGTCGACATCATGAACACGCAGCGCGCCGCGAAATTGACTCCAGGCAAGCTGATCGAGATTGAAACGGCGAATGGCGCCGTGCTGAAAGCCAAGACCGTCATCCTGGCCACCGGTGCCCGCTGGCGCGAAATCAATGTGCCGGGCGAGAAGGAATACCGCAACCACGGTGTCGCCTACTGCCCGCACTGCGATGGTCCCTTGTTCAAGGGCAAGCGCGTGGCCGTGATCGGCGGCGGCAACTCGGGCGTGGAAGCGGCGATCGACCTGGCCGGCCTCGTGAAACACGTGACCCTGATCGAGTTCGGCGCGGAACTGCGCGCCGATGCGGTGCTCCAGCGCAAGCTGCACAGCCTGCCCAATGTGACCGTGATTACGTCGGCGCAGACCACCGAGATTCACGGCGACGGCAAGATCGTCAATGGCCTCAGCTACACGGACCGCATCAGCGGCGCGTCGAAGAAGGTCGAGCTGGAAGGCGTCTTCGTGCAAATCGGCCTGGTGCCGAACACGGAGTGGCTCAAGGGCACGGTCGCCTTGTCGCGCCATGGCGAAATTGAAGTCGATGCCCGCGGCCAGACTTCGATTCCCGGCGTGTTTGCGGCCGGCGACGTCACCACGGTGCCGTACAAGCAGATCATCATCGCCACCGGCGAAGGCGCCAAGGCAGCCCTGTCCGCCTTTGACCACCTGATCCGCTCGGATGACGAGGAAGTGGTCGACGAGTCCGCCGCGAAAGAAGCGCTGACGGCGTAACTCTTCACGCTGAAAAAAAACCGGAAAGGCCGCGAGGCCCTTCCGGTTTTTTTATGCGTAGAGGAAACTTAGCTGCCCGTGTACAGCGGGTTGGCGGCGACATACACCTGCACGCCATCGACGGCCATGTCCTTTGGCGCGATGTTGCTCAGGGCGAAGACGGTCCTGTTATTAAAAGTTTGCACGTGCCACGTAAAACGCTGGCCGGCGCGCGCGATGGTGACGGTTTCGCCGTGCGTGACGTTGATGTGGCGCGTGTCGGGCTGCAGTTCGATGCTGCGCTGGGCGGCGGCGTGGGGCGCGCTGCTGCCATAGTCGGCGGCCGTGCCCGTGGGGCCGGCGGCGAGGGCCGAAGTGGTGCAGGTGGTGATAGCGGCGCACAGGATGGCTAGGGCGCTGCGGTGGATGTTCAACATGATTTCTCCAAGAATAAGCCGGGCGCGGTGAATAACCGTGCCGTGTTGTTGTCGTGGCTGCACCGGGATCGCCGGTTTTTGCAACACGGCATCCTAAGCGGTTCTTGCCGATCTGAAAAGCTGTATTTCCTGTCTATATTTCTACCGTCGCCGCCAGCGGCACGTCCGGCGCCAGATGGCTGGTCAGCACGATGCACTGGCGCGCCAGGCGGGCCGGGTCGGCCAGGCGCGCGCGCAAGTACGCCATGGCGGCCGCGTCGAGGCCGTTGAACGGTTCGTCGATCAGCAGCAGGCGCACGGGCAAGGCCAGTGCCAGGGCCAGCTGCAGTTTTTTATGCTGGCCCAGGGACAGGGCGGTGATGCTTTGTTGTAAGGTCTGCAGCAGGGAAAATGCGCTCAGTTCGTCGTTCAGCAGGGCCTGGTCGCTGCCCGGGTACAGGGCCAGGTGCAGGTCGAGAAACTCGTGCACTTGCAGCCAGGGTAGGGCGGGCGCATCGCCGCCGCAATAGAAGGCCCGGGCGCGGTAGGCCAGCGGCATGAAGCCGCTGTCGATATCGTTCAGGCGGATGGCGCCGCGCGCGGGCAGCAGGGCGCCGCCCGCCAGCTTCAGCAAGGTCGTCTTGCCGGCGCCGTTCGCGCCGCGCAGCCAGGTCACGCCGGGGCCGAATTGCTGGCTGAACCCCTGGAACACGCTGTGCGTAGGGAAGTGAAAATCGAGGTGCTCGATATACAGCACGGGAGAAGGCAGGTTCAATTCCATAATTCGCTTCCGATGGCGCTCAAGGCAAGGATGGACAGGACGACGAGGGCGACCCTGCCGCGCGCCGTCAGGCGGGGCAGGCCGACGATGGCCAGCAGGGCGACGCTGGCGGTGAGGGCATACACGCTGGTGACGCGCCGCTGCAAGGCGGCGGGATCGGTGGCGTACAGCAAGACAGCACCGGCCAGCAGCACGGCGAAGGCGGGCAACAAGCTGGCCGCGCAGGCCAGGCGCAGCAAGGGCGCGCTGGCCAGCGGCCAGGCGTTCAGCGCGGGGCGCAGCACGGCGATCTGCTCGCGCACGGCCTTGTCGCCCCGGTCCGTCACAATGACCAGGCTGGCGCTGGCGAGCAAACCGAGCAGCGGCGCGGGCAGCAGGGGCGCGCGCAGCAGCCAGGCCAGCATGCTGGCGCCCGCCGTGGCCAGCAAGACGCTTTGCTGCAGGCCGATCACATTCTCATTGCGCCAGAACGGCAGCCAGAACAGCTGGCGCCACAGGAACAGGGTAGGCCAGCGGGCCCGTTGCGGCACATAGGCCGTCATCGTGGGCGGGCGCGCCCTTTGTGCGGGGCGCGGCGCGCGCAGGCGTTGCGCCACGATGAGCGTCGTCAGCAGCCAGGCCAGCAGCCAGGCACCGGCGGTGGCGGCAATGCCGGGCGCCGCGATGGGGCGCAGCCACGGCGGCGACTGCAGCAGCCAGATGCCGGCCGAGACGGCATACGCAAGGCCCAGCGGCAGCATCAGCAGGCCGGCGACGGCGATATCGGCTTGCCAGCGCAGGCGCGGCGGCAAGGGGAGCTGGCGCAGCCAGGCGGCGGTACTTGCCGGCAGCAGCCGTTTGCGCAGCAGCCAGCCGTGCAGGCAAGTGAGGACGGCCTGCGTGACGATGATACTCAGTGCGGCGGGCCAGGGCTGGCTCACGGCGAGAAAGCCGGGCAGGGCGATGACGCTGAGCAGGCCCAGCAGGACGGGACCGGCCAGGAAAAAGAAGATTTCCATGGAACTCGTCAGGCTGGCGGCAAATTGCAGCAAAGCATGATGGGCCAGGCGCAGTCGCAGGGCGATATAGGGAGGAGTACTACGGGGCAAGCGCATGCGGGCAGGGGCGAAGTCAGGGTAGCGCTGATTCTAACAGCCGGGGTCAGACCCCCGGACAAGTCAGCGTTGGGGTTGACGTTGGCGGTGTTGTGGATCTGACCCCAGAATGGGAAAAGCCCTTCGGTTCCAGGAACCAAAGGGCTTTTCTTTTATTGGCGGAGCGGACGGGACTCGAACCCGCGACCCCCGACGTGACAGGCCGGTATTCTAACCAACTGAACTACCACTCCAAGCTCGTATGATCTGT
>NZ_JBXAHC010000015.1:0-139424 GCF_058794735.1 Janthinobacterium sp. GW823-FHT06H09 | reverse complement strand
TTTCATCTGGTACGAGACGGGAATCAAGTTTCGCTGGAGGCTGCTGCAGGGCTGTTGCAAGATGCTGCGCGAAGGCGGCGACGAGCTTGCGCCATGACCAAAGCGCCAGGCCCCACAGAGCGACCAAAAACATCAGGCCTGTTCCTTGGACTGGCAGCAGGATCATGCCGAGTGCCGCCAAGCCCGCCAGCGCAGGCATGAGCACTAAAGTGGCACGCAGGCTACGCTCCATTAGCCAGCCGGCCAGCAGCGTGCCAACGAAGTTGGCGACACCAAAACCCAGGAGCATCAGAGACAAACCGTTTACATCTATATGGACAACGCTTTCAAGAGCGGGGCGAATATAGGTGAACAATGCATATTGCCCAGTATGGGCCAGTACGCAGCCCAACATCCCGATCCCGATCCCCGGGCGACGGAGCAATCGCAGTACCGATGTGGTGCGCGTCATCGTGCGCGGCGCCATACGGGGCAGCGTGAACAATTGAAACAAAAGTGTTAGCCCTCCGACAGCCGCGGCTGCTATAAATGCACTGCGCCAGCCATATATGCCCCCTAAGTAACTGCCCAGCGGTACGGAAACGACCGTCCCGATGGCGATGCCGCTGAATAATCAGAACGGCTAAAATGAGCAAGCAAAATCAAATTTTTCCATTGTCTAATCTCGTCAGTGAACTATTGACAAGTACTGAAGCATCAGCGGGCAAGACTGAACTTTCATTAAAAATATTAAAAAGATATGTCCATTTTCGATCTCGTCCTCAATATCTCTCCCTCCTTCCATCGCCAATGTTCAATTCGGATTGAAGGTGAGGCCACGGGACTGGCCACATTTGAAGCCCTTCAGACAGGCCTTCTTCCGCGCATTACACATAGTTTGTCAGTCGAAAGTGAACAAATGGCGACACTCCATAGACGTTCTTCCGCCATGTTAATGGAGTGGGATGAACAGTGGAATCAGCTTGGCTTGGATGGAATTAGCATTAACGGAGTTTTCGGTTCCTCGAGTTCGAAGCCTCAGTTGTTTTCGTTGTGGAGTCCGAAAGAAGGGTGCGCTGCACACACGATGCTGGCTGCTGTGTTTGAATGTTTGCCCTTTGACCGTTGCAGCGGGCCTGCTGGCGAACTGCTCGAGATTGTGCGGAGCTATTTAGACCTGCAGCCGCCCGTCAGCATCATCAACTATAAGCCGACGCATCTTCGGCTTGCACCGTGGGTGCATGCAAATGACGCGTGCGAGGTCGAAAGCCATTTGCGGATGCTTGCCGATGACGGTGACTTGATAGTTGATGCGTCCGGTATGGAGCGATTTTGCGGAGCGCTAACGCAGCTACTGCCTGTTGAGCATCTGCTGAAAAGACGTGGGGAAGTACGTTGGATAGTCCGCAGCGAGTTTTCAAATGCTCTCATACAGGCTGGTGTTGCACAGTCTATGATTGAAATTGTTCCAGCCCTTCCGATTTCGCGCAAGGGTGAACCGATAGTGCTCGGCGGTATTTTTGTGGGTTCTTCAGAATTGATTTCTTTTGCCAAAGCCGGAGAAAGGATGCAATTGGTTCGCAGTTTTAGAAAAGAATACTCACTGACGATCGAGCAAGCCTCTAAGGCTGCAGCGGAGCTAATGGAAATTGTCGCATGCCATCCAATGCATTGAAGGAAACAAAAGCACGTTTTTCTTCGCTCAATTTCCAGTGATGAATCGGCGCCAGTAGCTTAGACGCTCCTGGGACATAGTTCTTGAAAGATGAAAAACCGATGGATCGTGTTTGGCATGGGCGTCCTGCCAGGCACCTGGTGTGCGATCTCGTAGCTGCCCGCTCCAACGACGAGATCGGGTCTGGCCTATCTATTCAGCTCTGCAATGATGCATTTAAGTTAAAGTGTTGCGTTGATCGATTGAACCCGCAGCCAAAAGCACCTTTGTCAGTGATGGATTTGCTCAGTTCCCTTCTGCCTGAATCGCGACCATGAAGAATCAATACCGTGTAACAAAATATGACCCCTCGCTGAGAGATGCGACAGGCGGATACACAGGCTGCGATTGGACTTCGCGATCTGATATCGGACGGGTATTTGACGGTGGGATGCTGTCTGAGGCGGTGTATCTGAATGTTGAAAATAGCTACCTGTCCGCTATGAAAAGTTTCCTGGATGAGGCAGGTATCGAGTCATTGGCGTTGACGGCATTGGAATGTCGCGACGCCCCCGCAGATGGCTTTCTGCACCGGGGGAACCTATCTATTGCTCAAAGCCTCGATTTCGCGCGTCTTGTCCTTCGCGAAGAGGCCTGGGGAAAACTCGTCGTGCCAGGCAAGGCGTATGTCCATTTTGGCTATGACTACTACATGTACATCGGAGTACCCTCGAAATGCGAGCGGTCGATTGCGATCGCACGCGATCTAGGTCTATTTGTCGAACGAATTCGCTCGCCTCATCTTCGTCAACAGCCATTCAGATAAGTTACCCGACTTCGGATGAGGCAAACGAGTCAGTGCAGTGGTTTAATGTACCCGTCAGTCAAAAAGTAATCGAGTGGGATGGTCCCGCGTCGACACCAAAGAGCACTAAAGCACCTCTCAGCCCGCCTAAATGCGGGCTGTTTTCGTTTTCAGCCTGGCACTGTCTGGCAAGTTTTCACACCACCAAGCCCCCCTCCCGCTACTATGAACTGCCCGGAGCAATCAGCTGCATCCGCCCGCATGGTCGTTGCCACCGTGCGCGGCGATGAACATGGCGACTGCGGACCGGCAATAGGATTCGATTTCGTTGTCGTCCTCCGCTATCGCTTCATTGAAGCGTGCGATGATCAGCAGATCGGAACCTTTTAACAGCGCGGCAAACAAGCGGGCGGACCGGCGAGGATCGGGCACATGCAGAACCTCCTTCGCGTGCAACTGACGCAACAGGGCCTCGATTTGGGCGATGACATGGGCGGGGCCTGCTTCATATTGGAGCTTGCTTAGCGACTGTTGATTCGTCTTGTCGGCCATGATCATGGCTTCGATACGACGGACGTCCGGGTTCAAGAACGTGCGAAGCAGGGATGATCCCACCGCCATGAGCTGATCCTCGGCCGAACCGTCTACGCCTTCAAACAGGGCCTGCGGTGCAAACTGATGGCAGCGGGCCGCGATGGCAGCGCTAAACAGCGCCTCCTTGTTCTCGAAGTGCCGATAGATGCTTAGCTTGGATATCTTCGCCCGCTGGGCGACCTTGTCCATTGTCGTCGCTTGAAAACCCAATTCCACAAAAAGCTCGCACGCCGCGTCGGCGATCGTTTGGCCAAGCGCCTCGTTGGTTGGCCGGCCGCGCCGGCCCTGATTTTTTTCAGTCATAAAAATTCCAGTACTTGACAGTATCCAATTCTTTAATTAGGATACCACATAGTATCCAAAACGTGCAAACCCAATGGACAGGTTATTGCGCGCCAAGCCCTACCCAGCCCTCACCCACACACGGAGTCCATCACCATGAATGACGTCATCATTATCGGCGGCAGCTTTGCTGGCCTCGCCGCCGCCCTGCAGCTCGGCCGTGCCCGCCGCAAGGTCACGGTCCTCGACAGTTGCCGGCCGCGCAACCGCTTTGCCGGCCATTCGCATGGTCTGCTCGGCCACGATCACAAGCCGCCGCTGGACATCCTGGTCGAGGCGCGGCAGCAGCTGGCGCGCTATCCAACGACCAGGCTGGTCACTGCCCGTGCCGAATGCATCTCCGGTACGATCGACGATTTCTGCGTCGTCACTGACGATAACGAAAGCCTAAGGGCACGTCGCCTGATCCTGAGCTATGGCGTCGTCGATCAAATGCCTGATATCCCGGGCTTCGCCGAAGGCTGGGGCACGTCCATTGTGCCCTGCCCCTATTGTGACGGTTTTGAAGTCGCCGGCCAGCATTGGGGCCTTGTCTGGTCCGGTCCGCAGTCGCACAATTATGTCAGGCTGTACGGCGATTGGACCGAAACGCTGACGGTCTTCGCCGATGGGCACGACATTCCACCCGATATCCGGGCCGATCTGGCGCGCCGCAACATACCTGTCGTCGATGGCCGAATCATGGAAATCACCCGACACGGAGGCGAAAGTGCCACTGTCAAGCTCGATACCGCCACCAATGTCGCGGTCGACATCCTGTTCGCGCATCCGCGCAACAAGCCGTCCGCAAGCCTGCATGAATCACTGGGCCTCGCTACAGTCAATACGCCACTGGGCATCGCCATCAAGGTCGACGAGCGCCGCGAAACCAGCATACCCGGCATCTACGCCGCCGGCGATCTTGCAAACCCAGCCATGGCCTCGGTCACCACGGCAATATCGCAGGGCGCAACGGCGGGTATCTCCGCTCAGCAGTCGATGCTGGTTTGAGGGCACAGATTTGTGATGAGCATGGCCATCGAACCCGACAGCGCCGGTGTACGCATCCCTCCGCCCGTCATCTATCCGGGAGCGCTGCTGTCGGGGTTGGCGGCGGAGCAGATCGAACGTGCGGCCGCGCTCGCAATTCCTCACCCACTCACGGTCATGAGATCCTCTCCGCGCAGGTCGAGGACCGCCATCGGTTCGCCGCACGGCATGCGATGGAGGTCGTCCCCCGACGTCGACCACTTCCTATACATCGAGGCCCCGAGGCGATCGCGGAACGGATCGCGGCGTGGGGCCGACTCGTGTCATTCCCCCCTGCCTCGACAAAAGGGGTCTAGTCAGGAACAAATCAGAACAAGGAGATAGCATGACAGAGCAAAATGCCTATCAGGTCGCCGACTGGAATGATCAAAGCGGAGAGCGCTGGGTCGCAAACCAGGCCCGGCTTGATGCCATGGTGGCGGTGTTCGGCCAAGCCGCGATCGAAGCCGCCGCGCCCGCGACGGGCGAGCGCGTGCTGGACGTCGGCTGCGGCGCAGGCGCGTCGAGTCTGGCTCTGGCCGCCCGCGTCGGCGCGCAGGGGCAAGTGCTGGGCGTGGACATATCCGAATCGCTGATCGGCCGCGCACGCACGCTTACGCCACAACATACGCCGGCCCAGTTCCAGGTAGCCGACGCCAGCAGTGCCGATTTGCCGGAAGGCGCGTTCGACATCCTGTTCTCGCGTTTCGGGGTGATGTTCTTCGGCGATCCAACAGGGGCATTCGCCCATATGCGACGCGCGCTGCGGCCGGGCGGGCGGGTCGCTTTCGTCTGCTGGCGCGGCGCGGCCGAGAACGAATGGGTGCGCCTGCCGATGGGCGCGATACAGGGAATCGTCGCGCTGACCGCGCCGCCCGATCCCGAAGCGCCCGGCCCGTTTTCGTTCGGCGAGCGGGATCGGGTGACGCGCATCCTGACGGCAGCCGGTTTCACCGATATCGCTATCGCGCCCTTCGATGCTTCCGTCCCGTTCGGCGAGGGCGGAACGCGGGACGCTGCGATCGACGACGCGGTGAAGATGGCGCTCGAGGTCGGCCCGCTGTCGCGCGTGCTCGCCGCTCAGCCCGATGAGATCCGTGCCCGCGCCGCGGTCGCCGTCCGTACCGTCTTCGCGGGCCGCCCCGGCGAGCGCTCGGTGATGATCGACGGCGCGGCATGGATCGTCACGGCGCGCAATCCGGCAAGTTGACACGGATTAACACGGGGGACGCCCACCGCTTGGTGGAACGGGGCGCCTTGGGCCGGGCAGATTGATATCCCGTCTGGCATGGCTCTGACGCCACTGGCGCTGCGATGAAAAATGTGCCGTCTAGGATGTCCGACTTTATTGTTCGTCCAGATAAAAATATGAACTTGCAGGGACTGCTGAAGGTCGCGACCGACCGTTTCCGCCCGGCCGATAGCAGACGACATGCGTGGCTTAGGCTTTGAGAGCAAGGAAGAGATATGATAGGCGTAAGCCTGCTTGATATGAAAACGGCCGCAGGAAGCGGCCGTATCGTTTGGGACTGGACAATGGACGAAAATCCCATTGCCCCAAGTTTGCCCCAAGTTCGTATTCAGACAAAAGATGAAATCCTGAGTCATTGAATACAAACGAAAAATTTGGTGGGAAGTGCAAGTTTCGAACTTGCGACCCCTGCAGTGTGAATGTCGAATTAGCGGACATTACTGGACATCAGCGGACCACCCGTTCATAGGGAAAAGCTTGATTTTCGTCCGGCGAGATCCGTCAAAATGCGCTATAGTTTTTCATACTTTTTTCATACTCCTGCCAGTGGCAAGGAGCATCTTTCCCTATCCTTTTCCCGTGTAGGCATTCGCAGGATAGTAGCATGGGCGACAGAATTGATACCGTCACTGCACGCGGCAAGTTAACTGCCCGACGCGATCCGTATTGGCAACGGATCAGCCAGGGATTGTTCGTCGGCTTTCGCAAGATGACGAGCGGCACAACTGGCACTTGGATGATCCGGTACCGTTCAGAAAACCGCAAACAACTGCAACAATCATTAGGTTCGCTTGAGCAATTTCCGGCATTTGAACGTTTTGACAGGGCTGTCGATGCGGCTAAAAAATGGATTACTCACCTTCATCAAGGGGGATCAACTGAGAGTAGCACAGTGATGGACGCCTGCAATGCGTACACAACAAAAATTAGAGAACTGAAGGGTAGCAAGGCCGCCGACGATCTTGACGCACGATATCGTCGCTGGGTCGCCATTGACCCGGTTCACCGGATTGAACTAACAAAGCTCACGCGGGAACATATCCACTCCTTTCGAAATCGTATGGTAGCCGCGCCAGTTAAGGTCGGCAAGTCGGCAATCACCCGCGCACGATCCAAAGATACCGTCAATCGAGACATAGCGGCCATACGCGCAGCACTCAATCAAGCACTTTCTGATGGGAAGGTGACCAGCGACTTCGCCTGGCGCATCCCGCTGGCGGCCTTCAAGAACGTCACCAAACGGCGTGAACTTTATCTAGATCGCAATCAGCGAAAAGAATTGATTCGCATGGCACCGCCAGATCTGGCGCAGTTCATCAAAGGCTTGTCAATGCTGCCACTAAGGCCAGGCGCACTTGCCGCCCTGCTCGTTGCTGATTTCGACACCAAATTCGAAGTATTGAAAATCGGCATAGACAAGAGCGGGGCAGCCAGGAAATTCAAAATTCCACCAGAAATTTCCCAATTTCTTAGGGAGTGTACGCAGGATCGACCAAGCACCGCACCGCTCCTTGCCCGTGCTGATGGAAGCGCATGGAATAAAGACTCCTGGAAACATCCGCTCAAGGCCGCAGCCAAAGACGCGGGACTACCATCAAACACCGTCGCCTACTCCCTTCGACACGCGGCAATCACCGACTTGGTTCACGGTGGACTGGATCTACTGACCGTCGCACAGATTAGCGGCACATCAGTAGCAATGATCGAAAAATACTACGGCCATTTGAGAGGAGACGTCGCCGCCGGCGCACTAGCAAAACTCGTGCTTTAGTTCGCCTAGCAAATCTCTGAATATATCGCCAGCATCTAGATATACAGCCAAGAGACAGGAATGCCTGGTGAATACCGGCACGACGTTCAGAGCGAATACTCAGCCGACGAAAAAGGCGGCGCTTGCCGAGCGCGCGTTCGACTAACCAGCACCATTTTTCCAACTGCTTGCGCGACTCGATGCCGTAGCAGGCAAGCTTGGCGCAATACCTCTGCCGCGTAGCCAGGCGCGTTGGGCGCGAGACGCATATATCTTTACTGATTCATGCTCAGTTTATTGTTGGCAATCAAGCCGGTCTGGCCATTCACGCCAGCGTTCGCGATGACGCCGACAGTCACCGTTAAATCCCCTACCGCCTGGGAAATCAACCTATTTCCGTCCCCCGGGCCGGTGACGCACTGCCCCCCGTGCCGACGACCATCCAGTTATTACTGACGGTTTTGTTGCCCTCCAGACGTACAAGGTCGTCGTCACTGAGTTGATGCGCAACCTGAGCTGGCCAGCAAGTGCGTTTTGACAACGACGCCACTCACACGGATATTGATATCGTTTGCTGCCATCAACACCCGCTTAAGTGTCCAGTCCCGTTTGATCATAAACGCGCTTGACGAATAGGTCCGGCTTCTTTTTCTGCCATTCTTTGAGCGCCTGGATGGGTGTTTTTGCACCGATGGCCCGTTGTGGAATATGGTGGTTGTAAAGCTTTAAATAGTTGAGCAAGGTCGTCTCCAGATCGGCGCGGCTGTCGAATCGGGTCTGCTGCAAGAGCTCGCTGATACGGCCGTTGAATCGTTCGACCATGCCATTCGTTTGCGGATGCCGGGGCGGTACCAGGCGGTGTTCGATGCCCATGGCGGCGCAGACTTGATCGAAGGCGTGCTGGCCACTGGGCTTCCTGTCCGTTGTTGTGAAGCGGTCGGTGAATTGCGAGCCGTTGTCGGTCAGCAGTTGAATGATCTTGATCGGCGAGGCCAACTTGAGCCGGCGCAGAAAGTCGACGCTGCTTTTGTCTGTCATAGCACCGTAGATATGCAGGAACACCCAACGCGTGGCCCGGTCGATGGCCACGAACAGATAACGGCGCGAGGTTTCGTCTGGCATCTGCGGCAAGTATTTGACGTCGACATGAACAAAGCAGGGCTCGTAGTCCTTGAAGGTCTTCTTGGCCGAGATTGTCTCGCCCTCGGCCTTGGGAATCACGTCTTCCAGGTGGGCCATGCCTTCGCGTTTGAGCAAACGGGCAATGCCCGAGCGCGAGACGTCGGGATGGATATATTGCCGGGTAATGTATAGCAGGTCGTCGAGCGCCAGATAGAGCGACTGGCGCAGTGAGAGCACGATGGCCTCCTACGTCGCGCTCAGCGTGGTATGCAGCGTATTGGCTCGGTGCGAACGGTCTTGTACATCGTCCCGTTTGAGCCACTTGGCAGCCGTGGCACGGGTGATGTTGAAGACCTTGGCGGCCTCGCGGTCGGACAGTCCGGACTCATTGATTTCCTGCCGGATTTTCGGGGTGGTGCGGGCTTGAGGGCGAATGCGTGAGTTCATGGACTGAAGTTTATGCGATGTGCTGAAACCGGTGGGACGATCTCGGTGACAAACCGCCGATCAACTCGTCAAGCACAGCTCTGGCGCGGGACAGGGCGATGCTGCGGCGAGGAATATGATCGCACGAAACTAAACATGTACCCAACTGGCGCAGAATGAGACGGCGACGGCGCATCGTAAGCGTAAAGCCAGCGCCGTCTTTACCCCGACTGTCCCTGCCAGCATGATTTGAGGTTGAGACACAAATTGGTTGTGTCCACAAACTCGATTATGGACACAATAATCCAACCAGTCGCAAGACCCTCAAAACGTGGCAACTACCGGCGCCACACCGATGAATTCAAGCGGGCCGTCGTTGCCCAGTCGCTGCAGGAAAATGCATCCGTTTCGCGCATCGCCCGCCAGCACAACGTCAACGCCAATCAGGTATTCGCCTGGCGCAAACTGTTCGGTGAGCAGCCGCAGGAATCGGGCAGCACGGTGTGCGCGCTGTTGCCGGTAACGGTGGCAGCACCTGACGTGGCACAGCCCGTGGCCGAGCAGGTACCCGCGTCCGTCGGTGTCATCGACCAGACGGTCGGCAAAACGCGGTTGCGGCTAGAGGGCGCCGTCGAAGCGACCACACTGGCCCTGGTGTTGCAGCGGCTGCTGCCATGATCGCCCTGCCAGTCCACACCCGGATCTGGATCGCCGCCGGCATCACCGACATGCGCTGCGGCTTCAACGGCATGGCCGCCAAGGTCGAGACGGCGCTGGATTTACACTTACGGCGCAACGGGAGCTAAGCGAAGTTGAACGCGCGCCAATGCTGGCCGTGGATGGCGTTACGGATGGCGATCGCGGCACGCTGTTCCCCCCAGCTGATCCAGTCCTTCGGCGAGTTGTCGTTCTACAGCCTGGGCCAGGCTTGCCGCACCGTTACCGCTCGCCCAGCACAGCTTTCCGCTTTCACCCACCGCCGCCTTGACGCAGAACCACGCCTGGTGCGTTGCGCAGCGCCACGCAAATACGAACCAGTCTGCATTACGCGCCAACTGTTTCAGTTCGGTCGTACACACCGTATCGCTGTTCAGGTCAACGCGCAGTTGCGGATAACTGCGTAGCAGTAACAATCTCGCGCGCTCGGCGACCGCCGCATCAAGCGTATAAATTGCCACCCTGCCCGTGACCGGAATCGCCTCCGTGACCGAAACGTCCTCAGCGGCCACCGCATTGAACTCGACCGGCATTCCGGCGTCCGCGCCGATTTGCTTCACCACCTCGCGCTGTAATGCGCTTAGGCGCCGGCTGAACTGTTGCGCCAAGTCGATCACTGCGCTGAGAAAGCGCAACCGCGCCTCGGGCGATGCGGCTCCAGATGTCCAGAGTTGGTCGGCCATCTCGAGTGCCCAGTCGATAGCTTGCAGCGACCGCACGCTTTTCAAAATCGCATCTAGTTCGTGAACCATGTTTTCGTACAGCGCCACGGTCACATTGCACTCCAGGACGCACGCAGCAGCGCGTTTTACGAGCGTCAGCTCGTCCTCCGCGAACACCTCACGCACCCGAAGGGTGGCCATCAGCGCCAAATAGACCGGCACCAAGCGCGTATCCGGCAACGGCATGCGCTCGATGAACAGACGGTACCACAACGGGAACACCTGCTCAAACACTTCGGGCTCGATCAGCGACAGCGTTTCGATGATGCCCGCCGCGGTATTGCCGCAGCCCACCTCGGCCAGCAGTTCAGCCGGGTCCCACGCCGCGGCGCCTTCACGCCACCGCTCCACATACCCTTGCGCGGTCTCGCCTTCATGCTTTAGCCAATCAAGTCGCTGCACGCTTGAAGCGCGTGCCGCTGGCGCCGCCGCGGTCTCGGCTACCAACGCCAACACCAACTCATGCATGCGGGGCGTGCGCTCTACCACCGCATCTTGCAGTTCTTGCGGCGCTTGGACCAACACACCAAGCAACGACCGAGCCAACTCCGCATTACCGATCTCGCGTGCGCAGCGCAGCATCGCACACAGGCTCTCCAGTGTCGGCGCGAGCGAACCGTACAACTCGTACGCCCGGTCAAAGTCCTCCCTTTCCAGCGCC
The DNA here is from genome assembly GCF_058794735.1 of Janthinobacterium sp. GW823-FHT06H09. Taxonomy (NCBI): domain Bacteria; kingdom Pseudomonadati; phylum Pseudomonadota; class Betaproteobacteria; order Burkholderiales; family Oxalobacteraceae; genus Janthinobacterium; species Janthinobacterium sp. GW823-FHT06H09. The sequence continues at coordinate 128,392 of NZ_JBXAHC010000015.1, read as the reverse complement.
GTACGTGCGGCCAGCAGCGGATCGGGCGTCGCTAGCTTCCCACATCGAGCACGCACAGCCTTTTCGATCTCGGGTGGAAACGCGCCTGCCGGCAGTTGGTCCAACAAGCCAAGGCAATGCTGCGGGTCAGGCGCGGGGAGCGATAGTTCCCGGCAAACGAATCCTTTGAGGACCGCCGGACGGGACGACTGGCGCCGCGTACGGAACAGCGTCGAGTACGGCTGGAAAAGGCGATCCTGGAATGCCTCGATCAGCAAGTCGAGCGAACCGGATTCCTCCACCCGATGAAGCCTGGCCTGATAGAGCGCTTCAAAAATATCGCTGTATGTTTCAGGCGGGAGCTTAAGTTCGAGCAGGCTGGGAAGCAACGGGTAGTCGACAATTTTGTCCCAGTAGCCGAGCGCTGCGTAGAAGCGCAGCTTTAGAAAGTGTCGGTTTTCCGTGCTGAGGTCGCGTGCGGACAGCGCCGTCAGGTATTCCTGAGCAGTGCTCTCGTTCCCCGCCAGCAGCGCGACATCGAAGCGTGAACGTAACTGGCTGAATGTAGTCACCGCCTGTGCTGTAATGCTCGGCCGGGCCGACAGCAGCGACAAGTAATGCCCGATCTGCCGGCAGGCCTTTGCGTCATCCCGCGCAGGCACCGGGAGCTTAAGCACCCTGCAGTCGAAATACAAAGCGAGTGCGTACTCGATCGTATCGTTCGCGTCCAGCACCGCGCGTCCTAACGGAAAATGCGCATAGGTCGGCCCGATGAAGGCCCGCATTTCGTCATACAAGGCGCGCATCTGGATCTCGCTGTGCGCGCACATGTACCAGCATAGCCCTTCCGGGCCGCCGCGCTGGACAGGCAGAAGCAAAGGCCAGTCCCGTCTGCCAAGAAGGAAGTGCCGGATGCCGAGTCGAGCCGCCACTACCGGCGCCGGGGCGGCGTCGGTACCGTCGTAGAACAGCTGATTTGGCGCCGAGAAGACGCTGTCGATCAAGGCAGTCTGTTGGATATTGCTAGAAGTCATCAGAAAACCGCCAGATAACTGTCGAAATGAACGTGGGCGTCTGCGATCGCCTTGCCGTCGAAAATGACCGACACTTGCTCATCATTGAAACTGACACCGTTTTCGGTCAGATTCATCGACCCCTTCAGCAAGACCTGCCGGCCGAACAAGAGTCCTTTCGTGTGCAGCTCCGCGAGTTGACGTACCGTGCGGCGCGCGTCATCGGCGCATCCGGCGTCAAGCATCGCCTCCTCGAGAAGGCCCAGGAAGCGCTGGTTGTGCGGATCCGGCCGTACAACGACATGGATCCGCGTACCCCCCGCCGCCAGGTTTGCCAGCACCTCCGCCAGTCGGACTTCGCGCTTGCCCCAGCCCGGATTGAGCGTGTCGAACGTGCCTTCGCGGTTGTCGATGATGACGATGTTGCTGATCCAAGGCTCAACCAGGAATAATTCGTCGCTGGGCATGATTAATTCCCGCGCGAACAGCGCGGTCAGCACGTCCCTGACGGCATGCTGCGCCGTGGTCGCGCTCTTGTAAATATGGCGGTCGTTCATCTACATCGCTTCCCGTAATTCGAATTGCAACTCGTACACTGCGCCTCGACGACGCACGCCGCTCAGGCGGGGGTAGAGATTTAGGTATTCCAACTGGACCGGCTCGGAGACCGACCAAGCGAACAACTCTTGCAGTCTAACACGCTGCTGCATCGGCACCTCTAACACCGCCCTGCCCCGCTGCGCGAGCCGTTCGCTCGCCTGCGCCTGCCAATCCGCCGCCATGGCATCGATGGGTGGTTCCGGTACCGTCGCCCACGGCGCCAGCAGCAGGCGTTCGGTGGCGGGGTGGCCCTGCACGAAGCGGTTCGGCAGTTGCAGGCCGGCCGAGCGCAGTTGGTTCCCGCGCGCCCACAACAAGCCGTATAGGACGTTGAAGCGCCAATCGCGCCCTACCGACGCAGGCAGGCTAAATCCCGCGCGGCCCAGTTCCTGCTCAATCCGCACGTCGTCGCTGTACATGGTCGCGATGACTCGGGCGTCGATCTCGATGCCGAGCACGTCTTCGACACGGTCCCACTTCTCCAGCAACTCATTCAATAGTTGGTCGAACCCGCGCGGCATGTCACGCCGCAGGATGCGCGAACTCAACGCCGAAGCAAAGCCGTGGAACAGCGAAATTCCGCGTTCGACCAGCGCGCGCCGAAGCGCCAGAAATGCTTCGTCAGTCGCCTGCACGGTCGGCGCCGAGCGAACCGCGGTTACCTGCGCGGCTAGTTCGTCATCAGCTTCAGGACCGCCAAGACGGCGGACGACGTCACGCAACTGCGTGTCAATCACTTCGAACTCGGACGACGCCAACGCCGACTCCACAAGCCTGAAGAAGCGCTCGGGCTGGTCGGCGTAGCTCGTGTAGAACTGTTCCATCAAGCCGTTACCGCCGGGATTGATCTCGCTAACCCAGATTTCCTGCGTCTCGCGCAAGCTTCCATCCTGACGCACCCCCGGGTCGATGTCGACCACCAGTTGGTCAGACGCCACCTCGGGACAGAATTGCTGGATAGCCTCGAGCACGCCAGCCGCAAGCGTCTGGCGCAACGTCGCTTCCAACCAAGCGTCCCAAGTACCGTCGATCGGCGCCACCAAAACCTGCGCGGTGCGGGCCAACGCAGCGAGCACCGCCGCATTGCCGAGGTCTTCGCTCAACTCCCGCCGCAGACGATCCGGACTTTCCCCATCCGTGGGCAGTGGCGACTGGAACGTGGCAGCGAGCACCTGCTCGAACGCGGCGCCATGTTGTCCGTCGCTGACGGCCGCAATCGCGTCGGCCAGTGGGACCGCCCGGTCGACCGCGAGTAGCGTCACGGTCGACACGAAAATCTGCGCTAGCCATTCGCGACGGAAGACGTTGGCAGTGCAGGAGGTCAGCGTCTGCCCGTGGCGGGCTTCCCACAAATAGCGGACCTGGCGCAGCGCACGCCCCGTTGCGCCGGCGGTCCAGTCCAGTTGTGCCGACAGCGACGCCGGAACGCTCAGCTTGAAGACGACCGCGTCGCATTCGAGTTCAAAGCCGACGCCGCACGGTTCTCCATCGGCCTCGAAGTGCCACAGCGCGCCACATGATTCGTTGGCATTGGCCCGCTTGATGCGCAGGTCCGCGCGCGATGCCAGGGCGTAGCGGCGCACCGTCGCCGGCGATTGCAGGGCGTGCGTATGAAACGCAACCTGTGCGACCAGTCGAGCCAGTCCGACCCCGGCCGGAGGCGTAAAGATGGTGCCGTCATTCTCGGCGAACATCTGCGACACCCACTTCAGTTGGGCATTCGAGGTGTCGCCGACCCCTTCCGTCACGGGCCGCAAAAACATCGCATAGGGCCGGAAACTGCGCCGACGCTCCACCGCACTGCCGTTCCAAAATAAGATTTCCGGCAACGGCTCTAGGTTGTACCAGGAGCGCACGTCGACCAATTGCTCGGTCACCGTATCTGCGGCCAGTTGGAGCACGCTAGCATCGTCGGGAGCAAGCCACAGCGCCAAGTCGAACCGGCGCGACACCTTGCCAGGTGCCAACTCACTTAGCGCCTGCAACACCGGCAGACGGCGACCTTCGCCGCCCTCTTCGTTTCCTGGCACCACCAGCACCACTTCCGGCAGGCTCAGGTCGCTAAACAGCGTGGCCGGGATGAATTCTGGCAACGGCGCCCCGCTCACATAGTCCTTGCCGCCGCTGGTCGAACGCCAGTTCGAAGCGATACGGCGCAAGGCGGTCGGCACCGCGCCCAGAAACACCGGGCGCGGATGGTTCCACAACAAGGGCTGGACCTGCGCCTCGCTCAGCCGCATGCTGCGCCTCAGGAATTGCACAAAATCGGCCTGGCGTGCCTTGTTGGTCAATAAGAGCGAAAGCAAACGGGTGAGTTCAGTGCTGCGCACCCGGTGTTCCAGGTAATTTTTTCCTTCCCAACTACCCGGCCCGAACGCGCGCTTGGCCACCGCCTGGACTTGCGACACCAGTGTTTTGTAGGACTCTGCCGTCAGGGGAAACCGCGCGTCCTTGATCAATGGCGCCAATTCGGGCTTGACCTCTTTAAATGTAAGAGCGTCTTTCGCTTCGAACGGGCGTCCTAGATCACGCCACACCGTACCCGTCGGCCAGCCCATTTGCATCTCACGCCCCAGGTAGTCGATCAAACTGTACACCGCCTGCATCCGCATCACGTAGCGGTTGCTGAGCGGGAGGCGGCGGCTGGGCAATTCGGGGTCAAAGAACTGCTCGTATGCCTGGTACGCCATACGGTCCCGGCCATAGTCGGACAGTACCATGAGGGTCCACGGACGCATGTGCCGCGTCCGACCCGCGCGCCCCTTGCGCTGAAGGAATTGGGCGATATCGCGCGGCGCCTTATGCTGCAGCACGACACCGACATGCGGATCGTCGTATCCGACCTCTAGCGCGGCGGTCGCAATCACCAGTTCGCTGCGCGCGCTCACGCCCTGGTCGTACGCCGTCGTCCGCGACACGATGTGGCGCGTGCTCAACTGATGGCCGAGCGCCAAGGGCAAGCGCCAATCCTGGCCGCCGATGTAGCGGCTGCGACTGGTGCGCGCCTGGCGCAGGTGAGCCAGACCGCCCTCGCGCGCCCCTGCCTTCGGCTTGCCGCTAAGCGTCATTCCCTCCGCATCCACCAGGTCTAGGAACAGGCGGTTGGTTGAATCCATCTGGTCTGTGAAGGCGAAGGTGCGCCATCCGTAGAACGGATTGTCGGCCACCTTCGGGCGCGGGTCGAGGAGGCGCGATGCCAGCATCAACGCCTGGATCGACGTTGACAGCAAGGCCGAGCGCGATACCGGGTCGCCGCGCAGCGCCAGCAGGTATTCGGCCCCTTCAACCTGCATCTCGTCCGGTTGTGGGCTGATTTCCTCGACAGCATCTTCTGCGAGTCCGGTGAGAGCGGCGAAAAACGCCGCACCTTCCGACAGCGTTGCCGACAATCCGACGAAACTTGCACGAAACCGCGTTAGCGCCGACCAGCGGCGTAACAAATAAGCCACTTGCGCGCCATAGCTGCCGGCGTAGATGTGTACTTCGTCCAGGAGCGCCATGCGTGGCGGAAACGGCGCTCGGGGCCCGATGCCGAACAAATGGCGCAAGTCTGAGTTCGACAGGTTCTGGTTGAGCATTTCAGCCGAGGTGAACAGCACGTCGGGCGGTGCCTTCGCCATCTCATCGCGCGTGAGCAGGATTTCGTCCGATCCTGCGGTTTCGCCGCAGGTGGCGCAGGTCAGGCGGGATTTTCTTATATCAACGTCGGCGTCGGAAATATGCAGGTCGCCCTCGCAGCCCGAACGTGTGCAGCGCATGAAAGGACAAACGTAACCATGGCGAGTGCGCTTCCATTTCCTTTTGCCGTTGCGAATGGCATTGAACGTGGTCGGCGTATCGCCGAACAACACACCCACTGTCAATTTACGCACGCCGTGGCTGGTCAAATAGGCGTCGAACTTGCGGGCCTGTTCATACACCTCGGCGAACTGATCCTTCAGCAACTCGTTGCGTGGGTAGATCGCCAGGATCCGCGTTCCCGCGACTGGAGAGCGCTGCACGTCGGCCGCGGCGGCGCTCAGGCCAGGCAGGTAAAACGCCAGGGTCTTGCCGCTGCCGGTGCCCGCGGCCACCATCGTTCCTTGCTGGACGCCCTGTTCAAACCCACGCAACACGCGCTTGGTCGCCTCGACCTGGAAACGGGCGAGGCGCCAGTCGCTCGCCTGTTCGCCAAGTCGGTGCGAGAGCGCGTCATGCACCTCCTTCGACAGGCCCTCATCGGCAAATTCGGCCAGCGCCTGCGCGACCTCAATATCGCGCTTCGGATACTTGCGGCGGCGCCACAGCAGACGGTAGTCCGCCACCAAGGTGGGAGCGCTCGCCCACATTTCACCTTCGGCATGTTTTGGGAACAACTGGCGCAAACGGGCGAACAAACGCACACCTTCCGCCATCCGACTGCGGTAGCCAATGTCGAATGGCGCTTCGAACAGCAGGCCATGGTCGCGCATGCGCTGGATCACACCATCCTCGTCGAACAACGTGCATTCGTCCTTGCGCATCAAGGCGGATACGTCGCCCGTATTGAGCACGCGCGCAACGATGCCGCGCAACTCGTCGAAACTGAGCGCTGCGTCGACCAGGCCCCACACGAGCACTTTCGCCTCATGCTTTTCGATCTCGTCGAGCACAGCCTCGAGGATCGCAAAATCGCTGTTCCAGGTCATCAGATGCTTTTCACCACAAAGTTAGCGGATTGTCCTTCATTGTCGAGCCACTCGCGCACCTCTGCCGTGAGCAAGTTGAGCGGCGCCCCCTGTCCCAAATCGATGGCAGTAAAAAACGCGCGCACCGCATCGGGCAACTGGTCATAATTAAACCGCAGCATCACCACCCTGAGTTCTTCGGCCAGCGTGCGCAGCAGCAGCACGTCGTCGGCGCTGGCCGGCGCCGCCTGCATACCGAGCCGATCATAAGGGACGAACGAGGCGCGATAGAGCGCTGCTGCGTCGCGGTTACCCGGCCGGCTCAGCGGCAGCGATGCCTCAATCTCGGTCGGGCGACGGAACGGCCCCGCGTCGCGGATCAACTGACCCCAGCCGTTACGCACCGACTCGGCCAGCACCTCGGTGGTCTTGTTGACGCACTTCTCCAATTTGCCCCAGGCGCCTCCTTCGGTCAGCCCCTCATTGTCGGCGCCACTGGTCAGGGCCGCGTCGGCACGGCCGATCAGGCCGCGCACCAGCGCCAGTTGCTTGCCATGCTCAGCCAAGCCAACGCTCTTGAGTCCCATCCAGTCGAGTTGCTCGACCGTCCGCCCCAAGCCCAACCACATGTCCCGCCATTCCCTGCGACGGTGATCGAGCGCCCGCGCATCGGCCTGGCGGCGCTGACGTTCGCGCAAGACCTCGATACGCTCGACTAAGTGTTGTGCCTGATCCTTGAGGTTCATGCCTCATCTCCCGCAAGAATTTCTGCTGCTGCCCGCAATTCATCCTGAAACGCTGCGCGCACGTCCTCAGGCACGCCGACGCATGCCGCCTCGGCGCCACGCAGGTTCCTCTCAATGACTGCCAGCACCTCCGCCAAGCGGCGCACCTGCTTCACTGTCCGAAGCAGGAATGCCACATCGACCCGCCCGAGCGTACGCAATTTCTCCTCCGCTCCTGATTCCTCGGCCGTTCCGAGTGCTGCGCGCGCACTGTCGAGCAAATCGGTCAAGGCGCTTTTGCCGAGTGCATCGAGCAAGGCGTTGCATTCGACGGGGCGCAGGTCGGACGGAAAGGTCCCGCTTGCTTGGGCCGCGCCGAAGGCTTGCCTCAGCATGTCGAGCCAGGCTTGCTTGTCGAACTCCGCCCCGAGGGCATCGGAAAGATACTTGCCGCCGCGGGCGACTACGGCGCGGTACAAATCAGTCAACCGGTCGAACCCGGCGGCCAGATCCGAGACGTGCTCATTGGCCTCCTTCGACAAGGCGTTGCGTAGTGCCTCTTCATCCGGTGGTGCGGCGCGCGCGGCGACCAGTTGGACGTAGTCGATCGCAAGCGGCTTGCTGCCGGTAAGCCCCTGGAAGCAGGCCGCATCCTGTAACACGGCCTCCTGCAGTTGGGCGCGCATGCCGCGGGCGCGCGACAGCGCCTTGCCGAGCGTCGGAGCACGATCGTTGCTGTCGGTTGCGGCAAATTGCTCCTCGTCGAATTCGGTCTCCAATGGGACGAAAATCTTTTCGAACGCGGCAGGGAACGACTTCACCGCGCCAATGCCGAGTAGCAGATTGTGGCGGTAGGTCAAGTGCAGCGCCGCAGACAGGCGCCCGCGCGCCTGGCTTGCGAAGTAGTCGGCCACCTGTGGCGAAAACTCGTCGAGCAGCCTCTGCGCGACAGCGTAATCTTCTTCGGCTCGCGGATAGTCCCAGTTCCCGTCGCGCCCCCATCGCTCAAGGCCAATCAGTGCTTTGCGCAGCCATCCCGGAACATCGCCGCTCTCCTCTGCAAGGCGAAACCACGGCGCCACGTTGGGGTTGTTGTGACCGACGAAGGGCAGCCAGATCAGGGACGCCATCTTTTTGATTGCCGCGGCATTCAGGTCGAGCCGACGGCCAACCGCAGTCGCGAGCAGAGAGCGCATGGCGCGCGACGAGCCCTGCGAGAGTGGCGACCGCGCGCCCCACCGCTCGACCTCCGATTCGAAGATGCTGGCGGTACGGGCCGCGCCGGGGTCTGGTGGCAGCGGCGGTAACATCGGTTCGTTCTTCCCGGGCTCTGTTTCGAACACCGTGGCAGCACCAGTCTTGCCAGCCGCCGCAGCAGCCTTCTTCTGCGGCGGCGGCACCGTGGCGCCGGAAAACGGATACGGCAGCCCGAACGCCTCGAACACGGCGCTCGGCACCACCGGGCCCCCTGACAGGCTGCCAGGGTTTCCGCACCAATGAATCAGCACGGGCTTCAGGCGCGCTCGGAGCGCGGGATTGTGCTGCACATTGTCCAGGTCGGTTTCCGCACCGGAAAGAAGGATGCCTCCCTTGAACCCGGGCTGTGGAAACTGCTGTTGCGCGAAACAGTCACGCTGGTCCAAGGTTGCGCGCAGCACATAGTTGATGAAGGCACGCGGGTTGAACTTCACCTTGCCGTCGGCCCGCAACTCGAGTTCGCATAGTGACCGCAGCGCCGCTTCGTTAAACGGAAACAGATAGTGGCCCGAAGCGCTTCTGCCGAACGCGCGGAGGCGTTCCTCGTCGTTGGCGTCGATATCTTCCGCGGCGAACGCCTTGACCCAGCCGTACAGGCCAGCGAGCGACTGATCGCCCCGGCTTTCGAACTGACGCCGAATCTCGTCTTGTCCCCAGCGCGCGGCGTTCAGGTAGCGTCCGGCCATCGAGACAAGCCGTTCCATCAACGCGTCCGTGGTGCCATAGTCGCTCGCAATGATCCACTCGCCTTTGGCCCGGGTAAGAATGGTGTCGCGCTGCGGCAGGAAGCCATCGGTCACGGCCAGCGCCGTGCGGATCGGCGCGCGCACCCGCTTTCCACCCTCATCGCTTTCGGCGATAATCAGGCTGAGCAAAGGCCCTTGAATCCCGGACAGCGCAGCGAAGTCCTCGATCAACAGAACCAGTTCCTTTTTCTCCTTCAATAACTGGGTCCGGATCGCTCCCACCAGATCTTCGATCGTGAGGCCGCCGAGCGCCTGTTCGAAACGAAACACCATACGCAGCGCTTCGTCGATCACGATGCTCAGGACGTCCACTGCCAGCGCGCGCATCGCGCCGTCGTGGTCGCACAAGCGCTCATAATACTCGCGCGCGTTGTGCGTCGCACCGCTGTAATTGGCGCCGTCGGGCCATACCAGATCGGCAACCTCGAACTGCGGGGAGGCCGCTGACTCCCCGGCGCCCGCCACCGCCCGGCCGACGATGCGTGACAGCGCACGGTGCAGCATGCCGTCGCGAAACACCCGATCGCCCAACAAACCCTGTAGGCTTTCAGCGTGGAAAACCTTTTCCGCAAACGACCGGTCGCCACTACGCAGCGCCGCATGCCATTCGGCGTATTTACGTTTCAATTGCAACTCCAGTTCGGTGGCAAGCCGCACCGGCGCTTCCTCGAGCGAGATCGACTCGATCGCCGTGGCCAATTTGGTGCGCAATGTATCGTATTCGCCGCCGCGCAGCGGCTTGAGGATCAACTCGACTACATTACGCAAACTCGCCGTCTTCGGCACCAAAATCACGACCAGGTCGTCACGCCGTTCGTGCCGCGCCAACTGCGCGCTCAGCCAGCGCACCATGTGCGACTTGCCCACGCCAGACGGTCCAGTCAACGACACGATTACCGCGCTGCCATTGCCGCTGTCGGCCAGCAGCGCGTCGAGAAGGTCCTGCTCGGTCTTGTCTTCGACGCCGGCCCCGTTGACACTACGCTTGTTGATGCGCACCGGTTCGTGCACCGCCAGCAGCACCGCCTCATCGATCGTCTCGGCTTCGGTGCGAATGCACTGGTCCACTTTGGCCGCATCCGGCCAGTAATTGAGCAAGCTCATTTCGACTCCTCAGGCCGCCAGAGATGGGTAAAGCGAAGGTCCGGACGTGGGCCGTCGCGCCCGGTGAGTGTCAAGCCTTCGCCCACCGCATCCGACAGCGAATCCCAAGCCAGGTCACCGCTGGCGCGCAGCCCCAGCAACGCACGCGACAAGGAACTGGACACCTGGCCTGGACCGGGCACGAATAGCATGGTCCGGTCCAACTCCTGCTCGACCGCATTCCGATATACGCCACCGTCCAAGACGGGCAGCACCTCTCCAAGGTGTGCGAGGAACTGGCTCGTCGGCATCTTCTCGCCCGGGAGCATCCAGTCGCGGATCGAATCGCGCACCGCGATCGTGGGATCGATGTCCTCGGCGCTGCCCTGGCGCACGAAGCCGAGGAAGTGCGACCATTTTTTCAGGCCGTTGATACGCGTGTCGTTCTGTACCAGGCGCAGTTCGGCGTTGACGACCTGCGCGTTCTCGAGTATTTCGAGCTGCGAAAAGGTCGTGCGGTACACGTCCTGCGCCAGCAGCAGGCATAGCGAACGCGTCAGGTCGGCCGACTTGGCGCTTTCCTTTGCCCACAAGTTGGTATTGTTGGCCGGCGCCAGCGCGCAGGCGCGGGCCGCGCGCCGTACCGTGGAGGTAAGCTCGTCCTGGGTGATCTTTCCTTCCGGCCAGTAATCGGGCGACAAGGAAATGCTGCCGTCCTCGCGCAGCAACAGTCCAAGCTCGACCCATCGGTTCAAGGTCTGGCGGACCATTTTTCCCTGCTCATGAACGATCGCGGCCGGCGCAGTCTTCTGCAGCAACTCGCTTTCCAACACCTTTACCTTTTCGAGCACCAGCGTGCCGCACAATGCGACCAGCACATTGTGCAGGCCATCGTTAGTTGTGTTCAGTAAGCTCATCCAATTAACCTGGCAATAAATTCTTCATGGTTGATGTGCGGGCGGGTGTCAAGCAACCGCCGCTGGGCATTATAAGGGTCGGGTAACGTGGCCGGCATCAGAATCACCTGCAGCGCGCATTCGCTCGACCAGAGCTTATCGGGAAAAGGTTGTGCGAGATCGAGCACCACGACCCGCACCTCGCCCGCCGCCCCCCGCAACACCTGCGCGCTGTTCGCGCCAACCTTGTCGATGAACACCGGACGGCCCGCGCGTTGCCACAGGAAAGCACGGACCCGGTCCGCCAATCGATCATCGCTGCGCTCGGGAAGTAGAACGGAGTGCACAGGCAGCGCGTCGAGCAACAATTCAATGACCTTCGCCGGCGCTTGCGCTGCAAACTGGTCGGGCGGAAACCCGACGAACGTCGTGTTTCCGCCCCATACGGGCCAACGTTGGCACCAGTTTCCGATATCGGGGGGAGCCATGCCGTGCAAGCGATGCACAATCGGCGGGGAGAGGCTCGCAGCCTGATGCCGGGTAGTCCAGTCCCTGGGGCAACCGGAACACTCGGCGGCCACGCTAACCGTGGCGCCTGGCAGATTTAGCGAATAGATTTCGCTCAGCACCGCCGAAATTTCCTCTTTTCCGCGCGCGACGTTCAACATCAATTCAAGACCGCGCCCGGAAGAACCGAATGCTTGGGTACGAGCGCGGTCGAGCGCCGGGCTGAACACCGCTAGCTGACGGTGGCCGGGATTGACGATACGTACTGCCGCGCGCCGCAGTTGCGCGACGACGCTGGTTACGTCGCCCCCCGGCACGCCGGAGTCGATCGCGACCAACTCTATCAGGCCGGCTCTCGCCATCAGTGTCAACGTACGCAGATTCCATCCCAGGTTAGCTTTCGAGTCCTGCATAAGGTGTGGTGGCCGCAAGCGCAAATCGACCCAATGCAACGCCGGGTCATCCGGATCCGGGACCGCACTGGCCAGCAGAATGAGCCAGCGCTCCAGCCCGCCCTCGTTGCTAATGAACGTGGGTGACGAAATCCCCGCGGCAATAGGGAGGTCTGCCGGCTCGAATACCAACAGGCTGGCGCACGCTTTGCCATCCCGGCCGCCCCGCCCTACCTCCTGGTAAAAGCGATCCAGCGATTCGGGCAAAGTCGCGTGAATCACCGCCCGCACATCATTCTTGTCGACGCCCAGGCCAAACGCAGAGGTGGCGACTACGCCGTCGAGCTCGTTCTTGTCCCACGCCGTCAGTACCCGCGCACGTTCCGAGTCTTTGGTGTCGCCATGGAAGATTCCGAGGCGACCATAGCCGTGCGTCTTCAATTCGCGCGACCACCATTCGGCCTGTCCTGGCTCCGTCACGTACAGGATGAAGGGACGCGGCGCCGCATGCACCGCTTCAATAATGTGTGCCCGCTGTTCGGCGAGGTTTGCCACTTCAAGCAGTCCATAGCGAGGCTCTGGACGCAAATGGACCGCGGCGACCATGTAGGTGTCCTGCGGCGGTCCAAACAAATGCTGGAGTACCTTCACCGTCGTAGCCGTGAGCGTCGCCGAGGCCAGCACCACGCGCACGGCCTGGCGTTCGCTCAACCTGCGCATTGTCTGTATCAGCGCCGGCAACAACTGAAACGCCGGACGGAAACCATCTCCCCACCCGACGACCAAGTGCGCCTCATCGACGACGACTGTACGCACATAACCTCGGCGCGCGGCCTGTTCGAGGACGCCGCGCAAGGAACCGGTAACGCTCTCGGGCGACGTAAACAGGATCCTCTGAGCCCCATCGGCAATCGCGCGGCGGATTGCCAATTTGTCCGCAGCGCTCACGGCACCGTAGTAGGCCAACCGAGTGTGGTCGCCGCCAGGATCGACATTGCGCAGCATCTGCACCATCCGGCGCATCTGGTCCATTGCTAGTGCCACCGTCGGGACGACCACAATAGTCATTTTGCCGACACCGCCTTCGACCAGCGCCGCGGCCTGTCCCAACAAGCTTTTTCCGGAACCTGTCGGTAAATTCGCCAACAACGTCTTCCCCGGCGGCAGTAGGAACATCGCCCGCAACGCTTCGCGTTGACCAGCGTTCAAGTATTGCCCGAGTTGACTTGCCCTGGCGAGAAATGGGTCCATCGGCACCCGCTCTACCGCCGGCGACGGCACTTCGGAAAACGCGTCATCGAACAGGTCGGCGCTGTCTCCGAGCCATGCCAAGCGCGGGGCGCTGGTGCTCAGTTGAACGAACGCTCCCGTTTCCCAGGCCTCGAACCCGGCCGCATGCCACTGTCTGGCTGAAGGCCAACCGGTTGCCAGGGGCACGCTGAGGCTGCCCTTTTCTTCGCGGCCGCGGAACAACAACGCCTGGCGCACCAGCGGCATCAGATCGGCCGAGCAGTTCGCGCCCCCCTCCAACATCGTATGCAACACCTGGCGCAAGCGAGTCAGGGTGCCGTTGCTGGCGGGACCGTCCGGGATCGGCTGTCCGGGCCATCCGCCGCACACCTGCTGCAGCGCAGGGAAATCGAATGGCGCGGTCATAGCAGCGAACCGAACGGATTGGTATTCGCCAAGAACACCGCCCCGATGGCATCCAATCCGACCGAAGGATGGCGCACCGCCGACTCCAATTTTGCGTCGAACGCTTGCTGACGGACGTATTCCTTCTGCTCCGCTTCCAAGGCGGCGCCCTGCAGGCGCGCGATCCGCGCTTCCGTTTGGCCGCGCTTCAGACGATGCAGGTCGAGCATGCGCGCGAGCGCATCCTTGATATGTTGGTGGAAAAACGGCAGTTGGCGCAACTGTTCCTCGGCCACCTCGCGCGCTTTAGTGCACAACTGCGACCAGTGTTCGGCGCCATACAACTCCTGCTGCGCCAGTCGCTCCCAGCGTGCCGGATCGAGGTTGAAGTCACGTCCGGCGTCGTCCTCCGTCCATTTGCGGTAGGGTTCGAGCAATTCCGCGCGAGGTTCGGCGATCAGACGCAACTGGTCATCGAGCCAAATCTGGACAAATTGCGGAACCATGACTCCATCGACGATACGGCGCAGCGCGCGCGGCGCAACCCCATTCGACTCGGCGCTGTCTTTCTCGAGGTTCGCTTCGACGATGAAATCGAAGCGGAAGCACAAGTCGCTTCCGCCGTGGTTATCCACCGTTGCACGCGGCCGGTAACGCCACATTGCAAACACGCGGCCGCGATCGTCGCGTTCCACGAAGCGGGTCAACCCGTCGACCATGCCCGAGCCGTAACGGAGCAGGCGCAAGCGCTTGCTCCTGCCCTCGCCGGTTAGTACGGTCGGCCTGCGGTAGGTGTACGCATACGAAGTGGGCGAGCGGGCGCTGAAAGCGGCATCCTCATGGTCCATCTCGCCAAAGAAGCACTCCATGAACTGCGGCAGCGTGACGAGTGTTTCGCGCGACTGGTCATAGGCATATGCGACACGGAACACGTGGTCGTGTGCCACGAGTCGAGACGCAAATGGCGCCTTTCGCTTCTGAAACTGCAGCGTTTGAAACAGGATCGCGTCGACCTTGTCACCGAACGACTGCCATTCATCATCGACCTCCTCCAGGCGTGCAAAATGTGCAGCGCTCGCGTCGATCGTTAGCGCATCCAGGGAGTCCTGCTGATCGATCCGCCGCAGTTCGCGCTGAACGAGCCCTTGGTCTCCCCGCAACCCGGCCGTCAACTTGGTGATGAAAGCTTCGCCTTGATCGAGCCATCCTTGAGGCAGCGTGCGCAGCATGTCGTCGATGACGTACTGTAGGGTGGCGATCGACTGCGAAAACACACCAAAGCCTGATTGCAGGGCATCGAGCCACGCGTGCTCGAGTAGGTTATCGTCGCAAAGCAAGGAAAACGATTCGATGTCATCGCCGGCACCGTAGCGGTCAACGCGGCCCAACCGCTGTTCAATCACGTTGGGCGACACAGCAACATCGAAATTGACGACCACTTTGCGTCCGCCATGTAAATTCAAGCCTTCTTCGGCCTGGAAGTCGCACACCAGAATCCGGCACTCATCGTCGGATAAGAAACGCCGCCACTCCGCAACCTCATCACCTTCGTCGCCACACTCGGGCCGGTGACGCGCCGCCGCTTTGCCAAACTCGCGTGCAAGGCGTGCGTACACCCGGTCTGCTACCGCCGCGCAACCGCAGAAGACAACCACCTCACATCGATCGCGGAGCAACTCATTCACACCCCGCCCCAGTCGTTCAAGGCGGCGCTGTTCGACTGCCACCTGCTCGCGCGCGCGCTCAAGCTCCCCAAGCGCTGGCGACAGATCCTGATCGAGACACTGCAACTGCGGAACGAGTTTTGCCCAGCAGTCCTGATCAAGTGGATTAAGCACGGCATGCAGCAAATTATGTAGGGACGCCCCGTCATTGCGTGCATTGCTGTTACCAACTCCGAGGCGCATCGTTTCCACAGCATTCGCGAAACGTGCGGTCGCTCCGCACTCGTAGCGCCACACCTGCAGACCTAAGCGTCGCGGCGTAATCCAGGACGGCACCGAACTGCGGCGGTTGCGCACGATACGGCGGTGCAGGCGATAGGTTTCGGAAAGGTGATTCCGCAACGCCGCGAGCGCCGCGAGAAAATCCTCGTCGGACTTGTCCGGGTACCGATCCAGTATTTCACGTAGTTGGTTCAGATGGGTCGCCAGCAAGGCGTCCCTTGGGAAAGCGGCCTCAAGGCGACCCAGATACCGATCCAATATGAACATGTTACCTGGCGTTAGCGCCGCGACGGTTTCTGCGACTTCCTGGCGGCCAGCGATACGCTGCCGAAATCCCTCCAGATCATCTAGCGGAAACGTCACTGGATCGAGCAGGTGCACCATGCGCAGGAACCCGGCCTCGTCCACCAGCGCGGGCGTGGCAGACAGTAATAGCAAGCGCGCGACCCGCGGTGCGTTCGCGGTAAGGATTTCGTAAAGCGCCACCATATCACCTTCAGCTCGCGACAGATGATGGGCCTCGTCGATCACCAGCATACCGACCGTACCGATGACTTTGCGGATGGATGCGATGTCGTCGATCGCGATTACCGACAGCATGTCGGCATCCAGGTCGCGGCCGAGGGCGAACCTTTCTCGCAACTCTTGGCGCCACTGTTCGACGAGTGCGGGCGGCACGATCACAAGGACGCGCGCCGTAGCGGGTTCGTCGATAAAATACTGACGAACGAGTATCCCGGCCTCGATTGTCTTACCTAAGCCCACCTCGTCAGCTAGCAGGTAACGTTGAATGGGATCCTGCAGCACGCGCCGGACCACGTCGAATTGGTAGCTGTTGAGTTCAATCTGGGAGGACAGCAAAGCGCCCATGCCTAGCGAAGCGATGCGTTGCGTGGTCACAGCTTGGACGAATGCGCTTCGCGCGTCGGCCAATAGTGGCGTGCCGGTAATCCTATGGGAGAGAAGACTGGTGGGATCCGCAATCGGCGCGGACCAGCGGACGAAAAGACAGTCTATTTTGATATTAGCGGGCGCCGAGTTCGGAAGTTTTACAAGGATGGCGTCGCCGTTGGAATGCAAAACCCGACCGACCCGCCAAGTTCGGCCATCCCCGGAACTCACGAAAACGCGGGTTTGGGGCGGCAGCTCAATTGAGCGTACCGCCGACTGATCGACCCACTGCGTCATACATTCCCGGTTTGGCAAATCGAAATACTGCAACTGGACCTTTTGCCCACGCTGTTGTACTACCTTGGCCGTACCGAGCGCAGACAACTCGCCATCGGCCACCTTAACGAACCCCATGCCCACTCCTGACACTACTATGAAACTTCTGCCGATCGCCAAACTCTGCTTGCGAAATTCCAACAATTATAGCAATTCGAGTTGCAGAAAGTTAATCTTTTGGGAAATTTTTGATTAATGGATAGTGGCCGCAGCGCGTCGGTTTTGATACAGGCAGTGCTTCAGGCTATAATGACACGATTAGTAACCGGCCAACAATCTGCGGCATCTGTTTCGTACTTCTTTCTGATTGGATCCATCATGCCCTCACCAGTTTGGCCCAACGCTTGTGCAACTGAAGACGACGTTCGCCAGCTCGCTCAGCGGATGTGTCGGGTGTCTGAAGCGCTGCATCGCAGGTTACGGCTAGCGAATGAGGGCGAATGGCAAAGCGACTCAACCGCGGTCTACGCGCTTCTAACTGAAGAGTACGCTCTGCGTGCCCGCTCGAACATTTTGATGATCGAAGGGAAGCGGTTTGCCCGCCCCGATTTCCCAGCTACCCAAGAAGACCTGCTCACGGTCTTGGACGATGTCGAAGCCGCGCTCGGAACTACGTGGTCCCCGCAAGCCCTCACTGATTTGTTGGTTGCGCTAATGCTTTTTGCTAACTCCATCGCCTCGCGCAACAACGAAATCATTTCTTTGTTGCTAAATAGTTTGAAGCAACAGATAGTCGAGCACGCTCGGAAAAACTGAGTTCGATACAGGCCGTCGAGTCGCGAAACGTGGGCCGGCGTCTCGGGTGCGAGCGACTCCTTTCGTTCAACATCGTGCAGGAGATATTCCAGCAGCTTCTGAAATGGCGAAGTCTTCATAAGCGCGAAGTTGCTCAGGATCCGTTCGATCCCGCTGAGTTAAGGCCGGGGAAGATCGCATCCCTGTGTGTGACAAGTACGGCCGGAGTTGAGCGTGAACAGGAGAACGCGTTGCCGGAAGCCTCATTCAGCAACGGCCGGTTACTGAATGCCCCTATGAATCGCCACGAGTCTTCTAGACACTCGCGAGCCGTTCAAAATGCCTTCGCTCAAACTCTACTGGCGAAAGCCTGTCATTGAATCCGTGACGGCGCTTGGGATTGTAGAACATCTCAATGTGGTCGAAGATATCCTGCCTGGCGTCACCCCTGGTTGTATAGGTCTTGCGCTTGATGCGCTCAGGCTTCAGCAGTTGAAAGAAGCTTTCAGCGACAGCATTGTCGTGACAGTTTCCACGTCGGCTCATGCTTGCCTCCAGCC
The DNA here is from genome assembly GCF_058794735.1 of Janthinobacterium sp. GW823-FHT06H09. Lineage (NCBI taxonomy): Bacteria > Pseudomonadati > Pseudomonadota > Betaproteobacteria > Burkholderiales > Oxalobacteraceae > Janthinobacterium > Janthinobacterium sp. GW823-FHT06H09. The sequence continues at coordinate 110,445 of NZ_JBXAHC010000015.1, read as the reverse complement.
GATGCGCAGTCAAGAGATCGCGCCAGTCCTTGCTGGTGAACTGCGAACCCTGATCCGAATGAACCATCACAGGATCGACCTGCTTGCGTCGCCAAACCGCCATCAGCAGCGCGTTCATCGCCAGTTCCGTATCAATCCATGAACTCATCGATCAGTCGACGACCTGACGCGAAAACAGGTCAAGTACCACTGCCAGGTACAGCCAGCCTCATGAGTCCTAATGTAGGTGATGTCCGTCACCCAGACCCGATTTGGCTCAAGCACGTCAAATTGCCGCTGCAGATGATTCGGTGCCACTACCGATGGCGCGCTGCCGCCTTTCCATTTGCGCTTGCCGTAACCGGTCTGCGAGCGCAGGCCCGCTGAGCGCATGATGCGGTGAACGCGATTGATACCGCATCGCTCTCCCAGATCGCGCAGATCGTCGGAGACCTTGCGGTAACCGTAGACCGCGCCGCCTTCCAGCCATGACTGCTTAATGTGACCGAGCAGGCGCTGGTCTTCCTTGGCCCGCTTGCTTTCAGGTTGAAGGCACCACACATAAAAACCGCTGGGATGAACTCCCATCATGTTGCACAAGCGCCGCACCGGAAATTCGTCCTGTACTTTCTGAATGAAGGCGCACCTTACCCGGACGCCTTGGCAAAGTACTCCGCGGCCTTTTTCAAGATGTCACACTCCTCGGTAACACGCTTCAATTCGGCCTTCAGTCGCCGTATCTCGTCAGACTGGGCGTCCTGAGCTTTGCGCTCGACTTCGGGCACACCGTACCGCTTTGTCCACGCATAGATGCTGTGGATACTGACACCAAGCCGTTCAGCGACCTCGGCCGCTGGGTGTCCGCGATCAATCACCTGCTTGATCGCAGCGACCTTAAATTCTTCCGTGTAACGCTTACCACTCATGATTTCTCCTTTGCCTAAATTATGGCTCAGGAGTGTCTACAATGGTCGTGGCGATTCAGTCTGGGAATCTGACCATACCATATAGACCTACAGTTAATTTTACTAAACTAGGCCAACATAGTAAAATAACTGTAGTAGATTTGTTGCGAAAGCTTGCCTACACTAACCCTTAACTACCAAACCGATCACCTTCACCTGCTCCATGCGCGTCCTCATAATTGCCAACTGTACAAACAGAAAAAGAACTACTGAAGGCGAACCTGTGTCGATACGTCATCTCTCCATGGGTTCAGTCACCGCAGTCGCAGCAGAATGGATGAAGGCTGTCTCGCTTACTGGAAACCTAAAACCCCTCACATCCGTTTATTGTGGAAGAGGCTTCACTGAGGTCTTGGTTGCAACGAAAGCACTAGAGGCAACTCTGCTTATCGTCTCGGCAGGATTGGGCCTTGTCGATGCAAGCCTCGATATCCCCAACTACAACGCTACTATTTCGGGCTCTGGCGAGGACAATGTGCTGGCCAAGCTTCCAAAGAGCGACTCGGCGTCCTGGTGGAACGCGGTATGCGAACTGAGTCCCTTCTCGACCGATTTGGCAACAGAAGCATATGATCTCGTTCTCATTGCACTATCACGCCCTTATTTCCCTTTGATAGCAACGCAACTTGCAGGCCTCGCTACGCCCGAGCGAAAAAAAATTCGGCTGTTTTTGAGTATTTCGCCATGTGAATTACCGGAACAACTGCGCGCGAACTTGATGCCATATGGCGACCGATTTGACCATGAAGATGGTCCGATTCCCGGGACAAAAAGTGACTTCACACAACGGGCGCTGAGGCATTTTACAAACATACTTATCGCGAACGACGCACAGCACGAGAGTGCAGAGTCTCACCGCGACCGTATTGAGCGCGAATTAGAGAACCTCGATTCGCCTGTGCGCCCACAGAGAAAGCGCCTGGATGACAGCGAAATTGCTGTCCTCATTGGTCGCCACTGGCACGATGCACAGGGCGGTTCAGCACGCATGCTGCGCTATTTGCGCGACACGCTGGGCGTGGCTTGTGAACAGAAAAGATTTCAAGGAATATTTAACAACATTCGAGAGGCAACCAAATGACTCTCAAGCATGAGACCATCGTAGTCCGCGCCCTTAAGACTCAACAGGGCGGCAACGTCGACGTGTACGCGTTCTTCCTGCCCGGATCCGACATCACCCGCGTCGCGGATATCTCGCGCATAGCGCGTGACGACGGCGATGGCTTGCGTGGATTTCAACGCAAAGAGATACGCAATCACGTCAATTCAATCGTCGAATTCTTGGACAGTGGCGCCGTCCTCTTTCCGAACGCGATTATTCTGGCGTTATCGTCGGAAGTCGAGTTCAAGCAGTCGCGTGGTCCTGCTCCCTTGGGTATGCTCGAGACCGCGCAAAGTGGTACATTGACCATCCCGGTTCACCCGGAGGGGTCCAGAATTGCCTGGATCGTTGATGGCCAGCAACGCTCTCTTGCTCTCGCCAAGGCGCACAATAACCAGATCCCAGTGCCTGTCATCGGATTCATCTCCTCAGATCTAGAGATACAACGAGAGCAGTTCATCCTCGTCAATAAATCGCGCCCTCTTCCAGTTCGGCTGATCAATGAATTACTGCCGGAGGTAAGTGCGATGCTACCTCGCGACCTGGCCGTACGAAAACTACCTTTAGAACTATGCAAGTTTTTGAATAGAGACCCAAAGTCGCCCTTTTACAAGCTGATCAAGTATGAATCGGAAACGCAAAATCCACTGGCCGTTGTCACTGACACGGTCCTTGCCGAGACCATACGCCGCAACCTCAAGCCTCCGATGGGTGCTCTAAGCCAATTCAAAGGCGTCGACGTCGCTGATGGCGAGGCGATGTATCGCACATTGGTTCTTTACTGGAGCGCGGTACGTGACACGTTTCCTGAAGCCTGGGGGAAATCCTCGACTGACAGTCGCCTAATGCATTCAGCCGGAATTCGCGCCATGGGCGACCTCATGGACCAAATCATGTTGCGGGCCGACAGCTCCCCAACGCCTGACGTCGTCATTCGCGAATCACTGGCACGCATTGCCAGTTATTGCTGCTGGATTGACGGCACCTGGGACACGCTGGGATGGCGCTGGAACGAAGTGCAAAATCTCAGCGTCCACATGACCAAACTTAGTGAATACCTAATTCGTCTCGATCGAGATCTTTCGAGGCCACACCGATGAAATTTATTTTTGCAGACAGCCTAGATGTGGTCGATCCACGCTATGACTTTATTGAAGACCGCAGCCCTCCAGACCGAAAATCTTATTGGGATGATGTTTTTCCTCACGAAATCCTCGGCTACGCCCCTTACGATGGGATGCTAGTGTCACGCGCTACGGTAGGTGATCGTCGCATCGCCGGCGTCTATACCGAAGCACAAGCTATGCGATTTCATCGAGTAGGCGCGCGCAGTTTTCTCCGCCTAGACACCCCGGAATATTCCAAATTACCGATTTTCGGCGATTGTGGCGCGTTTAGCTACGTGAAGGATGACGTGCCGCCTTACACTCCTGAGGATACAGTCGAGTTTTACGACCACGCGGGCTTCACCCATGGTTGCTCAGTCGACCATATTATTTTCGACTTTGACACCAATGTGAAGGGCATGGAAGGCGGCAGTGAGGACGCCCGGCGCCGCTTCGACATCACGCTCGAAAACGCATCCGTCTTCTTGAAAGCGAGTCGGTACCTTGAAGGCCGCTTCGTGCCGATGGGCGTAATTCAAGCTTGGTCGCCAGACAGTATGGCCGAAGCGGCGCGCCGCCTGGTTGCCATGGGCTACACCTATCTAGCAGTGGGAGGTATGGTTCCGCTCAAAGCCGAACAGATCCGCCAATGCCTAGCTGCTATACGGGCGGCCGTACCAGCAAGCACTCGGCTGCATGTGCTGGGATTCGCTAAGGCCGATGAAATCAGCTCTTTCATTCCCTATAACATCACTAGTTTTGACACCACGTCACCGCTAATTCGTGCTTTTAAAGACGACAAGCAAAACTACTATATGCCGGCGGGGCCTGGAAAGCTAAGCTACTACACTGCCATACGCGTACCTCAAGCAATCGAGAACAACAAACTTAAACGTTTGGTGAAGATGGGGACGTTTCGCGCTGAAGAGTTGACGGCGCTCGAATACACTGCTCTCAAGTATCTGCGCGCCTACGACCGCAATGAGGCGGACCTAGAGCAGACGCTAGAAGCCGTCCTAGCGTACAACTCTCCGCTCGCCACCGATCTCCCATTCGAGGACTCACGTTCAGATTCGACCATGAGAAAGCTGGCGGAACGCTATCGCCACACACTCACCAATCGTCCCTGGAAAGCCTGCCCCTGCCCCATCTGCACAGCGATTTCTATTGAAGTCGTCATTTTCCGCGCAAGCAACCGCAACAAGCGGCGCGGCATACACAATCTCGCAGTCTATAAAAGTCTGGTAGACAACCTCGACATTCCGAAAGCATTTCTATGAAACAAATCACTTTTTCCGCGATCCGCGCCGAACAAAGCCCGGAACACATCGTCCTCTCCTTCGCAGCAAGTGCGAAAGATTTGCTGTCTTTTGCGAGCATCGATCGCATAAATCGCGATTCTGAAGGCAACTTAAGTGGCTTTCAACGTCCACAACTGGCAGCGCACATTCGCGAAATCAAAGACTACCTATCGAAGCCTGAGGCTGTCCTACCAAACCCGATTGTTGTTGCGTTCACCTCTGGCGTCACGATCACGGAAGTCGACAGCAACATCTGCCGCGTGACAATCGACCTCACCAACGGACCAATAGGTTTGGTCGTAGACGGCCAACAACGCTTGACCGCACTGAGCCAGATAGTGGACAAGAATTTTCAGGTTTTGGTTTCCGCGCTCATTTGCAAGGACGAGATGGAACTGACGCGGCAATTTGTCCTCATCAACAATACGCGCCCGCTGCCAAAATCGTTGATTTATGAACTGCTGCCGACAGTGGATGGATTACCACATCGATTCGAGGGAAGAAAATTTGCGGCGGACCTAACAGCCCGCCTTAACTATGACGCCACGTCCTCGCTGAAGGGGCAAATCAATCAGCACACGAACCCAGATGGCATCATTACCGATACGGCTATCCAGAGAGTCATCATGAACTCGCTCACTGATGGGATGATGCGTGCGTTCATCGCTGCCGGCCCTGATGGCGAAGAGCGCTGCTTCCAATTTATCAGCGACTACTACCGTGCAGTACAAATGGTCTTCGGAAGTGAGTGGCAAGGCCATACCCCGCGCACCTCTCGCCTTGTGCATGGCGCAGGAATGGTTGCGATGGGCTACGTGATGGAGACTCTAGGCGAACTCGACCGTGCACGCGACTGGTACCAATTTAAAGATGGCATCGAATGCCTGGTTGGCAAGACCTCCTGGACCTCGGGCGGATGGCAACTTGGTGACGAGATACGGAATTGGCGCTCGATCCAGAACGTCAACCGAGATATCGTCACTCTCGCCCAATACCTGAACTCGATCATTCGCACGGACATTCGCCAGCGACACGCTGCGGCGGCCGCTTAGGCTAGGAGTCGGACAAATGACCTACAGCGTCAAAGAGATTTTCTATACCCTACAAGGGGAAGGCGCGCATGCGGGCCGCCCTGCGGTGTTTTGTCGTTTCTCCGGTTGCAATCTGTGGACCGGTCGCGAAAGTGATCGAGCCACGGCCATTTGTCAGTTTTGTGACACCGATTTCGTCGGGACCGATGGTGAGCGTGGCGGGAAATTCCCTACCGCAGTTACGCTAGCCCAGCAAGTCAATAGTTTGTGGCCTTCCACTCACCCAATTCAGAAGTATGTAGTTTTCACCGGCGGCGAGCCGTTACTGCAGTTGGATAAAGAACTGATCGAGGCGATGCATGCCGTCGGTTTTACCATCGCGATCGAAACGAACGGTACGCTACCTGTTCCGTCGGGTGTCGATTGGGTTTGCGTCAGTCCAAAGATGGGATCCAAATTGGTCGTCGAGAAGGGAAACGAAATCAAAGTCGTCATTCCTCAAGCTGATCAAAACCTCAGCGTGTACGAGCATCTGAACTTCGAAAATTTCTTCGTCCAACCGATGGATGGACCACTTGCGGACTTCAACACCAGTCTCGCTATCGACACGTGTAAGCGAAATCCAAAATGGAAACTGAGCCTTCAGACCCATAAACTTTTAAGGATCCCCTGATGTTAACAATAACGCGCAAATTGGAGTTTGATGCTGGCCATCGCATTCCCGACCACAAAAGCCAATGCCGCAATCTTCACGGACATCGATATACGCTGGAACTTACACTCACTGGAAACGTCATCGAGGCCGACGGCAACTCCGACAACGGCATGATCATGGATTTTTCCGACGTAAAATCACTCGCTAAGCAACACCTGGTTGACGTGTGGGACCACGCGTTCCTCGTCTACGAAAATGACCATGCTGTGCGAGAATTTCTGGAGAGCCTCCCCGACCATAAGACTGTTGTCATTGATCGAATTCCGACGGTAGAGAACCTGGCCAAAGTCGCTTTTGACATCCTGCACGCCGTATTCTCGGACAAATTCGGAACGGGGTTGCGCTTGTACAAACTCGTCTTGCATGAGACGCCGAATTGCTGGGCAGAGATCACCAACGAACGCTAAATACTCGAGCGCATCATTGAACCTACTTCAACAGCGAAGGAATACTGCCATGTCCCGTGCACTCGTTTTGTTTTCCGGTGGCCAAGACTCCACCGTTTGCCTTGCAAAAGCACTCAGCCTATACGATGAAGTAGAAACCATCGGCTTCAACTATGGGCAGCGACATATAGTCGAGATGGACTGCCGAAAAAATGTGCTGCGCGAGATACGCTCGCAGTTTCCTGAGTGGGGCGCCAAACTGGGCTTGGATCATGTCCTAGATCTCACACTATTGTCACAACTTTCCGATAGCGCACTCACTGGCGATGCAGAAATCGCGATGATGAAAAACGGACTGCCAAACACGTTCGTACCAGGCCGAAATCTCCTTTTCCTAACCTATGCGGCGGCACTCGCCTATCGGCGGGGAGTAACCGTTCTGGTCGGGGGTATGTGTGAGACGGATTTTTCTGGATACCCAGACTGTCGCGATACCACAATGCAGGCTCTGCAACTTGCATTGACGCTTGGTATGGAGCAACCCATCAAAATTGAGACGCCACTGATGTGGCTAGACAAAGCCGCAACTTGGCGACTAGCGAAAGAAATCGGTGGCGAAGCACTGCTCCAGATAACCAAGGAATACACGCATACTTGCTACCAAGGTGACCGTACGATTAAGCACGATTGGGGATACGGTTGCGGAACATGTCCGGCATGCGCCTTACGTGCGAAAGGTTACGTAGCATTTGCCGAGTAACTGCAAGCGCATCAATTTACGAACAAAAATGGCAGAGCGTGAACCTATCTTTGTGTCCGAAATTACCTTGCCACCGCACACTGTCAAGCAGAACAGTGCGATCCTGCCCGTCAGTCGTTCCGGCTATTACGAGCCGCAGCATCGTTCTGCAAAACCGGTTTCGTACAAAGCCAGCGGCCACTTGTAGTCGGCGTTCATGGCCAGCCATCAAAGCTATGGAAGCCACAGATCGCCATATGGCCCGTAATATAGCGACATATACCCTTGGCAACTTCGCTTATTACTGACGACCCCTGCGGAGATCAGCGATTGTTCGGTGTTCTTGCAACGCCCTCCCCCTTGTATCAACGAGAGCTACAGAATTTGCAGGCAAGCCGAATGTTTTTTCTATTCTTTTGCTGACTGTACCCACACCTGCATCAGCCCGGATTGCTCTTTCCTTGTTTTTTTCGGTCACCCCCGGCGTCACAACTGGCCGCATTGATAGTACAGGTTTTTTCGTGACAGTCAGCGTTCCGTCATCCGAGAAATCCTGAAAATAGTCAGCTGAAAACTTCTGTTCAGCTAAAAAAGTGAACATGCATGATTTCAGCAATACCTCAACACTATCATTTGCCTGAGTTTTCGATTGCTTATTAGCACGAACAGCATGCATCAGCGCTGTTTGCCCCCTATTATCTTTAATTGTCGGATCAGCGCCCAATTGCATAAGTCGTTCAATAAGGCGAGTGTTGCCCCTCTTTGAAGAAAATGCACCTGCACCTATTGATGCAAACATTAACGCTGTCATCCCGGCGCTGTCGCCAATGTTGACGGTGCCTTTCAACAAGTTAAGCACCGCATTCTGAGCAGTCCCCCACCGCTGGGTCCGCAATCTCACCATTTCAACAATCGGAGGCCGGCATCCCGTGCTAGCCAGACGCGGATTCGCCCCTCGCCGCAGAAGACCCTCGCACCCCTCCGGACTAGCCTCCGTTGCAGCAAAGAGCAAAAGTGACCAATCGGAAGTTGCTGAACCCTCCGACTGAAAAACTGTGTCGGGATGGAGGTTGTGTTGATCTAGCAGGCGAAATACTTCGTCCCAGTTACCCTGCCGATTTGGAGGAGTACCACGAACTGCTTTAAAGATCTCTGTCACAAGCACGGACTCATTACTAGTAGAAGGTAGTACTGTGAAATCATTGCGATGCATATTTATCCAGACAATTTAACGTGAAACAACAGAACAGATATACTGATACAACTCAATCTCCTGCAGCGGTGAACAGCATGGAGTGACTAGTACGTCAACGACGGCGTGGCAAAAGTGTGCCTGAATTCCTCATCTTCCGCACCTCGACTCATTTAATAGCTGTGTCCAGTTTTTTGCAAGTGCAATTTTAGAGAATCCATTTATACTGAGAGCCTCATTTATCAGTAGCCGCTCACGGTCAAAAAAATGCTTTGTGCGTCAGACCAAAATATAGGGAATGCAATAGATTCCTCCCACCCGTAGCGCAGTAAATGCTGAGTTGCACAAGGGAGTAGAATGCCCCACAGCGTCACGCTGTCGATCTCGGCTAGAAAGCGGTCGCGGCGCGTGATTTTCTTCTTGGCGGCGTATTCGAGGTCGAAAAAACTATTATGCATGATGGATCGCGGGCGGTGAACGTAGTGCGATTGTCTCAGGTCATGTTGCAGCAGGGAACCGCCCAAATGAATAAGTCAGTGATTCCCTAGTAGTGGTATTAACTAGAATACAAACCTTGGATCTGATGTAAAGTTGCGTTCCGAATCAAAAACTAGTGCATTTTGCGCTCATGTACAACCAAATCTTCTTCACCAACGTCCTGCGCGTGCTCGACGAACTGGGCATCTCCAAGAACGAACTGTCCGACCGTGCGGGCATGTCGGTGTCGTTCCTGTCCGACCTGACCAACGGCAAGGCCAATCCTTCGCTCAAGATAATGGAATCGATCGCCAGGGCCCTTGACGTCGCTCTTCCCGCCCTGCTGGAAATTACCGACCTTGACCAGGAATCGCTGGACATGCTCGCCGGCGGCAAGGCGCCGAGCAGTCTGCCGCCAGGCTACGTGCGCGTGGCAGCCGTGCTCACGGAATACCAGGCATTCCAGGTGCGCCAGTGGAATGATGCGAACCGCAAGCATATCACTGGCGCCAAACCGGAAGAAGGCTGACGCCAGGTAGCGCCCAAGGCGCAAAATGCGCCGGAAATTCATATCCTGCGTGAAATAGTCAAGCAATACGCGCACTAAACACCGAACTCATCAAGAAATTTGCCGATAGGGTTTGCGCTAGGTCTAATTCAGCCGTTTTTTTACGATATATCCTTTGCATATGCGGCATAGCATAAATGCAACAGGGGTATACCGATCATGGCTGAAACCGAAGACTTTTCCACGCTGAAGGACCGGGCCCGGCGCAAGCTGGAACGCGACATGGGTCCCCTCCTGATGGCCGCGCTGAACGATCCGCGCACGGTGGAAGTCATGCTCAATGCCGACGGGAGGCTGTGGCAGGAGCGGCTCGGCGAACGGATGCAGTGCATCGGCACCCTGCGCGCGGCGCAGGCCGAGGCCATTGTGAAGACCGTGGCAGGCTACCATGGCAAGGAAGTCACGCGCGGCAAGCCCCTTCTGGAAGGCGAACTGCCGCTCGATGGCTCTCGCTTTGCAGGCCAGCTGCCGCCCGTCGTCCCCTCGCCCACCTTTTCCATCCGCAAGAAGGCCGTGGCAATCTACACGCTGGACGAGTATGCCGCTACCGGCACCATGACAGCGCACCATTGCGAAGTCCTGCGGAAGGCGGTGGCAGGCCACCGCAACATCCTCGTCACGGGCGGCACCGGCTCCGGCAAGACCACGCTGGTCAACGCCATCATCAACGAAATGGTGGCCTGCGATCCCGGCGAACGCGTCTTCATCATCGAAGACACGGGGGAAATCCAGTGCGCCGCCGAGAACTTCGTGCAGTACCACACCTCTTTCGACGTCTCCATGACGGCCCTGCTGAAGGCCGCCCTGCGCATGCGACCCGACCGCATCCTGGTCGGCGAGGTGCGCGGCCCCGAAGCGCTGGACCTGCTCGACGCCTGGAATACAGGCCACGAGGGCGGTGCAGCCACCCTGCACGCGAACAATCCGGCGGCAGGCCTGGTGCGTCTCAAGTCCCTCATTACCCGTAACGCATCGGCCCCGGCCGACATTGAGCCACTCATCGGCGAGGTGGTCCACATGGTCGTGCATATCGCCCGTACCCCCGCTGGCCGCCGCGTGCAGGAAATCCTCGAGGTTTCCGGCTACGCGGACGGCCGCTATCTCACCCACCTACCCTGAGGAGCTCCCGATGCCTACATTCCTGCCTGGCCCGCCGGGCCACATGCATGCCAAGGCGCAGTTCTGGCTGTGCGCTGCCGTCATTGTCCTGCTGTTCCTGTCCTTGCCGCACCAGGCCTACGCCGCTGCCGGTACCGGCGGCTCGCTGCCCTATGAGAGCTGGCTGGAAAACCTGCGCAACTCCGTCACCGGCCCTGTGGCGTTCGCGCTGTCCATCATCGGCATCGTCATCGCCGGCGGCGTGCTCATTTTCGGCGGCGACCTGAATGGCTTCTTCCGTACCCTGATCTTCATCGTGCTGGTAATGGCGCTGCTGGTGGGCGCACAAAACGTGATGAGCACCTTCTTCGGGCGCGGCGCAGAAATCGCAGCGGCAGGCGACATGCTGTGCGGCGGCATCCGCCATGCAGTGCTGTGCACCGGCACGCGGATGGCATAGCCATGGCCCTGCGCGCCATCCCCATCCGCCGGGCAGGCAACCGGCATAACCTGTTCATGGGTGGAGACCGGGAACTCGTCATGTTTTCCGGCCTCCTGGCCTTCGCGCTCATTTTCAGCGCGCAGGAACTGCGAGCATCGGTGGTGGGGCTGCTGCTGTGGACGGGCGCCCTCTTCGCCTGCCGGCTGATGGCGGCGCACGATCCCCGGCTGCGCCAGGTGTACCTGCGCCACCGCCGCTACCGTCGTTACTATGCGGCGCGCAGCACACCCTTCCGCGTCAATACGGGCAGCCAGGGGAGGCAATACAAATGACCGAGACGATCTCCATCGCCATGGCGGCATGCGGCTGCCTGATGCTGTCCATCCTGTACGCACGCATCCGCGCGGCAGGCGCGGGCATGCGCCTGAAAAAGCACCGCTCGCGCGATGCAGGGCTGGCCGACCTGCTGAACTATGCCGCCATGGTCGACGATGGCATCATCGTCGGCAAGAACGGCGCCTTCATGGCGGCCTGGATCTACCGCGGCGGCGACAACGCCAGCAGCACGGAAGAACAGCGCGAACTGGTCTCCTTCCGCATCAACCAAGCCCTGTCCGGACTGGGCAGCGGCTGGATGATCCACGTCGACGCAGTGCGGCGGCCCGCGCTCGGCTATGCGCAAGCGGGTCTGTCCCACTTCCCGGATCCAGTTTCCGCCGCCATCGACGAGGAGCGCCGCCGCCTGTTCGAAAGCATGGGCACCATGTATGAAGGCTACTTCGTGTTGAGCGCCACCTATCTGCCGCCGCTGCTGGCACAGAGCAGGTTTGTCGAACTGATGTTCGACGACGAAGCGGCCACGCCCGGCCACAGGGCGCGCACGCAGGGCCTGATCGATTTCTTCAGGCGCGAATGCGCCAGCATCGAATCGCGCCTGTCGTCGGCCGTGGCGCTGGAGCGCTTGCGCGGCACCGAAGTCACCGACGAGGATGGCAGCAGCGCCACCCATGACGCGCTGCTGCGCTGGCTGCAGTTCTGCGTCACCGGTATCAACCACCCTGTCATCCTGCCCCGTAATCCCATGTACCTGGATGCAGTCATCGGTGGCCAGGAACTGTTCGGCGGCGTCGTTCCCCGGATCGGCCGCAAGTTCATCCAGGCGGTCGCCATCGAGGGCTTTCCGCTGGAGTCCACGCCTGGCATTCTCACTGCGCTGGGCGAACTGGCATGCGAGTACCGCTGGTCTTCGCGCTTCATCTTTATGGATGCCCACGAAGCGGTCAGGCACCTCGACAAGTTCCGCAAGAAGTGGCGGCAGAAGATACGCGGCTTCTTCGACCAGGTATTCAACACCAGCACCGGTCCGGTGGACCAGGATGCGCTGTCGATGGTAGCCGATGCGGAAGCGGCCATCGCGGAGGTCAACAGCGGCCTGGTGGCGCAGGGCTATTACACCAGCGTGGTAATCCTGATGGACGAGGACCGGGACAAGCTAGACGCCGCCGCGCGACAGGTCGAGAAAGCCATCAACCGCACCGGCTTCGCGGCGCGGGTGGAATCGGTCAACACCATGGACGCCTACCTGGGCAGCCTGCCCGGGCACGGCGTGGAAAACGTGCGACGCCCGCTGATCAACACCATGAATCTCGCCGACCTGCTCCCCACGAGCACCATCTGGACAGGACTGGACAAGGCTCCCTGCCCCCTTTATCCGCCGCTGGCGCCCGCCCTGATGCACTGCGTGACACATGGTGACACGCCGTTCCGCCTGAACCTGCATGTGCGCGACCTGGGCCACGCACTGATGTTCGGTCCCACGCGCAGCGGCAAGTCGGCGCACCTCGGCCTGATCGCCACGCAGCTGCGCCGCTACCAAGGCATGTCTGTGTATGTGTTCGACAAGGGCATGGCCATGTATCCGCTGGCCAAAGCCATGGGCGGCAGCCATTACACGGCGGCGGGCGACGGCGACAGCCTCGCCTTCTGCCCGCTGCAATTCCTCGCCACGCGCAGCGACCGCGCCTGGGCCATGGAATGGATCGACACCATCCTGGCCCTGAACAATGTCGACACCACGCCCGCCCAGCGCAACGAAATCGGCAACGCCATCATGAGCATGCATGCCAGCGGCGCGAAGACCATGTCCGAATTCGCGCTGACGATCCAGGATGAAGCCGTGCGCCAGGCCATACGCCCCTACACGGTCGACGGCAGCATGGGGCACCTGCTCGACGCCGAGGAAGATGGCCTGTCGCTATCCGACTTCACCGTGTTCGAAATCGAGGAACTGATGGGCATGGGCGAAAAATATGCGCTGCCCACCCTGCTGTACCTGTTCCGACGCATCGAACGCAGCCTGCAGGGCCAGCCTGCCGCCATCATCCTCGACGAGGCGTGGCTCGCGCTGGGCCACCCGGCCTTCCGCTCCCGCATCCGCGTCTGGCTGAAAGTGCTGGCCAAGGCCAACTGCCTGGTGCTGATGGCCACGCAAAGCCTGTCCGACGCGGCCAGCTCAGGCATCCTCGACGTCATGGTGGAATCGACGGCCACCAAGATCTTCCTACCCAACGTGTATGCGCGCGACGAGGACACGGCAGCGCTATACCGCCGCATGGGCCTGAACGCGCGCCAGATCGACATCCTCGCCACGGCCATCCCGAAGCGCCAGTACTACTATGTGTCAGAGCATGGGCGGCGCCTGTACGACCTGGCGCTCGGGCCGCTGGCCATGGCCTTCGTCGGCGCCACGGACAAGGAGTCGGTGGCGGCCGTCAAGGCGCTGGAGGCCAGGCACGGCGCTGCGTGGACCGGCGCTTGGCTGGCCAGCCGGGGGCTGAACCTGGACGACTATGGAGGCGCAGCATGAACCTTGCCCGCATATTCAGATCGCTGCGCACGGCAGAAAGCCGCAAGGCGCCCGCACAGGACGGAGTCCTTGACGGCGGGCGGCGCAGCGGCGAAAGCGACAACCCCTATCTTTCCGCGCGGCGCACCTGGAACGACCACGCGGCCCAGGCCGCGTCCTCGCGCCAGGCCTGGCAGCTGCTGGCCCTGCTGTCGCTGCTGGTCGCCCTCGCTGCCGTCGGCGGCATGGTCCATGTCGCCAGCCAGTCCCGCTTCGTGCCCTACGTGGTCGAGGTCGATAAGCTGGGGCAGCAAGCGGCAGTGGCCCCGGCGCAACTGGCGGCAGCAGCCGACCAGCGCGTGGTGCGCGCCGCCGTCGCCTCTTTCGTGGGCGACGCGCGCCTGGTCACTCCGGACATCGCGCTGCAGCGCAAGGCCGTCTACCGGCTGTATTCGATGCTGGCGGCCAACGATCCGGCTACGGCCAAGGCCAACGAATGGCTAAACGGCACCGATGAAAGCAGCCCGCTCAAGCGGGCCGCCAGGGAAACCGTCAGCACCGAGATTATCTCCGCCCTGCCGCAGACGGCCGATACCTGGCAGGTGGACTGGACGGAAACGGTGCGCGACCGCCAGGGCGTATTGAAGGCGCCGCCATTCCGCATGCGCGCGCTGCTCACCGTGTACACCGTGGCCGCCACGCCGCAAACCACGGAGGAACAGCTGCGCAACAACCCGCTTGGAATCTATGTCCGCGATTTTTCTTGGGCGAAACAGCTCTGAGGAGGCCTGCCATGCAACCCATCCCCTTTCTGCTGATGCTGGCACTCGCCGCCGTCCAGACAGCAGCCCAGGCCGTGCCAGACGGCAAGAGCGTCGCCGACACCTATTTCTCGGGCAAGGACCTGGTACTGACCAGGCAGGAAAAAGACGCGATCGCGATCGCGCAGCGCTGGCGCACCGGCAGCGGCACGGGCATGCAGCCTGTCCCGGGGGAAGACGGCGCAATCCGCTTTCTGTTTGGCGCACAGCAGCCCGGCATCGTGTGCGCCGTGCTGCAGGTATGCGATATCGAGTTGCAGGCGGGAGAACAGGTCAATTCCATCCACCTCGGCGACACGGCGCGCTGGACCGTGGAACCGGCCATCACGGGCAGCGGCGCCGCCGAAGTCCAGCACCTCATCATCAAGCCGCTCGACGTGGGGCTGGAAACCTCGCTGATCGTCACCACCAGCAGGCGCACTTACCACTTCCGCCTGCGCTCGCACCGCAGCGAGTTCATGCCGCGCATCGCCTTCACCTATGTCGAAGACGCGGCCGCCAAGTGGGACGCCATCAAGACCCGCGATACCAGGGAAAAGCAGGAACGCACCATCGCGCAGACCGGCGAGTACCTGGGCGACCTCAGTTTCGCCTATGCCGTGACGGGGTCCGCCCCCTGGAAACCCGTGCGCGTGTACAACAACGGTAGCAAGACCATCATCCAGATGCCACAGGCGATGGCGCAGACGGAAGCACCCACCCTGCTGGTGGTACGCAGGGACGGCGGCCTGTTCAGCGAAGATGAAACGGCCATGGTGAACTACCGACTGCAGGGCGACCGCTATATCGTCGACACGGTCTTCGACAAGGCCATCCTGATAGCCGGCGTCGGCCGCACGCAGGACAAGATCACCATCACGCGGGAGAAATAACATGCGCGCCCTGATGCTTGCACGCCTGATTTCTACACACCTCCTGCTGGCCTGCCTTGCGGGCTGCGCAGCGAACCGCATGGCTGACGCGTCTGCCTACGGCAACCTGCTGGCCGCGCCGGTTCCCGCGCAGGAAAACGGCATCGCCGCCGACGCTGCCACGCGGCTCATCGCCAGTTATCCGCCAGCGCGCACGCGCTTTGCGCTGCAGCACGCGGCGCAGGACGGCTTCGGCAGGGAACTGCTGGAACGGCTGCGGTCGCAGGGCTACGCCATCGGGGAATTCAGCAGCCAGACGCCGCCCGCCGTGCCGCCGCTGCCATCGGCCGCCGGCGCCACCGCGCTGCGCTACGTGCTGGACATGGCTGCCGAGCCGGACCTGGTCCGCCTGACCCTGTATGCGGGCAGCGAATCGCTGACGCGCGCCTACCTGCTGCAAGGCGGCGCGGCGCGCCCGGCCAGCGCGTGGATACGCAGAGAGGCTGCGCCATGAGCGGCGATGAAGACATGTCGCCGGACGCCTCGCCCGGCAGCGTCCACAGGAAATCCGGCGTGCGCAGGGTCAACAACCTGCCCGTCTACCTGGTAGGAGGCGCCATGGGCATTTTCCTGCTGGTGATGGCCCTGGTAGCCTGGGACCGCTCGGCGCAGCAGAACCGCCCGGCAGACCAGCTGGAAGCCAAGGCAGGCAGCACCAGCATGTTCGCCAGCGAGATCGCGGGTAGCGAAAAGGACGGTTTCGTCGCGCCGGCAAAGGCAACGGCCCCGCCAATGCCAGAGACACCCCCGCCCGGCGCCATCATCGTGGCGCGCCCCGACGACCTCGAAGCACCACCGCGGCCGCCTGGCGGCGCGCTGCCGCTGGAAGAGCAGCGCGGCATGGAGGAACGCGAGCGCAGCCGCATGGACAAGCTGCGTCAGCTCGACGAAGCAGTCCGCTCGCGCACCACGGTGCAGGCCACCGCCCCGCGCAGCGCCGGTTCCGCGCCTGGCGGCGTCCCGCTCAGCCGCGAGGAAGCCCTGAAGCAAATGGCGGCGCTGCAGCAGCAGGCCGATGCGCAGGGCCGCGACAACCCTGCCGCCGCCTACCTGGCCCGGCTGCAGCAGCTGCAGGCGGCAAGCTTGGGAGACACCGCAGCCAGGCCCGTGCCGCCTGTCGAACCACCGGCGGGTGGCAAGGACTACCGCCAGTTTGACGTACAGGGCCAGGGCGACCGCTGGCGTCTCGACTCCCGCGCGGAAGCGCCCCGCTCGCCGTACGGGCTGCGCGCCGGCTTCATCGTCCCGGCCGTGCTCATTTCCGGCGTCAATTCCGACCTGCCGGGCCAGATCGTCGCCCAGGTCAGCCAGGATGTGTTCGACACCGCGACAGGAAAATGGCGGCTGATCCCGCAGGGCTCGCGCCTGGTGGGCCAGTACTCGAGCGACATCGCCTACGGCCAGTCGCGCGTGCTGGTCGCGTGGCAGCGCATAGTCTTCCCCGATGGCAAGGCCATGGACATCGGCAGCATGCCCGGTGCGGACAGTGCAGGCTATGCGGGCTTTCGCGACCAGGTCAACAACCACTACTTCCGCCTGTTTTCCTCGGCCTTCCTGATGTCAGGCATCACGGCGGGCATCGCCATGAGCCAGCCGCAGACACTAAGCCTGGGCACGCGCCAGAGCGCCAGCGGCGCCATGAGCGAGGCGCTGGGGCAGCAGCTTGGGCAGGTGACGGCCCAGCTGATCGCCCGGAACATGAATATCGCGCCGACGCTGGAGATCCGGCCCGGCTACCGATTCAATGTGATCGTCACCAAGGACCTGACCTTTTCCCGCCCCTACAAGGCATTCGACTACTGACGGCAAGGAGCAGCAATCATGGACAAATCTTTAGCGGCTAAAATCATGGCAGGCATGCTGCTCTGCATTCCGATTGCCGTGCAGCCAGCACGTGCCGGGCTGCCGGTCATCGATGCCAGCAATCTGTCGCAGAACAGCGTAAGCGCCCTGGAAAACGTGGCGCATACGCTCAAGCAGATCCAGCAGTACCGCACCCAGCTGCAGCAATACCAGAACATGCTGCAAAATACCGCCGCGCCGCCCGCCTTCATCTGGGACCAGGCCAGCCAGACGATGAACCTGCTGCGGCGCGAAATCGATACCCTCGGCTACTACAAGAGCAGCCTGGGCAGCATTGACGCCTACCTGCGCAAGTACCGCAGCGCCAGCGACTACCGCGGATCGCCGTGCTTCTCGGTGCGCGGCTGCACGCAAGCGGAATGGAATGCGATGAGCGACGCCCAGCGCCTGGGATCTGATGCGCAGAAACGCTCGACCGACGCCCTCTTCAGAGGACTGGACCGCCAGCAGGACGCCATGGAGGCCGACGCGCGCCAGCTGGTGAAACTGCAGGCGGCGGCGCAAGGCGCCAGCGGCCAGATGCAGGCCATCGGCTACGCCAACCAGCTGGCCAGCCAGCAGGCCACGCAGCTGCTGCAGATACGCGGCCTGCTGATTTCCCAGCAAAACGTCATCGCCACGCGCTACCAGAGCCTGGCCGACCGCGAAGCGATGCAGCGCGCCTCGGACGAGGTAGTGCTCAGCAACACCTATCGTCCCAGCCCCGCACGCGGCTGGTAGGGAGGCAGCCATGGGCCAGTCAGTCATACTGTTCGTTTTACTAGTCCAGCTGGCGGCCTGCACGCCAGGTGATCCGGCGGACTCCCTGCCGCCCGTGACGGCAGAGAACTGCGAGCCGGAGGCCATCGCGAAGATCAAGGACGGGACGGCGCGCCGACAGTTCACGGACCTGTGCGTGCGGCGCAATACCTTCCGTCCAAGTCCCAAGCGTGAATGGTGAGACATTCTGATGAAAGCCAATCCTCTGGCAGCCAGCCCATTCATTAAGGTGGTGTTTTGTGCCGCGCTTCTCCTGTGTTTGGCATTGCTGCCCTACACGGCCTGGGCGGAGATCAACAACACAGGTGTGCTGGACAACGTCCTTGCTCGCTACTCTGCCATCGCAGCAACATGGGCGGCGACGATCACCACACATGCCACGCGCCTGTTCTGGAGCTTGGCGACCATCAGCATGGTATGGACGTTTGGCATGATGGCTTTGCGAAAATCCGATATCGGCGAGTTCTTTGCCGAGTTCGTGCGCTTCACCATTTTTACCGGTTTCTACTGGTGGCTGCTGCGCAATGGTCCAAGTTTTGCCACGTCCATCATCGACTCGATGCGCGCGATAGGCGCTGGAGCCGCTGGTACCGGTACGGGCCTATCACCGTCGGGGATCGTTGACATCGGATTCGGGCTCTTCGCCAATGTCCTCGAAAAATCCTCGCTCTGGTCCCCCTTGAGCAGCGCCGTTGGCGTAACAATCAGCCTGATCACGCTCATTTCCCTTGCCCTGATCGGCGTGAACATGCTGCTGCTCCTGATCAGCGGGTGGATACTGGCCTATGCAGGTATCTTCTTTCTCGGCTTTGGCGGTTCGCGCTGGACATCGGACATGGCTATCAACTACTACAAAACCGTGCTGAGCATTGGTGCCCAGCTCTTTACGATGGTACTACTTGTCGGCATAGGGAAGTCATTCATCGACCAGTTTTATAACAATATGAGTTCTGCCTACAAGATGAATGAACTGGCAGTCGTCATGGTTGTCGCCATCGTTCTGCTCGCCCTGGTCAACAAAGTCCCGTCGCTGGTGGGCGGCCTGGCAATGGGCGGTGGCACCGGCGCGCTTGGCAGCGGCTTCGGTGCAGGAACGGCACTGGGTGCAGCCGCCATGGCCGCGACGGCCGCAGCAACCGCCGGTGCCGCGGCTGTCGCAGGTACGGCGAACATCGCCGGCGGAGTTCAGGCGTTGATGGCGGCCGTCTCCAAGGCAAATGCTGCAGAAAGCGCAGGAAGCGGTACCCGCGACTTCATGGCCTCGGCCGGAGGCGGCGGCAGTGGAACAGGAGCCGATCCAGGCACCGGCAGCGGTGCGCTTGCCGCAGCCATGGGCGACACTGCGCAGGCGACAAGCAGCAGCGCGGACGCTGGAAGTGGTAGCGCAGAAACACAGCCTACAGGCAGCGCGTCACAGCAAGCTCAGCCTCCCGTCGCGCCGTCCAATCAGCAAAGTACGAACGGACCTGCCAACGCGGGTAGCGAGAGCAAAACAGGCCAACGTGTAGCAAAAACAGCGCCCGGCATGGGCAGCCCGGCCGCCGCAGCGGCACTGGCAGCGAAAACGGGCAGGATTGCGGCAGGTGCTGCGGGCAATCTGGTGCAGGGAAGCTGGGATGTTGGCAAGGCAAAGGTTAGGCAAGGCCTTGCTGCGGCCGGTGACCGGGTCGGCAAAACCATCGGCGGCCAGATTGCTGCCGCTATCAAGTCCCGAGATCAGGATGGAGCGCCAGGTACCGGGGCATCGGCGATGGAAGACGGCAGTCTCTCTGCAGGAGACAGCACTTCTGCAGATCCGACTGAGGAGGTGGCGGCATTCCGCGACCGCAAGCCAGAATAGCTCTCTACGCACATACTGAACAAAGGAGAAACAGCATGCTCGATCTCCCTCCCCTGCAGCAGGAGCGCATCGTGTGCTCGATCACGGCCGCCATCAAATACCAAGTGCCCGCCAATATTTTGCTGGCGATTGCTGAGAAAGAAGGTGGCAGGCCCGGAATGATTGTCGCCAATAAAAATGACACCTATGACATTGGTCCGATGCAGTTCAACTCCGCTTACTTGCTGCAACTACGGCAATATGGAATTACTCCAGCCCATGTCGCGGCGAAAGGCTGCTATCCCTATTATCTAGCCGCTTGGCGGCTGAGGCAACACTTGTTGCACGACACTGGAAATTTGTGGGCCCGGGCGGCCAACTACCATTCGAGAACAGCGCAATACAACTTACCCTACCGAGTTGATCTGATCAGAAAAGGAAACAAGTGGGCAATGTGGCTAGACTACAATCTTAGTTTCGTACCGATTGCCGTTCCCAAGTGAATCCCCCGCCCCCTGAGCCCAAGGGGTTCAACGAATGTATTTTAAATCGCGCACGCGGGTGCCTAGCAGACTCGTAGCGATTCACACATGTCCAGATGCAGAACCAAAAATGGCGCTGACGCCTGCGGAAATTGACCTCCTCAACTGCTCTGTAAAAGACAGCAAGAGATCCCGCGAGCAACTGCCCCTTTCACGCTATCTCGGAAAAATTGCGCAACTTAAGGGTTTCCTCGCACGCTCCAACGAGTCCCAACCAAGAAACATCGTCATGTGGCGAGGCATGCGTCGCCTTGCGGATATGCAACGTGGCTTCAATCCCGCATCCGAAAGAGATGGGTAATCGGAAGACAGAGCCGACGCTTACTGCCAATCGGCTGCCTGCCGGCAAGCGCTTTACGGCCACCGAATCACGTAGTCCATCCTGATTGCAGAAAGACGCGAAGAATTGCGCCGAATCGCTGGAAACATGGGCTTGTGTGGGTCGCCAGTACCCCATTTGGCCTGCCAATCTTGATGAGAAAGTGAATTGATCAGTACTTCCTTAAAGGAGCTCTGTTACTACTGTTCATAGAAGCTGAAAGGTAGGCTTGGAATTCAGTAATTTATTATTGGCTTATATGAAATACTAATTTCTAGCTTTCCTCCCATGCCAACAATTGCATTTAAAAAAAGCTTACCGATTGCGTGCCTTAGTGCGATCCAAAACCAATTTATCAAGTAAGGAAAACATGGCATCTTCAATCTCGAAGTCTGTTTTTTTCGCGGGTTTGGCCGCTGTACTAAAAAAATCTGAAATCCACGATTTTTTATCTGATGGAGGGATTTGAAAAAAATCGGGCCTGGTCAGAAATTTCTGATCGACCAAAATTGTTGGAATACTACGTACACCTAATGATTTTTGAAATAGCGATGCTTCTTTTACCCGACTACTTACTATTGGTGAATTATAGGCATTTAAAAATTCTTGTTCACTTATCCCATTTTCTTTTACTAACCTCGTGATTTCCTCCAACTTATTTAATCGTACATTTTTTTTGTGTATTTCATCGAAAACCTGCTTTCGAACAGAAGACTCTTTTTTCATATAATCAAGCGCAAAATATAGGCGTTGTTGCTGAGCAGTATTCTCACCAAAAAATACATGAATTCGTCGAAATGATATTTTTTGGCTATTTTTGGCTGCCCATGCATTCAACTTTCCATCCAATAAATCACAGTGAGGACAGCCGTAAGAAAAAAACTCAATAACCTCCACTTTTGAGGATTCGATAATATTTGATGATTTAGAGGTCTCAATATATCCGTTGGCATACCCATCTGATATATTTTCGGCCAAGGCAATTGGCAAAGTGCCATTAAAAATTATGAAAAGAGCCGCGATAATAATATTTTTCATGATAGTTCAATGCTTAAAGAATTATTTAGTCAAACCAATGACATTGAAAGAGGAAAATATTTTATTGGTGACATACCAGCACACCAAAAATGACAAAAGCGCAGAGATTAAGACAACGCCTAAAATAGCAATCCATAAGGCGTCCCAAGGAGGTGACCATCCAAGTAAAAATACAATCGACACTCCAATTACGGAAGATAATAGAATTGCTGCAACTAGTTGCGATACCACATCAATCTGAATCCAAGAAAAGACGGTGGCACGGCTTTGTCCAATACAGAAGCGCAATGCCGCTTCACATCTCATAGGAACAAAAACTCCATGAATGTATAAACCCAGTCCAACGATTAGAAGCATAGAAGCAACACTGATCCACACCTTGGTTGCATTGGATAAATTATAACTGGCGCCGATAACACTCCCTCCCATCGGCACAACGTCCAAATTCGGCATTTTATTATTACCATCAAGCAATGATATTAATTCAGAACTAGATTTATTCACTAGACCAAACCATATTGCAACTATATTCTCTCTCCCCCTTCTTCCTCCGATCTCCCTTAAAGCTGATAGGGGAAATACGATAGCATTGGTAGTACGTCCCTCTTCCAGGGAGGCTAGCGCTGCCGGCAAGGGCACCAGTTCACACCGCCAATTTGTTGCGACAACCAACATGGCTGATGTGTTCGCTGTCCTTTTCCCGGGTTGTATCAAGGCGCAACGCGGAAAAGACGAGCTTGAAATTAGCTCGATGGTCTTGGATGACGCGAATAGCATATCAGCCGAGGATACATGTGAAATTTTGGTATCTGCCACTGTCACTGAACTACGCGTTTGAAGCACAAACACAGGGGTGCTAACTTGTATTAGATCAATGAGCGCCGCAGGCAACAAGCGGGAATGTGCCTTACTAGCTTGCGTAATCTTACTTACCGTAACGTGGTAGCTTGGAAATCCATCCAATCTGCCAGCGCGAGATAACAATTGTTCGACAGCGTTGAGTTCAGCTAGCGCCACGGACAATGCGGCCCAGGCAGCGCCGCAGGCCACTATTGCAATGATTGACCTCGCCGGAAAGCCGAAAGCACGGCGTAAACCGTGGCAGCCGTAAAGATATAATTGATATATCACGCAGACAATCGCGCTTCGGTGGCAACGCCGACTATTTTGCCTTGATCAATGCGAACGGTCCGTGATAGAGCGTCTGCCACAGCTTCGTTGTGCGTCACCACAATCAACGTTGTTCCATCAGCAGCAAGCGTATTCAAAAGCTCTAAAACATCAGACGAGCTTCTATCATCTAAACTTCCGGTGGGTTCGTCTGCCAATATAACGGGAGGGTTACGCATGATCGACCGAGCAATAGCGGCTCGTTGTGCCTGTCCTCCAGAGACTTCTGCCGGAAATCGCCTTGCGAGATTTTCAATGCCGACCTTCGATAACATTTCCAGCGCGCGGTAAGATGCTTCACGTCGGCTCACGTTCAAATGCTCAATAGGCACTTGTAAATTTTCTTGTAAGGTTAAATGAGGTAATAACGCGAAATGCTGAAAAACAAACCCTATCTGCTCACCACGGAACTTTGCCAGTTGAGCAGGTGAGAATGATCGAAGATCATGTCCGTCAAACTCATACGATCCGGACTGCTGACGCAACAAACCGCCTAATATGGATAATAGCGTGGACTTCCCGCATCCGCTTGGTCCCATCACCGCCACGCGTTCGCCTTGCATAATATCTAGATCGAAGTGATCAAGAGCAAGTTCCCTGGAATTGTAAGAAACACAAAGTTTTCGTAATTTAATCATTTTAATTTTGCAGGTAGTAATTTTTAACCGCCCAAATCAACTTCAGCGTTCATTCCTGGCAAAAGCCGTTTCGCTGAAGCCGGATCAAATTGCACGCGAAATTCTCGTCTGGAAATTCCCGAGTCGTTAGTAATTACTGGGGAAACGTCGCGAACCTTTGCCGCGATAGGGTGCGCACCCTCCGTATCAACCAGAATGGTCGCTTTGGCGCCCACTTCGAAACGCAAAGCATCTGACTCTTTTGCTATACAAGCCCCTATTAACATGCTCGGATCCGCGACTTCAAACAAAACGTCTCCACCTCCGACGCTCGCGCTGCCCGAGCCCACAACCATCCCAGGCTCAACAGATCGAGTTAAAATTACGCCATCGAATGGCGCTTTCACCACAGAACGTTTCATTTGAACATCAATTGTTTGTAAATCAAGACGCGACAATCCTTGACTCAGCTCATTTTGTTCTAAGTCATTACGGCGTTCGACGAGTGCGGCTTTCTCCTTCCCATATTGAGGTAGATAAGAATTAACTGTACCCGCCATCTCGTAGACAACAGAGAACTCTTTTTCAGCTTTTACAATCTGAAAACGTAAAAGATCCGCTTTTTTTACGAGCTTTTCCAACTCGATTTCCGTTCTCGCCTTTTGTACTTTTAAATCTTCAATATCGATAGTTGCCAATATCTGGTTTTTTGATACACGACTTCCCTGTTCAACTTGGACAGTTTTTACAGCTCCACCGATTTGAGCCTTCAATCGTACGACTTTTGCAGAACGAATTACACACGTTCCACGAATCCGATAATCAATCGAGTTCTGCCTGTTTTGTACACCTTCGGTCTGGACAGCTAGTGCCCCTTGGCTACCGTCTATATGTTCAGTACAGCCGATCGTTGCGAACACAACGAGCAAGGTGGCACAGAAAATCTTGAAAGCTCTTGACATCATAATTTTGAACGAATAGTTGTACTAAAATTCGTAGCTGCACTCACCCGCGCACTCGCCGCGATTACTAAGATCGCTAACGCTGTTATAGCACTCAACGAGAGAAAATTGCTAGGGGATATCATCGAACTCCCAGAGTTGATAGAGAAATTAACTACACTACCAACGATACCACCCAATACCATGCCAATAAAAATCGAGGTTATAAGAGGCCGAATACTTAGCCAAATTGCATAGCCAACAGTTGCACCAAGAGCACGCCGCAAGGCTATTTCATACCGCAAGCTATTATATCGAATAAGCATGAGTAGCGTTACCAGTGTTATAGAGACTGTGAAGAAACCCAAATGCAATCGGCCTGCCCAACTCGTCACGACTTCAGTACCAATCTCGTCCTCAAAATACTTGGAGAATGGCGTTACTTGAACCTGCATATTAGGGTTTGTCAACGATATATTTTTCAATATTTTTTCTAGATTAATTTGACCATCTTTTATGTTCACTTTTTCCCTAAACTTAACTAGAACGTTTATTTTTGGCAAAAGAAACAAGCCTGGCACATTTATTTTCTGTTGTTTTCCAGTTGTAAAAATGACATTCTCAAAGAAAGACGTATCATGGCTAAGATTTAAGATCTGTTTCCGAACGGAAACAGAAAATCGCGCTTTCGACCAATCGAAGCTAGAGCGCATCTGGTACGGCAACATGGCTATAGTTTCATCGGGAATGCTTACGATCGCGGTCGAGTGATCGACAAGACGTAGTTTTCGAGCTAACGCATTACTGGGCAAGTATTGGCCGGCGAGCAAATCATTAGTTTTTCCTAAATTAAATTCCTTCATAAAAACCGGAGGAACATTTAACACCTCAACCACGGCTTTTGAGCCATTTCCAGTGCTAAGTTGCCATGACGATCTTGATATTGCCATAACGCTATCGATTTCGGGCATCGCTAAAATATTTGATAGCGTGTCATGGGAAAGCAGTGCTAAAGGCCCATCAGAGACGTCAGGACCAGAATTGATTAATTTCCGCGCGTCATCGTCATAAAGTTCGCTTGCTCCATTTTCAACAGAAATAATCATTGTACGGTTGAACCCATGCTGAGAAAGCGTTTCATCAAGAGCCATCTGCTTCGATGAAACATAACCTGTAATAAGCATGTACAATGTACCAATAACTAACGTACATAAACAAATAGTTTTTTCGCGAAATAAAGACATAACGTATCGTGAAGGGATATTCACTATAAAAAAACTTAAATATTGATGCCTGAAATGCAAAAATAAACAATTCAGGCATATTTGAGATCAACGGGATTGGTAGCCGCGTTATATTACTGCCTTATTTATTTCCCACCCTCGCAGCTACTGCAAGCACAAACCTTGGTGCCCTTTACCGTTATACAGCTGCAGCCTGTGCAAGTTGCAGCATATGCGGCGCCTACAACACCAAGTAAAGCGATGACGGCAACAGCCTTTTTAAATACATTCATGTAATTTCTCCAAAAAAATTAAGTTTATACCTTGAAAAAATTTGAATTCAAATTTTCACAAAGGCAATGTATATTAAAAGGCAAACATTCTTTGAGTCAACTGATTTGTTGCTTTTTTTTAAAGCCACTAATCTCGTTGTTTTTTTGCAACATTAATTGAAATTTTTAATGCCGACAGGACTGTGTCGAAATAGAGATATACGTGAATTGTCACAATGTTGAACCTCCCGCCACTCCTGCCGTTTAATATTGAAATATTTGGTTAGTTTGTGTGAGGAGACACAAAATGTGTCTGAGTATTTTTTGAACTCAGCAGAATTTTGCAATATCATACTTCCGCTTCACCGATAGTGTTAACGTCAAACGATACGAAAGGACATCGTTTGAAGCGGAAAATAAGTTGGAGCAACGGTGCCACCATGATGCACATTTTTGCTCGCCACACGCATAAGAATCGCGTGCACACTGCTAGTGGCTGAATGCCTTCGTTGCCAGTCAACGCATATTCGATGGGTTTCGCATGAGTACGAGTTGCCTCGGAAGCTCCTAGCGGGTTGGGGTGTTCGCAAGGCACCGTAAGAATTTCTGCGGCGACAACGGAACAAACTTTTTCAAGGCAATAGAGTGAAAAGCTCTTTCATGATAAAGTACGCGTTTTGGGACAGCGCCTCCCTGACACCCAGGAATAGCCGTGTCATGGATAATTGAGCTTATAAAATTGAAGATTAAACGCGTTAAAAGGGATCTTATGCAATCTTTAGCTATCTTGTTTTTTTCTGCAGTGGTTTTAGCTAGTCCCCAGGCTTCAAGCGATCCCTTGCTCAAAGAAGATGTTTCTGTGGTCCGTGCATCGTGTGCATCAGATGGCGTGTCGCAAGAAAAAAAACGTTTTTTTTCCGTTACTTCAAAGCCTGCCGCATCTGGCGATTTACCATATTTTGAAATTCGGTCGTTTAAAACCTCTAATTTTGTGCGTATTTACTATGAGCCTAAATTGTCTGCGGCCGCAAAGCTCAAAGCAGGTTGCCTGATCGGCCTCTTAGATCTACTAGCCCCAATCATTCCTGATTCTAGACGAAACATTCATTGGTCGGCTATGGTAGTGACCACCGATGGAAAATATACGCCACCGCAACAGAAAGACGAGTTGCGGTGGGTTAACGTCCTTACGAATGGAAAATGGGATGATAAGTCGATCTATTTTCTAATACATGCTATGCCCCATGAGGAAGTTCACTTGAGCCAATCTCGTAGCAAGAACGAGTTACCAAGATGGTTTTTGGAGGGGCACGCTGAGTGGGCTGCCTTGCACGTTACTCAGAAAATTAAACCAGAAATTGCTAAACAAAGGCGTCAAGAATTGTCGACTGCGTTTTCTCAACTCAAATCTGCTCATCTTACGACTTGGGGTGGAATACAAGTGAAACAGGAAGCGATCGATCGGCAATTATCACCTGAAGATCGGGAAAAAATGGCCAACGATCCCACGTACTCTCCCGCTGGCCCGTTCACTTTTGGTCCAGGTGACTATACAGAGGACGATGAGAACGAGTCGGGACGATATGGTGCCGCGCTTGCCCTATTCGATTATTTAGAGAAGCGCTATGGTATCGCTACTACACATGTTTGGATAAGTAAGGTAATAGCGAGCGGCAATGCAGAACAGGTAACCGCTCTTGCCGAAGAGGTATTCGGACAGAGCATAAAAGAATATTTAGAGTAACTGCTCCGAAACGACAAAAGCGCGCCCTCAAGTCTGTAGCGCACCGTGAGACCACGATGTTTGAACTTTCGAAACCGACTGCACGCCGGATAACGATGAGGATCGCTTCGCGCTAACTTGGGGGGCACTTTGCCATGGAAGGCAATGTACTGCGCACGGGTGAACAGATCGAGGACATCACCCGGTTGCGCAGGGCCGGCATTGTTGAAATCGCGGATGGCCGCCGGATCGTTGTCGACGCCACCGATGCAGCGGAACACCGCACCAACGCTACCGGCCTGCGGGTGCACCTAGTTGTACCCTTTCTTCGCGCCGCCCAGTCCACAGCAAAAGTGAAAGTGCGGAACTACGAACCACTACTGCATGCCTAGGAAAAGTAGCATATCAAAGATATTACCTCATAAAACTACGATTTCCCATGGAACGCATTCATCAGCGCACCGTTTCAAAGGGCTGCGTTATTTGGGTATCTGCGCCTTCAAAAAATACGCCGCCCTCCGTACAAAATAGGCACACGGTCCCTCCCTGCCATCAAAAACAGCAAGAAGGATCCATGTTCGGTCGCCATCCGGCTTGCATGGCTGCCATGCAGATAGTTCCTCCGCAGAACCTCCAGCCAGGAACTTCCTATAACTATCCTCAGCCCCGGTATCATCCTCCATCCACACCCGTATCACCTCCAGGCGATGCACTCGCAGCCAGTTATTCCACGACTCCGCATCGCCATCGTCGAAGAATGGCAGCTCAGGATGGCTGCGCGCGCCGCCTGCATGCAGGACCAGCGGCGCGGCCTTGATCGGCAAGACATTCATTTTCGGACCTCCATTCCATCGTTTCCTGTTTCCTTCCGCCCTCGGCACGGGCCGCCACGCCGCATGCAGTCACTGCGGTCCCGACTTGGCCAACCGGCGCTGCAGCGGTTCCCGCGCAAGAGACAAGGCATCCTGATTGGCATTGGCCTGCCGGCTTTCAATTTCAGACTGCACGGCTGGCCGCACCTGCCTGTCCAAGCCTTCCATGCCCAGCCGGCTCTTGCTGGCCAGGTCATTGAAGTCGGTATATCCCTTCGGATCGGCCGCCTGCTCGCCCGGGGCGAAGATGGGCAGCAGCACGCGACCGCCAGTCAGGCGGGCCGCTTCCTGTGCCTTGGCCTTGCCGGGATTGATCCCCTGCGTTGCTTCCAGGTGCTGGTCGTTGTCTCCGGCGATGATCACCGGTTTGCCCGGAAAACGGCCGTGCAACGCCTTCGCCACCAGTGGCAGGTTGCCTGAGTCAAAAGCGGCCACGGTAGCGAAGCCAACCGACTTTGACAGGCTGGCGGCGGTCGCATAGCCTTCCGCGATGACCAGCGCGGGCGCCCGGGCCAGCGCCTCCAGGCCGCCGACGGCGTGGAAGCAGCCGGTCTTCCGGCTGTCGCGAGCGAAGCGCTTGCTGCCATCCTCGCCGATGTACTGCATGCTCCACTGCTTGCCGTCGGCGTCGGTGGCGGGAATGTAGCTGGTCTTGCCTGCCGTGTCGGTAAAAATGCCCGTGGTAGGCAGTAGCCCCTTCGACACCAGGTACGGCGTCGGTTCCGCCATCGGCAGCAGGCTGGCCATCTGCCGCACGACGCGACTCGCCGCTGCCTCCTGCAGCTGCGCCTGGGCGGCCTGGCGTTCCTGCAGCCTGGTGGCCGCTTCGGCCTGCAGCCGGGCTTTCTGTGCCGGGTCGAGCGCATAGCCCTTGTATTTCCAGTCCATCGCCTCGCCCGTCTTGTTGTTCTTGATATGGCCTGCCGGAAGGCCATCGAGGTGGGCGACATAAAAGCCGGAGCCGGAATGCTCGCTGTGCTTTTCGCCTTCCACGGTGATCCGGTGCTTCTGACCATCCATCACGGGGTGCTCCCCGCTTACCACGCAGCGCAGGCTGCGCAGCGCATCGGCAAACTCTTCCTGCGCCGTCATGGCGGGCCCCTGCTGGGGATCTGCCTTGCCGGGCATCCAGCGCGCCAGCCGCACCATGTTCGCCTTCGCTCCCGCATACCAGGACTTCGCCACCTTGTCCCATGCCGCGCCCGCCGCCTTGGCCAGCTTGCGTTCGCCGTAGGGCACGGCCAGGTACTGGCGCGGCTGGCGCACTGTAGTTGGCGCGCCGTCACGCGCTTCCGGTCCGCCAGCACCTTCCGCTGCGGGTTGCCGGTGCCACTTCCCGAACACGGCGGGATCGGCCCCAGGCGGCACCGTCCACGATTGCACCGCCCTGTCCCACCGCGCGCCCAGGGCCTTGGCTTCGTCCTTTTCCCTGAACGGCACGGCAAGCAGCACGCCGGCGCCAGGTGCGGCCTGGCCGCTGCCCTGTTCAAGCTGCGCCACCCGGCGCTGCAGGTCCGCGCTGCCGGTGACGGCAGCCAGTTCCGCGCTCTTGCGCGCTTCGCGTGCCGCGACCAGGTCTTCCGCAGCGCTGGCGGGATCCCGCCGCACGCGCTCTTCATGTAGGCGGGCCAGTTTCACGGCCTTCTCGCGCTCATCCGTTTCGGAGTGCGCGTCGATCAGCGCCAGCCTGCCCGCCAGCTGCGCCGCTTCGCGCTGGGAGCCGCAGTCGGCCAGCCACTGGTGGCGACCATCGGCCTGCTGCGCGTAGACGCTCCAGAATTCCGGCCGGAGGCCCAGCTGATCGGCCGATGCTTCCTGCTGCTCTCCATCCACCTCGCCAGTGGCCATGCCCTGCACCATCACGCGGCCGTTCCAGTCGTGCGGCAAGGTAAAGCCCAGATGCCGCATCGCGGCTGCGTCCAGAACGGCTCCGGCCTCGCTGCCGCCACCACGCAATACCTGCAACCGCGCCAGGGCCACGTCGCTGTCGCCCGCATTTTCCATTTCCGCCTTCACGATGGTCTCCCCTTCCACCCGTTCCGCGCGCTTGTCCACTCGGGCCGCGCCGATCACATGCCAGTACTGTTCCTGGGCTGCGGCCACGGCCTGCTCCACTTCCGGCGATACAAAGCGCTCGCATTCGAAATCGCCGTCCGGCCCCCACACGACGCCAGCGAGTTCCCGCCCGTCTGCCGCCTCCATGCTGCGGTTGGCGGCCTGCGACTTTGTCACGTAGCAGCGTGCCGCCTCGTCGAGCGTGGCGAAGGCCTGCGAAAACAGGTCCTTGCCGCCCACCCGCTCCCTGACAGTGAAACTGGCAGCATCCGCACCAACAGGCGCCTGCTGCGGCGACACAACCTGCCCTAGGGCCTGCACCTGTTCCAGTCCCAGCACGTAGGCCTGGATCTTCTCGGCCCCGGACGCGGCGCGGAAAATCTCCAGCGGATCGGACTGCAGCGCGCGTATCCATGATCCGACATAGGCCGCGTGCTGGCCGGGATCGTGGCCGATGCCCAGCTCGTCGCCCAGCAGCAGGCTGGCAATTTCCGCGCGCAGCTCTTCCCGCGCATATTCCTCGCTGCCGAAGGGATGGCCAAGGTCGCGGCCCAGCCGGCTGGCGTGCCCCGTCCAGTGTCCGAGTTCATGCAGCGCCGTCGCATAGTAATTGTCCGCCGTGGGGAACTGCTCCTTGCCCGGCAGATGGATGGTGTCGGTGGACGGCCGGTAGAACGCGCTGTCGCGGCCCTCACGACCGCCATGCTCGATGGTGGCGCCCGATGCCTGCAGTATCCGCTCCGCCCGCTCGGCCGGCGCCCAGGCAACAGGAGGCCTTGGCGTCAGCGGCGCCAAGCCATCGATCTGCGACGCGTTGAAGACCGTGGAAAAAAACATCTGCGGCCGCTCCAGCCTGACGGACTGCCGCGCCTGGCGGCCGTCGCTGCCCAGCACAGGCTTGCCGTCGGCATCCGTCTGGCCCTGCTCCTCGCTGAATTTCCAGTACTGGATGGGCGTGCCCTTCTCGCCCTGGCGCACCTGCGCACCGGCGGATGCAGCCTGCTTGTAAGTCATCCAGCGCTGGTCTTCATGGCCTTCGCTCATCAGGTGCAAGGCGTTGATACCCTTGTAGCGCTTGCCCGTGGTGGGATTGAATGGCAGGAATGCTCCCGGCTCGCCTGGCTGCCAGGGCTTCTGCCAAGGCGCCGTGCCTTCCCTGAGCTGCGCCACCAGCTTCTCGGCGATCGTTTCAATCAGTGACTTGGGCAGGTCGTTCATGGCTGGTGCTCCCTGTCAGGGGCAGCGGCGCGCTGGCATCGGCCAGGTCGATGACGCCTGCCGCCGCATCGTGTTCATCCACGGCATCCTCGGCAAAGGAGCCGGCCTGTTCGGCTTCATCCGGCGCAAACTCGGCCCGGCTGCCTGGTATGGCGGCGTCGCCCAGTTTTTCGCGCAGGACGGCTGCCATGGCCTGTTCTTCGGCCATCGCGCCACCGGTCTGCCTGTCTCGTGCATTCTTCATCGGTTTCCTCCTCTTCTACGTGGTTGAAAATCGGACGTGCTACCAGGTCAGCACCGGGACGATCACCGTGCGGACCTGCATGCGCTGGACGGGGCCGAAGTAGCGCGCGTCGAAAGACCGGGGATTGGCGTCCGCCATCAGCAGCAGCTGGAATTCGCTGAGGATGTACCGGTCAGCCTGGAAATGCGCCATGGAACGGCCATTGCCGTCGGCGGCCAGCGGCGCGCTGTGCGCCAGCAGGCGCCCGTTGACGCGCACGCCGTCCGGCGCCACGCTGACCGCGTCATTGCCCGCGCCAAGCACCTTCTTCATCATGTAGCCATAGCCGCCGGGACAGAAACCCGCGCCGATATAGCCGCGCCGGCGCGCCTCTTCGAACACCCCCAGCTGGGGCGGACAGAACATCACGTAGCGCCCGGGCGCCACCGGGGCTGAACTGGTCCAGTACAAGCCGCGCGGAATACTATGGCTGCTGTTGATGCGCGCGCCAGCCAGGTGGGCTGCCACGCCCAGCACCAGCAGCGCGGCGCCCAGCGAGGCGCTCCAGGCGCCGAGTTTCACGCATGTCCGGTTCATAGCCGTATACCCTCCCCGTCCGCAGGCCGGTGCGCGTGATGCAGCTTGTCGCTTTTCGTGGGCGCGGGGATCGCAGCGCGCGCCTGAAACACCGCATCCTGGAAGTACAGCGGCTGGCGGCCGTAGATCGCCGGATAGCCTGCCACGTAGACGACCATGTCGCCGGCCTTCTCGATGTCGCCGCTGGCCGACTTGACGGGGCCGGGCATGCGCAGGCATTCGTCCGGCGTGAGCAGCGGGCGCTGCGTCTCCTGGATGGTGCGCGACACCTGGGCCAGCAGTGCGCTGGTGCGGCGCCCGCTCGTCGTAACCTGTTCCTTCGCCACCGTGGTTTGGCCCGTCAGCTTGGACAGGTGCTCGGCCGTCTCCAGGCGGTTCGGCGGATAGGCATTCTGGATATGGCAGCTCGAGGTGATGCTTTCATCGGGACCATAGCCCGTTTCGCGGCTCTTGAGCTGGTTGATGTCCTGGCAAATCAGGTAGCACTTGATGCCGTAGCCCGCAAGGAAGCCCAGGGACTCCTGCATGATATCCAGCTTGCCCAGGCTGGGAAACTCGTCGAGCATCATCAGCAGGCGGTGCCGGTAGCGCGCCACGGGACGCCCGTTCTCGAAGCTGACGCGGTCGGCCAGCTGGCGCACGATCATGTTGACCAGCACGCGCACCAGCGGGCGCAGGCGCGCCTTGTCCGTCGGCTGCGTGACGATGTACAGGCTCACGGGGCTGTCGTGGTGCATCAGGTCGCGGATGCGGAATTCCGAGCGGCTCACGTTGCGCGCGACAATCGGGTCGCGGTACAGCGACAGGTAGGACTTGGCCGTCGACAGCACGGAACCGGCCTCCTCCTCGGGCCGGTCGAGCATGTCGCGCGCGGCCGAACCCACCACCGGATGATTGCGTCCGTCGGCATGGCTGTAGGTGATCATTTCCATCCACAGCTCGCCGATGCCCCGGTTCGGGTCCGCCATCATGGCGTCGACCACGGACAGGGTGGCCGTCGTGCCTTCGGCGCGCGCCTTGTACAGCGCATGCAGGATCACGCCGACGATCAGCGCCTGGCTGGTCTTTTGCCAGTGCGTCTCCAGCCCCTTGCCGTCCGGGTCGACGATCAGGGTGGCAAGATTCTGCACGTCGCCCACCTCGTGCTCCGTATCCAGGCGGATCTCGTCGAGCGCATTCCAGCACACGCTGCCTTTGGCAGCGGCCGGCTCGAAGTACAGCACCCTGTTCCCCGCATGCTTCTGGCGCCAGCCCGAGGTCAGCGCCCACAGCTCGCTCTTCAGGTCGGTGATGACGGCGCTGTGCGGCCACGCGAGCAGGGTCGGCACTACCAGGCCGACGCCCTTGCCGGAGCGCGTGGGCGCGTATGTCAGCACGTGTTCCGGCCCGTCGTGGCGCAGGTAGTGCTGCCTGCCCGCCCGGTCCAGCCAGGCCCCCACATACACGCCGGCGCTGGCCGGCTGCACCCTTCCGGCCAGCAGCTGCCACAGCGAGCGCGTCGCGGGCAGCAGGCCGGCGGCGCGGATGTCCGTGATGTTCGCCCAGCGCGCCGAGCCGTGCAGGTACTCGCTGGCGCGGGCCGAATTCACCGAGATCATCCTGGCCACCAGCAGCCCGATCAGGCCGATCCCCGCGACGCTGATGCCCACGCTGCCCGCCTGCACCAGCGCATCCGGGTACTGGCCGCGCCACCTGGCCGCCCAGCCGACGATCGCCCATGGCGGATAGACCTGGCTGGCATGCCAGCCCAGCGCGCTCTGGTAATGGAAGGCATGGGCAAAGAACTGGGTGGCCGCCTGGAAGCCGCCAACGAGGGTGAGCGCGGCCAGCGCGGGGATGGCCTTGCGGGCGCCCCGCCGCGCGCTGCGCACCTGGGGGCCGACGGCATTATTGAACCTGTCTTTCATCTGATCCGTCCTGTCGTCTTGATGACGCCGTCAAGCGTCACCGTGACGGCATCACCGGGGGCCAGCTGGCGCAAGCGCCTGGCTGCTCCTTCGCTGACCGGCAGGACCATGGTTGCCGCGCCCCGCTCCAGCAGCGCCAGCACCTGGCCGCCCGCCTCGCGCAGCCCGGCAAAGACAGCCGGCCCCTTGACACCATCATATCGTTCAAATTTCGGTATATCGGACAATCGCGGCCTTGTTTGTTCCTGCTCAAGGAGGAAGGCATCCACTGCCGCCGAGCCGGTATCCCGCCTGTCCGCTACGCCTCCCCGCCCAGGAACATGCCGTCGCACGCGCTGATCTGCTGCGGCTCCTTGCTGCTCCACGTGACCAGGTACATCACGCGGCAGTAGCACTTCAGTTCCACTGCCGATGCGAACCATACCGAGTTGGGACAGCTTTCGCAGACGGTTCCTGGCTGCGGGCGGCGGATGGCCTCCAACCCCGCCAGGGTCGGGCTGGAAGTGGGTACCGCGCCGGGGTCCGGCGCGGGGCTCGCCGGCCGCGGTGGCGGCGCGCGCTCCAGCGACTCCAGCGCCTGCTCCAGCAGCGCGTCGCGCTGCGCCTTCACCGGGCTGTCCGCCCCGGAGCGGTTGCCTTGCCTGTTCATCCTGCCTCTCCTTCGTGCCCCCGGCACGCAACAAGTCCTGCCGGCGCCGCTCCAGCACGGCGTCGTCGAACGTGACCGCCAGGTGCGCGGCAGCCGCCGCCTGGATGACCTGGTCCTGGAACGCGGCGCTGCCAGCGACATGCAGGCAGCTGCCATAGCGCGAAACCGCCATGTCCAGCACCAGCAGCAGGCCCGCCTGCGTGGCGCCGCGCGTGATTTTCAGCTTATGCCCGTCGTCGCGGATCGTCGTCGCGCCAGCGCAATAGATGAGCGTGCCATGCTTGGTCACGCTGTCCTGCCGCAAGCCGCCAGGCGCCTGCGGCCCGCTTGCCTCACTTGCCAGCGCGCTGCCGGCCAGCGTGTTTCCTGCCAAACCCTGCTTGCCGCCGCGTGCGCGCAGGGCGGACAGCGCCTGTGCGTCGCCGGCCCCGGCACGGGTGCGCAGCCAGTCTGCCCATGCAAGGCGGCCGTGCTGGCTGCGGATGGCGCGGCGCTCCGCAAGGTAGCCGCCGTTGATGCGTTCGATGTCCGCCATGAGCGTCTTCGCGGCTGCCGCATGCAGGATGCGTTTGGCAAACGGGCCGCAGGCAAGCATGCGGATGGCGGCCCGCTTGAGCCTGCCCCGGCGCTTCGCCTCGGCAATCAAGCGCTGGTGCTGTGCGCGTGCGCCGGCCAGCGCACCAGCGTGCATCTGGACTGCTTCCCGCTGCTGCTCCTGGTAAAGCGCATACAGTGCGGCCGTCTCCACGCGCAGGCGCAGCGGCTGGCGGGTTTGGCCCGCTTGGCTGGCATGGCAGCCTGTCCCGGCCGGCCCGGGAGTGAATGGCCCCAGCCGCGCTTCCAGGCGCGCCCTGGAACAGTCGCGGTGCACGGAGCTGGCCTTCACGGCCATGCCGTCTTCGGCCAGGATCACCAGGCCATTGCCGCGTTCGCGCAGCGCCAGCCCGTGCCCAAGCAGCACGCCGTGCAGTTCCTCCCATGAAGTCGCTTCCCGCATCTGCGCATGGCATGCGCGGCGCACCAGTCCCAGCAGACTCTCGATGCCGGCGTGGCGCTCCATGTCCATGGCCCGGCTGGCAGCCCCCGTTTGCCGCGCCTGGTGGTTGTCGCGCTGCAAGCCGAACTCGTCCTCCAGCGCCGCGCACAGCTGGCCCAGCGTGGCATGGTCGCGGTAAGGCTGGTGGATCGTGTAGCGGCTGGGATGGATCTTGTTGATGGCGATATGCACGTGCAGGTTGTCCGTATCGTGGTGCACGACACTGATGCGCTGGTGTGCCCCATAGCCCAGCCCGTGGCAGATACGCGCTTCCACAGCCTGCAGCACGGCCGGGGGCGGTTCCTCGCCAGCGGGAAAGCTGAGGATCAGGTGATAGGTCTTGTCCGAGAGCGCGCGCCGGTTCTGCGCCTGCGTGTTGAGGATCTCGGTGACGGCCACTGCGGGCTGGTCCGACTGGCAGTTCGTGACCGTCACGCAGCCGACGCGTTCCCGCTTGGCCTGCGCGTCGGCCAGGTAGGCCAGCAGGCTGGCAAAGCCGCTTTTCCTGGCCACCTTCATGGGAACATGCTTGGCAATCATGCTGCTCTCCCCCTGCTGGGCTGCGACTGCCGTTGACCGGCCGGTGCCGCCAATTTTTTAGCGGCTAAAGTCCGCGCCCCTGCTGCGGCAAGACCACAGCGCGCATGACGGCATGCATTTCATCCTGGGTATCGGCGATCTTGGCCAGCACGGCGCGGATCGTCGCCTCGCCGAACGCGGCGGTGCGCTCGTCGTTGGTCAGCCACAGCTTCAGCAGGCCACCCAGTCGGCCCAGGTCGCCATTGATGCGCGCCAGTTCCTCGACGCGCCGGTGATCGAGGATGCCCGGCAGCCGGTGGCCCAGCCCGACCCTGCGCAGATAGGCCGCCACCGGCAGCCCGGCCGCGGCCGCCAGCCGCTTGATCTGCGCTTCTTCGTCTGGCAGCACCGGCACGCGCAGCTGCCGGGCCTTGCGGGTGGTGGAGTGTCCTGGTTCTTGCATGGCGTCCTCGCAGTTGGCGCGGCACGCGCAGGCCTCGCAGAGCAGGATGTCCGTTGAGCGCCGCAGGCGCGAATAAGGCATCGTGAAGAGAGATAACCGGCCCGCCGGTTAGCTAACTTCACCTATCCTGCCCCGGCCCGCACAGCGACCGAGCCATTTAATCGTAGGACAGGCTTTCGATTTAACCCTTGTTCTGGCACAAAACGGAGCGGATTTTATCGGTCACTATTCCGAAAAGGCCTTTAAAGGCCTTATTTGCCTCCAACCGTGGCATATCAGGCTTCAACCGTGTCAGATTGGTGGTTCAACCGTGCCAGTTTTGTGGTGTAACCGTGCAT
The DNA here is from genome assembly GCF_058794735.1 of Janthinobacterium sp. GW823-FHT06H09. Lineage (NCBI taxonomy): Bacteria > Pseudomonadati > Pseudomonadota > Betaproteobacteria > Burkholderiales > Oxalobacteraceae > Janthinobacterium > Janthinobacterium sp. GW823-FHT06H09. The sequence goes on along the minus strand of NZ_JBXAHC010000015.1, from coordinate 72,604 downwards.
CTTCCACATAACGTGAAGGGGAATAAATACCATGGAGAAACCCTATGCCGAACAACTGAGTGACTGGATCAAATGCAGCAAGCCGGCCAAGCGCGACCAGTACCTGGTCGCTTTCCTCGCCGTCAGCGACGATGTACGCGCCGCACTGGCGGCGGGCTTTCCCATGAATACCATCTGGCGCCATATGTATGCCTCGGGACGCGTACCGTTCGGCTACGACACGTTCCTGAAGCACGTGCACCGCATGCTGAAAGCCACCGCACCGGCCGAGGCGACTGCTGGACAAGGCGTGGCGCCGCAGCGGCTGGCATCCCGCCAGGCCCGCGCGGCTTCCGGGAAACCGGACGCCGTGACACCCCGCCCGGCGCCAGCGCCGGCCGGCTTCCATTTCAACCCGATCCCGGACAAAAAGGAGCTACTGTAATGGCCCATATCCATATGATGCTGCAGGGAAAAGGCGGTGTCGGCAAGTCGCTGATCGCTGCCATCCTCGCCCAGTACATGCTCAGCAAGGCCCGCACGCCGCTGTGCATCGACACCGATCCCGTGAATGCCACCTTCCATGGCTACCAGGCGCTGCAGGTCCGGCGCATCGACCTGATGGAAGAGGAAGAAATCAATCCGCGCGGCTTCGACGGCCTGATCGACCTGGTGGCGCAGGCGCAGGGAGACGCCATCATCGACAACGGCGCCAGCTCCTTCGTGCCGCTGTCGCACTACCTGATCAGTAACCAGATCCCGGCCTTGCTGGCGGAACTCGATCATTTGCTGGTGGTGCACACCGTGATCACGGGCGGCCAGGCCCTGCTCGATACCATCAGCGGCTTTGCCCACCTGGCCAGCCAGTTTCCGCCGGAAACCCGCTTCATCGCCTGGCTCAATCCCTACTGGGGCCCGGTCGAGCACGAAGGCAATGGCTTCGAGCAGATGAAGACCTATCTGGCCAACAGGGAACGCCTGTCCGCCATCGTCCGGCTGCCCGTATTGAAAAAGGAAACCTTCGGACGCGACCTGGCCGGCATGTTGCAGCAGCGCCTGACCTTCGACGAGGCGCTGGCCATGCCCGCGCTGCCGATCATGACGCGCCAGCGCCTGAGCATCATCCGGCGCCTGGTCTACGGCGAACTCGATGCCGCGATGGTGCTGTGATGAGCGACCAGACAGAAGAGTTGCTGCGGGAAATTGCCGCGAAACACGGCATCGCCGTCGCGCGTGATGACCCCATCCTTGTTTTGCAAACCATCAACAGCCGCCTGATGCAGGACAGCGCCAGGGCCCAGCAGGTCCAGCTGGATCGGTTCAAGGAGGAAATGGAAGAGCTGTCGCGGCGCTGGAGCACGGACGCCAGGGAAAAGGCCGAACGCATCGTCAATGCGTCGCTGGCCGCCTCCCGGGAAGCCATGGCCGCCGCCATGCAGGAAGGAGGCCAGCTGGCGGCAAGGGCCGCGCGCCAGGAAATCGACGGCGCCTTGCTGCAACTCGCCCGTCCCGTGCGCGCCGCGCATGCCATCGCCGTGTTGAATGTCGCCGCCGGCTGCCTGGCCATGCTGGCGGCGGCTGCGGCCTCATGGGCCGTGCTGAGATAAGCCCAGCCGCGCACCGCGACCGGCTTGCAGTAAATGGCTGCGCTCGGGGCCTTGCTGCAGCCGCAGCTTTTCCAGGCGCTGCGCCTGCTGCTGCGCATCCCACTCGCTGGCCAGGCCGGGATGCCGGGTACGCAGCTTGCGCGCGGCAAGTTCCTCGATGCGCGGCGCGTGCACGCCCATGCTGTCGCGCACCTCGCGCTATATTCCGGTCATACATTGCGAGTCAAGCAACCATGCGCCGATATTCACGCTCAAGATAATCATCAACTGCAGCAATATCTAAGTTTCCCTCTCCATACCATGCTTTTATCTCCGTCAAAGCCAGGGTACCAAAACGAGCCCAGGCAACCATGTTACTACGCAACATAAACTGGATAATTTCTCCGCCAGAACGTACGCCAGCATCCACAGCGTCGACCAAGCACAATGAACCATGCGCAATCATTAGCATACGGCGCAATTCAGGATTCGCAGCGGACGGCACACATTGTAGCCATGGCTGGTCGTGATAGAAGCGCTGCTTGACGGTCCACATCAGGCGAGTCAAAATTTCCGTAATGAGTACCGGAATGGACAAGGCAAAGCCATGACGCAAGTCATAGCCTTGCTCGAATACCCGCACAGCAATAGTAGCGAATGTTTGTCTATGTTGCCCAAACTCTCCTACTTCAAGCAATTGAAGCAGAGAGAAAAACGGCATGGGAATACCCGTTCCACGCCCACCCGACGACAATGTACCAGAGGACCCAGCCATATCGGAAAACAGATGCCCCAACCAATTGGCAAAACCTGCAAAGACTTTGGATACCAGATTAGTGCCACGTAGTTCGAAGGTCTTCGTGTCAATGGTAATCAGCTTACCATCCGAAATAAAACTTGCAGTACTTGTAAACTGATTAAGTAGTGAAAAAAATAAACCGGTCAGATCAGGGGAGTGGGCGAGGCTCTTAATGTGATGATTTCCAGTACTCATCTTGAACGCTCCACCTACATCAGCGGTATGGCGATGATCATAGTTAACTTTAAAATTCCGCTCCAGAAAACCGATCGCACTCGCCGTGGCATGATCCGGATTACGCGGCCCGTGCGATCCATTCATCCTAGCAAAATTTTCCACGAGTTTATTCGTGGTTTCATCGGCCATTTTTCCGACCACACCTTGACCAGGCAGACCGACAAAGAAAATATCCACCAAGCCGCCTATCAGTCCACACGTTCCTGCGATCATGTAGTCATACTTATCGCAGTTGGCATTCTTAAGGCTGAACTCTTCCTTAATACGTTTCTCCAGTGCAATGCGCTGGGTATCACTCATGAGAAGACGGAAGGGGTCCGCCAATAACTGGACGTTATTTCGCGCAGAATAGGCGTCCGCAGCGGCTAGATAATCGTTCCAGCAAGCGCTGGAATCCACTTGTACGCAATCCAGCAGACTTAACGGCTTTATCATCGGCACCAGAGGCGTAGTGACTGTATCAGGCTCGATATCGATATCATGATCATCAAAAATAACCACGACATCGTCGGAAGTCGCTACAGTACAGGCCTGCGCAAGCAACTGGTCCAGCAGTTTGTCATTCTGCTCTTGGCTACCCTGCAACTGAGCGAGCGTCAGTGATATCGCGCCTAACTGATCACCTACGGCATTCAATTGATGCTGCTGCACCACGAGAAATTGAGCTTCGCTGTGCAACTGGTTTTCCCCACTCACGAGAAAAGACCAACAAATTTTTCTTTTGCCTTGTCCGCGGCATCACTGGCGGCTCCTTTCAGCACATCACCAACCTTAAAGTAGCCGATGATCTCAAAGGCTTTCGCGAGCTCCTCCAACTTATTCTTTGGAAGCCCTGGCTTAAGCCCAAGCTTAAACACACGCTGCTTTTGCCCATCCTTCTCGATTTCAAATGCGCGCTCCTCATAGAAATCACGGATAAATTGAAATAAATCGGCCTTGGTGGCATCACGGGTGAGTGTTTTAAGCTTGGTTTCATCTAACTGGCCAGCGCATTTAAGCTTAGCAGTACTGGCCTGCACAGAATCACTGCGCCCCGTCAGCACGGTACCTGCGCCAGTAAGTTGCTTGAGGGCACCGGCGAGCCTACGAATTTTCTCGCCCTGCGCACCGTGCATTTCAATCGCAGCATTCAAGCTGACAGTAATAAAATTAACATCTTCGATCAGTATTGCGATGGTTGACTGCGTCAGTTTTAGCACCTCATGGAGCATCAACTCCCGGCGCTTGAACCGGGTAAGTTCATCTGCACCAGTTAACTTGCGCACACCTGCGTAGGTCCCTACCCCAATCAATACAGCTACACCGATACCTGTCGCCATGCTGGACATGCCAAGCATACCCCCCATGCCCAATGTAGCCAGGCCAGACGTCATGCCAGCAGCCGACAGACCAATCACCGAACCAGATAAATACACGGCCGCCAATGGCGTACCAATAGCAGCGGCCTTTGATGAAAGCAGTTTGAGTGTAGCGACGATCTGATCGTCACTAATCTCTTCCTGTAAAAACTGCCGATCAAGCGTGATAGCCTGAGTCGCCAACTCTATCTCAGCGTCGATGACCTTCAGCAGATCACGATGTTTATTAAAGAAGGCGAAATTTTTGACATCACCACCTTCTGTACTCAGATAAATATTAATCAAATCTTTGACCAACGATATATGTACCGACTTAATCTGGCCTTCCGGACACTCGCTATCGATGATGCCGATTAGCTGAGACATTGAAACAAGTCCCATTTTGTCTGCCATATAAGCACGCAAATTCAACCTCGAATCGACCTGCAGATCAATTCGCGTCATCAACAACAATATCTCTGCCATTTCTTTTGCATCGATCACACCGTCATTATCGTAGGCCATGTTCACCATCACTTTGACGTAGGCGACCTTCAAGTCGTCGTGCATCTCAGAGATCGGAATAATTTGCTTCTCTTCCCTAAATTCATTGAAACCACCAATGGCACCGCTCAGCAATTTCGACAGCGCAACGTAATCGCAATCCATCAATGATTTGAGTTCAATGGCTCTACCGTCTTTACGGCGAATCCGCACGCATGGTTCCGACTTATCGTTATTCTTTCCAGTTAGCAACTCGACATACTCAGCAGATTCCATTTCTTCAAAGGGAATGCTGACGGGATCACTAAAAGCCGCCCGATAAATTACTTGCTCCCCTGTGAATAACAATCCATCTTTCCCACTTCCGAACAGGGTGTTATCGTAAAGACCAATAACATTCGATACGCTCCCAGCATAAGCAAATGCCACCACTGCATTGTTCAATTTCTTCTCTGGGATGTCTGGCGCCACCGATAGATTTTTTTTAGATATTACTGTAAGGTTTTCGCGCAAAAAAATATTAATGCTGGCCATGGTTTTCCTGTACTAAAAGCAAACAAATGAAAGATATGGCATGGTGTCATTAATAATGCATTTTGGCAATAGAAATTGCATTGAAACATCTGATAGATTCTCAATCCGCCTGATGGCTATCAAATCAAGAGAGTAAGTAGTACGACTTCGGCATGATGCAGGAAAGCGCCTGAGACCAGCAGGTCCAACCGGATCGGTTCAAGGAAGAAACGGAAGATGTGTCGCGGCGCTGGGGCACGGACGCAAGGAAAAAAGCCGAACGCTTCGTCAATGCGGCACTGGCCGCCTCCCGGGAAGCCATGGCAGCCGCCATGCAGGAAGGAGGCCAGCAGGCGGCAAGGGCCGCGCGCCAGGAAATCGACGGCGCCCTGCTGCAACTCGCCCGTCCCGTGCGCGCCGCGCATGCCATCGCCGTGTTGAATGTCGCCGCCGGCTACCTGGCCATGCTGGCGGCAGCCGTGGCCTCATGGGCCGTGCTGCGATAGGCCCAGCCGCGAGCCGCGACCGGCTTGCAGTACATGGCTGCGCTCGGGGGCTTGCCGCTGCAGCAGCTTTTCCAGGCGCTGCGCCTGCTGCTGCGCATCCCACTCGCTGGCCAGCGCGGGATGCAGGGTACGCAGCTTGCGCGCAGCCAGTTCCTCGATGCGCGGCGCGTGCACGCCCATGCTGTCGCGCACCTCGCGCACCAGTTCCAGGCGGCCCAGCAGGCGCTGCATGGTTTTCTGTTGCTGCTGCACCTGCTGCTGCCACTGCGCGCGCGTGGCGGGAAAGGCCAGCAAGCCCGGCTGCTGCATCTGCGTGCGCTGCAGGCGCGATGCCTGCGACTCGATCAAGTTCTCCAGCCTGTCCTCGATGCGCTCGACCTGCTCGTGCTTTGCCTCGAGCTGCGCCGCCAGTGCCGCGCCATACTGTGTGTCCAGCGGGGCGGCATCCAGCATCGCCGCCTGCTCCAGCTGCTCGTCCGCTGCCTGGTATAGCTGCGCGTCAGCCTGCATCTCGGCGCCGCCCCGCGCGCCTGCGCTGGCAGTCCTGCGTTGCTGCGGCCGCTCCATCGATAGTTTCATGATCCGCCTCCGGTTTTAGCGGGCTCTGCCCTACCGGCTCAGCTTGCGCCCCTGTTTGACGCTGGCACTGCTGCTGTGCGCCTGGCCGTCCTCGTAGCTGACACTGGTATCGATGCCCGTCCCCGGTACTTTAGCGAAATCGCTGGCGGCGTGCTTGATCAATGTCTTGCCAACCTGCTGGTACACGCTGGCGCCATCGGCGTGCACGATGACGCCGGCATACGTCTTGGCCTTGTCGGCATTACCTGCAAGATAAATATCGTAGATGCCGGGCTTGATCGCCCCTGCCTTGTCCACCTTGCTGGTAGCCCACTGTCCGCCCTGCTCGTTTTGCAGCAGGCGCTGCCCGTTCATGACCAAGACTCTTTGCTTCATCAATACGCTCCTGTTTATCGGTAGGACGTGACAGCGGCCGATTCGTTCGGCGACGGGCCATTTTAAGATGTGATACTTGCCGCTGGGCAGCTAAATGCCCGTGATGTGGCACACATCAAACTGCATCCCTGCCTGCTTTGCCATCCGGCATGTCCCTGAGCCGCCGCGCCTGGCGGGACATGCCCTGCAGGATCGCGTCGGCAAGATCAGCGGGAAAGCCGGGTGGCAACAAGCCATACATGGCGGCCACCACCGCATCGGCATGCCCTAGCACCTCGTCCATCACTTCCTGCGCCGCGGCCGCGCCGAAACTGGCCTGGCGGGCCTGGCTCAGCCAGTGGCGCCGCTGGATCTGCTCCAGGTGGTAATGGTTGCTGGCACCGCGCACGGCCATCGCCAGTCGGGTATCCTGGCGCGGCAACTGGTGTGCGCCGGGCCCGATGATGGGATGGGCGGACAGCACGTCGTAAAGCGGCGTCGACTGAAAACGGCTGTGCGGCAAATGAAAAATGCTGAAGTTCTTCGCATGGCCATCGGTCGCTGCCAGCAGCCAGAACACCAACTGGGTCTTGAAGAAGCGGCGGCGGTCTGCCTCGGCCTGCGCAGAGCCCAGCAGGATGTCCATGATGCGGCTGATGCCCGGCCCGCCATCGGCCTGGTACTTGTGCAGGGGCGACGTGCCGGTCGCCTGGCAAAAATCCTCCTGCGGCAGCCGAACGATCCAGCTGCCGTCGCCAGACAGCCTGCGGTCGAAGCGCTCCACCACCAACGTCTTCAGGTCCTCGAAAGTGGCGATGCGGCATGGCGCCGTGGGCAGTCCGAACGCGTGCATGATCTGCGAACACAGCCATTCGTTTTCCACCGAGGTGCGCATGTCCGCTCGCATATTGCCCACCAGCCCCATGGGCAACTTCAGTATGTGCGTCGTCGGCGTGCTGCCGGTGGGACGGTGCCACTGGCCGCGATGCCATAGCAAGGCCGTCTTTTCCTGCGCTCCCGCAATCGACAGACGCAGGTCCGGCTCCACGCCGGCATGCCCGAACGGGGCTTCCGCGACCGTGTTGCGCAATATCCTCGCCACGCCAGCCTCGTCCAGCGCCTCGCCCGTGATGGTAAACAGGTCCGTGGGTACCTCGCCGGGCGGCAATAGCTGGATGGCGCCGACACAGTCGCGCCCGGCCGCAGCGAACAGCTGGTACGGCGCGATGCCGCCGGTCTGGAAGTGCTGGGCCATGCGGCGGCGGATCGGTTCGCTGTCAGGCAGGAGGTTGTCGAAATAATTCTGCACCAGCGCGCCGCGATAGGCGCCGCCCTGCGGCTTGAAAGGCATCGACAGCGACAGCGGCCGTCCGGCCTCGTCGTCGATCCAGGCGTCAAAGTAGGTCAGCGCCGAGGTGCCAGCGGACGCGTCCCAGTAGGCGACGGGCATGCCGTTCAGCCACAGGTGCAGGCGCTGCGCATGCGCTCGCCGGCCCATGGCTTACCAGCGCTCCCTGGCCGATGGTGGAGGCTCCTGCCTTGCCGGCGCCTCCGGCCGCGCGGGACCGGGTGCACGCTGGCGTGCGAGGCGGGCGGCGGGCGGCCCCGCATCGGTTGCCTCCTGCGCGATGGCGGCATCCGGGGATGGCTGCCCGGCTGGCGAGAGCAGCAGTTCGGCCCCCAACAGCCGCAGCACCGTGTACAGGCGCTCGACGCTTGTCGAGGCGGGATTGGCTTCGATCTGCGCATAGCTTTGCTGCGTGATGCCCAGCTGCTCCGCCAGCGCCTGCTGCGACAGGCCGGCCTGCTTGCGGAAGCCCACGAGAATCGGCCGCAACTGCTGCAAGGATCGGATCGGATAGTCCATGGCGTGTCCTGGGATGTGTATCTACAGTATAGGAACTGTGAAACGCAATTACAAGAAAAAGACTGTAATTTCGCTTTACAGGCCATAGACTGTATCTTGCATATTCCAGTCGATGACTGCCGGGCACCGCCAGCAAGCCAGCGGCTCAGTTGGCGCTGTGGAATTTCAACCAGAACGCTTCGCGGCAGCGACTGTCAAAGCGCCTGACCGCTGGCTGCACCTCCACCGGCGCCTGCCCGTTCGATGGCACTTCATAGGTGATCCAGCACTCCGCGCAGGCCGCCTGCGATGGAAAACTATCCTCTTCGGACGTGCGCCGCACCACCACGCCATTGCTGAAGTAATAAGTGGCCACTTCCTGTCGTACATCAAAGCCGTCCTCCTGCCAGGAGGATTGCGCGATATCGCGCCGCTCGATGACAGCCTGGCTGGGCAGGTTGAAAATAGCACCGATGTAGGTCAACAAGTCATTCATGGTCGCATGACAAATAATTGGACGGTTCCGTCTGCACTTCAAAACACGCTGGCGGAAACTGCGGCACAGCACAAGAGCCGCAGTGTAGCACCGGCCCTGATCCGCGCGGCAAGCGCCATGGGCCACGGATGCGTCAGTCACCCGCGCCCAGCAGCCTGAGCGGCACAAGCCCGGCGAGCGCCACCTCCACTTCGACGCCATCGGCGCGCCGCAGCCAGGCCAACCCTTCCCCGCCAGGCCTGCGTCCCAGCACCAGCACGCCTTCGCCTTGGCCATGGTGCACGAGAATGCCCGTGCAGCGCCAGCGGCTGGCGCCAGCCGGCGTGGCAAGAGTGGCCTGCGCAGATGCGGGCGGACCTGCGGCCGATGGCACGACTGTGGCGTCGCCGGTACCGTGGGTGATCTCGTCCTCCTCGCCAAACTTCGCCCCGAGAAATGCGCGCAGCAACTTGACGGCGCTACGCGTGATCTCCGGTTCGTCCTCGCGCAGCCAGGCCGCCACCTCGCCCGGGTGCGACTTGTAGGCCGTCACCAGTTCATTCACCGTCGTCACGTCGCGTACCCTGCCCTCGTTGAACGCCAGGGCGACGGGTTCGGGCAAGTCCAGCAGGGCCGCATGCTGTGTCACGAAGGCGGCGGACTTGCTGATGTTGCTGGCGATCTGCCCCCGCTTCAGCCCCTTCGACAGTTCGCGGCCGATGTAATTGGCAATTTCCCGCGCCGTCAGCTCGTTGCGCTGCAGGTTTTCCACGACCTGGTCGGTCTCGCTGTAGTCGTCGTCGATAAAGCCGGGGATAGTCGCCAGTTGCGCCAGCCGCGATGCGCGGTAGCGGCGCGCGCCGTGATTGATGATGTAGCGGCCGGGCCGGTCGGGATGATGGCGCACGGAGATCGGTGTCTTGATCCCGCGCAGGCGGATCGAGGCGGCGAGTTCGGCCAGGCTATGCGCCGTAAAGCCCGGATTCGCGGCCGAGCGAGGCTGTAGCGGGTCTTCGTCGATGTGTTCGAGCGGCAGCTCCAGCGGCCTGCCCTCCGGCGCGCGGCCGCTGGCGGCGCCCGGCGGCGCGGACGCCTTCTTCATCGCAGCTGGTCCGGCTTGCCGCACGCCACGAACCAGGTCAGGTAGCAGAAGAAACCATAATGCAGCAGCAAGGTCCATCCGGCATGCGCGCCAGGCCTATCCCACAGCACCAGCGCGCGCAGCAGCTGGAACAGCACGTCGCACACTATGATGAAGCGCAGCACTGGCCAGCACAGCACGGTCAGCACCCATATTATCTGGCGTACACTAGGGCCATTTGGCGATGGCTGTGACACGGATTGCCGTCCAGGCGCAGGCGAGCATGCCTTGTCCTTGCTCGTGGTAACGGCTGGGAACTGAATAATGTCGGCCATGCTGACCTCCTCATCTGTTGCGCGCAACTCATCGCCGCGCTGAAACACAGCATATATAGTTGCGCGACACAGCTGCTCCCATCTTGATCCAGATTAAACCGGTGCACTTGCATACACCTATTTTTAGCAGCTAAAACTGCACAGACCATCAGATGCCCTTGTGGCAGCCACCTGCAAACATCTTTGATCTAGTCGATATACCCGCCCGATTCCAGTTGCGTTGGACGTATGCGCCATCGATACTGACTACGTATTTTCGGAATAATGATTGTGAATACAATGTCGACAGACCGCCAATGGCTATACGACCTCAACGATCCGATCTGAGTCATTGCCGCCATGCTGGCACCGAACCTGTCTCACTCGCTGAGGAGCAAAAGGAGCGCACCATGCCCCAAGTCACATTTCCTTCCCCCCAAGAGCCTCCCGTAATTCCAACGCTCAATGAAGAGCGTTTCATCCGCTTGGCTGAAGTGCTTGCCACCTGCGGGAAATCGCGCAGCAGTGTTTATGAAGGCATCAAGGATGGCACCTTCCCTGCCCCGGTAAAACTCAAAGGCCGCTCATCGGCCTGGCTCAAAAGTGAAATCCTGCACTGGATGCAGGCGTGCGTTGCCGCGCGGCATCCTGTCCCGGTTGCAATACAGGCGACGTCCATGAAAACAGTGATAGCGACTGGTTTAAGCACACGCACCAGGCGTCAGCGTGCGTAAGGATGTTCCGTAAGAACATCCCATCGCGCGGCAATAGGTGTGACGTTGGCACAAAAACGAGTCCGTGCCTGCATCAGCAAGCCACATTTATCGAAAAGATCGTAGTGCCATCGGGAAGCCTCCCCTGTCTGGCAAGCGATGAGCCAGCGTTTGGCTTGCATACTTTTCGCAGAAAAGCTCCCAAAACGGTAAAACCGTCGATGTTATCTATCAGTAAATCTGGGGTGCACTACCGACGTACAATCGTATGCAGCTCCCGAGCGGCTTTATATCTATCGGATCTTCGTATCGGCACAGTCTCGTCCGATTTCAACAACACGCAGCGAGTCATGGACAAGAAGGAATTCCAGACCTCAAAGAGGCAACTGAAATAGCCCCTTGATTCACCAGACACAGCCTATGCGTTATTCTTACGGATAGGAATAGGACTGTGCATATGACTAGGAACAAGCAAACAATCGAGGTGGTGACGGTGAGCCAGGAGCGCCGCAGGCGCTGGTCTGCCGAGGAAAAAGCGGCGCTGGTGCACGAGACTTACGAGCCAGGCATGAACGTGTCGCTGGTCGCTCGCAAGCACGGCGTCGGTGCAAGCCAGTTGTTCAACTGGCGCAAGCTCGAACGGGAAGGCGCGCTAACGGCGGTCACTGCTGGCGAATCGGTGGTACCGGCGAGCGAACTGGCCGCTGCGCGCGCGCAGATAGCCCAGTTGCAACGCATGCTCGGCAAGAAGACGATGGAGGCGGAAATCCTGAAGGAGGCCGTCGAGTTCGCTCGCGAAAAAAAGTGGATTGCGCGCTCGCCCTTGTCGGGCAAGGACGGCCAGTGAAGCCGGTCTGCTCTGCCGTTGGCGTAGCGCGCTGACACGTAGCCCAGCTGCTGGTTCGCCCCGCGGACTGGATCGACGGGCGCACCACTCAGACGTTCCACCAGCCTGCCGACGCCATCCTGGTCGACGCCGTGCGCGCCGAGATTACGGCGCTGCCGACCTATGGCTACCGCCGGGCTGGCGCTCTGGTCAACCGCACGCGCGCCTTGATGGGCCTGCCAGCAATCAATCACAAGCGGTTTTATCGCGTGATGAAAGCGAACAGTCTGCTGCTACCCAAGGCGCCGAAACGCCCAGTGAGCAGCCGCGTGCACAATGGCGTGGTGGCGGTGGACGAACCCAATCAGCGCTGGTGCTCGGACGGTTTCGAGATCGCCTGCGACAATGGCGAAGTGGTGACCGGTGTGTTCATGAAGGATTGCTGTGACCGAGAAATCATTGCCTGGCGTGCGTGGGCCGAACGTGGCCTGCCTGGCGAGCCCGTGCGCGACATGCTGGTGGAAGCGGTCGAGACAAGATTCGGCCAGGCCAGCGTCGGCTCGACCAGGCTGGAATTCTTGAGCGACAACGGCGGCGCCTATCGAGCCCATGAAACGCACGCGCTGGTGCGCGCACTTGGGATTGAACCGGTGCATACACCGGTATGCAGCCCGCAGTCGAACGGCATGGCCGAGAGCTTCGTGAACACGTTTAAACGGGACTACGTCAGCCTGATGGATCGCAGCACGGCAGAAGTCGTGCTCGCCGAGTTGCCAGACGCTTTTACGCATTTCAACGAGGTGCATCCTCACTCGTCGTTGAACTTGAAATCACCTCGCATGTACAGGAGGGAGCTGGCGCGCCGGGCTCAGGAAAGTGGCGCTAACTAAACGATTGGCTGGGTCTGGTTATACGGGGGCAAGATCACAACTTGGCGCAAACACCTAGTATTGTACGCCGCGAACGGTAAGAGTATCGCCGCCTTCTGCCGGAATCAAGCAATCTCGCAGGCTAGCTTTCACGTCTGGTGCACGAAACTCGCAAACGACGCCAGCAAAAGCGCGGCAGTGCGGAACGGGACACTTCGGCTACGCCTGCATCGACGGCTTCGGCGCGCTGGTCGATCCGGCTCCCCTGCCCGAGCCATCCAGCCTCAGCTTGCTGGGTATTGGCGCACTCGGCTATTGCATCCGCAGGCGCCATCGCCACGTAATTCCGCGCCTCCACGGACGTGACCTACGCCGCGCACGCCGGAAGGCGTTCCGCCGTCCGGCGGCGGCGCGTATTCAGACCGTGGCCCCAATTTCATTGCACCACCTGATGAAAAAGGACCCCAATCGGCTTGCCTTGCGCGATCCACAATTCCACAAAGTGGTTTCGAAAAATCATACCGTCCTCCGATGCGCCATCCGCCATATTGCATGCCACCGGCGTCAACGTCTCCTGGATAACCTCATGCGCCGGCGGAGCCGCACGACCGCCGACCCGACTGACCACCCAGGCATTCTCACCTTGCTTGTCAAAGAGGTTTCCCTTCGAGCGCCAGAATACTTTTTCTATCCCATAGTCTCTCTTAAAAAAAGACTCCGCCATCTTAAGCAGGCTGCTTGGCCCGCTTCCGTAGGATTTTTCAAACGCGTTCAGCAGAGGGCTGGACACAATCTGCTCAATTTCAACATATGGCAGCGTCGAGTGCGCGCTCACCTTTTTCAGGCTGGCATGGCGCCGGTAACCGTAGTGGAGATCGCCCGAAATTACTGTACAGGTCTTGATGTTCAAGTCAGCGAATTCCTTAATCAGCATGAAATAACTGGAATAGTTCGATCGCCACAACTCGTCGTCGATAACATGGGGATCCCTAGAAAAAGGCAGATTCTTGGCGTGGATTTCGATCCCGTCCGACGAAAGCAACGGCGACGGGGTCACCAGCAGGAGCTGGCGATCACCGTAGACTCCCCCGCTCAAGGCTTCCCTGATGGCTTGCGGCGTTGACATCAACAGCTGCGCTGCATCTCGCCGCTCAGTGCCAAATCCATCGTCTTCAGCGTACGAATAGTCCACCACCTTTTTGGCAAGTGAGCAATCGGGCGTGGAATATCCCACCCGCTTGGTACGGGTATCCAATACCACAATCGTAGGCGAAGTCGGCAGGGTGTAAGACCACTGCGCTGCCAGCAGTCGAGTCAGCATTTGTCGATAGTTTTTCTCGTCCGGACGAACGAGCGCCCCGACGATCGGTTGCGCAGCGTGCGCTGCCATATTCCCCAAGCCTTGAAATACTGCGTAGGCATACAGGCCGCTAGCGACCACGTACTGCCCGATCGCCGAAATCCCCGCAGCATCACGCTTTTTTTGCTGCCCCGACGGCTGAATGCGGTCGATCCACGTCGCATCGAAGAACCAGTCATCGGTCACCTCGTGATCGTCGCAGATGCAATAGATGGGCACGTTGGCCAGGACGGTAGCGTAGCTATGGAAAGCGCGCAGGTTTTGCTTGAGCCGGCTGGCTTCCACGTCCAGTCGGCGGATGCGCTGACGGTCGTACAGCGTGCGCAGTTTTCTCGCCTCACCGTCAGCGCCGCTACGCTCGCTTTCAATCTGCGGCCATAACGCCGGGTTAAACAACATCAAATAATAGGTCGCAAATTCCATCGCGCTGATCAGCTGGTTCTCCACCCCTTCCTCTAAGGAGAAGGGTGTCTCCGTCCCTGACCCGAACAGAACGCGCCTAAGTTGCGCATTCATGGTATCGAGCCGTGTCGGTTCGTCCAGCGGGATGAGCTCATCATCGCCGTCGAACATATGCCGCAGCGCCCGAATGCGCGGCACAAAATAAAACGGTACATCATCGGCGTAAATCTGATCGCCGATCAGCAACAGGGCATGCGGTCGCTGCTGACCGTTGTACGCACCCAGCGCGAGGAGCCCTGCCTTGTCCGCCGATGGCGCTTGGGCGTCGTACATCAACAATGTCGCGCTCAAGGGTGCCGCATGTGACTTCGCGCACGAACCTGCCCACACGCGCAACTCGCCCGTGCCCTGAAGAAGGAACGTCGGCAGCTCGTAATGATAAGCCGCGTGGTCTTGCCCCCCTCCGTAATGCAGGCGAATTAGCGGATTAGGCCGCCATTCTGCCGGAAATGATATAGCCTGCGCACCAGCAGGCAGCTTGCCCCGCGCCGATAAGGACGGATCATCCGAATAACCGCGTTGGTACACGGGGATATGCTTATCGCGCTTCGCGCGGGACAGCCCCCGCCTGAGATGCTCGCACAATCCGAAACGGCGCGCCGGTCCGGCGTTGCCCTTGGATTCGACGACAAAGATTTCGTAGGCGAGTACCCGCTCCACAGGAAACCTGCCGCTTGCAGGCACGGCATGGACCAGGTAGACGTGCAGCTTGTCCGCCACGCGAATGTGGGTAAAGCGGCCATCAAGTACCGGCTCCTCGCGATCAACCTTTTTCGCTGCCGCGGTCGCCGAGCTCGTTGCATAATTGCTGCCCAAGGCAGATTTCTGCCGCGACCGTGCAGCTGCATCCCACGAGGGGATCTTTTGCGCGTCGTAAATCTCCAGATCCAGCGACGTGCCCTCTTCCCGCCCGATCGGCGCGGACAAGGCGAGCCATACGCACACCTCATCCTGCGATGTTCGCCGCAGCATCGGACCTGCAAGCACATAGGGCAGCGACATGGTCTCGCCTGAATCAGCCGCGCCCAGCGCGGGGTTTGGATTTTTTTACCACAGCAGGCGGCACTGCAGTGGGCGGCGCAACAGCCGGTGCGGGGACCGGTTTGCGCGGCGCCAGCACTGGCGATGGACGCTGATTCGTTTCATGCCGGGGGTCGTCGCTCCACGCCGGCGCATGCTCCATGTCGATCTCGTCGAATAAAAAGCCCTGCACACCGGCTACCACGTATTGCTGGCTGATCAATGGGTAGACGTTGCGCCATGTCAATTTCCCGAGAGGTGTCGAGGAATCCAGCCAGGACCGTGGCGCCTGGTCGATCTGATCCGTCTTCTGGACACGGGTGACAGTCTCATCGAACGCAAGTTTCGAAACGATTTTCTCTGCCTCCCGCAGGCGCTCCATTTGCCGCAGGATGTTGTCGAGTGCGCTATCGGTCGACAACACATTGGCATACGCCTTCAGGAAATTGGCTGCCTCGGATTCTCGCCCCGGCTTCACAGGAATGCCCACCCAAGCCCAAGGTGCATTCATAAGAATATCCCGACGCTCGTCACCGTCAAGCTGGTGCTTCCATCCCAGTGAAGAGCCAAGCGGTGCCGGCCTTTCCTGTTTGCTGTGAATGGGATAGCGAGGGGGTGTGGCCTGCGCATCCGGCGATTGCAGCAGCAGCGACCATTCAGTGACGTCGACGTCATAGAACATTTGCTTGAGATCAAAAATTTCATTGACGATCACGTATAGCTGCTGAACCTCGGACGCTGACACCGAGCTAGTTGCCTGCGTTAACGCACTCAGCGTGCCTGCCAGCAAGGCCTTCCGTTCTTCGTACTCCAGGGACTCCCGCGGCCGCCTTGCGCCGAAGGCCGCCGCCTGCTCGACCTGTTTAACGCGCGCTTCCAATTCGGTCATGGGACCGTCGCCATCGGATTTCTCCGGCGCCACGGGGTGCCGCTTCAACAATGTGGCCGTCAGCGTGACGTGAACCTGGTACCAGCGTGCGGGTCCGCTACTAAGGGTGATGTCCACATTGCGGTTCGCGGCGATGTTGGGCGTCACGGCGTAGCTGGCCGTGGTGTCGATGAGATTGGCGCTTTCGCGCGACCCGAAATCTTCGACAATGCGGATGCCGACGATGGTCAGCGCGATCTTGGCCGGAGCCAGAAAATGTGCGGTTTCTTTCGCATCAGGGTCGTTGCCGATCCGTTTACGGAGTTCGTCCAGCAATGCCGGTCCGGCAGGAACCGACGGGTGGGCATCGCCAGGATGGAAGCCGGCGGCGATGACGTTCAGTGTCACTGGCATTTCATCGTACTGTTCCGTTTGCCGTTCCCAACGAAGATCAATGAAATCGCTGGTTGCCAGATAACGTCCTGGCGCTTCGACGAAGCTCTGCCAAACCATCACCGGCCCCAGATCTTCGATCTTCACGTTAACATTGTAGCCGAGCCGTCGCAAGCCATAGTTCTTGGGCGCGTTGCTATTGTTTGATATCTGATGCCGCGTGGTAGTACTGCTGCTGCTCGTTTCCACCACCCGCGTTGTGATCTTGCTGCGCCGCCGAATCTCCTCGGACTGCTTGCGGGTGGTGTCCTGCAACCTGCGTCGCGTTTCTTCGGTCGTCGTGCTGGAAGAATCGACCACCGTCTGGGACGCCGATCCGCTCGCGCTCCACAGCACGGCCGTCGAAGAACCGCTGGCCGACATGGTTTGCGTCGCGACCCGTGACACGACGTTGGCCACTCGGTCGGCCAGTTCGGACTGGTCCTTTTCCTCGGACGATACAGAGCTGGTCACCTCCAACTCTCGTTCCACGGTTTCTTCATGCAGGGTCGACCGCGTTTCAGTCAGCACCACCTCCAGCGTCTCGTTCGGCGCGAGCGCCTGGATGACCTCCAATGGGCCGGCGCAGACCTCACTGTAGATGAAATGCTGGCGGTAGCGGTGTAGCAAGCCGAAAGGGGAAGCATCCGGCGCCGTTCGAAGGAAAAGCGCGGGGAATAACTGGTATCGGACTTGCGCGTAGCGAATGACCTCGTCCCACTGAGCGTTCCAGTCTTCACTCCCCGCCAATGCCTTCGTCGCCTCGGTCGGGTAAGTCGCAATAAATAGTT
The DNA here is from genome assembly GCF_058794735.1 of Janthinobacterium sp. GW823-FHT06H09. Taxonomy (NCBI): domain Bacteria; kingdom Pseudomonadati; phylum Pseudomonadota; class Betaproteobacteria; order Burkholderiales; family Oxalobacteraceae; genus Janthinobacterium; species Janthinobacterium sp. GW823-FHT06H09. The sequence continues at coordinate 55,153 of NZ_JBXAHC010000015.1, read as the reverse complement.
TCAACGCATCAAGCGCCTGCTCAATGTTCTTAAAACTGAGTTTGGGCCGTGCCGCCTCGAGGGTGAAGGGGTTCAAGCCATGTTGCGCGATCGCTTGGTAGGCGGCCGCATCACGCTCTGTGGTCAACATCTGATAAAGCTTGCGTAGCGCCGTCCTGAACAGCCCTATGGGGGCGTGTTTCTCGACTTCCAGCGCGAGTCTTGCCTGGTCGTCGGTCTCCCCAAGCCGGCGCGAGGATGCCCCGATAATATCCAACCCCGGCGGCAGCTTACCCAAGGTCAGCACCGCCAAAGCGCGCGCCAGTGCCTCGACAGTTACGCTGTCGCATGCCAAGGGAGCGTACACAGACACATCGAATGTTGCGTAGGCATGCGTCAGGACGTCGTTTCGGATCTGTGCCATCGGCAATCCCCTCTGAAGTGACTGTTATAAAAATATTATTTATATAGCAATTAATTATTTTTCTGGTTCTACTTTACGGGAAGAAAAGTCGTCAATTCTGAGCTTGCTCAAGCTTTGTGTCGTGAAGTCGAAGGATATCCAGAATGCGCAGCACGCACAGGTGAGAAAGCTGGCCTGGCGCGACGCTTAAAGCATCACCGCGTCGGTTGCGATTGCTTGCGGTGCCTCATTCAACTCTACGAACTGATCATGATCAAGCACGGCATTGATGACCTGTACCTGCTGCTGTTCAGCTTCGTCAGCAACACTGAAATAGCCAGCGAGCGTATGGATGTCGCGCGGCGCAACGCCTGCGTCCCGAAATTCGTCTGGCCATCGAATCGCTGATGATTTCACGTGCTTCAGGCTGCGTAAGCAAAAAGCGGTCGCATTGTGAGAGTGCGTTCGCAATGGTGCGGGCCGGCTCGAATTCACCGACACCAATGCTCTGTGACCAGCCTCTTCGATATCGGGGGCGAAATCGAAGGCCGGAGAATGACGGTACTGACCAGGTTGGAGCATCAGGAAGGCATGATTGCGTAAGTGGTCATAAACATTACCCACCATGATGTTGAGCACATGCGCCGGTACAGCTCATGCGCATCACCGCGCGCATTAGCCCCGTAGGGCCGTAGTACCTCGTAAGCGATCACGCAACGGCGTAAGTACGTCGGCCACCAAGGTCAAGTAAGTCCGAGCTTAGTGGATTCTCGGCAAACATCTCCTTCCATATCCGTGGCGTGAGCTGAGGGACCAGGGACGCCGGGTGCTGGCCGACACGCTGCAGCACGTCCACGAAGTAAACGTACGGGTTGATGTCGTTCAGCTGGCAGGCGGCCAGCAGGCTTTGCACAATGCCGATGTGCTCGGCGCCCAACTCAGTCCATCTGAACAGCCAGTTCTTTTTACCCATTGGGATCCCGCGCAGGGCCCGTTCAAGGTGGTTCGTGTCATCGAAACCTCCGGGTCATCGAGATAGACGGACAGCCCGACCCGGCGCTCACCGATATACGCCAGCGCTCCGAGAAAGGGGCTGCTCGGCAGGACGCCCTGCTTTTCAAACTTCCCGTCGATCCCAGCGAAGAAGCCATCGAAGATCGGCTTGGACTGCTTCTGCCGGCGTGTGCGCTTTGCCTGTCCCGTCAGATCGTTGGTGCGAATCTGCTGCTCTACCTTGTACAGGGCGACAATCGCGTCGAGCACCTGATCCGCGTGATGGGCTCGATGTCTCTGGCATCGTAGATTTTTCGGCACGAACGCACCCAGTACTGCTCGTGGGTGATTCCCGTACTCTTCGCATAGTGCCCATACGCGCTGTAGCCGTCGTTTTGCAATACTGCACCGTTCGGCCGTGTCAGCCCGAGCGCATCCTCGATATGCTTTGCCGCCCGGCTGGGGTAATACAGGATGCAGATTTCATCCTATTTCTCCACCACCGACCAGAAATATGCCGCCTTCATCTTGCCGGGGCCGACGCGCCCGACCTTGATCGGAGTTTCGCTCATCGCGATGACGAGCAAGACCGGGATTGAGTCCAATTGCGCGTCGAAGATCGGTTCGTTCAGCGACATCGCTGCCGACATCAGCGTCGTCACCTAAGCCCGGATGACGTTGATGCCGACATCCTGCAATTTGACGTGCTGGCGATACAACGGCTGGTGATAGGCGAACTTGTCGACGATCATGCCGGCAATGAAGCTGACATCGGCGCGGCAGCCATCGAGCCCCCCACCGGTGTCGGAGGACAGCAAAGCGCCTGAGTGGCGCGCAGCTTGATGAGCGGGCGTACGTATTTCAGCATGACATAGCTGCCGGGACGCTGAGCCAGGCAATGACTGCCCTCTCACCGATGACCTCGTAGTCGGCCGGATCGAGGCCGGCGATGTCGGTATTGGGGACGATGATGACGTCCACCGGCACTTTCGCTGCGTCAAAAAACAGCGCCGATTAATCGGAACGGGAGATGCTGACTTAGCTGCCAACCAATTTAAGTCCGGAATCTTGAGGAAACATGTCGAGTGTTCGATGCCCGGAGGGAAAGCATTCCTCTCCGGACTTATGCAGTAGTCCTATTGCCTGTTGTCTGGCCTAGTCCAGGCGTGTCCGAAGCGGATTTTTCATACTTTTTTCATACCAAACAAAAAAGGCCTACACTTGATCAGTGTAAGCCTTTGATATCAAACGAATTCTTGGTGGGAAGTGCAAGTTTCGAACTTGCGACCCCTGCAGTGTGAATGCAGTGCTCTACCCCTGAGCTAACCTCCCGAAGCGAGGCGAATTATCGCATAGGTGTTGCGGCATCTGCAAGGGCTGGCAAGAGGAAATTTACCATGCCCCGCTTTTTTCTCAGGCGGCCGCTGGCGGCGACGTGACGGCGGTCCAGATGCACTGGCCTTTGGCGGCCTTGTCGAGGCCGGCGATGGTGGCTGCGTGGGCGGCGAGTTCGTCGGCCGTGGCGCTCTGGAAGATGACTTCGGCCAGGGGCACGATTTCCAGCACGGCGCCGTCGGCGGCCACTTCCACCTCTTCTTCCATGCTCAGGCTGTTTTGCCCGCGCGTCATGGCCAGGTAGACGTCGGCCAGCAATTCGGAGTCGAGCAGCGCGCCGTGCAGCTTGCGGTGGGCGTTCGAGACGCCGTAGCGGTCGCACAGGGCGTCGAGCGAGTTGCGCTTGCCCGGATGCATTTCCTTCGCCTGCACCAGGGTATCGATCACGCCAACCACTTGTTCATGCACGGGCGGCAGGTTCAGGCGCTTGAATTCCGCGTTCAGGAAGCCGATATCGAACGGGGCGTTGTGGATGATCAGTTCGGCGCCGGCGATGTAGGCGCGGAATTCGTCGGCGATTTCCGCGAATTTCGGTTTGTCGCTGAGAAATTCCGTCGTCAATCCGTGGACGGCCAGCGCGCCCTCTTCCGAATCGCGCTCGGGATTGATGTAATGGTGAAAATTATTCCCCGTCAACATGCGGTTGTTCAGCTCGACCGCCCCGATCTCCAGGATGCGGTCGCCCGTGCGCGGGTTCAGGCCGGTGGTTTCAGTATCGAGAACAATTTGACGCATGGCGGATTCATTCGTAAAAGCAAAAAGCGAAGGGCACAGTATAGCAAACCTGTGTACTGCAATCGCACCCAGACATGTTCGAACGCCCAACAAAACAGTAGCGAGCTGCAGTGATTTGTGGCCGAGAAGCGCAACCGTACTCTAGTACGGTGAGCATCACAGGCCGCAAAGCGCGCCGCGCAGTAGGTTGGGTTGGGCGTTCTTAGGCGCGCACGGTTTCCACGCCCAGGTTGGCCAGCTGATCGGCTCGCTCATTGCCAGGATGGCCATTGTGGCCGCGCACCCAGCGCCATTCCACTTCATGCACGGCCTGGGCCGTATCGAGCGCCTGCCACAGGTCGACGTTTTTCACGGGCGCCTTGGCCGCCGTTTTCCAGCCGCGCGCCTTCCAGCCGTGGATCCATTCGCTGATGCCCTTCTGGACGTACTGGCTATCGGTATACAGCACCACCTGGCACGGACGTTTGAGCGCCGTCAAGGCTTCGATCACGGCCTTCAATTCCATGCGGTTATTCGTCGTATTGAGTTCCCCGCCGTAAATTTCTTTCTTGGCGCCATCGGCTACCATCAGCGCGCCCCAACCGCCCGTGCCGGGATTGCCCTTGCATGCGCCATCGGCGTAAATCTCTACCTTATCCATCTTGCTGTTCCCGCCTTTTATTCGTGACCGGTGCGCCTGCGGGCGCCGTCGCCGGTTTCTTGGTCCACGCCGGACCGATCAAACGCATCCCTTTGACGCGCTTGATCGCCTGCACTATATACACTGCGCCCAGATATGGCCACCAGCGCGCGCCCGCCTTGTCCATGAAAGCGTTGCGGCGCAGCCATTTTTCTGTCCTGCAGGCAGGTGCGTAGCAGCCGAAGTAGCTTTGGCTGACGCCCATGTTCAGCAATTTTAACCAGTCTTTCATGCGCGGCATAGAGATCAGCTCGCCCGCCTGCGGCAGGTAGTGGCGTCCCGTGACCCGCCCCAGCCCCTGGCGCACGCCCCACAGGCTGGCCGGATTGAAGCCGCAGACGATCACGCGCCCCTCGGGGATCAGCACGCGCTCGACTTCGCGCAAGACCTGGTGCGGCTCGGCGGCAAATTCAAGCACGTGCGGCAAGACCACGAGGTCCAGGCTTTGCGAGTCGAACGGCAACTCGTCAAAAGCCGACACGAGGGTGAGGCGGCTGTCCTGCGGCGGACGCGATGGCAGGCGCGAATCGAGCAGCCATTTGTTCGGCATGCGGTTGGCGGCCAGTGCGTCGAGCTGGGGCAAACCTATCTGCACGGCATTAAAACCGAAGATGTCGACGGTCAGACTGTCGAGACATTGCTGTTCCCAGGCGCGCACGTACACACCGGCCGGCGTCTGCAGCCAGCCGTCAAGCGCTATAATGGATTTTTCGGATGCCACACTGTCCATTCAGTTTTCTCTTTTGCTCATGACACACTCCCCTGAACACGCTTTATCGGTACTTGCCGTGCCCGCTTTTGCCGACAATTACCTGTGGCTGATCCATGACGGCCGCCACGCCGCCGTGGTCGACCCCGGCGATGCGATGGCCATCCTCGATGCGCTCAAAGCCCATCAGTTGACCTTGTCCGCCATTTTACTCACGCATCACCACGCAGACCACACGGGTGGCGTGCCTGAATTGTTGCAGCATTTCGCCGTCCCCGTCTTCGGCCCTCGCAATGAGGCTATCACAGCCATCACGGAACCGCTTGCCGAAGGCGATGTCGCTTACGTGCCCGAACTGGGCTTGCAAATGACCGTCATCGACGTGCCCGGCCATACGAAGGGGCATATCGCCTACGTGCGCCAGCGCGACGAGCGCAGCGGCGCACCGTGGCTGTTTTCCGGCGACACCCTGTTTGCGGGCGGATGCGGCCGCCTGTTCGAAGGCACGCCGGGCCAGATGGCCGACTCGCTGGGCAAGCTGGCCGCCCTGCCCGACGATACCGAGGTATTTTGCGCGCATGAGTACACCTTGTCCAATTTGCGCTTCGCTAACGCCGTCGAGCCGGGCAATGTGGCCTTGCAGGAACGCATCGCCATCGACACGGAAAAGCGCCAGCAGGGTTTAGCGACCGTGCCGTCGACCATTGCCCTTGAAAAGGCCACGAACCCCTTCCTGCGCTACCGCGAACCGGCCATCCTGAGCAGCCTGAAGGTGGAAGGCAAGCTGACCACCAATGCTTCGCCCGTCGAAGCATTTGCAGCCTTGCGGATGTGGAAAAATAATTTTTAAACGTACCCTTTCGCCATAAAAAATCCCGGCAGATGCTGATCGCATCGCCGGGATTTTTTTATGCTGTTATTTGATCAGGATCAGATTTCCTCGTACAGCGGCAAGGTCAGGAATTCGGCGAACGATTCCGACGTCGACATTTCCTCGAAAATCTGGCCGGCGCGCACATAGGTCGGACCATTGCCGCCCGGCGCATCGCGCTGCACCTTGGCCAGCTCTTCCGGAATCATGGCGCGCACCATGTCTGCCGTCACCTTGCGGCCGTCTTCCAGCACGCCCTTGCTGGAACGAATCCACTGCCACACTTGCGAGCGGCTGATCTCGGCCGTGGCCGCGTCTTCCATCAGGTTGTGGATGGGCACACAACCGTTGCCGGCCAGCCAGCTGCCCAGGTAGTGGATGCCCACGTTGATGTTGTAACGCAAACCGGCTTCCGTAATCGGCGCTTCCGGCTGGAAGTTCAGCAAGTCCGATGCCTTGACGTCGATGTCGGGACGCTGTTTCTCGATCTGGTTCGGTTTGTCGCCCAGCACTTTCGTGAACTCGCCCATGGCCAGTTCCACCAGACCCGGATGGGCAACCCAGCCGCCGTCATAGCCGTCGGTGGCGTCGCGCGCCTTGTCGTTGCGCACGCCGCCCATGGCGATGTCGTTCTTTTCCGGATCGTTCTTGATCGGGATCAAGGCCGCCATGCCGCCGATGGCCGGTGCACCGCGTTTGTGGCAGGTTTTCAGCAGCAGCAAGGCGTAGGCACGCATGAATGGCGCCGTCATCGTGACTTTCGCGCGGTCGGCCAGGCAGAAATCCTTGTCCAGCTTGAATTTCTTGATACAGGAGAAGATGTAATCCCAGCGGCCCGCGTTCAGGCCCGAGCTGTGTTCCTTCAGTTCGTACAGGATTTCATCCATTTCGAACGCGGCGAGGATGGTTTCGATCAGCACTGTCGCCTTGATCGTGCCTTGTGGCAAGCCCAGTTCGTTTTGCGTCATGACGAAGATGTCGTTCCACAGGCGCGCTTCCAGGTGCGATTCCATCTTCGGCAGGTAGAAATACGGGCCGGCGCCGCGCGCCAGCTGCTCCTTGGCGTTATGGAACATGAACAGGGCGAAATCAAAAATGCCGCCGGAAATGCGCTTGCCGTCGACCAGCACGTGCTTTTCATCGAGGTGCCAGCCACGCGGACGCACAACCAGGGTCGCGATCTTGTCGTTGAGCTTGTACGACTTGCCATTTTGCTCGAGCGAAATGGTCTTGCGCACGGCGTCATACATATTGATCTGGCCCGTGATCTGGTTATCCCAGTTCGGCGTGTTCGAATCCTCGAAGTCCGTCATGTAACTGTCCGCGCCCGAGTTGAAGGCGTTGATGACCATCTTGCGCTCGACGGGACCGGTGATTTCCACGCGGCGGCATTCCAGCGCCTTCGGAATCGGCGCGATCTTCCAGTCGCCGTCGCGGATATGCGCGGTTTCTGGCAGAAAATCAGGACGCTCGCCCGCGTCGAGGCGCTTGGCCCGTTCCACGCGCACGGCCAGCAACTCCTGGCGGCGCGGCTCGAATGCACGCGTCAGCTTGGCCACCAGCGCCAGCGCGGCCGGCGTCAAAATCTGTTCGTAGCCGGGGGCGATGTCACCCGTGATTTGCATGCCATCGGGAAGTGCGATCGTGTTCTGCGTCATGAAGTTCTCCGGTTTTTAGTCAATATAAGCAAAGGAAATCTGGTGATCCAAGTATAAGCGCAACGACTGCGCAGGCAAGCTGGACAGAGGCGCAAAAACACTCTGCCAGGCGGCGCGTTTGTTCTATAGTATTGCACTATAAGGCATGGAAACGAGATTAAAAATCACTTCATCTATGCGTTTTTATCACAAGTGATGACATAGCGGGAGCAACACATGGGCCAGTTCAGACAAATATCGACCTTCGTGGAAGTGGTGGCCAAGGGCAGCCTGTCGGCCGCCGCGCGCGCGGAAGGCATCGCGCCGGCCATGATAGGCCGGCGTCTCGATGCACTGGAGCAGCGCCTGGGCGTCAAATTGCTGCAGCGTACGACGCGCAAGCTGGCGCTCACGAATGAAGGCGCCGCTTTCCTGGAAGATTGCCAGCGCATTCTGGGGGAACTGGAAGAGGCGGAAGCGGCCGTGGCCGAGCGCAGCGTCAAAGCCAGCGGCCATTTGCTCATTTCCGCGCCGGCCGGCTTCGGGCGCCAGCACGTGGCGCCATTGATTCCCTCGTTTGTCGCCGAGCACCGCGACGTGACGGTGTCGCTGAATCTGAACGACCGCCTCGTCGACCTGATCGGCGAAGGCATCGACGTGGCCATCCGCATCGCCAGTCTGTCCGATTCCTCGCTCGTGAGCACCAAGCTGGCCGACAACCAGCGCGTGCTCGTCGGCTCGCCCGCCTATCTGAAACGGGCGGGCACGCCGCGTATCCCGGCCGACCTGGCCAAGCACAATTGCCTGGCGATCAGCAGCGAAGGCAGCCAGCGGGGCTGGACCTTCCGCGAAAACGGCAAGAATGTGATTCTGAAAGTAGCAGGCAATATGGTGTGCAACGATGGCGAAGTGCTGCACGACTGGGCCCTGGCAGGCAAGGGCCTGGCGTGGCGCTCGATGTGGGAAGTGGGCGCGGAGATCGAATCGGGCCAGCTGGTGACGGTGCTGGACCAGTTCGCCGCGCCGGGCAATGATATTTATGCCGTCTTCGCCCAACGCCGCCACTTGCCGCTGCGCATACGGGCATTTGTGGATTTTTTGCGGCATGCATATTCCCAACCCGACTACTGGCGCGAGCGCGCCATCTGAGGATGCCGGACCCAAGCTGCTGCGCGACGGTTTTGCCCCCGTCGTGACGCATGAGGGAACAACTTCAGCCCCCTGATCGTGCGTAGGTCGGCTAAGGGCGGCGTAGGGCGGCTTAGCGCAGCGTAAGCCGACACCGCCAGCCCATGCACCTCGCCAGCACCGCCATTGTCGGCTTACGCGCAAGCGCTAAGCCGACCTACCAGCTACCGGCCTGCCCGGCGAGACAGGCCGGCCAAAAATCACTGGGGTTCGCAATGGCTTGATTGCGCACCGCGACGTACCAGACGCAGGCCGGCATGGGTCAGCGTAGGTCGACGTAGGTCGACGTAAGTCGGCGTAGGTCGGCTTAGCGCAGCGTAAGCCGACACCGCCAGCCCATGCACCTCCCCAGCACCGCCATTGTCGGCTTACGCGCAAGCGCTAAGCCGACCTACCAGCTACCCGCCTGCCCGGCGAGGCATGCCGGCCAAAAATCAGAGGTATTCGCAACGGCTTGATTGCGCACCGCGACGTGCGAGACGCAGGCCGGCATGGGTCAGCGTAGGTCGACGTAGGTCGACGCAAGTCGGCGTAGGTCGGCTTAGCGCAGCGTAAGCCGACACCGCCAGCCCATGCACCTCGCCAGCACCGCCATTGTCGGCTTACGCGCAAGCGCTAAGCCGACCTACCAGCTACCCGCCTGCCCGGCGAGGCATGCCGGCCAAAAATCAGAGGTATTCGCAACGGCTTGATTGCGCACCGCGACGTGCGAGACGCAGGCCGGCATGGGTCAGCGTAGGTCGACGTAGGTCGACGCAAGTCGGCGTAGGTCGGCTTAGCGCAGCGTAAGCCGACACCGCCAGCCCATGCACCTCGCCAGCACCGCCATTGTCGGCTTACGCGCAAGCGCTAAGCCGACCTACCAGCTACCCGCCTGCCCGGCGAGGCATGCCGGCCAAAAATCAGAGGTATTCGCAACGGCTTGATTGCGCACCGCGACGTACCAGACGCAGGCCGGCATCGGTCAGCGTAGGTCGACGTAGGTCGACGTAAGTCGGCGTAGGTCGGCTTAGCGCAGCGTAAGCAGACACCGCCAGCCCATGCACCTCGCCAGCACCGCCATTGTCGGCTTACGCGCAAGCGCTAAGCCGACCTACACGGCGACGCAAGCACGCCAAAAGAGCGCGCAGCCCACGAAAAACCCATACCTCACGGAAATTCAGGCGAAAAAAAATCCTCGGAGACCGAGGATTTCTTTATTTCGTTTGATCCAGCGTATTAGATTGGCTGAATGTTCGAAGCTTGCTTGCCTTTAGGGCCAGCGGTCACTTCAAAAGAAACGCGTTGGTTCTCTTGCAGGGACTTGAAGCCGTTCGACTGGATAGCCGAGAAGTGAGCGAACAGATCTTCGCCGCCTTCGTCAGGGGTAATAAAGCCGAAACCCTTCGAATCATTGAACCATTTTACGATGCCAGTTGCCATTACAATTTCCTATTTCAGTTAAGTTGGGCTTGCGCCCGTTATATCGTTTGAAGCAAGAAAGAAATGACAGACAAACTGCACTACTACCTCGAATCCAACGATGCCCAATTATACCAACAAAACTGAGAAAAACCATTCTTTCGCAAAATAAACTTGCGAACACTACTTTAATAGCCAAATCCCCGTCTTGCGGCGCCCTTTACCAGCGGCATGGAGACACTATATCCTAATCTTCGACGCGGGTGCTTTGCGTTGCATCAAATGAATCATTGCAACCACATCTCTGTAGTGCTGTCGCTCACGCGGTGAAATGGGTGGCGCCCGCATCACGTTCTGCCCAGTCCAGTAGCGCCGTCACTTGCGCCCGCAAGGCGGGCCATTCCGCCACCGCTTGCGCTGGGGTATTGAGCATGGCGCGCACCAGCTGTTCGATGCGCCGGCATTCCTGGCCCAGCGCGGCAAAGCCGAAGGTGGCGGCCGAGCCAGCCACCGCGTGCAGCGCGCGGTGCAGCTCCGTCAACGGTTCCAGACGGGCGCCTTCGCTGTCGCAGCGGCCGCTTGCCTGCGCAATCGCCTGCATCAGGGCCGGCACGCTGGCCGCATACTTTTCGTTCAATGCACGCAAACGCGTGCGGAAATCCGGATCGATCAAGGTTGCCATCGCAATACTCGCCTGAATGACTTACTTGGTGCCGAAGATACGGTCGCCGGCGTCGCCCAGGCCCGGCACGATGTAGGCGTGGTCATCCAGGTGCGAGTCGAGCGCGGCGCAGAACATCTTGACGTTCGGGTGCGCGTTCTGGAACACGGTCACGCCTTCCGGTGCGGCCACCAGGGCCAGGAAGATGATCTGCTCGTCCGTCACGCCCCGTTTTTTCAGCACATCGACGGCATACACGGCCGAATTGCCGGTCGCCACCATCGGGTCGCACAGGATGAAAGTGCGCTCGTTCAGGTCCGGCAGGCGCACCAGGTATTCCACGGGCATGTGCGTGGCCGGGTCGCGGTACACGCCGATATGGCCCACGCGCGCCGACGGCACCAGGTTCAGCAAGCCATCGCTCATGCCGATGCCTGCGCGCAGGATGGGCACGATGGCCAGTTTCTTGCCGGCGATGACGGGCGCATCGATGGTCACCAGCGGGGTCTTGATTTCGCGCGTGGTCAGCGGCAGATCGCGCGTGATTTCATAGCCCATCAGCAAAGTGATTTCCTTGAGCAATTCGCGAAAGGTGCGCGTCGACGTGTCGTGCTCGCGCATGTGGCTCAGTTTGTGCTGGATCAACGGGTGATCGGTAATGAACAAATTCGGGAAGCGTGGGTCTTGTTTCATATTGTTTTTCTTTCTCTACTCTCTGGCGCGGCGGCAAGCATGCACCGCAAGCGCGCTGTGTGTCGATAAAATCATGGATTGCAGCATTATCCCAGTCCGCAGCCCGCCTGTGGCCGGAATTTTCGAAATATTCGGATTTATTGAAATCAATACTCGCGCAGCGCGCGCGCCAGGATGGCCGCGCAATCGGTGCCCGCTGGCAAGCGGCCATACGCCCCGCCCGGCGCCTGCACCAGCCTCGACTGCAGGAAGGCTTGCGCAACGAACGGTGGCGCATGGCGCAGCAGCAAGGCCGCCTGCACGGCCAGCACGATGCGCTCGGACAATTGCCGCGCGCCAAATTCATCCGTTTGCGCTCCATCCAGGTCGGCCAGCAGGCGCGCGCGGCAGGCAACAAAGGAAGCGTCATCATCGCCGGCCAGCGCCAGCTCGGCCGCCAGGGCGTCGCGCGCGGCAGGCGACTTGCCGAAGGCGCGCAAGACATCGAGGCACATGACGTTGCCCGAGCCTTCCCAGATCGAGTTGACGGGCAGTTCGCGGTACAGGCGCGCCAGCGGCGCCTCTTCCACATAGCCCGTGCCGCCCAGCACTTCCATGGCTTCCGCGCCGAAGCCGGGCCCCCGTTTGCAGATCCAGTACTTGCCGGCCGGCGTGAGCACGCGCGCCAGCATCGCCTGCCCTGCATCGTCCTTTTCATCGAAACAGCGGGCCAGGCGCAACGCAAACGCCGTGGCCGCTTCCGACTCGAGCGCGAGGTCGGCCAGCACGTTTTGCATCAGCGGCTGCTCGGCCAGCGGCTTGCCGAACACGGCCCGTTGGCGCGCATGGTGCAGCGCCTGCGTCAAGGCGGCGCGCATGATGCCGGTGCTGCCCAGCACGCAATCGAGGCGCGTATGGCTGGCCATCTCCAGGATGGTGGGAATGCCGCGCCCCGGCTGCCCCACGAGCCAGCCGTAGGCATTGGTGAACTCCACCTCCGACGAGGCGTTCGAGCGGTTGCCCAGTTTGTCTTTCAGGCGCTGCACGCGGATGGCGTTGCGGCTGCCGTCGGGCAGGTAGCGGGGCAAAAAGAAACACGACAGTCCGCCCTCGTCCGCCTGCGCCAGGATCAGATGCGCGTCGCACTGGGGCGCCGAGAAAAACCATTTGTGGCCGACGATGCGCCAGGCGCCGCCTGCCTCTGCACCGAACAGCGCTTGCGCCTCGTCCGGCGGCACGGGCACGGCGCGCGTGGTATTGCTGCGCACGTCCGAGCCGCCCTGTTTTTCCGTCATGCCCATGCCGACCAGGGCGCCCCGTTTTTGTTCCACGGGCAAGGAGCGGGGATCGTATTCGCGCGACAGGATTTTCGGCAGCCAGCGCTGCGCGATCTGCGGCAGATCCTGCGCCTGGCGCAGGGCCGGCACCGAGGCATACGTCATCGTCACGGGACACTGCGTGCCGTTTTCCACTTGCCCCACTAATAGATAGGCGGCCGCGCGCGCCACCTGGGCGCCGGGGCCGGGCGAGGCCCAGGGCGACGCGTGCGCGCCGGCGCCCACGAGGATGGCCATCAGTTCATGCCAGGCCGGATGGAACAGCACTTCGTCGATGCGCCGGCCGGACCGGTCGAACTGCTGCAGTTCGGGCGTGTGGATATTGGCCAGACGCGCCAGCGCGTACGTCTCGGCCCGGCCCAGCTTGTCGCCCAGCGCGTCGAGCTCCTGCAGCGCCGCGCCGCCGCCTTCACGCAGCAGCGCTTCGATCAGCGCCGGGTCGCAGGCGAACAGGTTGACGTTTTCAAACGGCGTGGCCTGGTTGAAAACTTCATGCGTATCAAAAGCATTCATGGGGGTCTCCCGCGATTTGTTATCATGGCGCCCTTGCCTGCTGCGGGCGCGCCGTCAACACCGTCTGCCAGCCAGACTAGCGCAAAGCGCAAGGCGGGGCAAGCGCGCCAGGGGAAGCAAGCGCAGATAAATGTTTCCACGTGGAATGAAAATACCCATGTGTGTCGCGCGGCATGATTTTTTTCATGGAAGGCAGGAATATTTACAAAACCTGAAGCAATGTTGCTTTATTTCATGTAATCGAATGCTTTTCAATGATACATTTCGTGTGGATCGCGTTCCGATAGCCGCCCTTCCGGCCCTATGGCGCGCGTCACGCACGATGCACTGTTTCCGTTGGCGCCCTGCCCTGCAGCGAGCGCCGGCACTGATAATAAAAAGGTAAAAGCCAGCACGATGTTTTCCAGTACCCCATCCGCCGCCCACCGCGAGGCCCGCCACGAGTTGGACAACCTCATGGAAGAGGCAGGCGACGTCGTGTTCCGGCTCGATACGGACGGCCTGATCCTGTTCGCCAGCAAGCGCGCGGCCACCCTGTTCGGCGCGCCCTCGGGCCTGTCCGGCCATTTGCTGCTGCCGCTGGCCACCGAAGCGTCGCGCGCGGCGCTGCAGGCGGCGCTGGAAGACGCGCTGGAAGAGCCGGGCCGCCTGGAAGTGCGCCTGCAAGCGCCGGACCAGGAAATCTGGTTCGAGCTGCGCCTGTCGTCTTATATGAACGCGGCCGGCGTGGCCGAATTGCTGGTGGTCGGGCGCGACACGTCGGCCCAGCACAACACGGAAGAACGGCTGCGCCACATGGCAACGCACGATGCGCTCACGGGTCTGCCGAACCGCCTGCTGCTGTCGGACCGCATCCGCATGGTGATCGCCCAGGCCGCCCGTTCGGGCCAGGGCTTTTCCGTCGCCACCATCGGCCTCGATGGTTTTAAAAAGGTCAACGATGGCCTGGGCCACCCCGTCGGCGACGCCGTACTGCGCCTGGCCGCCGCGCGCCTGCGCAAGACCCTGCGCGACAGCGACACCCTGGCGCGCGTGGGCGGCGACGAATTCGTCGCCGTGCTGCCTGGCAGCGCCACCGACGCCCAGATCAAGCTGGTGACGGGCCGCCTGCTGGCCACCCTGCAGGCGCCGTTCGAAGTCGATGGCCACACGATCTACGTGGGCGCCTCCGTCGGCGTATCGATCTATCCGCTGCACGCGGAGGATGAAGTGCGCCTGGTGGCGCTGGCCGATGCGGCCATGTCGCGCGCCAAGGAAACGGGCAAGGCCCGCTGCCTGGTCTACAGCCCGCGCCTGAACGGCCCGTCGGAACACGATATTTCGCTGGAAGCGGCCATGTTCCACGCCGTGCGCGAAGGCGAATTCCTGCTGTTTTACCAGCCCATCGTCGACGCGCACACGCGGCAGATCCAGGGCTTCGAAACCCTGATGCGCTGGAAGCATCCGACCCTGGGCCTGGTGCCGCCCGTGCGCTTCATCCCGATTGCGGAAGCCAATGGCCTGATCAACCTGCTCGGCGCCTGGGCGCTGAAGGCGGCCTGCGTGCAGCTCAAGCAGTTCCAGGAAGTGGCCAAACGGCCGTTGTACATCTCCGTCAACATCAGCCCGCGCCAGTTCCGCAACGATAAATTCCTCGACGTGCTCGATGAAGCCATCGCGTTTTCGGGTCTCTCCGGCGAACACCTGGTGCTGGAAATCACGGAAGGCACGCTGATGATCGACCCCGTGCATGCTGAAACCATCCTCGTCAAGATGACGGAGCGCCGCGCGCGCATCGCCATCGACGATTTCGGCACCGGCTACTCCTCGCTCGCGTATCTGAAGCGCTTCCCCATTTCCGTGCTGAAGATCGACCGCACCTTCATCAAGGACTTGCCCGAATCGAGCAAGGATGCGGCCATCTGCAACACCATTCTCGACCTGGCCAAGCATTTGAATTTGTCCGTCGTGGCCGAGGGCGTGGAAACCGAGGAGCAGATGCACTTCATCGAGTCGCGCGGCTGCCAGTACGTGCAAGGCTACCTGACGGGCAAGCCGATGCCGGCCCATGCCGCGCTATCGGCCTTGAGCGACAAAACCTATGCGGCGCTGGTGCCTGCGCCGTCTGCCAATGAACCGCGCGGAGGGGTGCAATGAATCCAGGTCATTTCACGGTACCGACACAGCTAGGCAAAAACACCCTGGACCTGCTGTGGGCGCGCACGCGACAGCAAGGCGACATGCCCGGCTTCGCGAAAGCCATCAGCGCCATCCTGGGCGCCATGCGCGGCGAGGATGACCACGAATTCGACATCACGCAAACGGTGCTGTCCGACCCTGTCCTCACGCACAAGGTACTCAGGCTGGCCAACAGCGGCATGTATTCGGCCTTCGGCCAGCGCGTCAACACGGTCTCGAAGGCCGTGCTGGTGCTCGGTATCGACGCCATCGGCCACCTGGCGCTGGGCCTGAAGCTGATCGAGGAGCTGTCGCAGGCGTCACCCGATTCCGTCAGCGCCCACGTGGAAATGGAAAAAGCCGTGCTGGCCGGGATGGTGGCGCAGCAGGTGGCCACCAGCGCCGGCAGCCTGCAGGCGGAGCAAGCCGTCGTCTGCTCCATGCTGCACACCCTGGGCCGCATGATGGTGACGTTCTACATGACGGATTTCTGGGCGCGCATGCAGGCGCATGCGGGTCCCGGCAACGAAGCTGCCGCCGCGCGCGAAATCCTCGGCCTGTCGCTGCCCGAAGTGGGCTATGCCACGGCCGCCCACTGGGGCTTGCCGCAGCACCTGATCAACGGCATGCGTCCGATGGACCCGTCGCCGGACAACTCCCCCGTCAGCGGCGCCGACTGGATGGCGGGCCTGTCGACGATGGCGGCGCGCTGCGCCGACTCGCTGTGGCATGACGATGCGGCCGGCGCGGCGCAGGTGCATGCGCTGATCGACGATTATGCGGGCACCCTGGGCATCACCGCGACCGACCTGGTGGTGGCGGTGGACAAGGCCAAGGCGATGGCGGCGGCCGACCTGTCGATCGCACCGCTGTCGAAACCGGCCGAACGGCGCGCGCGCCAGCTGGCCTCGACGCGCATGCGCGCCGAAGGCAATCGCGTGTTGATCGGCGGCCTGGC
Source organism: Janthinobacterium sp. GW823-FHT06H09 (assembly GCF_058794735.1). NCBI lineage: Bacteria > Pseudomonadati > Pseudomonadota > Betaproteobacteria > Burkholderiales > Oxalobacteraceae > Janthinobacterium > Janthinobacterium sp. GW823-FHT06H09. Next base: position 38,865 of record NZ_JBXAHC010000015.1, on the reverse strand, counting down.
CGACCTGCGCGGCGCCATCGGCAGCGCCAGCCCGGGACAGATGGTCTCGATGGCGCTCGAAACGCTGCACCAGGGCTTCGATTTTTCGCGCTCGGTGGCGTTCGTGCGCAACCACAGGGACCATTTGTATTCGGCGCGCATCAGCTTGGGCGAAGGCATGGCGGACCTGCAGGATTTGATGGTGTTTGGCGACGCGTATGAGCCGAACGTCTTCCATGCGGCCCTCAACAGCGACCGCGTGATCTTCATCGACAACGCGCGCGACCCGAAATTCGCCGCCAAACTGCCGCAATGGTGGAAGACGACCCTGTCGGAAGCGCGCAGCTTCGTCGTGCTGCCGCTGTCGGCCAACGGCCACCCCACGGGATTTTTATATGGCGACTGGGACGACAGCTTCCCGCCGATCCAATTGAATCAGACGGAATTTAACCTGATCAACGATATCCGGGCGTTATTGGTGCAGTCGGTGGAGATGCGCCATCAATTGGAATTGGTGGCGAACAAGGTGGCGTGACAGGAAGCGCCGACAATGGTGTCGGATTACGCGCTGCGCGCTAATCCGACCTACATGGCATGGGCCGTAGGTCGGATCAGGGCCGCAAGCCCGTCATCCGACAACATTCAATTTACTTCAGCTTCGGCGTATTCACGCTGACATCGCCGCACTGCGCGCGGTGCATCAGGGCGTGGTCGATCAGCACCAGCGCCAGCATGGCTTCGGCGATCGGCGTGGCGCGGATGCCCACGCAGGGGTCGTGGCGGCCGAACGTTTCCACCATCACGGGATTGCCCTCTTTATCGATCGAGCGGCGCGGCGTGCGGATCGACGACGTCGGCTTGATGGCGATCGACACACTGATGTCCTGTCCCGTCGAGATACCGCCCAGTACGCCGCCCGCGTTATTGCCGATAAAGCCTTCCGGCGTCAGTTCGTCGCCGTGCTCGGAACCCTTTTGCGCCACCGAATCGAAGCCGGCGCCGATTTCCACGCCCTTGACGGCATTGATGCCCATCATGGCATAGGCGATGTCGGCGTCGAGCTTGTCGTAGATGGGCTGGCCCAGGCCGACCGGCACGTTTTGCGCGATCACGTCGATGCGCGCGCCGATGGAATCGCCGTCGCGGCGCAGCTGGTCCATCGCCGCTTCCATGCGCGCGATCAGGTCCGCGTCGCCGCTGGCGGCAAAGAACGGGTTCGCATGCACGTGCTCCCACGACTGGAACGGCACGGGAATATCGCCCAGCTGGCTCATGCAGCCCTTGAACGTGGTGCCGTACTGCTGCAGCAGCCATTTCTTGGCAATCGCCGCCGCGCCCACGACGGGTGCCGTCAGGCGCGCCGACGAGCGCCCGCCCCCGCGCGGATCGCGCACGCCGTATTTATGCCAGTAGGTGTAGTCGGCGTGGCCGGGGCGGAAGCTTTCCGCGATATTGCCGTAGTCCTTGCTGCGCTGGTCTTCATTGCGGATCAGCAGCGCGATGGGCGTACCCGTCGTCACGCCCTGGTACACGCCGGAGAGGATTTCCACGGTATCCGATTCCTGGCGCTGCGTCACGTGGCGCGAAGTGCCCGGCTTGCGGCGGTCCAGCTCGGGCTGGATATCGGCTTCCGACAGGATCAAGCCCGGCGGACAGCCATCGATCACGCAGCCGATGGCCGGACCGTGCGATTCGCCGAAAGTGGTAACAGTAAACAGCTTGCCAAAAGAATTGCCGGACATAGTAGGAAGTGGTGAGGACTGGAAAACTCAATTCTACCAGCCTGCGGGGCATGCCATGCCGCTAATGCCAGGCCACTGCCCGATATTTACCCGCCACCCACCCTCCCGCCGCGCCTTTCGCCCCGCCCCAAACCGCCATTTTAAAATCCCGCGTTATTTTTTCGCATAAAAAATACCAAATAAGCGTCGCAATCATGCAATGCAAGAAATATTGCCCTACAGAATAGACTTAAAAAAACATTTTGCTTATTAAATAGCTATATACTTGGATCAGAGCGCGGCACACAATACTGAACGCCAACCCAGATTTAGGCTGCGCCGAGAGCACGTCACAAAATGCCCAGGGCCAGGCGTCGTTGCCGAAGACAGTACGCAAGTACGGCGAGGCAACGCAACGATAGTTGAGTGCTGTTTTTCGTTGTTCCAGAGTGCATCAGAAATGCCCAGGGCTAGGCGTACTGCCGAAGACAGTACGCGAGTACGGCGAGGCAGTACAACAACGCCATGGACATTTCTGATGTGCTCACGTTCCGTATTGAGTCATCCTGGAGAAGCTATACATGCCCGCACCGATCATCCCCCTTGACGCCAACAAGGACGATCACGACGACCTGGTATTCCTCGATGAGCAACCAGCGGCGTCGCTGGCCGTCGCACAGCGCAGCGTCTGGCGGGTGATGATCATCGACGACGATGAAGACGTCCACTCCACCACCACATTCGCCCTGGGCAATCTGGAAATGCAGCACCGCCCGCTGGAATTCGTGCATGCGTATTCGGCCGGCCAGGCGCGCGAACTGCTCAAGCATGAAGACGACATCGCCGTCATCCTGCTCGACGTGGTCATGGAACAGGATGACGCGGGCCTGCACCTGGTGCGCTACATACGCGAAACGCTGAAAATGACGGACGTGCGCATCATCCTGCGCACGGGCCAGCCCGGCTATGCGCCGGAAATCGACGCCATCCGCGATTTCGACATCAACGACTACAAGACCAAGTCCGAACTGACGCGCATCAAGCTGTTTACCACGGTGACGGCGGCCATCCGCTCGTACGAGCAGATCCGTTCAATCAACAGCAGCCGGCGCGGCCTGGACCGTATCGTCCACGCCAGCACGCAGCTGATGGCGCTGCATGGCGTACAGAATTTCTCGGCCGGCGTGCTGGCGCAGATCGCCGACCTGCTGGGCACCCGCGCCGACGGCGTGCTGTGCGTGCAGGACTTGCAGGACAATGGCAGCAAGGAGCTGCTCGTTTCGGCCTGCACGGGCAGCTTTTCCAGCCTGCCGCACAGCGCCCTGTGCGGCCTGCAAAACCCGCGCGTGATGGCCGCCATCGAGCACACGCTGGCGCAGCGGCGCAATGTCTACGCACACGACTACGCCACGCTGTACTTCGCGGGCAAGGCCGGCCGCGACGCGGCCGCCTACCTCATGCTGCCGCGCCCCCTTTCCGCCATCGATGAAAGCCTGCTGGAAGTATTCTGCAGCAACGTCGCCGTGGGCCTGGACAACGTCGAGCTGGTATCGCACCTGCACAACGCCGCCTTCTACGACCAGTTGTCGAAGCTGCCGAACCGCACGCGCCTGGTGGAAATTCTCGACGCCACCCTGGCCGGCCCCGCGCGCGACGACGCCACGTTGTCGCTGGTCGACCTCGACCACTTTGCCGAAACCAACGACGCGCTGGGACACCAGTTCGGCGATACGCTGCTGATCGCCGTGGCGGGCCGCTTGCAAACCCAGCTGGGGCCGCAGCTGACGGTGGCGCGCCTGGGCGGCGATATCTTTTGCGTGCTGGGCGACTCGTCCCAAGTCAACCCAGGCAATATCCTGGCCCTGTTCCAGCCGCCGTTCTGCATCGATGGCCAGGACGTGCAGCTGTCAGCCACCCTGGGCCTGGTGCGCCTGGGCGAACATGCGGGCACAGGCGCCGATGCACTGAAGGATGCCGACATCGCGCTGAAACGGGCCAAAAGCCAGCAGCGCGCCGGGCATTTCTATTTTTCGCGCAGCATGGGCATCGAAATCCGAGAGAGAGTCCGCATGATGCACGCGCTGCGCACGGCTTTCAGCCAGGACCAGCTGTTTGTCGTGTACCAGCCGCAAATCGACCTGACCACGCGCCGGCCCGTGGGCGCCGAAGCGCTGCTGCGCTGGCAGACGCCGGACGGCAAGTTCATCTCGCCCGACCGCTTCATCCCGATCGCCGAGTATTCGGGCATCATCATCGACCTCGGCGAATGGGTGCTGCGCACGGCGTGCCGCGAACTGGTGCTGCTGCGCGAGCAGGGCCACCGCAACTTCGTCATGTCCGTCAACGTGTCGCAAGTGCAGTTCCGCCACCCGCTGTTCCTGGAAATGCTGCGCGCGGCGCTGGAAGAAACGCAGGCGCCGCCCGAATTCATCGAGCTGGAAATCACGGAATCGATGGCCATGGAAGAGCCGGACTTATTGATCAAGATGCTGTGGCAGATCAAGCAGACGGGCGTGAGCATCGCCATCGACGACTTCGGCACGGGCTTTTCCTCGCTGTCCTATTTGCAGCGCCTGCAGGTGGACCGCCTGAAGATCGACCGCGCCTTCGTCACCGAGATCACGGGATCGGCGCGCGGCAGCAGCATCGCGGAAATGGTCATCCAGCTGGGCCGCAACCTGGGCCTGGCCGTGATCGCCGAAGGCGTGGAAGACGAGCGGCAAGCACAGATTTTGCAGGCGCTGGGCTGCCCGATGGCGCAAGGCTTTCTGTTCGCCCGCCCCATGACGGCTACGGCGCTGGGCACCTGGCTGAACAACGAAGCGCTGCAGGGCGCGGCATAGGTTGCACCTTGGATCGCGAATGCAAAACGCCGGCAATCGCCGGCGTTGTTTTTACTGCATCGTGGTATCAGTCCGTCGTTTCGGCCGGCCAGTCGCGGATGTACGCTTTCAGCATCTGGTTTTCAAAGCTTTGCGCTTCGAGCACGGCGCGCGCCACGTCGTAGAAGGAAATGACGCCCAGCAAGGTCTTGGCATTCATGACGGGCAGGTAGCGCGCGTGCTTTTCCAGCATGATGCGGCGCACTTCGTTGACTTCCGTATCCGGGGTCACGGTGATCGGGTGGTCATCCATGTGCTTGCGCACGGTGCCGCCGCCGATCTGGCCCGCGTTTTCATGCAAGGCGTTCAACACTTCACGGAAGGTCAGCATGCCGACCAGGTCGCCAAATTCCATGACCACCAGCGAACCGATGTCTTTTTCAGCCATGGTATTGGCCGCGTCAAGCAGGGGCTGGTCAGGCGTGACCGTGTAGAGGATATTGCCCTTGACTTGGAGAATTTCAGATACTTTCATATTGGCCGTCCTGTCCGCGTGATTGGTATTTTAGTTATTCTAAGCCCTTACTGCGACTGTAGCCTATGCCTGCGGAAAAATCCAGCCTTGCGCGCAATCAAATCGAGGGGGATTGCGCGCAACTTTTCATCAGCCCCGGCGGCGGAACCACCCGGCAATCGAGAGGCGCTCGCGCGCCGTCGGCAACACTTCGTGCAGCATCTCGCCCGACATGAACATGGCCATGCGGCCCGCCTGCGGCAAGATATCCACCTGAGCGCCATCCTGCGGGTGCAGGCGCAGCGCGCCGCCATGCTCGGGCAGCCAGTCGTCGTTCAGGTACAGCACGACGGACACGGTGCGCTTGTCGTCGTCGCGGAAACGGTCCAGATGGGCCCGGTAAAAGGCACCCGGCGCGTACAGGGCGAAATGGCTTTCATACTCTTCCAGCCCCAGGAACAGCTCACGGTTGAGCACGCGGCGCAGCGCTTCCATGTGTGCCAGGTAGCGGTCGCACGCTTCTGAACGACCCGTTTCCAGCCATTCAATATGGTCGCCGCGGATGTCCGGCTGCAGCAGCGGCGCATGGCCGCTGCCCACGCCGGCGCCCTTCATCTTGCCGCTGAGCATGGATTGCACGCATTCGGCGGCCAGCTGGCGGCTCAGTTCAGGGGAGATGAAATGCTCTTGCATGAGCCAGCCTGCCTGGCAGAGGCCGTCGACGATAGAGGGTCCGGGTACGGCAAGGGAGCCGTCGAACGATATTGCGGGCATAAAATCTTTCCTGGTGGACATGCATGAGAGTGCGCCTGAAGCCCAGGATTTCGTTCGCTTGCAACTGTTTCCCTGCGGCGCGGCGCACGCGCACAGCTAAGACAGCCCGAATATCGCTGATACGATATCGTACCACCGCCGCACCACGCCGGTCACTTTTTTTACACTGCCGGTTACACGCGAGCTGAGCCTGACCGTCCGCCAGCACGGCGCCATGCGCCCTGCACAGCAGCCCTTTTGCTCAGCTGCAAATCAGGTTACGATCTTGCCACTATAAAACTTGGCGGAGACACCATGAGCGGCCCGAAATACCCCGGTTTCGATACCTTATCCCTGCATGCGGGCGCCGCGCCCGACCCGGCCACGGGCGCGCGCGCCACGCCCATCCATTTCACGTCCTCGTTTGCCTTCAAGAGTTCGGACCATGCGGCCTCGCTGTTCAACATGGAGCGGGCCGGCCACGTCTACTCGCGCATTTCGAATCCCACCAACGCCGTGCTGGAAGAGCGCATCGCCGCCCTCGAAGGGGGCGTGGCCGGCATCGCCACGGCCAGCGGCCAGGCCGCCATGCACCTGGGTTTATGTACCATCGCCGGCGCCGGCTCGCACATCGTTGCCTCGCGCGCCCTGTACGGCGGCTCGCACAACCTGCTGGCGTATACATTAAAACGCTTCGGCATCGAGACGACCTTCGTCGACCCGCGCGACGTGGACGCCTGGCGCGCCGCCATCCGCCCGAATACCAAAGTCCTGTTCGCGGAAACCCTGGGCAATCCCGGCCTCGACGTGCTCGATATTCCGAAGATTGCCGCCCTGGCGCACGAACACCAGCTGCCGCTGATGCTCGATTCGACGTTCACCACGCCGTATTTGCTGCGCCCCTTCGAGCATGGCGCCGACCTGGTGTTCCACTCGGCCACCAAGTTTTTATGCGGGCACGGTACGGCCATCGGCGGCTTGCTGGTCGACGGCGGCACCTTCGACTGGCAGGCGGCGTACGACAAGACAGGCCGTTTCGCCGAATTGTGCGAACCATATGACGGCTTTCACGGCATGGTCTTCGCCGAGGAATCGACGGTGGCGCCGTTCGCCCTGCGCGCGCGGCGCGAAGGCTTGCGCGACTTCGGCGCCGTCATGAGCCCGCACAACGCCTTCGCCATCCTGCAGGGCATCGAAACCCTGGGCTTGCGCATGGACCGCCACGTGGCCAACACGCGCAAGGTCATCGATTTCCTGCTGGCCAATCCGGCCGTGGAATCCGTGTCCTACCCGGAACTGCCGTCGCATCCCGATTACGAGCTGGCGAAAACCCTGCTGCCGAAGGGCGCGGGCGGCGTCTTCACCTTCCGCCTGCGCGGCGACCGCGCGGCGGGCCAGCGCTTTGTCGACAGCCTAAAGATCTTCTCGCACCTGGCCAACGTGGGCGACGCCAAGTCGCTTGTCATCCACCCCGCCTCCACCACGCACTTCCGCGTGCCCGACGATCAACTGGCGCAGGCGGGCATCACGCAGGGCACCATGCGCCTGTCGGTGGGCCTGGAAGACGCCGACGATTTGATCGAAGACCTGGCCCGTGGCCTGAAACTGTCGCAGAAAGGCGCCTGACATGCAGCTCACCATCGACAACACCACGGCCTACTGCTACACGGGCGGCAAACCATTCAAGCCGCACCAGCCCACGGCCGTCTTCATCCACGGCGCGCAAAACGACCATAGCGTGTGGGCCTTGCAGTCGCGCTATTTCGCCCACCACGGCTGGAACGTGCTGGCCGTCGACTTGCCGGGCCACGGCCGCAGCGGCGGCGCGGCAAAGGATAATGTGGCAGACCTGGCGCGCTGGATCCTCGCCGTGCTGGACGGGGCCGGCGCATCCAGGGCCATGCTGGTCGGCCACAGCATGGGTTCATTGATCGCGCTGGAAGCGGCATTCCTGGCGCCGGATCGCGTCAGCCACCTGGCCATGCTCGGTTCCACCTACCCGATGAAGGTTTCGCCGGCGCTGCTGGAAACGTCGCTCAACGATGAACAGGCGGCCATCGACATGGTCAATATCTGGTCGCACTCGTCGATCGCACAAAAGCCGTCGTTTCCCGGCCCCGGCTTCTATGCCATGGGCGGCGCGCGGCGCCTGAAACAGCGCATCGCCGCCCTCAACCCCGGTCACGTGTTTCACACGGATTTTTCTGCCTGCAATGCCTACGCGAACGGCGAAATCGCGGCCGCTTCGGTACACTGCCCCACTTTATTCATTTTCGGCGCGCGCGACATGATGACGCCGCCCAAATCGACCCGGCTGCTGACGTCCACCATTGCGCATGGCACGGTGGTGCAGGTCGACAGCGGGCACGAATTGATGGCCGAGCAGCCGGACGCCGTGCTCGACGCGCTGTTTGCGTTTGCGCAAACGGCAGCGGCATGAACGCTTTTTTTAGGATAGATGCACATGTTGTTGAATACCCTGTTTGAAGAATTGACCGGCCGCGGCAGCGGCACGGAAGCGGAGCGGCACGAACGCTACAACTGGCTGCAACAGCTGCGTTTCAATAACCCGCAAGCGGACGAAGGCGGTCCCATGGCCGGCATCCCCAGCTACCACTGGTTCCGGCTGCCGCAGGCGCTGGTCGTGGCGGGCCAGCACACGGACCTGCTGGTCGGTACGATCAACGCGCAATACCTGGTCTTCGAGGGCCGCCACGCGGCCGCGTTTGCGGCCGAACTGGGCCTGCAATACGATGCCAACAACCGCATCGACCGCCCCGGCGGCCTGGACGAGCTGCTCGACGCCTATGAAGAGCAGGCGGACGGCAGCTGGGCCACCCTGCCGAACGAAGCGCCAGCGCCGCCGCTGGCCGGCTGGGACGACGTGTACTTCCGCGTGCGCGACCTCAGCGACGGCAAGGCCATCCAGAGCGTGACCACCATCGCCTACGAAAGCAGCCGCTTCCCCGGCTACACCCTGCTGGGCACGACCCTGGTGGGCGCGGGCGCCATCGCCCACGACGACGAGACGGCGGCATATTTGCAGCAAATCTTCGCCGACTGGGCCATCCAGCGCGAATGCGCCGATGTCTGTCTGCCAGCGCAGGAACCGTGGCCCCACGCGCCGCGCCACACGCCGCCCGCGCCTTTCGGTACCCCCTTCGATTTTGCGCGCAACCTGGCCTACCTCGACGCCCTGCTGGCCGCCTATGAACGCGCCCAGGCGCAGGCGGAAGTCGACGGCGGCGATAGCTCCTATTGGGCGTGCGCCGCCGCCAGCGTGGCTTACCAGGTCTTCTCGCTGCGCTACACGGCCGGCCTGCCCTTGCCTGACGTGGAAACGGCGCTGGAAGCTGCCATCGCCGCCTGCGAAGCGGCACGCGCGGCCCTGGCAGCCGCCTACGATGACGATGCCCTGCCCGCCTTTGATTTCGAACAGTTGACGGACTATGCGCGCACCCTGCAGCTGCTGGGCGCGGCCCTGCTGTTCGGCCGCCACGACCTGGCCATGCGCCTGGCCGCCCTGCAGACGGCCTTCGATGGCGAAGACGGCGTGTACGAAGCGCTGCTGTCGACCATCGATGCGCAGCGACCCGCCGTCGACGAATGGTATTTCGCCGAACCCTATTCCGCCCTGTACGAGTGCCTGGACGCGGACGACCCGGCGCAACAGCTCGAGCACCTGCGGCACTACCTGGCCAGCTGGCATGGCGCGCTGGTGCACGAAGACTGGTTCAACGGCCATTTGCGCGCGCACGGCCTGGGCGGCTACTACGGCCTGTGGGCCTTCGAGGCGGCCGCCGTGGCCAAACACCTTGGCCTGGAGCGCAGCGCGCTGGCCCACTGGGTGATGCCGCCCACGCCCTGAATGCCCCGTTTGCTTTTAGATAAATATCAATGATCAATACCGCAGCCCTGTTCGGCACCGCATTTTTACCCGGCCAGGCCGGCTTCGACATCGAGACGATCACGGGCCTGGCTGAATGGCGGCTGGACGTACCCGTGCTGTTCAAGCTGCTCATCGGCGCCGGCACGCAAGCCGTCGCCTGGCCCATCTACGGCGATGGCGAAGACTGCCCCTGCGTGCTGGCCGCGCCGATGGCACAGGCACAGGCGAGCTGGCAAGCGTTGTCCGCGCTGATGGACCGGCCGCGCGACGCGGCCGCCATCGTCGCGCGCAGCGCCATCAGCAGCCTGCTGGCCAGCGGCCAGGCGTGGCTGATCCTCGATTGCGTGCAGCTGATCGCGCACGATATCGGCACGCCGGAGTACGCGGCCGCGCTCGAGGCCCTGCGCGCCGAGGCGCATGCCCTGCACTCTGCCCTGCAGCGCGGCGACCGGGACGCGTTGGCGCCACTGCTGGCCGCTGGTTCCGCATCGCCCGCCACCGGCTACTGGTCGGCGTCCGCCAGCGCGCAACTGGCCGATGTCGAGGAACTCGATGCGGAAGATGTACCGTTCCTGCAAGGCCTGGAAGTGGCGGGATGGGAGGAAGACGCGCTGTGCTATGCAGTCAGCGCCGCCGCTGAACCGGACGTCACCGGCCTCGTCACGCCCTATGGCCGCTGGATCGTGCCGCTGTCGCAGCGCTATGTCGACCTGGGCGTTTACTACGCGGACGATGGCTGGATCACCTTTGCCACGGCGGACGCCCCTGATGCACACGGCGTGCTGGACCTCAACGGCACGGTGGTGCTGCCGCCGTCCCCCGGCGCCCTGTACGTCATCAGCCCCCATCTGGTACAGAGAATCGCGCCGGACGGCGCCAGCAGCCTGCTGCGCCTGCCCGACGGCGCGCTGCTGATGGACGGGGTGGACAACATCTGCCAGCGCGACGATGGCTTGATCGACATCGAACGCCAGACGGGCGATGACGACGAGCGCAATGTGCACGGCGTGGTCGACACCACGGGCAAGGTGGTGGTGCCGGCCTCCTACAGCTCCGTGCAGGATTTCGGCACGAAGAAAAAAATCGCCATCGTCAGCCAGCGCATCGCCGGGCGCTTCCTGTTTGGCCTGGTCAATAGCCAGGGCGAGCTGCTGGCGCCCTGCCAGTACGAAGCAATCGATAGCGCCACCACGTCGTCGCCGCCCAAGCTGCGCAAGAATCTGATCTTCGCCATCGATGCGCAAGGCCTGGCGTGCATGCTGACCCTGGACGGAAAACAGGCTTTTGCGCCGCGGTATCCGCCCGCCCACCATCTGCGCGGCGTGGCCGTGCAAAGCGACTTTTTATATGTGGTCAACGATGGCATGGCCTGGAGCATGGATTTCACGGGCCAGCTGCTGGAGCAGTTCGACACCGTGGAGAACTTCAAGGCGGCCATCACGGCGCAATTGAGCGAGTCCATCGGCCTGGGCCAGAAAAAGCCCGAGAAAAAGCCCGCCAAGCGCCGCAGTTTCACGCCGGCGCAGATTCTGGCGAAGGCCGACCGCGAGCAGTTGCGCGCGCTGGCCGCGCTACTCTTGCTGGGCGATGCGGCACTGGCCGCACGCTGCGTGGACATCACCCTGGAAGAACTGGCGGATGACGACCCGGAAGCGGAATACGAAGGCGAGACGCCCGAAGCGGCGTGTTTCTTCCTGCTCTGGTCCACGGCCGCCGATGCGCTGGGCCACGGCACCACCCTGGACTGGAAATCGGTCGATGAAGTGCCACGCATAGCCCGGCACATCGACCTGCCCGCGCTGCGCGATTTTTCGTGGGCGCAGCGCGAGGATGGCGACGCGATGGCCGAAGGCCTGGCCGCCATCGCCACCCACCTGGCGCCGCATCAGCTGCGCCTGGTGAACCTGCACGACGGCGAAGACACGTATTATCTGGGCGTGGTGCGCGCGCAGGATGCGGCCGCGTTCAGCAAGGTGGCGCTGCAGGCGGCCCTGCGGCCCGTGCTGCTGTGACGGCTTGCCGGCCCGTCTGCTGATATCGCACCCGGCCGGCAACATGGAGCGCCGTTGCTGGCCGGGTGCATCTTTACTTGACGGAACGATCGAACAGCGCCTTGTCAAAACGCAGGGTAATGACTTCGGTATCGTCCGGCTTGCCTGGCTTGCGGCCGTCTTCACCGGGGTAGTTCGTGTCAATTGCCACGACTAGCGTGTGGGCATCGAGGACTTCAACGCTCTCCACCGAGTCGAAAGGCATGCTGAACTTACCCACAGGCATATTGCTCGCCTGCCCGCCGATGCCTTTGGGGTCGGAGATATTCAGCAAGTCCACCAGCAGCGTTTTCTTGAGGGCGCCATCAGCATCTTTCTCCTTCAGGTCGACCAGGTACAGGCGCTTGATCACGGCCTTGGCGCCCCAGAAGCCGTCGCGCTCGATGAGCACGAACTTGCTGCCGCCGACATTGGTCATGTCGCCGATCACGACGCCATTATCCTTGGCCGCGCCATCCTTGCGGTACACGAGGTTCTTGCCCGTATAGCGCATGGCGGCGGGGTCGAACTCGAAGATGTTCAGGTAGCGTTCATCCGCGGCAACGGGCCGCAGCGACGGGTCGCTTGGCGCCGCTTCCGGCACCGCGTAGAGCAGGCTGCGGTCGGCGTTATAGGCCAGGCTTTCGAAGCCGCGGCTGCCTGACAGGGTGATGCTGACGCCCTTGCCCAGCACTTCCGGATTGGCCGGGCTGCGCAGGAAGGGATGGGGAACGGGATCGCCCATGAGCGTGCCGTTTTTGTCGAAGTGCAGGATATACGGGCCGAACTCCTCGCCCACGAACCAGGTGCCATCGGCGGCGCGCGCGAGCGATTCAATGTCGAAGTCAAAACCGGTCAGCAGGCGGCCCGCGCGAATGCGCGCATCGACGGCGATACCGCTGTCGGAAAAGACCAGCCCGCCGGAGGTGTTGCTTGGGTAGTTGACATAGTCGGCCGTGATTTTCAGGTCGATGCCCTTGCCGTCGTTTAAGAAACCCCTGGCGTCGTTGAAGGCGAGGAAACTGTTGATCTTGATGCTGCCCGGCGTCTTGCTGGCGTCTGCGTCCATGCGGAAGTTGATGCTGGCGTTATACAGGCCGAGCACGAAATCGGCCGAATTGCCCTTGGCGCCGTAGCCATTGTCGGCCATGGCAGTCCAGCTGCCGTCGTCATTCCTCAGCAGAGCGGAGAAGCCCGGAATCGGCACGCCATTGGCAAACGGCGGGCTGACGCCAAGCGCCGCGGCCGTGAACTGTCCGGAAACCGGCGCCGGCCAGCGCGCCGTGTCAGGCAACGCTGCCCAGCCGACCAACTGGTGCGGCAGCCCTTCCCCCTCCTTGGGTGCCGCGTCGGGAGCCGCAGAGGAACTGCCGCCGCAGGCGGCCAGCATGCCGCTGACCATCACGATGGCCAAGCCGCGGCACAAATTCAAACCGCTCAAATGACAACGCATATTTGCTTCCTCTACAAGATGAATGGAGAGGAAAGCTTACCGGCCTTCGGTGACCAGTTTATGACATGCGTCCCTAGCGCGCGCGGCGGATGCCGGCAGGAAGCGCACCGCCCGGGCCCGTCAATTGCAGCGCACTTCCCCGAAATGCTGCGCCAGACTCAGGCCCAGTCCCTGCTCCACGGCGTTTTCCACCTGCGCGGCCAGCGCGGCTGCCTCTTCCGCCGCCTTGATGTCGCGCTCGTTGGTGGAACCGGCCGGATAGCCGGAGTTCACGCGCATGCCGCCGAAGACGAACAGGCGGTAGACGTCGGCCAGGCTGATGCGGTTGACGTTGCCCAGCAAGACCCAGTGGTCGGAACTGTCGGCCACGCGCTTGCCCCACTGTACCCGCACGGCGCCGTCCACGTTGACTCTTCCCACCCAGCCCTGCTGCACCATCTTGTCGAGCAGGGTTTCCATCTCTTCGAAGCCCAGGCGCGTGCTGCGGCGGATCTCGGCCGCGCCCACCAGGGCCGAATCGGCGCAGTGGCACGCCTGGTGCAGCACTTTCAGGATGGCGACGGCATCGACGAATTCGCTGCCGGGCGCCGCCTCGTACCACCAGCGCTCGTATTTCACGACGGGCAAGGCGGCCACCAGCAAGGCGCCCACCAGGGTGATCATCCAGCTCAGGTATATCCACACGAGGAACAGCGGCAAGGCGGCCAGTGCGCCATAAATGCGCGAATAGGTGGGGAATTCCTGGATGAATTCGCCGAAGCCGCGCTTGGCCACCTCGAACGCCAGCGCCGCCAGCAAGCCGCCCCAGGCCGCGTCGCGCCAGTCCACGTCGCGGTTCGGCACGGCGATGTAGAGCAAGGTAAACGCCAGCATGGTCAGGCCGATCGACACCAGGGTATAAAACACGGCGCCGATGAACGGCACGGCGCCCACCACGCCGCTGGTGGCCATGAAGAGGCGCGAGGTCACCGTCAGCGACACGCCCACCAGCAGCGGCCCCAGGGTGACGATGGCCCAGTAGACGAGCAAACGCTTGGTCCAGCGGCGCTCCTGGCGCACGCGCCAGATGCGGTTGAAGACGCGCTCGATCAAGCCCATCATGCCCACCGAAGTGACGATCAGGGCGCCCGCGCCGATGGCCGACAATCGCGTCGCCTTCGAGGCAAACGTCGTCAGGTAGTCGAGGATGGTGTTCGAAATCCCCTTGGGCATCACGCTTTGCACGAAATAGTCTTCCAGCGCGTGGCGGAAGGTATTAAACAGGGGGAAAGTGGTGAAGATGGCCAGGGCCAGCGTGAGCAGCGGCACCAGCGCGAACACGGTGGCGAAGGTCAGGCTGCCGGCCACTTGCGGCAGGCTTTCCTCGCGCACGCGGCGGCGCGCGAACTGCAGCAGGTCGCGCGTTTCGGACCACGTCAGGCCGCGCACGACGTCCAGCCCCATGCTCAGGTTGCGCCACAGGTATTGGAAGAACGGGAATATATATTTTGAAAACATGTGCAAAATCAGAACGGCGCCATGACAGCAGTCGTATCAGGCTGTAAAGCGCCCTATAATACCAATGATGAAGCCAACCAATCTGATTATTCTCGTATTGTTTTATTCACGCCATGGCGCCACGCGCCAGTTGGCCGAGCTGATAGCCCAGGGAGTGGAAAGCGTGCCCGGTTGCGATGCGCGCCTGCGCACCGTGCCCGCCGTCTCCACCGTGACGGAAGCGACGGCGCCCGAGGTGCCGCTGGACGGCGCGCCCTACGTGGAACTGGACGACTTGCAGGAATGCGCGGGCCTGGCCCTGGGCTCGCCCACGCGCTTCGGCAACATGGCCGCCGCCATGAAGTACTTCTGGGATGGCACGGCCAGCGACTGGCTGGCCGGCAGCCTGTCCGGCAAGCCCGCCTGCGTGTTCACGTCCACGGGCAGCCTGCACGGCGGCCAGGAATCGACCCTGCTGTCGATGATGATCCCCCTTTTCCACCACGGCATGCTGGTCATGGGCTTGCCCTACACGCACCCGGAACTGATGACCACCTCCACGGGCGGCTCGCCGTATGGCGCCACGCACTGGTCGGGCATAGACGGCGACAAGGCCTTGAGCGACGATGAAAAACGCCTGGCCGTCGCGCTGGGCCGGCGCCTGGCGGAAAACGCCGCGAAACTGGCAGGCGCATGATGCACGGCACACTGCACAAGTATTTTCACTGGGGCGCCATCGCCAGCCTCGTCACCCTGATCGTCTGGTGTCTGCTGTGGGAAACCGTCGTCGCGCCGCTGCAGCCGGGCGGTTCCTGGGTCGTATTGAAAGCGGCGCCCCTGCTCATTCCCCTGTACGGCGTCATCAAGCGCGACGTCTACACCCTGCAATGGTCGTCGATGGTGATCCTGCTGTACTTTACGGAAGGCGTGGTACGCGGCTACAGCGACACGAACCCCACCTCGGCCCTGATGGCCTGGGGCGAGGCGGCCATCGTCTGCGTCTATTTTGTCTGCGCCGTGCTGTATCTGCGCCCGTATAAAAAGGCGGCCAAGCGCATGGCCAAAGAGCTTCTGGAAAAAGTGAATAAAGTGAGCATCAAGAAATGACTGGTCAAACCGATTTCCTCGCCGCCTGCCGCGACCTGCTGGGCGATACCTACGTCCTCACCCGCGATGCCGACACGGCGCCCTTCCTCACCGACTGGCGCGACCGGTTTACGGGCAAGGCCCTGGCCGTGCTGCGCCCCGCCACCGTGGAACAGGTGGCCGCAATCCTGCGCGCCTGCGCGCAATGGCAGGTGCCCGTCGTGCCGCAGGGCGGCAATACGGGTCTGGTGCTGGGCAGCATCCCCGATGCCGCCGGCACGGCCGTCGTGCTGTCGCTGGCGCGCCTGAACAGCATCCGCGCGCTCGACCCCGTCAACCGCACCATCACGGTCGATGCCGGCTGCATCCTGCAAACCATCCAGGAAGCGGCCAGTGCCGCCGGCTGTCTGTTCCCCCTGTCGCTGGCGGCCGAAGGCAGCTGCACCATCGGGGGGAATCTGGCGACGAACGCGGGCGGCACGGCAGTACTGCGCTACGGCAATACGCGCGAGCTGTGCCTGGGCCTGGAAGTGGTCACGCCGCAGGGCGAGATCTGGAGCGGCTTGCGCGGCCTGCGCAAGGATAATACGGGCTACGATTTGCGCGACCTGTACATCGGCGCCGAAGGCACCCTGGGCGTGATCACGGGCGCGGTGATGAAACTGTATCCGCAGCCGAAGGCCTGCATCACGGCGCTGGCCGCCATGCCCTCGCCCGCCCACGCCCTGCGCTTGTTAAGCCTGATGCAGGACCATTGCGGCGCCAGCCTGACGGGCTTTGAATTAATGTCGCAATACTGTTTGCAACTGGTGGCCGAGCAGTTCCCCCAGCTGCCGCGGCCTTTCGCCGACGCGCATGGGCAGTCGCATGGGCAATATGTGTTGCTGGAACTGTCCAGCAGCCAGTCCGAGGCGCATGCCGTGGAATTGCTCGAAGCGAGCATCGGCGCGGCCCTGGAAGACGAGTTGATCGAAGACGCCGTCGTCGCCAGTTCCGTGGCGCAGTCCGAAGGCCTATGGCAGCTGCGCGAACATATTCCGCTGGCGCAGGCGCAGGCGGGCAAGAACATCAAACACGATATCTCGCTGCCCATTTCCTGCATCGCCGACTTCATCGCCGTCACGGATGCGGCCCTTGCGTCAGCCTTCCCCGGCTGCCAGCTCGTGTGCTTCGGCCACTTGGGCGACGGCAACCTGCATTACAACGTGGCGCCGCCAGCCGGCATGACGGACCGGGATTTCCTGGCCAACCAGGACGCCATCAACCGCATCGTGCACGACCAGGTCCACGGCTTTGGCGGCTCGATATCGGCCGAACACGGCATCGGCGCACTGAAAAAGGCGGATCTGGCGCACTACAAGTCGCCGCTGGAACTGCAGCTGATGCGCGCCGTGAAGCAGGCGCTGGACCCGCAAAACATCATGAATCCGGGGAAGATATTGTGAAGCCATCGTCTCTCCTGCTCTGCGCCATGGCCTTGCTGGCCGGTTCCGCCAGCGCGCAGGACGTCTACAAATGCGTGCAGGATGGCCAGACCAGCTATAGCGCCACGCCCTGCACGGGCGGCCAGCTGCAGATCCTGGAAGTTCCCTCGCCTCCGCCCGCCGTCGACAAGGGCGCGGCCACGCGTCAGGAACGGGTGGCCAGCCAGATGGAAGCGGCGCGCAAGAAGCGCGAAAACCTGGAAGACCAGGCGCGCGAACGGGCCGCCAAACAGAAGGAAATGCACGAGAAGCATTGCGCCCAGCTACGGCTGGAACAAAAATGGGCGGCGCAGGACGCCGTCGGCGCGGGTGATAAAACCCGCAATGCGGCGCAACTGAAAGCGCGGCGCGCCGGCGAGCGCCTGGCCGTTGAATGTCTGAATTGAGTGCGCCGGCAGCCAATCCCGCAGGTATGCGCCTGTTGTCGCGCTGGCTGCTGCTGGGCGAATGGCGCGCGCATCCCGTGCGCGCCTTCGTCGCCATCCTCGCCATCGCCATCGGCGTGTCGCTGGGCTTTGCCATCCATTTGATCAACGCGGCCGCCTTCAATGAATTTTCCACGGCCGTCAAAAGCCTGTCCGGTCAGGCCGACGTGCAAGTGGCCGGGCGCGAAGCGCTGTTCGACGAAGCCGTCTACCCGTGGCTGGCGCAGCGCGACGGCGTGGCCGTTGCCTCGCCCGTGCTGGAACTGCAAGCCGGCGTGAGCGGCAAGAAGGACGGCGGCCCGCTGCACATCCTGGCGCTCGACGTCTTCCGCGCCGGCTTCATCTCGCCCGACCTGATCGGCGCGCCGGCCGAAGGCCAGCCTTTCGACACCCTGGCCGACGACGCCCTCTTTTTATCGCCTGCCGCCTTGCGCTGGCTCGACGTCGCCGAAGGCGGCCAGGTCGCGCTGCAATCGGGCACGGGCACGGTGTCCCTGCGCGTGGCCGGCTCGCTGCAGCGGGCGCGCGCCGGCCAGCGCATCGCCGTGATGGATATCGGTGCGGCGCAATGGCGCTTCAACAAGCTGGGCAAGCTGTCGCGCATCGACCTGAAACTGCGCCAGGGCGTCAACCGCGACGCCTTCCAGGCCGCGCTGAGCAGCGCGCTGGAAGCGCAGTACCCGGGGCGTTTCCAGGTGGGGCAGCCGAATGATGAAAACCAGAATAGCCGCAACAATAACCTGAGCCGTGCCTACCGCGTCAACCTGACGGTGCTGGCCCTGGTCGCCCTGTTTACGGGCGCGTTCCTCGTGTTTTCCACGCAGGCCCTGTCCGTCATCCGCCGCCGCGGCCAGTTCGCGCTGCTGCGCGTGCTGGGCATGGAGCGCAGGCCTTTGCTGCGCCAGGTGCTGTTAGAGGGCGCCAGCCTGGGCGTGGTCGGCGCCGCGCTGGGCATCGCCGGCGGCTACGCCATGGCCGCCGTGGCCCTGCGCTTCTTCGGCGGCGACCTGGGCGCCGGCTATTTCGCGGGCGTGCAGCCGCAGGTGCAATTCACGCCCGTCGCCGCTTTCGTGTATTTCGCCCTCGGCCTCGGCGTGGCCTTGCTGGGTTGCGCCGCGCCCGCGCTGGAAGCGGCGCGCGCCGCCCCCGCCATCGCCCTGAAATCGGGCAGCGAAGAAGTTGTGACGACGCGCCTGGCCAAGACCTGGCCAGCGCTGGCGTGTCTGCTGCTGGCCGGCGCCTTGACGTTCCTGCCGCCCGTCTTCGAGCTGCCCCTGTTCGGCTATCTGTCCATCGCCCTGCTGCTGATCGGCGCCATCGCCCTGATGCCGCAGCTGGCGGCCGTCGTCTTCCGCGCCCTGCAAGCCGCCTGGCTGCGCACGGAAACGAGCAAGCATGCGCCCGTGCGCAGCCTGACCGTGGCCCGCCTGGCGAACGCCTCGGGCCAGGCCGGCATCGCGCTCGGTGGCGTGCTGTCGAGCTTTAGCCTGATGGTGGCGATGGCGATCATGGTGTCGAGTTTCCGCGTTTCCGTCGACGACTGGCTGCTGCAGATCCTGCCGGCCGACGTGTACACGCGCCCGGCGGCCAGCGGCGGCACGGCGGGCCTGAACCCGCGCGAACAGGCGAGCATCACCGCCCTGCCCGGCGTGGCCAGGGTGGATTTCCAACGCCTGCGCTCGCTGTCGCTGGCGCCGGACCGCCCGAACGTCATGCTGCTGGCGCGCCCCATCAACTTGCGGGACCCTGGCAAGAGCATGGTACTGGTGGGCGACACCCTGCCCGTGCCGGCAGGCAGCCGGCCCGTGTGGCTGTCCGAAGCGGCGGCCGACCTGTACAACGTCAAGCCTGGCCAGCAGATCGCGCTGCCGCTGGCGGGCGGCCGGCACAAGTTCTTCGTCGCCGGCATCTGGCGCGACTATGCGCGCTCGTCCGGCGCCATCCAGATGCCGCTCGATGACTACCGCGCCCTGACGGGCGATATGGACGTCAGCGATGCGGCCCTGTGGCTGGCCAAAAATACCACGGGCGAGCAGTTGCAGGAAAAGCTCAAGGCCCTACCCTTCGGCGCCAGCCTGGAAGTATCGAACCCGTCGGCCATCCGCGCCCTGAGCCTGCAGATATTTGACCGCAGCTTCGCCGTCACGTATTTATTGGAAGCCATCGCCATCCTCATCGGCCTGTTCGGCGTGGCCGCCACGTTCTCGGCGCAGACCCTGGCGCGCGCGCGCGAATTCGGCATGCTGCGCCACGTGGGCGTGACGCGCGGCCAGATCCTGTCCATCCTGGCGCTCGAGGGCGGCGCGCTAACGGCGCTGGGCATCGCCACCGGCTTTGTGTTGGGCCTGTTGATCAGCTTTGTGCTGGTCTTCATCGTCAACCCGCAATCGTTCCACTGGACCATGCAGCTGCACCTGCCGTGGTCCTTGATCGCCACCGTGGCCGGCGCCCTGCTGACGGCCGCCGCCCTCACCGCCCTCATCGCGGGGCGCCAGGCGCTGTCCGCTGGCCCCATCCGCGCCGTCAGGGAGGACTGGTAATGCGCCGTTTGACTTGTTTATTGTTGTTTTGCAGCGCCGCCGCCATCGCCGCGCCGCCCGCCTTCGCCCCCGTCACGCCGCTGCCGGCCGGCCAGACCCTGCGCATGCCGCACGATTTCGGCGCCCACCCCGCCTATAAAACGGAATGGTGGTACGCCACCGGATGGGTAAAAACCGCCGGCGGCGAGCAGCTGGGCTACCAGGTGACCTTCTTTCGCAGCGCCACGGCCGCCGACGCGGACAACCCCAGCGCCTTCGCGCCGAAACAGCTGATCATCGGCCATGCGGCCCTGTCCGACCCGAAAGTGGGCAAGCTGCTGCACGACGAGAAAAGCGCGCGCGAGGGTTTTGGCCTGGCCTACGCCAAGGTCGGCGACACGGACGTCAAACTCGACGACTGGCGCATGCAGCGGCAAGCGGACGGCAGCTACAAGGTCAGCCTGGCCGCGCGCGACTTCAGCTTGCAGCTGACCCTCGCGCCCACGCAGCCCGTGCTGCTGCAAGGCGTTGGCGGCTATTCGCGCAAGGGCGCGCAGCCCGCGCAATCGAGTTATTACTACAGCGAGCCGCAGTTGCGTACCACGGGCACGATCGCCCGCGCGGGCGGCAAGCCGGAAGCCGTGACGGGCGCCACCTGGCTCGATCACGAGTGGTCGAGCCAGGTGCTTGATGCGGACGCCAGCGGCTGGAACTGGATAGGCGCCAACCTCGCTGACGGCGGCGCCCTGATGGCCTTCCAGATCCGCAGCAAGACAGGTGCTAAACTATGGGCGCACGCGACATGGCGCGATGCGTCCGGTAAGATGACGCAGTACGCGCCCGGCGACGTCGATTTCACGCCCACGCAGCTGTGGCGCTCGCCCCGCACGCAGGCCGAATACCCGGTCGCCACCGAGATCCGCACGGGTGCCACGCGCTGGCAGATCAAGCCCCTGCAGGCCGACCAGGAGCTCGATTCACGCCGCTCGACGGGGGCCGTGTACTGGGAAGGCGCCGTGACGGTGGAGCGCGACGGCCAGCCGGTCGGCCGCGCCTACCTGGAAATGACGGGCTATGTCCAGCCGATGAAGTTGTAAGCAATGCATAAAATGCCGGGGTCAGACCCATCGGGTCTGACCCCGGACAAGCAAAAAAGTAAATCAAAGCGAAAAACAATGACAACCAGCACAGAAACAGGCAGCACCAGCAAAGCAACCGCCGCAACCGCCGCAAGTACCGCACCGACTCCCGACACCGGCAGCAGCCGCGAACTGAAAAAAGGCAGCCTGGCCGCCTTCAAGGGCTTGATGCCCTTTCTGACGCCGTACCGCAAGCAGTTCTTCCTGGCCGGAATCGCGCTGGTGGTGGCCGCCGCCTCGACCCTGGCCATTCCCGCCGCCTTCAAGCAGATGATCGACCTGGGTTTCGGCGGCGCGGCCGGCTCGAAAAGCATCCAGCACGTCGACCTGGTCTTCCTCGCCCTGTTCGGCGTGGCGTCCATCCTGGCCTTGGCCACGGCGGCGCGCTTTTATACGGTGTCGTGGCTGGGCGAGCGCGTCACGGCCGACATCCGCAGCGCCGTGTACCGCCACGTCGTCACGCAAAGCCCGGAATTCTTTGAAACCACGCAGACGGGCGAAGTCCTGTCGCGCATCACCACCGACACGACCCTGATCCAGGCCGTCGTCGGCACCAGCATCTCGATGGCGCTGCGCAATGTGCTGCTGTTCCTGGGCGGTCTGGTGATGCTGTTCGTCACCAGCGCCAAGCTGGCGGGCATCATCATCGGCCTCTTGATCCTCGTCGTCGTGCCCATCATCGTGTTTGGCCGCCGTGTGCGCAAGCTGTCGCGCGATTCGCAGGACCGCATCGCCGACGCGTCGGCCATGGCCGGCGAAATCCTCAACGCCATGCCCACCGTGCAGGCGTTTACGCACGAGAAAATCGAATCGAAACGCTTCGGCGACTCCGTCGAAGGCGCCTTCATGACGGCCATGCGCCGCATCCGCGCCCGCGCCCTCTTGACCATGATCGCAATTTTGCTGGTCTTCGGCACCATCGTGTTCGTCCTGTGGCTGGGCGCGCGCGCCGTGCTGGAAGGCGCGATGACGGGCGGCGACCTGGGCCAGTTCATCCTGTACGCTTCCATCGTGGCCGGCGCCATCGGCGCCCTGTCCGAAGTCATGGGCGAAGCGCAGCGCGCCGCCGGTGCCACCGAGCGCCTGCTGGAACTGATGGCCGTCAAATCGGAAATCGAGTCGCCTGCCACGCCGCTGCCGCTGCCGGCGCGCGCCGCGAACGGCGCTTCGCTGTCGCTGGACGACGTCATGTTCTCGTATCCGTCGCGCCCCGATACCCACGCCCTGAACCACGTCAGCCTCGACATCCGCGCCGGCGAAACGGTGGCCGTCGTCGGCCCGTCGGGCGCCGGCAAGACCACGCTGTTCCAGCTGTTCCTGCGCTTCTATGACCCGCAAAGCGGCAGCATCCGCCTCGACGGCGTCGACATCAAGCAGCTCGACCTGCACACGCTGCGCGACGCCATCGGCATCGTGCCGCAGGATACCGTGATCTTCTCGGCCGACGCCATGGAAAACATCCGCTATGGCCGCGCCGGCGCCAGCGACGACGACGTCATCGCCGCCGCGAAGATGGCGGCCGCCCACGAATTCATCGAACGCCTGCCGAACGGCTACAAATCCTTCCTCGGCGAACGGGGCGTGCGCCTGTCCGGCGGCCAGCGCCAGCGCATCGCCATCGCCCGCGCCCTGTTGAAAAACCCGCCGCTGCTGCTGCTCGACGAAGCGACCAGCGCGCTCGACGCGGAATCGGAACGCCTGGTGCAAAAGGCGCTGGAAGCGGCCATGGTGGGCCGCACCACCGTCATCATCGCGCACCGCCTGGCCACCGTGCAGCGGGCCGACCGCATCATCGTCATGGAAGACGGCAGGATCGTCGAGACGGGCACGCATGCGTCGCTGGTGGCGCTTGGCGGCATCTACGCGAATCTCGCCGCACTGCAATTCCATCACGTACAGCTCAATCCAGCGGAATAATCATGAACGCAGTTTTCCACGCCAACCTGGGCATCACCGATTTCTGGACCTTTTTGCTGGGGACCATCTTCATCGTCATCCTGCCCGGCCCCAACTCCATGTACGTGCTGTCGGTCGCCGCCCAGCGCGGCGTGCGGCCCGCCTACCAGGGCGCCTTCGGCATCTTCGCCGGCGACCTGATTCTGATGGTGCTGTCGGCCTGCGGCGTCGCTTCGCTGCTAAAAGCCAGCCCGGCCCTGTTCTACGTGGTGAAATACATCGGCGCGGCCTACCTGGGATGGATCGGCCTGCAGATGCTGATAGGCTGCTGGCGCAAGCTGCGCGCGCCCGCTCCCGCTGAAGGCGAAGCGGCAGCCGTGCCGCCCCCCGTCAAGGAAAGCGACCCGTTCCGCAAGGCGCTGATCATCAGCCTGATGAACCCGAAAGCGATTTTGTTCTTCATCTCGTTTTTCATCCAGTTCGTCGACCCGGCCTTTGCAAAGCCCGTGCTGTCCTTCATCGGCCTGGGCCTGATCTGCCAGGTGATCAGCTTTACCTACCTGACGGCCATCATCTTTGTCGGCGCGCGGCTGGCCGAGACCTTCCGCCGCCGTCGCCGCCTGTCGGCCGGCATGGGCGGCGGCGTGGGCGCCATGTTCATCGGCTTTGGCGCGAAACTGGCCACGGCCACCCTGTAAGGAAAACACCGTGAACGAGCTTGAACTGCGCCAGCGCTGCCATACCATCCTGCCGGGCCACCGCCAGCCGACGCCAGCGGCCACCTTCGCCGCCATGGCCGCCTGGTGCGATGCCAACGATGTTGCACACGATACCTATGGCGAAGGCGCGCTGATCGAACAGTTCGAGAACAAGATCGCCGGCCTGCTCGGTTTCGAGGCGGCCGTGTTCTGCATCACGGGCACCATGACGCAAGTCACGGCCCTGCGCCTGGCCTGCCAGGACCGGGGCTCGCGCCTGGTCGCGCTGCACCCGACATCGCACATCCTGCGCCACGAACGGGGCAACCATGAATTGCTCGACCACTTCAAGGGCTTGATGCTGGGCGACCCGCACCGCCCGTGGACGGTGGACGACCTGCGCGCCGTGCCCGATGCGCTGGGCGCCGCGCAGGTCGAACTGCCGATGCGCGAGATCGGCGGCCAGTGTCCGTCGTGGGATGAGTTGAGCCAGATCAAACGGCACTGCCGCGAACGCAATATCCATCTGCACATGGATGGCGCGCGCCTGTGGGAAGCGCAAGCCGGTTTTGGCCAGCCCCTGCCCGTCATCTGCGACGGTTTTGACTCCGTCTATGTGTCGCTGTACAAGGGCATCGGCGGCCTCGGCGGCGCCATGCTGGCCGGCAGCCGCCCATTTGTCGAGCGTGCGCGCGCGTGGTTCCACCGCCAGGGCGGCAACATCGTGCACCGCACGCCCTACGTGGTGGCCGCCGCCATGCAGTTCGACGCGCGCCTCGCCGCCATGCCCCGCTATTTTGCGCGCACGCAGTGGCTGTACGCGCTGCTGCGCGATTTTCCATCGATCGCCGTCAACCCCGCCCAGCCGCAAGCGAACATGCTGCATCTGCACCTGCCCGTATCGCGCGAGCGGGCCATCGCCATCCGCAACCAGATGGCCGAAGACCACGGCATCTGGCTGTTCGGCCGCGCCAGCCACGCGGCCCTGCCCGGGCACAGCGTGGTGGAGTGGTATGTGGGCGACAACTTGCTGGAACTGCCCGACGACAGAGTGCGGCTGGCCTTGACCCTGCTGGATCAGGCCATGCGCAACAAGGCACCATCGGCGTAGGTCGGGGTAGGTCGGGGTAGGTCGGGTTAGCGCATAGCGCGTAACCCGACAACACCACAGCCATCGCCAACAATACCGTCGGATTACGCGCGGCTTCGCCACGCTAATCCGACCTACACCCTACCGTGCACAACAGCGCACCACCGCTGGGATCTGCCAAAAAAAAAGCGCCCGAAGGCGCTTTTTTCATTCATGGCGGCCGGGTCGGCCGCCACTACCTGCTTAGAACTTGTAGTTATAAGCGAGACCGATCAACTGCATGCGGGTCTTGAACAGGCCCTTGGTGGTTTCACCGTTGCCGGTGCAGCCCGTCTTGACCGGCGAGCAGTCGTTTGTGTAGTTGACGTCAGCATCCTTGAAGTCGATATAGCTGTAAGCCAGGTCGATCGAGGAATTGGCGTTCAGCTTCCAGTTCGCGCCGATCGAATACTGCATGCGGTCGCTGTCCGGCAAGGCCGGGTGGCGCAATTCGGCGCTGCGGACCGGCGCCTGGTCGTGGGCGATACCGGCGCGCAACATCAGGCTTTCGCTGTACTTGTAGTTGGTGCCCAGCGACACGCGGTAGGTGTCTTTCCAGTTCTGGCGAATGCGCTCGGCGCCTTCGGCCGTCGGCGGGAACTGGATGTCCAGGTTCTGCAGGCGCGAAGTGCGGGTCCAGGTGACGTCGCCCATCAAGGCCCATTTATCATCCATCTGATGGAAGGCGTTGACCGACAGGGTTTCCGGCGTACGCAATTCCACCAGCGCTTCCGAATTGACCTTGTTCGACGCCTTGGCGATGAAAGCGTTCACGGCCGGATTGCTCGTCACTTGCGAGAAGTCCCAGATGGTGCTGCCCTTGAGCTTGTGCGAAATCGACGAGCGGTAGGCGATACCGAAACGCGTGCCTTCGTTCAGCTGGTACAGGTAGCCCAGGTTGAAGCCGAAGCCCCAGTCATGGCCGTCCATCGAGGCGTGGCCATCCTTGATCGGGCCCTGCAGCGCGGCGCCCGCAGCTTGCGCCGCAGCCAGGCCCTGCGTCTTGGCGATATTGGCCAGGAAGGCCTGCGATGCGCTAGGGGCAAACTTGCCCAGGAAGGCAACCGAACCCGGCACGTCCACACCCTGGCCCAGTTCCGCCTTCATGTATTCGGCCGTCACGCCGAAACCGAACGAGTGATGCTGGTCCAGCTTGAACGACACGGAAGGATTCAGGGCGATGGCTTCGAGCTTGATATTGGTGATCGCGTAGCGGCCATACCAGTCGTTGCCGTAGTCGAGCTTGGCACCATACGGCACGAACAGGCCAGCGCCGACGGTCCACTGCTCATTGATTTTCTTGCTGGCATACAGCGCTGGCGCGAACACGGCATCCGGCGCATAGTCCTTGGTTGCCGCGTAAGGCGTGCGGTTGCCCGGGAAGAAAGGCTTGGAGCCCGAATCCGTGTACGTCGAATGCGGTACCACCAGGGTGCCGCCGCCCACGAATTGCGTGCCTTCCAGGCGCGCCATGCCGGCCGGATTATAGAAAATGGTCGACGCGTCGGCCGCTTCGGCGCCGCTGGCATCGGCCGTGCCCTGGGCGGAAACGCTTTGCGAGCCGAAACGGTAGCCCGATGCCTGGGCGGTGGAAGCGAAGCCGGCGCATGCGACGGCGATGAGGAGGGGCAGATATTTATGTTTCAAGTTAGTCTCTCTTTATTATATGAAGTGTCTTCGTCACATTGTCCCGGGTAGCTCAACCTCACCCGTCCTGCACTGTTCTTGCCGCCGTGAACTCCAATTCACTGACGGCATGAGCGAAGCATATAATATTTTTTAGAAAAAAGCGAACGTTCGCTCTTTTTATGAAACAGCGTTGTTTTCCATGCCAATCACGACGCACTACAGCGCCGGCGCCGGGGCTGGAAGCGGTATCAGGAAGCGCTGATGCATCAGCGCCAACATCTGTTCGGCCGGCACGGGACGCGAGATGAAATAGCCCTGCACTTCATTGCATTGCAGCGCGCGCAGGATGTCGAGCTGCTCGCGCGTCTCCACGCCTTCGGCCACCACGCTCATGCCCAGCGCATGGGCCATCGACAGGATGGCGCGCACGAAGACCTCGCCCTGCTCCGAGCGGCCCAGCTCCATGGTGAAGGCGCGGTCGATCTTCAAGCCATCCATGGCGAACTTCTGCAGCTGCGACAGCGAGGAATAGCCGGTGCCGAAATCGTCGACCAGCAGGCGCACGCCCAGCGCGCGGATGGCCGACAGCTGCTCGACGGCGCGGTTCTGCTCATCCATCATGGCCGATTCCGTGATCTCCACCTCGATCAGGCGCGCGTCGATGCGGTGGCGCGTCAGCGCGGACGCCAGCACCTGGTGCACGTCGCCACGGCCGAACTGGCGCGCCGACACGTTGATCGATACGGGCACCAGTTCCAGTCCGCTGGCTTGCCAGCGCGCCATCTGCAGGCACACCTTTTCGATGACGACTTCGCCCAGCTGCGAAATCAGGCCGCTGCTCTCGGCCACGGGGATGAATTCCAGCGGCGGCACCATGCCATGCTGCGGATGGTGCCATCGCACCAGCGCCTCCATGCTGCACAGCTGCCCGCTCATGGCGTCGACGCGCGGCTGGTAGACGACGAGGAACTGGTCCTGCTCCAGCGCCGCCACCAGGCTTTGCTCCAGTTCGCGGCGGCTGCGGATGGTTTCGAACAATTCCGGCTGGAAAAAGCGGTGATGGCCCTTGCCCGCCACTTTCACGGCGTACATGGCGATGTCGGCGTTCTTCAGCAGCACTTCCGTCTCGGCGCCATCGCGCGGATACAGGCTGATGCCGATCGAGGCGCCCATCTTGTGGCGTTCGCTGCCCAGGTAAAACGGTTCGTCAAAGGCGATGGCGATGCGCTGCGCCACCTGCTCGGCGCGGCTGTCGTCCTCCACCGGGTCGAGCACGACAACGAATTCGTCGCCGCCCAGGCGCACGACGTGGTCGCCCGGCCGCAGCACGGCCTTCAGGCGCAGCGAGGCGGCGCGCAGCACTTTATCTCCCTCGGCGTGGCCCTGCGTATCGTTGATATCCTTGAAGCCGTCCAGGTCGATGAACAGCAGCGCCAGCATGCGCCGCGCGATGGCGGCGCGGCCCAGGGCGCCGGGCAGGAATTGCTGCAGCCAGTATCGGTTGGGCAAGCCCGTCAAGCCGTCCTCGTTGGCCAAGCGGCGCAAGTCGCGCTCGTGCTCCTTGGCCGTGCTGATGTCTTGCAGAGTGACGGCCAGGCGGTCGCCGCTGCGCACCAGGCGCCGGCGTATCCAGCGCAGCTTGAATGGATTGCCTTCCGGCAGCTCGATCTCTTCCTCGGAGAAGCCGGACTCCATGGCGGCCCGGTAATTGTGGATCAGGTCGCGGAAATACGGCTCATGGGCGCGCGACTGCAGGCGCATGCCCAGCAATTGTTCGCGCCGCACGCCGAAGTAGCCGGCGCCCGGCTCGTTGCAGTCGACCATCTCGAAATCGAGGATGCTGCCATCGGCGCCGCGCAGGGCGGCGATGATATAAAAGCCGTCGCTCGTGCCTTCGGTTGCCATGCGGTAGGCATTGCGCACGCCTTCGGACTGGTGGTGGCGCCACGCCAGGCGCAGCGACAGCACCGTGGCGACGGCGGCAAAGGCCAGCAGCAGCACGGTGACGGCCAGCGCGATGCCGATATAGATGGTGCGCGTTTCCTCGTAGGGGTGCAGCATTTCGCCGTCCGACAGGCCGACCACGGCCGTAAACGGATAGGCTTTCAACGCCTGCCAGCCCACATAACGGCTTTGCTTGTCGGAAAAAGCGATCCGGCCACCCGAATGCAGGGCGCCGCTCTCCGTTTCCAGGAAACTGGTGTCGAGGAATGGCGTACCCTGTGCGCTCCGGGCCGGCAACACGCGCGCACCGAGACGCGTGCTGAACAGCTCGCCCTCTTCCCCCACCATGGCGGACATGCCGAACTTGCCGAAATTGACGCTGTTGTAGAATTCGGAAAAATAGCTGGAGTGGATGGAGATCAGCAGCACGCCGTCGAAATTGCCATCCACGTCTTCCAGCCGGCGCGTGAAATGCACGAGGCTTTCGTCGGCGCCCGGGGGTGCCGCCGCTTCGCTCGCCCTCCCCAGCGCGATGCGCAGGGCGCTGGAATTGCTGCGCCAGTGGCGCAGCAGGAAATCGCTGCGCTCGTTGACGCGCAGGCGCTGCAGCGGCGCCGTGGCCGTCACGGGATGACCCTTGCGGTCGAGAATGGCGACGATGGCAAATTGCGGCAAGGCATACATGCCCTGCGTCTTCAATTGGTCGAGACGCAACTGGCCGCGCGAATTTTCCCATTCATACTTGAGCTGCAAGGTCAGCTGGTCCATCTGCTCCAGGGTGCGCAGCAGATACTGGCTGTAGGCTTTCGACAACGAGGAAACGCTGTCGAGCGCCTGCTGCTGCGCCACCTTTTTTTCCGCCTCCAGCTGCAGCAAGGTGGCCGTCCACAGCACCGCGCACAGGACCAGCCCCAGCAAGGGCCAAGCCAGGATCAGGCGCAGATTGGCCTTGAAAAAATCGGCCCTGCTCATCTCCACTACGGCGCCGTTATTATTATTTACAAATTGTCGCAAGAACATGGTGCAGCGTCTGCCGTTTCTGTGTATTTCTTCAAGGACACACAAATTACCACAGAGTCATGTTTACAGGTAAGCCGGCCGCGTAATTATGTATGCGGCCCGCAGACCGCCTGTCGCGCCTGCGTTACAATCACCATCCTTACCGTTGGAGAAATACATGCAGCAATATCAAGATTTGATCAAGACCGTGCTCGAAACGGGCAGCTGGCAAGACAACCGCACGGGCATCCGCACCCTGAGCGTGCCGGGCGCCATGATGCGTTTCGACTTGGCCAACGGCAACTTCCCTGCCGTCACGACCAAGAAACTGGCTTTCAAATCCGTGATCGGCGAATTGTGCGCCTTCCTGCGGGCCTCGCGCAACGCGGCCGAGTTCCGCGCGCTGGGCTGCAAGGTGTGGGACCAGAACGCCAATGAAAATGCGCAATGGCTGGCCAATCCCTACCGCGAAGGCGAGGATGACCTCGGTCCCGTGTATGGCGTGCAATGGCGTCAATGGCCTGCGTACAAGCTGCTCGACGCCGACCAGCCCGCGCAAATCGCCGACGCGCAAGCGAACGGTTTTACCCTGGTTGCCCCCATCGTCGAGGAGGGCGTGCAAAAAGTGCTGCTGTACAAGGCCGTCGACCAGTTGCGCGAATGCCTGGACACTATCATGACCAATCCCGGCAGCCGCCGCATCCTGTTCCACGGCTGGAACCCGGCCGTGCTCGATGCCGTCGCCCTGCCCGCCTGCCACTTGCTGTACCAGTTCATCCCGAACGCCAGCACGCGCGAAATTTCGCTGTGTTTATATGTGCGCAGCAACGATATCGGCCTGGGCACGCCGTTCAACATCGCCGAAGGCGCGGCCCTGCTGCACTTGGTGGCGCGCCTGACGGGCTACACGCCGCGCTGGTTCACCTACTTCATCGGCGACGCGCACATCTATGAAAACCACCTCGACATGGTGGAAGAACAATTGAAGCGCACGCCGTTCCCGGCGCCCAAGTTTGTCATTTCCGACCGCGTGCCCGATTACGCGAAGACGGGCAAATACGAACCGGAATGGCTGGAAAAGATCGAACCGTCGGATTTCTCGCTGGAAGGTTATGAACACCATGCGCCGATCAAGGCGGCGATGGCCGTCTGATGGCGGTCGCACCGCTGGCGGCGCTGCACCGCAAACTGTTTGACGAAACGGACGGCGTCAAGTTTTCCAATCTGAAAGACCGGTTGCTGAAAAAGCATGCGGCCGACGAGCGGCAAGCCGTGCTCGCTATCCTGACCGCCTACGCCAGGGAAGGCCAGCTGCTGCACTGGCGCGCCTTCCTGATGACGGATATCGTCGCCCTGGCCGAACCGGGAGAATACGGCGATTTTTTCAGCTGGAGCCTTGATATGGACGGCCTCGCCTACTGGGGCGTGGATGGCATGCTCAAAAGCATGGGCAAGGAGGCGTATGCTCCGCTCGTGGCCTTGGCCACTGCGGAAAATGCCAAGCTGAGCGTGCGCGCCAAGGCCGTGAAAAGCCTGGCCGTCTTCAGCCGCCAGCCTTTCGATGCCGGTTTGCCGTACGATCCCGGCCATTGGAAGGAAGAGCAGCTGCGACTGGAGGCTGTGCAGGCCTGGCAGCGCGATGCTTACCCGGATGGCGCAGGCCATGCGGCGCCGGCCACCCACGCAGCGCTCGATGAGCCGCGCACGCCGCTGGAAAAGGCTGCCGCCAGGCTGGAGAAAAAACTGGCGGCCCGGCGCAAGAAGGAGCAGGACCTGGCGCGGCCATCGAACTGGCTGACCATCGCCAACGCCGCCGACATGGCCGGCATCGCGCAGCGCTGGGCCTTGCCGGAGCAGTACCGGCGCTTCCTGGCTTGCCATTCACCGCTGCG
The DNA here is from genome assembly GCF_058794735.1 of Janthinobacterium sp. GW823-FHT06H09. NCBI lineage: Bacteria > Pseudomonadati > Pseudomonadota > Betaproteobacteria > Burkholderiales > Oxalobacteraceae > Janthinobacterium > Janthinobacterium sp. GW823-FHT06H09. The sequence goes on along the minus strand of NZ_JBXAHC010000015.1, from coordinate 7,388 downwards.
GGTGTTGATCGACAGCCCACAGTATTTCCAGGGCTTGAGCCTGTACGGCGCGGCCGAGCTGGTCAAGGCCCAGTACGGTTACGCCTGGGATGCCGTCAGCGGCGCCGCCATCGCCGGCTGGCAGGAACAATACCTGGTGATCGCCGACGCGGGCGCCGATCCATATTGCCTGGACCTGGGCGCCATTGCCGGCGGCGATGCGCCCGTGTACACGGCCGAACACGGCATGGGCGCATGGCGCTTCGAGCGCCATGCGGACAGTTTCATCGACTTCCTGAACGAGATCGCGGCAGCCGCCTAGCCTGCTTCGCCTCCCGGTCCGCCCGGGCCGGGACCGCCTGGGCCGCCCGGCCCCCGTCCGCCCGGCGGACCGAAGCGCGGTTCCCGTTCGCCCTCTTTCGCCGCCGACGTGGCGCCGCCCAGGCGGTACGACAGCCCCACGTAAATCATGCGTCCATCGAAGCGCCGCGTGCTCGTCTCGCGCAAGGAAGCGCTGTTGATGACGGTTTCCATCTTGTTGCTGCTGAACACATCGGTCACATTCATGACCAGGCTCAATTGCGGCGTCACCGTGTGGCGCCAGCTCACGTTCAAGGTGTTGTTCGGCGAGCGGTAGCCCTGTCCCGACAGCATCTTGCCCTGCATTTGCAGGGCCAGCTGCAGCTGGTTGGCCGGGTTGATCTGGTAATTGAGGCGCGCGCGGCCGCTCAGGGCATTCGCCGTGCGCGTGCTGCGATTGCCCAGGTCGTCGGAACTCGTCTGCTGGCTGCGCGCCAGGTTGCCGCTCGTGTTCAGGGTCAACGATGGCGTGAGCTTGCCGCTGACGCTGAACTCCAGGCCGCTCGAATGGCTGCCCTCGCCGTTTTCCCGCGTTGTCAGCAGCACATTGTCACTGATGAAATAGCGGTAATCGACGATGGCATCCGTGTCGCGCCGGTGGTAGGCGCGCAAGCTGCTTTCCAGGCCAAACAATTTCGTTTCATAGCCGATCTCGAACGAATCCGTCTGCGTGGGCTTCAGCTTCGGGTTGCCGGCCGACACATTGAACTCGTCGCGGTAGATCACGTACGGATTCAGGTCGCCCGCGCTCGGGCGGCGCAGGCGGTGCGCATAGCTGAAGCGCAAATTGCTCTCGTCGCTGACCTTATACGTGGCAAACAGGCTGGGAATGTAGTTGACGTAATTGTTGCCGGCCTCGACGCCGCTGGTGATCTGGCGCACGTTCAAGTCCGTGTATTCGGCGCGCAAGCCGGCCAGCGCGCCCCAGCGCTCGCTCAGGCGCATCTGGTAGGAGCCGTACAGCGCGATGGTGCGTTCGTCGAGCTCGAAACGGTTGCTGCGCATGGGGTTGACGGTCTCGGCCAGGCTGGCCGGGTTGATGTCCGTGTACAGGGTGTCGAAGCTGCTCTTGTTGTCGGCCACCTTGTAGCCGAGCTTGGCCGTGCCGCCCGCCAGCGGGCGCTCGTAGTCGCCGCTGAAGTCGACGATGCGGTTGCCCGTCTCGCTATGCTGGCGCGCGCGGCTGTCGAAGGTCTTGACGGGCGCGACCGCGTAGGTATTGGCGTAATCGCTGTCGCTCTCGTTGGTCGACGACGACACGCGCAAATCGATCTTGAGGGTTTCGCCCGGCAACTCGCCCTTGTGGTCGTAGCGCGCGCCCCAGCTGTAGTTGCGGCTGTCGCCGTTGCGCACGGTGCTGCGCACATAGTCGCCGATGGTGCTGCCCGTGCTGTCGCCATTGAGGTAGCGGTCAAGCGAGCGCTGGTCGTTGCTGCGCCCGTTATACGACACGCTGGCGGCCAGGGTATCGCTGGCGTTCAGGTTGTAATTGACGGTGCCGTGCAAGCCCAGCGAGTCATTCAAGCCATTGCTGGCGGACTGCTGGCTGCTGGGGGCGAACGCGCCAGCCCCACGCTCCAGGCGCTCGCGGCTGACCTCGGCCACGGAATTGCGGCCGTCATGGCGTACATTGATGCCGCCCTGGTAGCCCCACGGCCCTTCGTTATAGGTGCCGGAGACGGAGCTGTTGTAGCGTCCGGCGATGCCGGCATTCGCGTTGACGGTGGCAAAGCCGCCCGGCTTGCGGTTGCGCCGCATCACCAGGTTCAGGATCGGGCCGCCACCGGCCTCATTGCCGAACTGGGCGCCGGGATTGTTGATCACTTCCACCGATTCGATATCGTCGGCGGCCATGGCGTTCAGGGTGGCGCCGCGCGAATCGCCCTGCAGCATGGCCGACGGCTTGCCATCAATCAATATCTGCACATTGCTGCTGCCGCGCAGGGAGACGGACCCATCGGGATCGACGGCCACCGACGGCACATTGTTCAAGGCATCGGCCGCCGTGCCATTGGTGCTGCCGACGTCGGACTTGACGTCGTAGACTTGCCGGTCGATGCGGCCCGTGGGACGTTCGGCCGTCACGCTGACGGACGGCGGCGCATCCACGGCGGGCGTCTTGGCAGGCGGCTTGACGATGGTATCACCGGTGACGGTTTGCGCCTGGACAGCGGCGCCGGAGACGAGCAGGCTGCCGCCCGCCAGGCAATGGAAAAGAAGTTTATGCATTTGGCTAAAAGATAATCGAGACGCTACGGATGAGGCACTACGCCGCAGCGTGAGAGCACATGCCAAGCATGCCACGATTGCAAGGAGCAAAGCAAATGCGAACCATTGTTATTTACTTCAATTTACAAATCTCCGGTGCTTGTGGCATTCCAGCCTCATGCCATGCAGCTCGCGCTGCCCGGGATATCTCCGATGCCCGCAAGCGTCGCGAGCGCCGTGTTGCCATGGCCGGCACCCGCGTCGCGCGCGTAGTTTTCGCCGGCCTCAAAAACGGTACGCCAGGCTAGCCAGCAAGGTCGGATTATGGGACGAAGACTCAGTCAGCGAAGCTCCCCCGCGGGTACGCCAGGCCAGCGTCATGCCTGCGCTCCATGCTGCGCCTGCATAGCGGACGCCGACGCCACTGCCGGCCAGCGTGCGCCGGTTTCCCGTACTCGCCAAGGCGTCCTTGTTGATGTCAACTCGTCCCATATCGTAGAAGACGAACGGCACCGCCGCACCGATTGTGTAGCGCACCTCGGCCTGTGCCAGCCAGCCATTGTCACCATACGCCTCGCCGTTCGGATACGCCCGCACACCGTTCACGCCCCCAAGGCCCAGCTTTTCGGACGGGTCGAGGTTGTTCCCCGCGCGCTGCGCGGACAGGCGACCATAGAGGTCAATCTTGCTATTGAGAGACTGAACGCGCGCCAGGTCGATGTTCAGCTTGGAGAACGCACCGGCCGTGCGGGCGCTCGCGCTGTCGATGGTCTCGCTTGCCTTATCCAGTCCGAGGCGCCCATGCACCCACGAGACGACACCGTAGGTGATGCCGGCGTAAATGAACTGATCGCGCACGTCAAAGGACAAATTGACCGGCACGACTGTACTTCGCTTGTCACTTGACGACGAAGTCGCCCCCTGGCGGTCCTGCAGGGACTTGTGATCGATGCTGGCCGAGACGATCAGGTTGCGCGACTGCGAGCGGACGATCGGATAGCTCATCCCGACGCTCGCCACGTCCGCCGTGCCGCGCGCGCCGAGGGACGCGAAACTGCCTGCAAGTTCGTAGTATGAATGCGTGTAACTGGCGCGTCCGCGCAAGCCGCTGTAACCGATGGGTGCCGCATACGCCACCGATCCAAACCACATTTGGGCATCCGTATAGAGCGCCTGCAGCGAGAGTTGATCACCGAGCATGAATGGACTGTCGGCATCCAGGCTCGCGTGAAGACGCGTGCGGCCGGTCGCCCGCGTGCCAAAATTGTCGATCCCCGCTTCCCCCTTGTAACGATGATCCCTTTGCACATCGACGATCAGGTCGCCAGTGCCGACCTCCTTTCCAGGGCGCATCAGCGGCGCCGTGATCACGCCGGGCTGATCGTTCAATAAAAGGGTCGTGCGCTCCAACAGGTGCGCCTCGATCAAGGCGCCCTTCGGCAGTGCCGACAGGAAGCCTTGCGCCCCTGACGTCAATGCGCCATCGCCCGTCGCCTGCACCAGGCCATAACGACCTTCGAGGATCTCGATGCGTAATTCGCCAGCGGACAGATCCTGTTGTGGCAGGTAAGCACGCGCGAAAGGATAGCCGGCTTGCTGATAACGGGAGGTAATGTGCGCGGCAAGCGCGGACAGTCCCGCGAAGTCATATGTCTTGCCTGTGACCGGGCCAAGGTCGGCCAGCAGTTCCGTACTCGGGATCTGCGTGTTGCCGCTTATCGTCACGCGCTGCAGCGTTATTTGCACGCCACCGGAAACCTGTGCCGCCGGTTGAGGCGCAGGCAGCACGCGCAGCGTGGGTGCCGCACGACTGGTCGGTTGCGGCAGCGTACGCGCATTTTCCTGCAGCAGCGTACCCGCATCAGGTAATTGCTGGGCAAGCGCGGGCATGCAGGCCGTGACGAACAGCGTCATCGGCAAAACAGTGGATGGATGCTTCATAGAATACCCATGTCCTGAAGGTGTCAGAGATTATTCGGCGCCGGGGCGTTGGAGGTATCGCTGCTTGCGCTGGCAGGCATGCGGATGCCGCCAGATACGACCATCACATCGAGATATTTGGCATCGCGGTTGGCACCAGCGCCTTGGGTCGACGACTGGCGCCGCTGCGTGGTGCTGGCCGGTGCCGCATTAGCGCCCGTCCCCTCGCTCATGGCAGTCTGTGCTGTCCCCGACTGCGGCGCAGTCACGCTTTCAGCCACGGCGACATAGGCCAGCCCGCCGACCGCGGGCGCGGCAAACGACGACGTGATACCCGCCGCCTGCGGCGTAATCGTCGCCGCGGCTGCCGTTGCCGTTGCCGTTGCCGTCGAGTTTGCCCGGGCTGGTGCCGTCAGTATCCTGCCTGTGCTTGAACTTGACGCAGGGATAAGGTAATTGCCGGCATCTGCACCGCTCAAAGTGAGGCCGGTGACGCTGACCGGAATGGCAATACCGGCGGATGCCTGTGCGAATTTCGCTGAGGCCGAATTGGCATCGAGCTTAATGGTATCGTTGGCGACGAGCCCTGTAAGCGTTCCTGGCGTTGCAATCATTGCCGTCGTCGTGCCGTCAGCCGTCTTGTCGGCAACGGCGAGACCGCTGACGGTAACAGGTTTCGGCGTAATGGCCGCCGTCACGCTGGCCGGCGCGGTCACGCTGTAATTCGCCGCCAAGCCACTACCGTCGCCCAGCTGGGCGCCGCTGACGGTCACGGTTTTGCCGTTGCCGGCATTCTTGTCGGCAAACGCACCCGTCAATGCGCCCAAGGCGAGCGTTTCGTTGCCGACGAGGCCAGACAGCGTGCCGCCGCTCAGCGTGGCCGCCGTGCCGCCATCATAGATTTTATTCGCGGCCGACACGCCCGTGATACTGAGCGCTTTCGGCGTAATGGCCGCCGTCACGCTGGCCGGTGCAGTGACACTGTAGTTGGCCGCCAGGCCCGTGCCGTCACCCAGCTGGCCGCCGCTCACGGTCACGGTTTTGCCGTTGCCGGCATTCTTGTCGGCAAAGGTGCCCGTTAATGCGCCCAAGGCGAGCGTTTCGTTGCCGACCAGGCCCGACAGCGTGCCGCCAGTCAGCGTGGCTGCCGTGCCGCCGTCATAGATTTTATTCGCGGCCGACACGCCCGTGATGCTGAGCGCCTTCGTCGTAATGGCCGCCGTCACGCTGGCCGGCGCGCTCACGCTGTAATTCGCCGCCAGGCCTGTGCCGTCGCCCAGCTGGCCGCCGCTGACGGTCACGGTTTTGCCGTTGCCGGCATTCTTGTCGGCAAACGCCCCTGTCAATGCGCCCAAGGCGAGCGTTTCGTTGCCGACGAGGCCCGACAGCGCACCGCCGCTCAGCGTAGCCGCCGTGCCGCCATCATAGATTTTATTCGCGGCCGACACGCCCGTGATACTGAGCGCTTTCGGCGTAATGGCCGCCGTCACGCCGGCCGGTGCAGTGACACTGTAGTTGGCCGCCAGGCCAGTGCCGTCGCCCAGCTGGCCGCCGCTGATGGTCACGGTTTTGCCGTTGCCGGCATTCTTGTCGGCAAATGCACCCGTCAATGCGCCCAAGGCGAGCGTTTCGTTGCCGACGAGGCCCGACAGCGTGCCGCCGCTCAGCATAGCCGCCGTGCCGCCGTCATAGATTTTATTCGCGGCCGACACGCCCGTGATACTGAGCGCTTTCGGCGTAATGGCCGCCGTCACGCTGGCCGGCGCCGTCACGCTGTAGTTCGCCGCCAAGCCACTACCGTCGCCCAGCTGGCCGCCGCTGACGGTCACGGTTTTGCCGCTGCCGGCATTCTTGTCGGCAAACGCACCCGTCAATGCGCCCAAAGCGAGCGTCTCGTTGCCGACCAGGCCCGACAGCGTGCCGCCGCTCAGCGTGGCCGCCGTGCCGCCGTCATAGATTTTATTCGCGGCCGATACGCCCGTGATACTGAGCGCCTTCGGCGTAATGGCCGCCGTCACGCTGGCCGGCGCGCTCACGCTGTAGTTCGCCGCCAGGCCCGTGCCGTCGCCCAGCTGGGCGCCGCTCACGGTCACGGTTTTGCCGCTGCCGGCATTCTTGTCGGCAAACGCACCCGTCAATGCACCCAGTGCCAGGGTTTCGCTGCCGACCAGACCGGACAGCGTGCCGCCGCTCAGCGTGGCCGCCGTGCCGCCATCATAGATTTTATTCGCAGCCGACACGCCCGTGATACTGAGCGCTTTCGGCGTAATGGCCGCCGTCACGCTGGCCGGCGCGCTCACGCTGTAATTCGCCGCCAAGCCACTACCGTCGCCCAGCTGGCCGCCGCTCACGGTCACGGTTTTGCCGTTGCCGGCATTCTTGTCGGCAAACGTCCCTGTCAATGCCCCCAAGGCGAGCGTTTCGTTGCCGACGAGGCCCGACAGCGTGCCGCCGCTCAGCGTGGCTGCCGTGCCGCCGTCATAGATTTTATTCGCGGCCGACACGCCCGTGATACTGAGCGCTTTCGGCGTAATGGCCGCCGTCACGCTGGCCGGCGCGCTCACGCTGTAATTCGCCGCCAGGCCTGTGCCGTCGCCCAGCTGGCCGCCGCTGACGGTCACGGTTTTGCCGTTGCCGGCATTCTTGTCGGCAAACGCCCCTGTCAATGCGCCCAAGGCGAGCGTTTCGTTGCCGACGAGGCCCGACAGCGCACCGCCGCTCAGCGTAGCCGCCGTGCCGCCATCATAGATTTTATTCGCGGCCGACACGCCCGTGATACTGAGCGCTTTCGGCGTAATGGCCGCCGTCACGCCGGCCGGTGCAGTGACACTGTAGTTGGCCGCCAGGCCAGTGCCGTCGCCCAGCTGGCCGCCGCTGATGGTCACGGTTTTGCCGTTGCCGGCATTCTTGTCGGCAAATGC